>JAFYQF010000001.1 GCA_017559905.1 bacterium
CGAGTTTGAAGAATATATAATTTACCTTTTTCAATTGTAAATTCCATATCTTGAACATCTTTGTAACCAAGTTCAAGTTTTTTAGCGATATCAACATATTGTCTGTACAAGTCAGGCATTTCTGTTTCTAACATAGCGATAGGTTTTGGTGTTCTGATACCAGCAACAACGTCTTCACCTTGTGCATTTGTTAAGTATTCGCCATAGAATTTGTTTTCACCAGTTGCAGGGTTTCTAGTAAATGATACACCAGTTGCACAATCGTCACCCATGTTACCAAATACCATTGATTGAACGTTTACTGCTGTACCGAAATTGTGATCAATTTTGTTCATGTTTCTGTAAGCAACAGCACGTGGAATATTCCAAGATCTGAATACTGCTTCAATAGCTTCTTGAAGTTGTACATATGGATCTTGTGGGAATTCTTTACCTGTAACTTCTTTAATAATTCTTTTATATACAGGAATAAGAGATTTTAAACCTTCTGCAGAAATTTCTGTATCTTGTTTAACGCCTTCTTTTTCTTTTACTTTTTCTAATTCAGATTCAAAGTATTTTTGTCTATCCATTTCCCAAGCTACTGAACCAAACATTGTTAAGAATCTTCTGTAAGAGTCGTAGCAGAATCTTGGGTTGTTAGTCAATTTAATCATTGCTTCAACAGTTTGGTCGTTCAAACCAAGGTTAAGGATAGTTTCCATCATACCTGGCATTGAAACTCTAGCACCTGAACGTACAGATACTAAAAGTGGATTTGTCGCATCACCAAACTTTTGACCTTTTTGAGCTTCAACTTCTTTCAAAGCTGCTTTTACTTCATCCATCAAACCTGCAGGCATTTTGTTGCCGTTGTTGATGTAATCCATACAAGTTTCAGTTGTGATTGTCAAACCTGGAGGAACTGGCAAGCCTAAATTAGTCATTTCTGCCAAGTTAGCACCCTTTCCACCTAAAAGATTTTTCATAGAAGCGTCGCCTTCTCTGAATAACCATACGCGTTTTTCGCTCATAATTTTCTTTCTCCTTAAATTTAGGTTTTGTGTTTAAACAGTTTTACCTGATATTACCATGAACATGCTAATTACAATACTTGTGCTTTTAAAAACGTAACATATTTATCACCATATTTTTTTTGTTTCAAAATTTCATAACCATTTGTATCAACTTCAACAACATGCTCCAGTACTACAATACTGTCAGCACAAAACTTTACGGCATCTAAACTTTTTTCATAAACTCCATCAAAATATGGTGGATCAATATAAATAACATCAAATTTTTCATCAACTTTTTCCACCAATTTTAAAGCATCTCCACAAATCAATTTCGGTTGAGGATTAAATTTTTTATAATTATTTTTTATGACAGAAGCAACTTTAGGATGTTTTTCAAAAGCCATAGCAAATTTGAAACCTCTAGATAAAGCCTCCAATCCCATAATGCCCGAACCTGCGTACATATCAAGAAAAGAACTTTCTTCAAAATCAATCATGGCTTGCAAAGTATTAAAAACACTCATCCTAACTTTTGACAATGTTGGACGTGTGATTTTTTCATCAGGTGCAGATATTTTTTGTCCTTTAAAAATTCCAGCCGTTACATTCATATCTATATTTTACAACGAACAAATTTTGATGTATAATTTTAATGTGAAACAACCTCTAATCAACGATTTTTATTTTTAATTCTGAAACCAATCCAGAATGACATAACATAAAAGAGGTTACACAAGGGAGTTTTATGACTGATAACACTAAAAATAATAAAACAGAAGTTATTGTAGTAGGCGCAGGACCAGCGGGAATTTCTGCGGCAGTAACAATCGCACGAGCTGGACACGAAGTCGTTTTAATAGAAAGAGGAAGCTTTGCTGGCAGTAAAAACGTTTTTGGTGGAGCTATTTATGCTCAACCTACACGAGAAATTTTCCCAAATTTTGAAAACGAAGCTCCACTAGAAAGATTAAATATTGAACACAAATATGCAATTTTAGGTGAAGAAGATTCTACAGTAATTTCTTATCGCCACAAAACTCAAGACAACGTCAGCTACTCCGTAATTAGAGGAAAATTCGACCGTTGGATGGCGGAACAAGCTAAAAAGGAAGGCGTTATTTTAGTTGAAGAAACTGTTGTAAAAGAATTACTACTTGATGGTGAAAAAATTATTGGTGTAAAAACAGAACTTGAAGAATATTTTGCAGACATAGTTATTCTTGCCGACGGAGTAAATTCACTACTTGCAAAACAAATCGGCTTTAGAAAAGAAATTAAACCAAAAGATGTTGCGTTAAGTGTCAAAGAAGTTATCAAACTTGATGCCCAAATTATCAACGAAAGATTTAACCTTTCTGACGATGAAGGTTGCATTTACGAAATTTTTGGTGGACCTATGTTAGGAATGCTAGGTTTGGGATTTCTTTACACTAACAAAGATTCAATAAGCATTGGACTAGGTATTGGACTAGATGCACTTTGTGAAAAAGAATTAAAACCTTACGAAGTTTTAGACAAATTAAAACAGCACCCTACAATCGCTCCACTAATTAAAGATGGTGAATTGTTAGAGTATTCAGCTCACTTGATTCCTGAAGGCGGGTTTAAGAAATTGCCAAAACTTTTTGGTAACGGAGTTCTAATCGCAGGTGATGCAGCGATGATGGTTAACAATATGCACTGGGAAGGCACAAACCTTGCAATGATTAGCGGAAAAATTGCAGGCGAAACAGCTTTATCAGCAATTAGGCAAAAAGATTTTTCAGAAAAAGCGCTTGCAAAATATCAAGAAGATTTAGAAAATTCTTTTGTTATGAAGGATTTAAAAACATACCGCAACCTTATGGACGAAGCTCACAAAAGAAGTGAATCTTTCATGGGTTATTATATGAAAGAAATAAATGGATTTTTCAATATGTTCACAACTGTTGACAGCATTCCCAAACGCCAAAAATTTAGAAAATTTATTTCGGATTTTGTTAAACAAAGAAGTATATTTGAACTATTCAAAGATGCAACCAGCGGTATAAAATTATTATGGAGTATTTTAATAAAATGACTTTAGACGATAAACTTTTTACAGTTAAATATAAACCTGATGAAATTTCACACCTAAAACCGGACAATGCAAAATGTAAAAAATGCAAAACAAAAATTTGCACAACAATTTGTCCTGCAAAAGTTTATGAATGGAATGAAAAAGAAAAAAATTTAACAGTAAACTTTGAAAACTGTCTTGAATGTGGAGCTTGCAGAATAGCTTGCACGCACAAGTGTATCGACTGGGAATATCCAAGCGGAAACAAAGGCGTTACATTCAAACAAGGTTAATCACAGCCCTCGCCCAACGGGAGAGAGTAGGGATGAGGGGGCTACAAACAAAACAATTATCAGTTAATATAAGGAGACAAAATTATGATGAAAGAAGAGTACAGCCACCAACATCGTAGATGGTATGACAAAGACCCAGTATTATCACAAGCAGTTTCAACTCTTGAACAAAGTGATGATGAAACTCAAATTAAAATCGCTTTGAACCTAATTAAAATTATCATCGAACACAACATTGAAGATGAAAAATTTGAAGCAGTAGAAGATATCATCAACGCTGTAGGTTCAGGTTTGGAAGATGAAAGAAAAGGTCGTTGGTACGATATTGATACAACTTTAAGAACAGCAATGAACATGCTTCAAAACTGTCCGCCTGCAACTCAACACCTAATCGCTAAAGAAATGGCTAAAATGGTTGTTGATAAAATCAAAACAGACGAAGATGAAACTGAAGATGAAGAATAATTATTATCAAATAAAAAACAGAAAGTTTTGGAAATAACCAAAACTTTCTATTTTTATATATTAATTTAAGAAAACTATATACAAACCAACACTGATAAACTAAAACTTTGTCACACTGAACTTGCTTCAGGGTCTCTAAGATAACTAGATTTAGAAACAGCCTTGGGTTATACTAAATATTCACATCTAATAGTTTATTAAAAGGTTCATCTAATTTATGCGTTTTCGAATAATTCGCAATTGCTGATAAATATTCTTTTAAATTTTTAGCACCAAATGAGTTTTTTTCATTTTGATAGATACCTTTACCAACATCTGTCAATGCACCATTTGGTTTTAACCATGGAGTTGAATGACCTCTTCTTATAGCCTGATTATTCATAATGTTTACTAATTCTTTTGGCTTAACCCCTAACATTTTAGCTGCACGAAATCCTATTGTTGACATACTTACAAATCCTTTCTGTTTTAATCTACACACTTTTATAAAGTTTTAAGTAGAAAAAAAATTGCCACACACCCACCACATCATATCATAACATATCATATCATATAGGGTATTATATCTGGATTTGAGGCTATTTGAAATCCGTGCTTACATTTCTTAACATAGTATTCTCAAGGCAAATTATTTTAATTATTAACTAGTTTATTAAACATTAAATCCTCAGGCACTACGTGCCAGCTCCTTTACTAAAGGAGGCTTTTATTTACATTTACACCTTGGAGAAGGGATTAAAAAATCTTATATGGATTTAGGATGTTATTCGGGTCAAATAT
Source organism: bacterium (assembly GCA_017559905.1). GTDB lineage: Bacteria > Cyanobacteriota > Vampirovibrionia > Gastranaerophilales > Gastranaerophilaceae > Scatenecus. The sequence continues at coordinate 4,575 of JAFYQF010000001.1, forward strand.
TTTTTTGATTGTTCGCATATAATCTAAAGCGAGCGGATTTACAACCATGTGAATATAATCCCTTTTTAATGACCCAATACCGTGTTCACCAGACAAAATTCCACCTAATTTAGCGGTCAAATTATAAATTTCAGATTTTGCAAGTTTATAACGCTTATACTCGTCATCGTTTCTATAATCAATCGGAATTTGTGGATGAACACTTCCATCTCCAACATGCCCAACCATACAAACATCCAACTCATATCTTGTACAAATTTCTCTTATACCAAGCACAAGTTTTGCCAAATTTCCTCTTGGCACAATCACGTCATCCGTAGTAACATTAGGTTTTAACTTGGCACAAGCTCCCATAGAAGATCTTCTTGCTGTCCAAATTTTGTTATATTCTTCCTCATTCGTTGAACATTGAATTGCAGAAGCTCCAGAACTTTTGAGAATATTTTTGATAATTTCACTTTGATACTCAACCGCTTTTGAAAAACCATCAACCTCGATTACCAAAGCAGATTCTTTATCAGTCAAAAGCCCCGTAGGATAAAACTTTTCAACAGTTTGAATTGCATTTTTATCCATAAAGTCTATTGTTGTCGGATAAATTCTTTGTTCAATAATCGAATCAACCGCACGCACAGAATCTTCAACTTCATCAAAATATGCCATCAAAACTCGTTGCGTTTCTGGTTTTGGAATTAATTTCAAAGTAGCTTCAACTACAATCCCAAGCGTACCCTCACTACCAATAAACAAACTGCCCAAATTATACCCAGTTGCGTTTTTGATTGTATTTGCACCTGTCTGCAAGACTTCGCCATTAGCCATTACAACTTTCATATCTATTACATAATCCTTTGTAGAACCATATTTGAAAGTTTTCGCTCCACCTGAAGACTGCGCAATACTTCCGCCAATAGTAGAAACTGCTAAATTTGATGGATCTGGAGGATAATACAAACCAAACTTTTCAACTTGCTTTTGTAATTCTCCAACAATAACTCCTGCCTGAACTCTTGCGGTCATGTTTTGACGATTAATTTCTAAAATTTTATTCATTTTAGAAAAATTTAAAATTATCCCTCCGTGCTCAACTGAACATGCACCAACAACATTCGTACCAGCTCCACGACAAATTATTGGAGTTCTATGTTTGTTTGCAACTTTTACTATCGCTTGAATTTCTTCGATACTTTCTACAAAAACAACAGCATCCGCAATTGATTTTATTTCTTTTAAATTTGTCGCATCTTGACTGTAAGCATATCGTTCTTCTAATTCTAACAATACGTTTTCTTTGGGTAAAATTTTACGTAAATCTTTTGCTAAATTATTCTTCATCAACATAAGATGCCAATTTTTCTATTCCGTCTGTAAGCTTGTTGAGTTTGGTATCTAAACCTCTCATTTTTTCAAATAATCGAACGCTTAAATCATCAACTTTGTCTTCTAAACTTTCAACTTTGCCAGTATCTAACAAAGCTAAAACTCTATCTAATTTTGTTTCTAAAACATCAATTCTATTTTGTTGAACTTCAAATTTTTGACGAATAGATTCAATAATATCAGAGTTACCCATCATTGTTTTTAAGTAACAAAGTTCCGAATTAATTGAAGATAAATTTGCAGTATCTGCAGCAATTGTATTGATTTTTTCACCAGCATCATCAATCCACTCACCCAAATACAACATAACTTCTCTCATTATGTTATCAGTATTTGCTGAACTAGCAATTGCAGCATTAATTCTGTCTAACTTATCTTGCAATGCTTCACCTGGAGCAGTGCTTCCAAACATAGCCAAAACTTTATTCAACTCATCTAATCCGTCAGTTAAAGCCCTATGTGACTCATCTGAATTCAATAATAATTTATTTGTTCTAGTGCTCAAACTCACAACATCTTCATTGATTTTTGAAACGTTATCACGCAATTCATGAATTTGTTCTTCTGTTAAAGTACTGTGCAAATTATTAACTGATGCTGCCAATTTGTGCATGTTTTTAGAAATATCGTTCAAATCTTCTTTTGAAGTTGAAGCCGAAATGTCGTTTAAAATTAATCTTAATTTTGCAATATCAGATTCGATATCTTGCATTGTGTAAGAATAATCCCAAACATCAGAACCACTTGCCATGCTACATAATTGTTTTTTAACATCAAGTAAGTTTTTATTGATTTCATCTGTTCTTTCTTCAACAAACCCTTTAATTTCTTCTGTTTCTTGCACAAATGTAATTTGGTCAGTAACAGCCAACATTGCATTCATTACAGTATCTTTGATATCACTTGCACTCTTTGCAAAATCAATATTAGAGATTTCTGTCTGTAAAGTTTGCAAACGTTTATCCAAATCAGAATCTTCGCTTCCGAACGCTTCTATTTGTTTTCTTTGTTCGTCAATTAAATCTTTAATATCCTGAATTTCATTATATAATTCAGCGTCATCAGTTGCCGCAATTACGTCAACTTTATCATGCAAAGCTTGAACCAAATCTTCTATATGACTTGACTCATCAGACATCGCAATTATATCAACTTTTTCATGCAAAGCTTGTATAATTTCTTCCAAATCAACAAACTTTGACTCATCTTCTGACATTGCAATAATATCAACTTTTTCGTGCAACGCTGACAACATTTCTTGAACTTTGTCAGCTTCACCAGAAGTCGCCAACACATCAATTTTTGCGTTTAAAGATTTCATCAAATCATCAATACGTTCAGCTTGTGCCAAACTATCAGATTTTTTGCTCAAATCTTCAACTAATGATTTCAAACCACCTAACGCAGATTCTGACTTTTCAGTTTCCATAGCTAACGCATTTCTTAATTCATCAGTCTGCGCAAAAATCGCGCCGTCAAATTCATCTTTCTTTAATGTTTCTGATAATGCTTCCTTGAATTCTTTTTTATCAGCTTCAATTGATTCAAAACTTCTATTTATAGAACTTTCAATACCCAAGAAACTTAATTCAAATTTATTTTCTAAATCACTCAAGTCCTCTTTCCAAGAAACTAAAAGTGAGTTAGCTTTTTCAAAGTTTTCAGATTGCGCTCTGTCCAATTCTTTAACAGTTCTCACAATCATTTCAGCTTGATTTTCATTAAAATCACGAATAACTTCTTGAACTTTGCCAAAATTATCTATGATTACTTTATACGCGTCTTCCAAGTGAACATAACTATCATGGTTTTCTGCTAAACTTTCATTCAAATCAGCAGAAAAATTCAAATATGATAACTCAATTTGAGATTTGATATCAGAAACAACTTTGTCAAAATCCGTATTTAAGAAGTTATCAATTGACTCTTTTAGTGGAGTAATTTTTTCAACAATAACCTCTGACTTTGTCGCCATAATTTCTGACAAATCAGCGTTTACAAGCCCAATTTCTTGTTTCAAATCATCAATTCTACCAGCTAAAATCATAGATGCTTCGTCAGAGCTAGCAGTCATTTTTTCAGATTTTTCATTCAAAACTCTCTGCAATTCTGCAAATTTTTCTTCTATGTTTAACAAATTAGACTGAACTAAATTATCAACACCAGACTTTGATTCATCTCTTAAGTCTGAAATGTTTTCAGACAGATTTTCAATCTTTGCAAAAATTATATTCGCAATATTGTTTATCTTGTCAGTAAAATCATCACTACCAGGCATTGTAGCTAAAACATTTGCTAATTCAGACTTGATTGAACCCATTTCATCAAGCGATTGAGTCAACTTTGCCTTTGTTTCAAATGAAATATCAGCAACTGCTTTTGAGTATTCTGCAATTCTTGATTGCAAAGAAGTTAAATCTTCGCCGAAAGATTCACCTAACGTATGTAGTGCAGTTTCTACCGCCAACATTTTTTCAGCATATTCTGCTATATTTTTATTGTCAGAATTACGTTCACACAATGTTTTCAACGCTAGAACATAATTATTCAAACTAATCAATTGTTCTTCTAAAGCAGCATTGAATTTTCCTGAATTTGCAACCAACTCAATTTCTAAATTTTTAACACTATCTGTTAATGTATGTAATTCTTCAGAATTTTTAGTTTTATCACTTCTGTATTCTTCAATAAAATCCTTAACCATTTCAGAACTTGTGTCCATATCAGTAGAAATATCAACACTTAACAAGTCCATTTTTGATTCAAGATTATCTAATTTTGATACAACTTTTTCCGCATTTTCAGAAGACACAGCCTCAAATTTTGCATTCAAGCCCTCAAAACCTTGTTTGCTATCAAAGATTGAAGTCTCTACATTCTTACTAATATATTGGAAATTATTATCCATAATATCAGCAATTTTTTGAATAGCTTCGCCATTTTGATTTGCAAAAGCTTGAATAGTTGCCAAAATCTTTTCAACATTTTCAGAAGAAATTGAAGTAAATACAACTTTTAAAGCATCAAAGTTTGTCCCCAAAGATTCAATTTGCATTTTCAAGTTTTCAAACTCAACCTGACTTGTTTCATCTTTCAATCCAGCCAAAATTACATTGATTTTTGAAACAGTTTCATCCATCAAACCTGACATATATTCTTTATTTTCAACATTTGATGCAACCAATGCTGATTTAAAAGTGTTTAATTCTTCACTCAAATTAACAAAATTTTGCTTGAAGTTCGAAAAATCAGCAGATACTTTTTCGCTGAAATCATTCAAAGTACTGCTATTAGCAAAACTCACCGAAGCAAAGCTTTCCGCCATTTTTACTAATTCAGATTTTAAATTCAAAATTTCATTTAATGTTTCGCCAATCTTTAAATTATTTTTAGATGCAACATCCTCAACTGACTCAATTGATTTATCTAACACAACCTGCCACTTGTCAATTTTTTCCAAAACAGCAGTCGGAACATCTTGGATTAACATTTCTAAAGCACACAATTTTGAAACTAATTCAGTTTGCAAACCAATATGATTTGAATCAATAAAAGTTCTAAAATCTTCGATGACGCCAATTATATCATCAAACTTCGAACCAATTAATGCTATAGAACTTTCGTTTTGTGAAGCTAAAGTTTTTTCAATAGATTTGACTTTTGAAGACAATTTTTCCAAAACTTCAAGTTTTTTTATCATCAAAGGTTCAGCATCTTCTGTAGAAATCTTTTGATTTTGCAAAAGATCATCAACGCATTCCCCCAAGACAGACTTCACTGATGACAAATAATTAGCAAGTCCACTTGCAATATTTTCGTTGAATTCTTTTAATTCTTTTCTATTTTGTTCAATTTCTGCAATAATTTTTTCACTATCATCTAAATTTGCAATTTTTTCAGCAAACAACGCAAATGAATTATCCATTTTGCCAGAAAAATTCACCAAATCTTCTTTTGTAACAACATTTTTTGCTAAATCATCGTTTTTCTGATCAATAATTTCCATTGACGATAATATTGCATTAGTTGCCATGTAAATATTTTCTAACTCACGTTTAATAATATCATTTTGGTCTGTGACATCCATTGTCATCAGAGTTTTTGTGATATTACGTAAACTTGAGTTTATACCCATAATAGAAGCCTGCAAACCTCTATTGACTTCGTCAACACCTTCTTTTACTACTGCAACTTTTTCAACTATTTCATCTTTTTTAGATGTATCTTGATGCATATCAACAATTTGGGCACTCAAATTGTCCAATGTAGATTTCTGTTCAACAATTTCTTGCGCAAAATGGTCAACATTTTCATTCAGGATATTAAACATTATTTTAAGGTCGGAATTTTTAGTCAAAAGCTCATGCTTTTCATCCAAAACAGCAAATGAATCTTTTATTTTTTCGAACTTGTCAACAATTAATTTGTGGCGTTTATCCAAGTCAGATTTTAATTTCGTAGTTGTAGCTTTTATAAATTCTGCGGCTTCACCACCAGTAGCTAACTCCTCTAGCTTTGAATTTATTTCAATTAACGCTTTTGCAAACTTTTCATTATTTAACTCATTCTCTACTTTTATTGAATTTAAAAATTCATCCATATTTGTCTGTGCCATTTGTTTATTTATTCCTTAAAAATAATTATTATATCCCTACCCTAACATTTTAGCAGAATAACACTGATTAGCGCAAAAATATTAAGGGATATTATTACAATTGTAAAGATATAAGTTAACTATAGATTATTTAATGCTATAATAATGCAATCAGAGTGATAGTTAAGAGGTGTTAATGAGCCGTATTGTAATTGACAAAAATAAATGCAAAGCTTGCTATTTATGCATAAACGAATGCCCTAAAAAATTATTAAAAATAGGAAACGAAACTAACAGTCTAGGAAACCACGTTGTGGAGTTTGTTGATCTTAAAAAAGAATGTTTAGGATGCGCAATGTGTGCAACTAGATGTCCAGATTTAGCTATTACCGAAGTGTATAGGGGATAAAATGATTACAGAAGATATTACAAATAAAAAAGTCCTATCAAAAGGCAATTACGCAATAGCAAAAGCTTCAATATTAGCAGGTTGTGATTGCTATTTTGGATATCCAATCACTCCACAAAGTGAAATTGGAGAATATATGAGCGGAAAAATGCAAGAGCTTGGAAGAGCTTACGTATCCGCAGAAAGTGAGCTTGCTGCAATCAGTATGACTTTAGGAGCATGCTCAACTGGCGTTAAAGCAATGACATCATCTTCAAGTTGTGCAGTTGCACTAATGCAAGAAACATTATCATATGCTACTGCTGACGAACTTCCTCTTGTATTAATCAGCGTAATGCGCGGAGGACCAGGATTAGGTAATATTTATCCTTCACAAGGGGATTATTTCCAAGCTACAAAAGGTGGTGGAAACGGCGATTACAAACTTATTGTTTTAGCACCTTCAAACGTGCAAGAATGTGTTGATTTAACATACAAAGCCTTCCACCTTGCACATAAATACCGCAACCCAACAGTGCTTTTAGCAGACGGTTTGCTTGGTCAAATGATGGAACCTGTAGAATTTAAGCCATACCCTTATGCAGAAATTGACAATTCCGATTGGGCTTTGACAGGAGCTAAAAACAGAAAAAGTAGAGTAATTCGTTCTTATGCACCTTTGGCTGATAATCAATGTAAGTTCGTAGAAAAATTATTTGAAAAATACAAAACAATTGAAGAAAATGAAACCGAATGGGAAGAAATGGGAACAGAAGATGCGGATATTATTTTGGTATCATTTGGAAGCACTTCTCGAAACGTTAAAACCGCAATGAAACTTTGCAGAGAAAAAGGATTAAAAGTTGGATTTTTCAGACCAATTACCCTATTCCCATTCCCAAATAAAAGGCTTAACGAGCTTGCCTCAAAAGTTAAAAAATTCATCACTGTTGAGGTAAATATGGGACAAATGATAAACGACGTTAAACTTGCAGTAAACGGCAAGGCTTCTGTCGAATTAATCCACAAAGCAGTAGGAGCACCACCTTCACCAGAAGAAATACAATCTCAAGTTGAGGAATTAATATAATGGCAACACAAGTTTTTAAAATACCAAAATCACTAAAAGAAAATATGAAATATTCATTCTGCCCAGGGTGCGACCACGGCGTTGCTGTTAGACTTGTTGCAGAAGTACTTGATGAATTAGACATACAAGATAGATCCGTTTTAATCGCATCAATAGGTTGTTCAGTTACAGCTTATGATTTCTTGGATGTAGATTCTGTAGAAGCACCTCACGGTAGAGCTTTGGCAGTTGGAACAGGTGTAAAAAGAGCGAAACCTAATCAAGTCGTATTTAGTTATCAAGGCGATGGGGATTTTGCGTCAATTGGTTTAGCTGAAAGCTTACACGCCGCACTTCGTGGAGAAAAATTAACCGCAATCTGCATAAACAATACAACTTACGGCATGACAGGCGGTCAACTTGGACCAACAACTTTACTAGGACAAAAGACAACAACCTCTACTATGGGCAGAAACGTTGAATATTACGGCTATCCAATAAAAATAGCAGAGCACGTTGCGCTTTGCGACGGTACAGCATACGCAGCAAGAGTTTCTCTTGACACTGTTGCAAATATCAGAAAAGCTAAACAAGCCATCAAAAAAGCTTTCGAAGTTCAATTGAATGGACTTGGATTTGGGTTTGTAGAAATACTTGCGACATGCCCAACTAACTGGAGAATGACTCCTGAACAAGCTCACGAAAGAGTAAGAAAAGAAATGATGAAACATTACGTTCCGGGTGTTTATAAAGATATTACAGAAACAAAATAAAAAAAGTATTTATAATATAAAAAGGTTAGAATATGGAAAAGAATTTTATTATAGCAGGATTTGGCGGACAAGGAGTTTTACTTGCTGGAGAAGTATTAGCTACAGCGTTTATGCTTGCGAACAAAAATGTAACCTGGTACCCTAGTTATGGTGCAGAAATGCGTGGCGGAACAGTAAACTGCGAAATCGTTGCTAGCGACGAAGAAGTTAGCGCAGTGAATAAACATGATACAGATTTTATTGTAGCGCTTAACCAAGCTTCTTTTGACAAATTTTTGTCAAAAATTAAAAAAGGCGGTTATATGATTGCAAACTCTACTCTTGCCAAAGAAATAAAAACAAGAGCTGATATCAATTACGTTTTTGCACCTATTACAAAACTTGCAGAGGAATTAGGTAATGTAAAAATGGCAAATATTTTAGCACTTGGAGTTCTTGCAAAAGCTAGCAAAGCAATTTCTCTGGAACAACTGTCAGAGGCGCTTGATTCAGTGCTTCCTGCGCATAGAAAAAACCTTTTGCCTTTAAATTTAAAAGCTCTAAAAATAGGCTATGAGTATGATTTATTACCTGTATAATTTCTAAATCAACTAAAAAGTCGATTTAAAATTTTGAAATTGATATTATTCTAATAAAGTAAAGTTCAAGAGGTCTTTAAAGTGAAAAGAGAACTAATTAAAACAATTAGAGAGAAAGAAGTTCAATTGTCGAAATTAAAAGCACATGTTGATAAAAGCTCTGTATGTTCAGATCTTTACAACAAAGTTGTTTTGGAAAAAGCAATCCTAAAAAAAGAACTTGAAATGTTAGAAGAAAATAAATTCTTAAAAAAAGTAAAATCGCTTATCCCGCATAAAAAAACACTTATATGCGATTATTTCAGAAGTTAATTGAACTAAAAATTGTAATCAAGAAAGAGTAAAGCTGTCCACAAACAACGGACAGCTTTTTTAGACTCTATTACATTTTTCTAACAATTTACCATTTTTATGAAGCGCTTCCACATCCGTATACCCGCCTATGTGAGATCCGTTAATAATAATTTGTGGAACAGTTTGCAACTGTTTCCCAAACATCAAAGACAACTCCTCACACATTCCGTCAAAATCATAATCAATATTATGTTCTTTATAATCCAGATTTAAGGACTTAAAAAGTTTTTTTGCCTTCGTGCAGTATGGACATGTACTCGATGTATAAATATCTATGCCAAACATAAAACCCCCATAATTTACTACAATTATAGAGGTTTTTCAAAATTTTGCAAGTGTTTGTTAAGTTTTACACAATTTTCTTATCATAATCAGTACCACCAATGATTTTCAAATGGCGATTTGGACCCTCTCCTACCGATTTACTTTCCAAATTATGTTGTTCAACAAGTTCGTGTTGCAATTTTCTAATATGCTGATTTTGAGGTTGTAATTCAACATGCTCTGCACCTGCGAGGATTTTATTAATCGCAGCTTTTGCCTCATCCAAAGCCCTTTCAGCTTCGTCATAATATCCGCATAAAGTTTCTGATGTTTCAGTAATATCTAACGCTTCTTTCAAAACTTTTTGGATTTGCGCCATTGAATTTGTTTTTATGTAGAAAATTTGAAGCCTGTAATCGTTAGCAGTACTCAAAATTCTAGCACCACCTTTGGCGAAATTTTTGTGCGCAATTACTATATCCGCATCATCCAAGTTTCTTGTAATTTCAGCATTCAAATCCAATCGTTCAATAATTTTTTCAACTATAGTTCTAGATACCGCATATAAATAAATCTTCTTGAATTTCTTAACTTCTTTCACGTATTTTTCACGAGAGAAACTAAATTTCAAACTATCTGAAGGTTCAGGAATTTTCTTTTCTAGTTTTTGAATTTCTTCAGAAATTTCATTTAATGCAGAATGCTTATGAACTTCCTGTTGAAGTTGAGGGCTTTGTACTTCTTGAGATTTTGCATCATAAAGCTTGTCGACCTTTCTAATTTCAGGTCTGATAGGCCATCCTCTCAAAATATAATCAACAGCCTCCGCAGTATCTTTGTAAACTGCAAGCGTGTTTCTGTCCAAAATTTCGATTACGATATCGAATGTTGGTTGTTTTTCACGTTCAAGAACAGTTTTTTGCGAAGCTCTACGACGAGCCTCATCGTCACCCAATGTTACAGACTGAATACCACCGACCAAATCGGACAATGTTGGGTTCTTTATTAAACTTTCCAATGATGTTCCGTGAGCGGTTGCAATCAACATAACACCGCGTTCAGCAATTGTACGTGCTGCTTGAGCTTCAGCTTCCGTACCAATTTCATCGACAACGATAACTTCCGGAGTGTGATTTTCAACCGCCTCAATCATAATATCTTTCTGAAATTCGGGCTGACGAACCTGCATTCTTCTCGCATGACCTATCGCTGGGTGCGGAGTATCCCCATCACCAGCAATTTCGTTTGAAGTATCAACAACAACGACACGTTTGCCAATTTCATCAGCAACTAGCCTTGAAATCTCACGCAATTTTGTAGTCTTACCAACACCAGGTCGTCCCAAAAACAAAATACTTTTGCCCATCAAACAGAAATCTTTTATACAAGCAATAGTCCCTGTAACTACACGACCAATACGGCAAGTAAGTCCAATTACTTTGCCTTGACGGTTTCTGATAGCACTAATCCTATGTAGAGTTCCGGGTATGCCTGAACGATTATCAGAAGTAAATTCTTGTATATGAGATGTTATAAATTCAATGTCTTCACTAGTTACAAAATCACTGCCTATATACTCAATCTTGCCGGCGGCGTGACGAATTTCTGGAGTTCTACCGATGTCCAAGACAATCTCAATAACATCCTCCATCTGCTCATAGGTTACCATCCTTTTTACCCTCTCTGGTAAAATTTCCAGTAATCTATCTAGATCATTGTGAAATTGTAAGTTGCCCATGTTTATATGCCTTTCTATTTTGCTCTGTGCAAAATATACATTATTGGCTTATTATTTTTTCAATTTTCTCTTCTATTTTTATTATACCACTTTTTAAAAATTTTTACTCAATCAATAGTATTACATCGGTAGTAATTTTTACAAAAATTTACAGCTTTCGCATCCTGAAAAGTGTCGTAAATACACGATTTCAAGGGTGTAAGTTTTACATTTTTTCTTGAAAATTTTTCAGAAAAAATCAATCTATTGGGCTATAAAATTTATATACAATTTTGCGAAATTTTACAAAAAATTTTAATATTCTAATAAATTATTATTTTTTATATTACAATTTTTGTATAAACCAAACACCCCACTTTAAATTTGAAAGGATTAAAAATGAACGTACAAAATGTAACCCCATCATTTACTGGAAAATACGTAATTCCATGCAAAGGTAAGAACGCAAACATTTACCTTATGCCAAACAAACTTGTAGATTTTGTAAAAGAAAACAATTTATCAGCAGCTTTCAAAACTGATATTATTGAAATAACTCCAGACAAAGCTAAAGAATCTTCACTTAACACATTGCTTGAAAAACTTGGCGTTGAATTTTCTAAAAAAGCTGAATAATAAAAAGTTTGTAAAAAAAAGACTTGCTAAACACAAAGCAAGTCTTTTTTATTATATCTTTTCAATCAACTTTATCGCCTCATCATTAACGGCTTTATTAAAAAAATCTACACAGTCTTTTTGCACATTTGATAAATTAGGTTTTTTGCTAATTTTTGCAGACAATTGTGCTATAAAAGTGTAAATTGGTAATATTATTTTACTATCTGTATTGTTATCAAAATGAAACCCATTCAAAATAAAATTAGACTCGGTCATATTACCTAAATTCTTTGTATCAAAGAACCTTGCTGCGAACATTTCAATTTTATTTGGAGTTTTATCAGAAGCAAAATATTGTTTGTAATTCTTTCCAAATTTTTCTGACTGGGTTTTATAAAAACTTAAATCATCTCCGTCAAAATCATCACAAAGATCGCACGTAATTTTCACCACACGTTGAGGCTTATCACACAAACCTTTATTTTTTAAGAAAGCTTGCCCTATTTTTAGATTATTTATACCAGTAAATGTTATATTATTCATATTCTTATTAAAGCTCATAAATTTATTTTTTGCTAGATAAAAAGACCTTTTGAAAATCAAAAGGTCTTTTTGATATTTATTATTGAACAGTTCTTATTTTGAAGAACCAGATTTTTCAATAATTTCTTTTTCGATGTTAGCTGGAACTTGTTCGTAGCATTGGAATTCCATAGAGAATGTACCACGACCTTGAGTGTTAGATCTCAAGTCAGTTGCGTAACCGAACATGTTAGCCAAAGGAACAATAGCTCTAACGATAACGTTACCTGTGTTACCTTGAGGTTCTTGACCTTCAACTCTACCACGACGTCTAGAAATATCACCGATGATAGTACCTGTGAATTCATCTGGAATTTCGATTTCAACTTTCATCATTGGTTCAAGGATACAAGGAGTAGCTTTGCGGCAACCTTCTTTGATAGCCATAGAACCAGCGATTTTGAACGCCATTTCAGAAGAGTCAACTTCGTGGTAAGAACCATCGTAAAGTTCAACTTTAACGTCGATCATTGGGAATCCTGCTAAAATACCGCCTTCAAGAGCTTCTTCCATACCTTTTCTTGCAGGTTCAATGTATTCACGAGGAATAGCACCACCAACGATTTTGTTTTCGAATACGAAACCAGCATTTTCTTCAGCTGGAGAAATTTTAACTTTAACGTGACCGTATTGACCTTTACCACCTGATTGACGGATGAATTTAGAATCTTGGTCAGAGTTGCCACGAATTGTTTCACGGTATGCAACTTGAGGTTTACCGATGTTAGCTTCAACTTTGAATTCTCTTAACATACGGTCAACGATGATGTCAAGGTGAAGTTCACCCATACCAGAAATAATTGTTTGACCTGTTTCTGTATCA
>JAFYQF010000003.1 GCA_017559905.1 bacterium
GATATCAAACACGACTTCTATGTCGGAGTCGATATCGGAAGACGAAAAGACTTAACTGTTATTTGGGTGTTAGAAAAAATTGAGAACATAAAATACACAAGGCTTGTTATTGAATTAGCAAAAATGCCGTTTCAAAAACAAGAGGAAATTCTGCACGAGATTTTATCCCATAAATTATTCCGTAGGGACTGCCAAGATGACACCGGTATCGGAATGCAAATGACGGAAAATGCTCAAGTTAAATTCGGTAAGTTTAGAGTTGAAGGTGTTACTTTTACTAACCGAGTAAAAGAGGACTTGGCTTATCGGTTAAGAACAGAGTTTGAAAACAAGACTGTTTTTATTCCAAGTAAACACGAAATCAGAGAAGACTTGCTCTCTGTTCGTAGAATTACAACTGCAAGCAACAATATTCGCTTTGATGCTGACCGCTCCGATAATGGACACGCTGATAGATTTTGGGCATTAGCATTGGCTCTACACGCAGCCGACAATGGTTCAGGCGATATTCATATATCAACTAGAAAAAGAAGAGAGTCATTTGATATGGTGGCTAACTTCTAAAATCGATTTTAAGGTGGGTTAAATTCTAAAAATGAAGTTAGATATTCAACCAACCTTTTAAATAAAAATTAAACGCTGTTAAACGATTTTTAAACGCTATTTATTTTAAGTTTAAATGAGGTTTTTATGAAAAAAGAAATTTCACAAGAAATTGCTACTAGAAAACGAAGTATAAATTATTACTCATTAGGTACATCATATTTGCCTGATCCCGATATTGTATTGCGAAAACAAGGCAAGGATATGAAGGTTTACAAGGAATTACTCTGTGATTCTCACGTTTTTGCCTGTGTACAATCAAGAAAAGCAGGTGTTTTATCGCTTGAATGGGATATAAACAGAGGTCTCGATAAAGATGAAACTGCTGAAAAAATAGTTCAATTATTAAAGAAATTGGATATTGATAAGGTTATAAGCGATATTCTAGATGCCTCCTTCTTTGGTTTTCAGCCGATTGAAATTATATGGGGCAAGCTTGATAACCTTGTTTTGCCAATAGAATTAAAATCAAAACCTCCTGAATGGTTCTGTTTTGATGAAGAAAATAAACTAAAATTCAGAAGTAAGGAACATTATTTCGGAGAAGAATTACCTCCTAAAAAGTTTTTATGCCCTCAATCAAACCCAAGCTATGAGAACCCTTATGGAGAAAGAACTCTTTCTCGTGTTTTTTGGCCAGTAACTTTTAAAAAGGGTGGATTAAAATTTTGGGTTGTATTTACTGAAAAATATGGAATACCTCATCTTATTGGGAAACATCCAAGGGGTGCATCTAAAGAGGAAACCGATACTTTAGCAGATTTGCTTGAAAATATGGTTCAAGATGCAATTGCAGTTATTCCCGATGATTCATCTGTTGAAATTCAAGAAGCTAATAAATCTTCATCTGCTGAAATCTTTGAAAAGCTAATAGATAAAATGAATGCAGAAATTTCAAAAGCAATACTAGGTCAAACCCTAACTACAGAAATTGGCTCAAGTGGTAGTTATGCTGCTTCTAATACTCATATGCAAGTAAGACAAGACATTATTGATGCAGATAAAAAACTTGTTGAAAGAACTATAAATCAACTCTTGCAATGGATTTATCAAATAAACTTCTCAAGTGCTGAAGTTCCTGTTTTTGAATTATATGCACCTGAAGATGTGGATTTAACTTTAGCTCAAAGAGATAAAATACTCTCTGAAACAGGAGTGAAGTTCACTAAAGAGTATTTTATAAAAGCATATGGATTTGATGAAGAGGACTTTGATATTAGAGAAGAGATTATCCCTGCAACACCTACATTCTCAGAATTTAAAGAAACAGAGCCAACCATCCCCGGACAAGAAGAAGTCGATAAACTGTTCCAATTCTTATCTGATACAGAATTATCTAAACAAGCACAACAAATGTTATCCCCATTAATAGCATTATTTGAGAACTGCGAAGATTTTGACGAAGCTTACGAACTATTAACAGATAAGAATTTGCACAGTAAAAAACTAGAGCAATCACTTCAAAAAGCAATGTTTCTCTGTGAACTACAAGGTAGAAAGGATGGTTTAGATGAATAAACTAAAATTCTTTGATGCCTTTTCAGGAATAGGTGGATTTAATATAGCTCTTGAACGAGCAGGCTTTGAGTGTATGGGTTTCTGTGACAACGATCCCTATGCAAACCAGTTATATTTAGCATTTTTATGCAAAGACAATGAGGTATTTTACAATGACATCCGAACAATTGACACATCAACAATGCCAGATTTTGATATCTTCTGTGGTGGATTTCCTTGCCAGTCTTTCTCAATTGCTGGAAAAAGACGAGGATTTGAAGACACCCGAGGCACTCTCTTTTTTGAACTCGCAAGGATTTTGCGAGACAAAAAACCCAAATATTTTATACTCGAAAACGTTAAAGGCTTACTTAACCACGACGGTGGAAGAACTTTCGCAACTATCATTGAAGTTCTCACCGACCTTGGGTATCAGGTGCAATGGCAGGTTCTTAATTCTAAGTTCTTTGGAGTACCTCAAAACAGGGAAAGGGTGTACATTGTTGGATGTTATGGAGCAGAATGTACCGGAAAAATATTTCCTCTCACAGGCTGCGATTCAGAGAATATTAGCGAAATCAGAAAACATCCAATAAACCCACCTAATGCTCATCAAGGTGGTAGAATATATTGTCCTGACGGCATTGGTTCTTGTTTAGTTGCTAACGCAGGAAGCGGTAAAACTGGACTGTACTGCATTAATAAACCAAGATTTGATAAATACAAGCAATCTGATATAGTTGAAACTCTAAAAGTCGGTGGCGATACTCCACTAATGAAAATCAGAAATGGAACTAAAAAAGGATATGATGAAGCAGGCCCCGGAGACGGAATCAATTTAGCATTTCCAAATTCAAAAACTCGCAGAGGCAGAGTTGGTAAAGGTTGTTCGCAAACACTAGACACTAACTGCAATATGGGAACAATTGATGATTACCGCATTAGAAGATTAACCCCATTAGAATGTTTTAGACTTCAAGGCTTTCCTGATGCAATGGTCCAACAAGCACGAGAACTCGGTATTTCAGATGCACAACTTTATAAAATGGCGGGTAACGCTGTAACTGTTAATGTTGCTGAAGCAGTTGCAAGAAAATTAGCAGAGGTGGTTTATGGTACAACTTAAAGCCTTATTCAAACTTGCTCCTGCACTTGCTATCAAATATCTTAAGAAGAAAAATAATAAACTTTCTTGGGATTGGTATGAACTTTGGCAAGATGCTCATCAAAAGGCATTCACAGTTGCTAAAGCTATGCGTGAAGATATTCTAAAAGACATTCGTTCTTCTTTAGATAAAGCATTATCAGAAGGAAAAACTTTTAGAGATTTTCAAAAAGAGCTTAAACCAACCCTGCAAAAGAAAGGTTGGTGGGGCGAAGTTGTCATCGTTGATTCGCAAGGTGTTGCCGAAAAAGTTCAGCTTGGTTCGATGTATCGGTTAAAAACTATTTATTCAGTTAATATGCAAGTTGCATATCAAACAGGAAGATATAAGACTCAGGTTGATAATATAGACAATCGTCCATATTGGCAATATGTCGCAGTTTTAGATTCAAAAACAAGACCTGAACACGCACAACTGCATGGTTTGATTTTCCGGCATGATGATCCATTCTGGAATTCCTTTTATCCACCTAATGGTTGGAGGTGCAGATGTCGTGTTAATGCATTATCTGAAAGAAATATACAGAAAAAGAACGCTATTATTGACAATTCTAATGGTAGATTATCCCAAGAAGAAAAACTTGTTTCAAAAAAATCGGGCGAATATAGACCAGTTACAGTTTATACAGACCCATTAACTAATAAAAAAATAGCTCCAGATGTTGGGTGGTCGCATAACCCTGCAAGCGGATTGGTTGATATTTAAAAGGTTTTTAAACGGAATTTAAAGGAGATTTACTTATGACTATTGATAAAAAATCATTGATTAATTGGGTTGGTGGTAAAAGGTTATTGAGAAAAGTTATTGAACCACTTGTACCTAAAGACATAAAATCATACATTGAACCATTTGGTGGTGGTGCTTGGGTTTTATTTTACAAAGAAAAATGGGCAGACCTTGAGATTTACAACGATTTAGATGGTAGGCTTGTAAACCTTTTTAGAGTTGTAAAATATCACCCTAATGCTTTTAAAGAAGAGATAAAATATCTTCTTGGCTCACGAGAGATGTTCTTACAATTCTTGAATGGCACATTTATTACGGATATTCAAAAGGCTGTGCAATTTTATTTTTTAATCACACGTTCTTTTGGTGGTCGTGGCGAAACCTTTGGAACTGTTAAAAAATCTAGTGGTGGTGCAAGTAAATCGCAAAAGAATGTATTAGAAAAAATTGATGCAATTCACAACAGACTTGATAAAGTAATGGTTGAAAATCGTGACTTTGAAAAGGTAATAACTCAATATGACTTTGAAGATGCATTTTTCTATTGCGATCCACCATATTCAAAAGGCTGTGGTTATGAAGTGACATCAACCGCAAATTTTGACCACGAAAGATTAA
>JAFYQF010000004.1 GCA_017559905.1 bacterium
CAATTTATGAATTTTTAAAAATATCAAAACTTGCAGGGTTATTGCTTGTACCATACCTTTTGTGGATTTTGTATGCTACATATTTGAACGGCGGATTTTTATTTTTAAATTAAAAATGAACAAAATTTATTTTTTTTCGTTACTATTTACATAGTAGTAAGAGGTTTTTAATGAAAAAGAAAGTTTTTTGTTTAATTTTAGGTTTTGTTTTAACTATGAATATTGCTGTTATTGCAGCTCCACACGGGGGTTGTAGTAAAGGTGGAAACCACCACTCTAGAGGAAGTTATCATCATAGAGGGTCTTCAAGTTCTTCTAGCGTTTATTTAGTTAGAAAAGAATTAGATGAGAAAGAAGAAAAATTTGCCAATTGTGACAGACATTTTCTTTTAACAGAAACAACCACAAACCATTATTCTGATGGAACAAGAAGAATTTATAAAGATTACACAGTTTTTAATTCTGACGGTTCAACGTTAATTTCTAGCGCATCTGACATTAGACATTTAATCTATGAAGATAAACACTATTTTATAGCTAGATTAAACGGCTCATACAAAATTGTGAAAGAAGACGGAACTGAAGTTAATCACAAAAAATATTCATCAATGAGTGAGATTGCACCTAACAAACTGCTAGTTAAAGCAGATAAAAAATTTGGTGTAATAGACTTAACTGAAAAAACTATCATTCCTATTAAATACAAAAAGTTTGAACGTGTTGGTGAAAATTTATTCCTTACTAATTTGAACGGTTATTATGGAATGTTGGACAATTCAAATAATATCCTTATAAAAAATGAATATGATAAGATAAAACCTTTATACGAAACATTTTTACTAAAAATTTATGGCAAATATGGTCTTGCAAATTCAGACGGTGAGATAGTTTTGCCACCAAATTACGACAAGATAAAAAAATTAGGCGAATATATTCTTGTCAAAAAAAATAAAAGATATGGAATATTAGATTATTCTGGAAATTGGATTGGTGAAGTTAAATACAAAAAAATTCGATTAAAAAGAAATGTATTAGAGGGTCTTTTAGATGACAACTCATGGCACCTAATCCCAACTGACACAAAAGTTTCACCTATTTTATAATACTCTCTGTTTCATTATACATAACCATGTAAAAATCCGGACTTGTCATGTTCGGATTTCTTTTCATAAATTTTTGAACATCAAATTTTTCCAAAAATTTGTCTAACTTTTCTACAACTTTTTCTCTGTCTTTATTTTCTTCTTTTAACTTGTTTACGTATGAAAAAACCATTGATTTAACTTCTTCTTCCGTTAAAATCGGCATACCGCCAAGCCTTACTTCATCAGCTTCATCTTCTTCCAAATATTTTTTCAATTCTTTTTTAGGATCTTCTTTTTGGCGTTTTCCATTACTATCAGAAGAAGTAGATGAAGATATAGCCTTGCTAAATGGATTATTCACAGAATTAAACATATAATGTCTCCTACTTTTGACATCATATTACGGCAATATCCAATGAAACTTTAATTTAATCATACAAATATATGATTTTTATAATGATAAATAAGTTTCTTTCAATAACATTGCGTCCCCTTCAATATTAGGACTTTCGCAAACTAAAGCACCTTTTACATCAAATTCTTTCATTACTTTCAACAAATCAACATAATTCATATCAGATTCTTTTAAATTCAAGTGCTGGCGTTCACCTTTTGCTGTGTATTCAATACCCGCAAGATGTCCGTGAAAATTTTCTAATGCATACTTACCTATTTTATTGCCTATAGAATCTAAAATATAAGAAAACTCATCGTAAGTATTGAAATCACCCGCTGTTCTTGCGTGTAAATGTGAAAAATCCACACACGGCAAAACTTGTTCAAAGTCATTTGAAAGTTTTATTATTTCATCTAAATCACCCCATTGAGTAGCTTTGCCAGTAGTTTCAGGTCTTATCCATACTTTTATATTTTCTTTTTCAACAAAATCAACAATTCTTTTAATTTGTTTTTTTACTTGGTTATAAACAATGTCTTTTTCTTGCCCCAAATAAAATGCAGCGTGAAATGTTATACTAAAAGCACCAGAATCTCTGCCTGCTACTGCGGTTTCAATAATTCTTTGAACACTTGCATCTATTTTTTCTTCTTCTTTAGAATTTAAATTTACATAAAATGGCGCATGTGCAGTGATAATCATATTTTTTTCATCAACATACTTTTTTACCAAAGCTCTGTTTTCATCACTCATCCTGACGCCATGTACAAATTCTAATTCCATACCGTCAAGTTTCATTTCTTCTAACAAGCTCAATGCTTTATTATAGCTACCTTTTCCAGTAGCTAATGGCATACCCGCTGTCAAAAAATTAAGTTTATCAAACTGCACAGACTTACCCTCTCTAAACCTTTACTTTCAAAGCTTCTTCAAGAATTTCACAACAGTCAGCTACATATTTAGAACAACGTTCTTTCTTTTCTGCTCCACTCAAACCACCTGAAAGAACTCTACAACAAGTAACTTTATTTCGTTTTTTAAATTCTTCTACAATAAAAGCTGCCTTTTGTCTTGCACAGACTTCGTTTCCATAAGAATTATCTTTTCCAAAGTGCAAACCTGAAATCATTTGAACAGCCGCAACAGCGCCACACAAACAACCAGAAGACATTCCACCAGAAAAAGAAGTTGCTATTGATATCAAACTTTTATCGCACAAACCCGCTTCTGACGCAGCTTTTATTATACTTTCACTACAAGAATATCCATTATTAAAATATTCAACAGCTTTATCTTTCATATTTAAACCTCTACTATCTAATTTGAACAGGCATAATCAAACAAACGAAATCTTCATCACTGTCTGGTTTTAAGACTGTTGCTGACAAACTTGTATTCAAGCCAATTTTCACATTTTCACAATTCATCTTTTTCAAAGATTCAAGTAAAAACTTGTAATTGAAAGCAATATCCAAAGGTTCTGCAGTGTAGTTAATGTCAACTTCTTCTTCAGATTTACCACTGTCAGGAGTGTCAGCTGTTAATTTTAAGACGTTATCTGCAAATGAAAGTTTCACAATACTTGTTTTTTCATTAACCATAATAGATACACGGTCAATAGCTGAAGAAAAAGCATTTACGGGAACAACTGCCTCTTTTGGACTCTCGTTTGGAATTAATTGATTGTATTTAGGGAATTGACCTTCCAAAAGTCTTGATACAAGCAATGTTCGCTCACTTTTAATTATCAATTTTGTTCTTTCAGTGTAAACATTAACTGAATCTTCTTCAATATAAGCACTCATACCAACAAATTCATTCAATGCTTTTGATGGAATGATTAACTGATTAGCTCTACCGTCTTTGTTATCAATACTTTTGCGAACTCTTGCTAGTCTATTACCGTCAGTAGATGCAATTTCTAGAACTGCACCTGATATGTCACAAACTACACCAGATAAAAGGTTTGAAGATTCATAACCTGCTGCAGCAAACCCTGCTTGCTCAACAGCTTTTGTGAAAGTTTTAATATCAATCTCGAAACCATTGTCTTCACTGACTTCTACGTTGTAAACTTCTGGTGGGAATTCATCAGCTGAAATACCGATAATATCAAACTTTGAGTTTTGACAAGTAATGTTTACAGAAGTTTCACCTTCGTTCATTTCAAAAGAAATCAACTTGTTGCTTAACTTTGAAACTATCTCGTTGAGAGTCTTTGAAGGTAATGTTATTCTTCCTTCTTCTTCAACTTGTGCATCTACTAAAGCAACAACTGTCAAATCCAAATCAGTAGCAACAAGTCTGATTGTTCCATTGTTTACAGTTTCAATCAATATGTTTGCAAGTACTGGTTGCAAAGCTTTTGAACTCTTTGCTCTGTCTACAATTTTTATACCATTATATAAATCTTCCTTTTTAACTAAAAATTTCATACCCTACTCCTTTAACTATTCTTGCTCTTATAATACCATAAACAATATTATTTTTTTAAGTTGTATTCACCCTAAAAGTTTTTCTACAAAATACTTCTTATTATATATAATATA
>JAFYQF010000005.1 GCA_017559905.1 bacterium
GAATCGCCCTTTGATGGAATCCAAGAACTCTGCCATAACTTTTGAGTATCATCAAATGTTATGGTTATTTCATCACTTTGTCCATGTTCATAATCAGTATATTCAATATTTAGAACCTGATTAGAAACATCTTTAGTGATGTCCTTTTGATTATATTCAATTTTGAATATTGGTTTATACATTATTTTCTCCAAGGGGGTAGTTCAAATTTAATAGTTTCAGAAGTTTCAAGAACAGGAATTTTAAGTTTTATCCCTGCAACAAGCGTGGGGTTTATTTCTATATTGGGATTAGCTTTTATAATCTCTTCATACTTATTTGCATCTTTGTAAAACTTATATGCGATTAAATCCCACCGGTCATTGTCTTGAGTAATGTAAGAATAGAATTCCGTCATTTCTTTTTAAGACCTCCCTGCTGTTCGTTTTCTTCAGGAATTGGGCCTGTGTATTCAATAAGTTTTAAATCTACTTGAATAGAGATAAAATCGCCTTCATTAGAGGCTTGTTCTGTAACTGATGAAATTTCAGTTATGACAAAGACTCCGACATATTCCCCATTCCCTTTGATAAATTTTAGTGGTGTGCCTTTATTCGCAACCTCTTTTAATTTATTGATTTCATCTTCAGGGGTACAAAAAGAAGAATGAAAGTTTAATTTGATGTCTTGCTCCTGCAAATTCAAACCTAAAAACTGAAGCACAGGCTTTTGATTTATGCGTTCGTGTTGGGCATAATTGTAGCTTTGAGATTCATTCATCCCATTAAAATATGTTATTAAATCAAATTCTATGTCTCCAAGTTGTGCAAACATTAGTAAGCTAACCTCAGCATTCTTTCATTTTCTTTTCTAACTAGGTTTAAGATTTCATCTTTGTGTTTTTTCAACATTTGGGCAAAGTCCTCTTTAGCAGATGGGGTTGAACCTGCTAAATTTATTGTTGGATTGTAATTAATAACAACAGAACCTGAACTTACACCTCTCACATTGGTTTTTGTGCCGTTTGTTTTAAGGTTCAAGGCATTGTTCATCGCCTTAATTATTGGCATTGGTTTTATTGCATCGGCAATAGTTTCTGATATTTTGATTTTGTGTAAATCTTTGAGTGGACCAGTTTTCGCAGGAGAGTGTGGCAAGTGGTCTCTAATAATTTGTGCGTGTTTTCCAATGGCATCTTTTGTTTTGCCGATTTTAGATAAAATACCGCCTGCAAGCATATCGCCTATTTTTTTACCAAACTCAAACACTTTAGTTATGAGTTCAACAATTTTCACGATAATATTAGCAATTGCTTTACCAAAACGGACACCCATTTTTTCAGCAGCTCCACCAGTATCTTCAACTGGTTTTACTAATTTCTTAAACCAACCAATAACTGCTTGAATTGGTTTTATTATTGGAGCAAAGACAACGGCAAGTCTTTGGAATAATGGCATCAATGGAGCAAATCCCTCTTTTAACCCTTGCCACATTCCTCTGAAAAACCCTGAAATTGGTTTCCAATATTTATAAATAACAAAGGCTAACCCTGCAACTGCCAACGCAATCCAACCAAGAGGATTTGTGAGGAGGGTAATAGAAAACGCTCTAAAAGCAACGATAGCAGATTTGATTATGCTAGGAATTGCAAGGAAGCCTTTTTTAAATGCTGTTAATCCACTAATAATTGAAGATGGAATACCTTTTATTGAAGTAATACTCCAATTCTTTAATGCGATTGTGGATCTTGATATATTTGCAGGGAGTTCGGTAAAACTTCTCATTAAACCGACTTTTAAATCGTTGTTAATACGTCTTAAATCAGCACTAAAACCTAAAAATGCGTGTCGAGGTAAATTTAGGTTTAATTTATTCCCTGCTTTAAAAATATTAAAAGCGGTTTCAAGACTATGAGCAGATGAACCAAGTCCAAGGAATCTTAAAAGTTGGACAGAGTTGTTCATAAGAACAGGAGTTAATAAACGTGCTTGATTTAGGAATGTACCATAAAAGCCGATTAGCTTTCCTGTCATCATTGTAAATGTTCCAACTAAAGTCAAAACTACACCTGCACCGATAACTCCAACAATTGCAGAGAATAAACCTTTTTGTAGAATTGGGTGTTTGTTTATGGTTGTAAGTAATTTATTTAAAGCCTCTAATGGGGCGTGAAGATGAGGGAATACAAGCTCCTTCATATTTATTCGGAGCTGTTTCCATTGTTCATTGGTAGTTGTCATCATATTATTGAAGTCACTATCAATAATGCCATCAGCACTTAAAGCAGAGTTTTTAATTCGGACATATTCGTTCAAGTTTTGGAGCATTGGCTTAATAAATGCCAAAACCTGTTTGTCTTGGAATACTTCAGACACTTTGAAAATATCCCCACCACTAGCAACTCTCATAGTATCAATTACTTCAAGAATTGGGTCTTTTCCTTGTTCTGCTGCCTCAAGTAAAACTCTTTTTAAATCGATACCGAATGATTCTTCAAAGTTTTTAATTGCTAATGGCGAAGTTACTTTTTGAATAAAGTTTTCTAAATTGTTTGCTGCTTCAGATGCACTTCCTGCGCCTTTCATTGCAACCTGCAACGCAGCACCTAAAGATGCAACGGCAGGAGTGCCTTTCATTCCTAACATTGATGCACCGGCAGTTAATGATGGGAATGCTTGAGCCATATCCTTTAATTCAAATCGTCCTTCTTTACCTGACATAGCCAAGATATTCATCGCAGTTGATAAATCATCAATCGGCACTTTTAAGTTATCAGCAACAGAAAAAGCAGTTCTTGAAATATCAACAATTGCTGCTTGTTCTGCTGTTGCAGTTCTTCCGATTACAGTCATATAATCAAGTGCTTTTGATGGATCTATTCCTGAAGCAACAAGAACATTTAAACCTTCTGCAATTTCAGGACGATATTGGTTTGTAGTTCTTGAGATTTGGGCAAGTCTTTTATCCATTTCAGCGATTTGGTCTGTTGTTAAATCGCCAATGTTTGCAAGTTCACGAAGTCTATGTTCAAGTTGAAAAGCCTCTTTAACAGCTTCTGTCATTCCAAATTGATGAGCCATACCGACACCTGCTGCCGTCATAACTCCACCAACTTTTGCAATGTTTTGCCCAAGTTCATCTAGCTGTTGAGAGGTTTTTCTAATCTCATCTTGCATCTTTTGAAACTCTTGATTAGATTTTTGAACAGCATCTTTAATTACCCTCGACATTTTGTCGATGGCAACTAAAGTTAATGATATTTTCATCATTGAATCAATCATTCTGCCTGTAATCCTTCTTCAATAGTTTCTTTCTTTTTAAGCGAATATTTCATCGCTTCTGACACCCAAAATCCCAAGTCCTGCAAGGGCATCTCTTTAATATCTGAATAGCTCCACCCTGTGGTTTTACACAGATGGATTATGCACTCGGCTGTGCAAGTTGAAACTTTCCCGAAATTGCTGCCTGAAGAGTAATAACATCTTCAATCGGAAGTTCTAAAATATCCTCATATACAAGGAAGTTGCCATCAATTTCGCAAAGCTCTGCAATTAAAGCATAAGGAATTTCTTCGCTAGTTTTTGCTTTCATTTGTGCGTGAAGCAAATCAATACCTTTGCCTTGTTTGATTTTTACTTTTTTGCCGTCAGTTAAAACTAATTCTTTAGCCATTTTATGCTCCTATATTCTTCTTAAATGTTTTCAACATATCGACTACACTTACTTTGTAGATGTTTTCAAGAACATCAATTTCAAAGATTTCAGCACCATTCACGACTAGTTTTGCATATGTAACAGCCATAGTTGTTTCATATTCAGCATTATCGTGAGGTTTAATTGTGCCTAATGGAAATTCTTTAAATGTTCCGATAATAAAAGCAGTTGCCGGAACTTCTTCCACTCTACCTGTTCCGTTGTAGGTTTCAAGCGATGCTCTCACTTGAATCATCGCAGCAGTAAATGGGGATGCAGCCGCTAATAAAACTTCAGGATAGAGTGCGTTCCATTTTATTTTGCATTCTAACTTGTCTATCCCTGCAAAAAATTCAGCCGAGCCAACCATACCAAGTGCTTTATGCTCCGCCATTTTGTGTTTGATTTGAGGAAGTTGAACTTCTTCAGCACGTCCTAAAAGGTTCACGCCATTTAGATAAACGTTTGCATTGGTTAATTTGTTGATTTTGATTTTAGACATTTTTATTTCCTTTTCGAATAAAGTCCACAGTCTCCAACTGCAACATCAGAGTAGTGGAGTATAACAATTTCTTGACGGATGGCTTGGATTAAAGGGCATTTTCTAGAATGCTTACAAGTTGTGCATAGGTCGTAGCATTCGGTGTAAATAACCAAATCGCCCTTTTTATCTATTTCTGCTCGCATTATTGACCTAATGATTTTAGTAACTCGATATCAATAAAGCTTTCGAATGTTATGCGTTCAGCCGGAGTTGGTGGCATAAATTCGACATCAAATACCAAGTGACCATTTGCGATTTCCGTTACAGGGTTTTTATCAGGGTTGTAGTAGCATTTGCCATCAATTAATGCACCACGTCCGATTAATGTTCTGATAAAGGCATTAACGGATTCTGTTATTGAATCAATCAAGCCATTATCAATAGGGAAATCGATAAACTGTAACATTGAATATTCAACACTTTCGTGAAGAATATCAGCCGTTCTTCTGATATTGATAAAATTAGTAACGTGAGTTGAACTTGGATAAGCAGCTGACCTGTTGCCCCAAGTCCTGAATCCTGAACCATAAGAATTAAAGACAGTTACAATTCCTGCTTCGTTTAAAGCATTAACTTCACTAGAAGGGTCATTAATCATAGATGTCAGTTGTCTTTCAACTCCGATAATTCCATTAATCTCTGTATTTGATGGAGACCAATGATAACCTTTATCAATATCTTTAGCGGCAATTACTCCTGCAAGTCTTTGTGAATAAGGTTCAAGAATATTTGTATCAGTTGTTGCATCATATACTTTTAAATGTGGATAACATAAAACAATTCTGTCTGATGAAGTATTAAAGTTGATTGTTCCTTCAGGCCCACGTCCAGTTATAGCATCTTGAACAGTTGCTCCAACAGGGGCATCAACAATACCAATTGCTCTAATTTTATCGCACAAAGTTTTGATTTCAGTAACAACTGCTGTATCTTCACAATAAACAGGAGCAATAATTGTTTTTGGGAAATATCCAAATAAAGAATAACTATCTTCAAAGGCTTTCATTCCTAATCGTTTTCCTGTATCAGCATCAATTGAACCAATAATGTCACCTTTAGTTACATCAGTAACCTCTTTATGTTTTTCAGGATCAAAAACATTTACAACAATAACAATCCCTGCACCTTGGTCGAATATAGCTTTAAGAGCAGATGGAATTGTAAAGCCATCTGTTGCAGAACCAAAATATTTCGCAGCATCAATTTCATTTAAAATTAATGTTGGTTCATTAATTGTTCTATATTCTTCATCAACATTATGAATCGGAGCAGTACCAACTAAACCGATAACGGCAGTTTTTACTGTCTTAATTGTTCTTGCACCTTTTTCAATCTCAATTGTTTCAACGCCATGCAAAAAACTTGCTGCCATTTAAATTTCCTCCATATCTTCTACACTAGGTGTAGATAATGTAAATCGTATTTCGTATTGCCATATCCCATTTGTCTCGGATAAAAAGCCTTCTTTAGTTGGGGTTAATTTAGTACAACCAAGAATTCGATAACCGCATAAAATTCGTTTAACTTTATCAAGAGTTTCATATGCTCCGTTATTATTGCGAAGATTTCTTGTGACTATTGTTATGGCAAATTCTAATCTTCTTTCTTGAGTGATAAAACTTAAAGCATCTGTACTTGTATAATTTCCACCCATATAATGCACAAGAATTGCTCCAATAGGGTGGAGTAAAATAAATTCCTGTGGTTTTTCGGGGAATCCTTGTGTTAAAAATTCAGGGAAATTTTCTTTTAATCTTTCGATTATAGAATTTTCAATATCTCTAATACTCAATGTTTATCACTCTTTTATTAAATAATCTATCTAGAACAGTTTTGTTGCTTCTGTACTCTCCGGTAGTTTTGACTTCTTCCTTATCTTCGGTTTGAAGTGTAATAACTCCTTTTTTCAACTGTTCCAATGTTTTGATTGCATTTTTATAGTTCTCAACAATCGTTGCAGGGATTTCAACATATATTCGTCTTGAGTAGAGTCTATAAATGCTTAAATCTATTGCAATTGTTCGTAACAAAGGAAAGTGGGTATCTAAAGGTAGTGAATATTTTCCCCTTAAATACCCATCAATAAGTGTTGAGGAGTAGATGAGAGCTTCTTCACAGACAACCTCGTCAACAGTATCTTGTTCGGGGTTGTCGTTCGTAAGCTGGATAAGGGAAGCCTTGCTTATTTGGAGTTCTATATCTTCAGAAGTGCAATAAATAGACATTAGATTCCTCTAATAATTCTAAATATTTCGCCTTCTGTTGCATCATCTAAAGCATATCCATTGATGCTTTGAGATGTAGCTGAAGTAATAGCTTTGCCATTAGCATCAGAAGTTACAGTTGAACCGGCAGTAATTGTACCACCTGCTTCAACAAGAAGAACTCCAAGTACACCTACAGGAGCAAGCTGTTCTGCATCTGTGCTAACATCACATACTCCGTAGGCTTTTGCACCTTCAGCACAGATATTACCTGTAAAATCTACAAAACGATTACAAGGTAAATCAACTGTTGCTTTGATAGAATCAATTAATAGGGGTTTGTATAGTTTTTGAGCCATTATTCATTACCTCCATTTTCTGATTCTTCTTTTTTTGTTTCATCTTCTTTAGTTTTTGTTTTGGTTTTAGTTTCAGTTTTTGTTGCAGGGGTTTTATCTTTATTAGCAGATTCTTTAACTGGAACTAAAATATGTGCTAATTTTTTTGCTTGAACATCATCAAGTTCTATAATTTCGCCAATGGCTTTTATCTTGCCATCGTGAAGTATATTTGCATTTTTTATCTTATATTTAGCCATTTAACACCTCATTAAACTGCGTTTGAAATTAGATAACCTGCTTCAGCACCTACTAAAAATGGAGTGTAGATATCTGTTGCACGAATGTATTTAACTTTGTTTCCTTCTTTTTGATATTCATCAATTTGAAGAGCATCTTTCTTACGAACTGTGTAACCAAAAGATGGATCATATTCAGTTCTTGAAGTTAGCTTTGGAACATATGCAAGAATAATGTTGTTACCCCAAACTCTTGCAAAATTGTTGTTTGCATCGGCATAGATTGAACGACCTACAACAATATTTTCAATTTCAAAAAATTCTTTTAACAAATCCAAAGTAATAATTTTATTACTTGAACTTGCAATTAAATTCTTTAAACTTGTGTTTTGTTTTAAAGCCTGCCAAACTTCTTGCCCCATAACAAGTGTGTTAGGGTCTTTGCCAATTTTTCCACAAACAGCATCTTTTCCAGCATTAACAACTTTTAATGGGTCAGAAGCTTCATTTGTAAATTGGCTTGTACCTGATAATGCAATCTTGTTTTCAGTTGCATAGTTTTTAGGATCTTGAGCTAAATCTGCACATTGTTTTTCAAGTTTCAATTTCAAACCTTCTGTTACAACATTTGTTGCGTGAAGTTGAAGTTTAACTTTTTCAGCCTCATCTTCTTCCCTGTAATCAATAGGGTAAGCCAAGTCGTGTTCTGCTAATGTTGCAGTATGTTTTGAGAAGCCTTTAGGACTAATCACATTTGAATTAGCTCTAATTGCACGCTCTGTGTCATACAATTGAAATGCTTCTTTGTTAAATTGAAAAATATCAATTTTCTCTTTTTCAGAATCAATTATCGGGAATAGATTTTCAGCAATAAAACTATTATTACCATAGCCACGAGCAACTTCTGAAAGATATGCGTTTATTCTTAAATCTTCTAAACGTCCCAATTTATACCTCCTTAATTTTTAATAGTGCATCTTTGAAAGAGATTTTTTCTTTTTCAGCAATTGCTGTTGCTTGTTTATAAATCTCTAAACTTTCCTCATCTGCATCAGCATATTTAACTTCAGCATCAGTTTTTTTAGTTTGCTTTTTTGCAACTTCATCAAACTCAACTTGCTTTGGTAATGCAGAAATAAAGGATTTAAACTGTTCGATGCTGTTGGAGGACTCGTCAAACTTTTTAACGTTATCCAAGTCCTGTAAAATAGAGAAAACAGCATCTTTATTTGCAGGGGTAAGAATTCCGGCATCAATTTGTTTATCAATAAACTCGTTGAAGTCCTTGTCACGAAGACTGTCCTTCATTTCCTTAAGTTCTCTTGCCAATTCATCTTTGCCTGCTGCTTCATCCTTAAACTTTGCAAGTTGAACTGTTAAATCAGCAACTTGTGATTTCAAGGATTTAATTGTTTCATTCTTTTTAGATTGCTCTTTGTATTCAGCAACTTGTTTTTCTAAATCTGCAACTTGAGTCTTTAATGATTCAATATCCTCATCTGATGCAGTATCTTCTACTTGTGCCTCAAAAATATATGTTTCTGATTCACCTTCCTTAAACTCAACAGCTTTCATTCCTTTAACTTGAGGAATACTTGCTCCCAAGAAAGAAACAGCCTTTAAATATGGCTTTTTACCTTCTAATTCTCTGTAGATTTCAACCGAGATTTTTTTGTATTTCCCCTTTGAAACAAACTCTTTTAAGTCGTCTGATAAATTCTTAAACGATGCTTTTAATACACCATTTTCTTCTTTTAATCTATCAACCCAACCATAAGCGGGACCTTTTTGTTCATGGTCTAAAGTAATCGGAGCTTCACAAAAACTTGGATCATAATTGTTTGCAAGTTCTTGAACCTCTTCTTTACTAAATGCTCCTTGCGGATAATTTCCGGCTTTAAAAACCTCAAAATACTTCATTCAGTTTTCTCCATAATTTTTTAGTACGAATTTTACATTTTCTGTTTGAAGTATAAGCTTTAGTTTGAAACACTCTCAAATGGCTGTGGCAAACAATTTTTGCGTTTGACTTGTCCACTTAAAAAAGCTCTTGAATTATCAAATTGAAGTGTTCAGAAGTGATGTTGTATCGTGAAGATAAAATCATAGGCGAAAAGCCTCTTTTCTTTTTGCCCTAAAACAAGAAAGGTTTATTTAATGGAAACTTCACTATTATTAAAGTTATTTGAAAGTATTGGCTTCCCTGCTGTAATTTTTGTTATTTGGTATGTGTATCACAATGCACAAGTAAAAACTTTTGAGAAAATTATTGCTAATAATTTTGAAATCTTAAAAGAGATGCTAGAAACAAATCATTATAGTGCAACTGTTCTTTCAAGAATTGAAAGTAAAATCGATGGCAATCTTTGGTGTCCAATCTTGAAAAAGGAGATAGCGCAATAATGAATATTGAACGTATCCAATTAAAAGGTCAGCTTGCGGAAGCTAAAGCTGAATATAGAAATCTAGATGTTGAAGCATCAGGATTAGTTATTCTTGTACGTTCATTATTAAATCCTTTTGAAGATGACAATACAAAACAAGAAACTGAAAAAGCTCTTGTTTCATTAACACGCCTGAATGAAATTGTGACAGAGTTGCGCAGATTAAAAAAGAAAATTCAGGACTTGGAGGCTTATTTTGACTAAACAAAATGTGTTAATGGAAAATGCCGAAAGATTATATGTACTAGAACAGATGTCAATTAATACTGTTGCAGAAAAAGTTGGAGTTAATGAAAGAACTATCCGACGTTGGAAAACAGATAACAAGTGGGACTTCAAGAGAAAACAATATATAAAAACAAAATCTATGTGCCACGAAGAACTGTATAATCTAGCACGAAAACTAATGGCTTCCATTGAGTTTGATTTAGATAATGGCGAAAAAATAGACCAAAGCCGTTTATATGCTTTTACAAAAATGCTTCCACTAATTACAAAAATCAAAAATTATGAAGATACAGTTTCTCAAAAAGAAAAAGAATCTGAATCAAAGGGTATTACTCCTGATTTTGTCCAATTGATAGAAGAAGAAATTTTAGGAATAAGACATCGTGAAGAATAATTATTTTTTGCCATATCAACAACGATGGCTTGATGATAAAGCTAAAATAAAAATATGGGAAAAGTCCAGACGTATTGGTGCTACTTATGTCCAAAGCTATGAAGATGTAAGGGATTGTATCAATAGGTCTGTTCCTGCTGTATGGTTTTCTTCTGCTGATGAATCTGCTGCTAAAGAATATATTGATTATTGCGAAAAATGGGTAAAACTATTTCACGCAACTGCAAAAAGATTAGGCGAAGTCATTATTGATAATGAAAAAGATATTAAAGCTCTAGTAATAGAGTTTTCAAATGGTACTAAAATACACGCTCTCTCTTCCAACCCCAAGTCATTCCGTTCTAAAGGTGGAAAGGTTGTGCTTGATGAGTTCGCATTTCATAATAACCCCGATGAACTTTGGAAAGCGGCACGACCTTGTATTACTTGGGGCTTTCCTTTAAGAATTCTTTCTACTCATAATGGTCAAAACTGTTTGTACTACAAATTTATTGACCAAGTAATAAAAGGCAAGCTAAATTGGAGTCATCATAAAACCCCGATTCAGCTTGCTGTGTCAGAAGGTCTTGTTGATAAAATCTATCAAAGAAAAACAACCCTGCAAGAACAAGAAGATTGGATGGCAAATGAAAAAGACAACTGCTTTGATGAATATACTTGGTTGCAAGAATATTGTTGTATAGCAGTTGATGAGGCTTCTGCATTTTTACCTTATGACTTAATTGCTACTTGTGAACTTAATGATATTCTTCGTCCTCTTGAAGATATTAAGCACGACTTTTATGTTGGAGTCGATATTGGAAGAAGAAAAGACTTAACTGTTATTTGGGTGTTAGAAAAAATTGAAAACATCAAATACACAAGACTTGTTGTTGAACTTGCAAAAATGCCTTTTCATAAACAAGAAGAAATCTTACACGAGATTTTATCTCATAAATTATTCCGTAGGGACTGCCAAGATGACACAGGTATTGGGATGCAAATGGCAGAAAATGCTCAACTCAAGTTTGGAAAATTTAGAGTTGAGGGAGTTACTTTCACAAACAAAGTGAAAGAGGACTTGGCTTACAGATTAAGAACGGAGTTTGAAAACAAGACGGTTTTTATTCCAAGCCGGCATGAAATTAGAGAAGATTTACACTCTGTTCGTAAAATAACAACTGCAAGCAATAATATTCGCTTTGATGCTGACCGCTCTGATAATGGACACGCTGATAGATTTTGGGCATTAGCACTAGCTTTACACGCAGCTGACAATGGTTCAGGCGATATACATATATCAACTCGAAAAAGAAGGGAGTCATTTGATATGGTCTCAAACTTCTAAAATCGATTTTAAGCCACTTCAAAATAAAAAAATGAAGTTAGATACTTAGGTGGCATTTTAAATAAAAATTAAACGCTGTTAAACGATTTTTAAACGCTATTTATTTTAAGTTTAAATGAGGTTTTTATGAAAAAAGAAATTTCACAAGAAATTGCTACTAGAAAACGAAGTATA
>JAFYQF010000006.1 GCA_017559905.1 bacterium
CACACCTTGCATCTCTCCCAAGCGTTTGATTTGCTCATCGCTAACCATGCCTGTACGTTGGAAATTCTGTTCCTTCATAATTTGGTCAATATCAGTACGAGTAAAAGCAGCATAACCCGCTTGACGACCTATTGCTTTAACCATTTCACCACGCACCATTGATCGATGCATCATTGTTACTTCATTGGTTATACCTATCGGCTCGAGTATCGCAACCTGAATCTGAGCAATAGATATGTTTGAAATAAACAAAACTAAAAACAGACAACATTTTTTCATTTGATATATTGTTTAAGAAGTTTATCAATTTCTTTCGAAATATCTTTATAGGCAGTGCGTGCCGCTTGCATGAAATTATGCGTATGTCCACCTTTAACACTCAAAAAATCATCATAGATAAGCTGTGCAGTAGCAGTTTTGGTAAGCGAGATATTTGCATCTACATACGCAAAATAGGTAGCATATCCACCAAACTCAGCACGATTGTACTCACGTGCTTGCGCCTGAATGGTAACTACATAGTCAGCCGTGGCAGGGTCGTCCACAAAACTACATCCGATTTTCGATAGTTCGCCTTTTATCTCACCTTGCAACGATGAATAAGACGTACCAAAGCAATCGGCCGTACATTGCAAACAAATGGCCAATCCGTGTTGCAACTCTGCCAACTTTTGCACCAAACGCAATTTTAATGCTGCTAACTCCGAAGCTTGCACTTTGGCAGCATTAGCTGTATTGTCCACAACCAAAAGCATACGCTGAGCGTGTTCCGCATCGGTAACAAGTCGCACCGTTTCTTCGGCTTTTTTGCGAGCTTGCGTTTTTTGCCCAAACGCCTCGAGTTGCTCCACGTTTTGCAATGCCGATTCTATCTTTATCAGCCCTACAGTAATTTGCTTATCAAAATGGTTAACCAAATCGCTCCGACGAACGTAAGCAAATGCAGCAACTTCGTTGCCACTGGCGTTGTACCAAGTTTCAATTTTCACACCGGGCACTTCCATATTGACCGATGTTTTTGTTTGCGTTTGAAATATTTGCACAATCTCTTCGTTCCACCCT
This sequence comes from bacterium, assembly GCA_017559905.1. GTDB lineage: Bacteria > Cyanobacteriota > Vampirovibrionia > Gastranaerophilales > Gastranaerophilaceae > Scatenecus. The sequence continues at coordinate 1,063 of JAFYQF010000006.1, forward strand.
TGCGACGTTTGCATAGAAGCACTCACCAAATTGTCGGTTGTAATGCTTTCTACTTTTACACGGATAGTACTAATCAACTCTACTCGTGCCGCATCGGCAACCTTTTTGGTTTGTACGTCAATGGGCATCGATGTATTACGAAAATCAACAGAAAAACCCACAAAATATTCCGTTGAAGGATAATACATGTTGCGAGTGCTAAGGTCGTACCATTCTGGTGGCATTTGTGCGGAAACCGATACCGATAAAAGCACAAAAACAAGGGACAAAAGTCCCTTGTAAATTTTATTCTTTTTAAACATTAAACATAAATATGTAAGATTTTTTTATTCAGCAAACTCTTTATCGAACTCTGCTTTGAAAGTTTCGTAATCCATATCAATTTGAGCCGATTGATCATTAGTCAATGTTTCGAAAACAGGTTTCAACAAATCGTCTTTACCAATTTCGATAGCCATATAACACTTGAATGCAGGGCGACCATTGTTCGTAATCCTACCATATTTTTCGCAAATAGTACGATATCCAGAAATTTCTTCCTTGATTTTTTGAACAGTCATTTCTTGGAACTTTTGCATAAAATTTTCTGTCATATTAATGTTCTCCGACTTGTAATAATTGCTTACCAAAGCTTCAACACTAACTTTTACTTTAGAGGTCAACTCTTGTATTGCAGACGAGCGAGCCATATTTTTTGCAACTTGTTGATTCATGCTTTGTCCATTGCCACTTGCACGTATAAGCGTAGGAGTAGAAAAAAATTCTTCGCCACAACAAGGAACATTTACTTCAACTTCACGCATAGCTTCTTCTTGTTCTTCTTTCAAACGTTGTGCCTCTGCACGTTGAGCTGCTTGACGAATACTATCCATACGCATTTTGTGCAAAAGAGCAGCTTCTTCTGCTTTTTGTTGTTGTTGCATTTCCCAAGCCTCTTTTTTTGCCGCTTTTTTGTCTTTATAAGTTTGAGCCGACATAGGCATTGCTACAAACATCATTACTATCAATCCAAATAATAAACTTACTTTTTTCATTTCTAATAAAATTTAAAATGTTAATAAATAAAAAAATATTAGCGACAAAAATAAGATATACACTTGATTGCAAGTCAATAAGTATGTTGCACAAAAAGGTACAAAATGTTGCAATTTTGGAGACAATGCAGAATAGAAAGAGAGTTAAATATATCCCTGAGAACAACAAAGGATAAATCAGAAACCTACTTGAGAAATTCGTAGGAAGAAATCACAATTCAAAGCATGAGAAACACGTCGCAGAAGGTCAGTATCTACATCCTTGCGTTCAAGAATTTTGTAGGCATTGCTACGATTGCAATGCAACTGCAGTGCCAACCAAGCCACCGAGCGACGTTGAAGTTTCAACTCCTGCCGAATCATTTCTCCAATATGAAGTTCGTATCCATTCATTCAACAAAAAAAGCGTAAACCGCTACATGTTAAAACTTTCCACAAAAGAGGCTCCGCAATTGCCTTCAACAAGAAAATAAACACGAACAGTTCACGCCAAAAGCATGAACACATACACGTGTTTTACTCTTCTGTTGATGAGAAATTTTGCGGATTTCTTTTGTGAAGAATAAAACTCAAAAAAATAAAAAAATCTCACCTTGCCGGTAAGATTCTACAAAAGTACAAAAAATATTATAGAGCCGAGCCTACTACCTCACGTAGCCAATACAAAAAAAAAGAGGAGAACGACTCTCCTCTTTTTTACTTTTTATGGTATTTTCAATTAAAACCAACGTACATAACAGAAATCCATACGATGTGGTAAATCAGCATTTTTAGGGAACATACGGAATGCATATTTAAACGAACCTGCACGATTTATTTGATAGTCAAGTTCAAAAGAAAGACGCGAACCTTCTGCTTTTACCAAATTAAACTCTTTTGACTCAAGCTTACGCATACGATTCTTTTCATCTAAATAAGTAACCACAATCTCTAAGCCTAAACAATTTTCATCTAAACCTTTAGTATCAACCTCTGCACTTATATGATATGGGCGACCAACTTCCAATGTTCCATTTACAGCATCAATTTCTAGTTTTTCTACCGTAACATTATCCCAATTAGCAGCCACCATTTGTTTCCATGCAGCAATTTCTTTTGCTTTTGCATAATTATTCTCAAGCAACACTGCAGAACGTTTTGCTTCAGGAGTATAGAAACGTTCGATGTAATCGTCGAGCATACGTTTTGTTGTGAATCGAGGAGCAATTTTTGCAATAGAATTCTTAATCACTTGAATCCATTCAGGAGAATATCCGTCTTTGTTTTTAGCAAAATACAAAGGAAGAATTTCATTTTCAAGAATATTGTAAATAGTTGCAGCATCCAAACGGTCTTGTTGTCCTTGATCGTCAAACGTACGTTTTTCAGTCAATGCCCAACCTGCACCTTTTACATAACCCTCTAACCACCAGCCATCAAGTACAGAGAAATTCAACACACCATTCATTTCTGCTTTTTGTCCTGATGTACCAGAAGCTTCCAACGGACGAGTTGGGTTGTTCAACCAAATATCAACACCAGAAATCAAACGTTTAGCTAATTGCATATCGTAATTTTCAAGGAAAATAATTTTTCCAACAAATTGAGGCATATGCGAAATTTCGAAAATACGTTTAATCAAACCTTGACCAGCACCATCAGCAGGGTGAGCCTTTCCTGTGAAAATAAACTGAACTGGACGTTCTGGATCATTAACGATTTTTGCCAAACGTTCTAAATCTGTAAACAACAAATGAGCACGTTTGTATGTTGCAAAACGACGTCCAAAACCTACTAACAATGCATTAGGATTGATATTTTCTAACACAGAAACAATACGTCCTGGGTCACGTTGACTAGTCAACCATGTTTCTTTAAATTGAGTGCGAATGTAATCTATCAATTTATTTTTCAAAGTCATACGAGTTTCCCAAATAGTTTTATCAGAAACATCATATATTTTCTTCCAAATATCAAGGTTAGATTGATCAGCATAAAATTCTTTTCCAAAAGTTTTTTCATATACCGATTTCCATTCAGATGCAGCCCAAGTTGGCATATGCACACCATTTGTAACATAGCTAACGTGCAATTCTTCAGGGAAATAACCTTTCCAAATAGGATTAAACATTTCTTGCGAAACCTTGCCATGCAACCAACTTACACCATTAACCTCTTGCGATGTGTTACATGCAAAAACACTCATACAGAATTTTTCAGAATGATCATCTGCATTTTCGCGTCCCATACCAATAAATTCATCCCAAGAAAGACGCAATTTATCAGCATATCCACCCATATAGTAACGGAACAAACCTTCATCAAAACGGTCGTGACCTGCAGGAACTGGAGTGTGAACTGTATAAAGAGAAGAAGCACGAACAACTTCTATTGCTTCATTAAACGACAATCCTTCTGCAACATAATCAACCAAACGTTGAACATTGATTAATGCAGCATGACCTTCGTTACAGTGATAGATTTGAGTTTTTATACCCAAACGTTTCAACATCAACATACCACCAATACCAAGAAGCATTTCTTGTTTCAAACGATGTTCGTTATCGCCACCATAAAGTTGGTGTGTAAGCGTACGATCAGCTTCCGAATTTTCATTAATATTTGTATCTAACAAATACAACGAAATACGACCTACGGCTACTTTCCATACTTGTGCATAAATCAAACGTTCTGGATAAGGTACTGCAATAAGCAATGGGTTACCATTTTCATCTTTGATTTGCTCAATTGGCAAAGTGTTAAATTGTTGTGGTTCGTATATAGCAACTTGTTGACCATCAATTGACAATGCTTGCTTGAAATATCCAAATTGATACAAGAAACCAACTGCAGTCATCGCTACATTGCAATCACTTGCTTCTTTTAAATAGTCCCCTGCCAATACACCTAAACCTCCCGAATAAATTTTCAAGAAACTACTCAAACCATATTCCATACTGAAATAAGATACAGAAGGAATATCTGTACGAGGTTTTACATTAACATATTGGCTAAATTCGTCATAAACCTTGTTTAAACGATTAACAAAGTTGACATCTTTTTCTAATTCTTCAAAACGTTCGTAATTTGTTTTTTCGAACATTGCCAAAGGATTCTTTTTAGTAACCTTCCATGCTTCAGGATTTACATCTCTAAACAATAATTCAGCATCGTGGTTCCATACCCACCAAAGATTATTGGCTATATCTACTAATTTATCAAGCCCTTGAGGCACATCAAATTTCACATTTAAATCTTTCCAATTAGGTTGATTGGAGTTTGTTGTTTTTAATTTCATATCGTTATAAATTTATTTATTTCAGTGTTTTTATTCTCTTATTTTTATTGTTTAAGGCAATATTAAATGCTTCATAATAATATTCTATAAAGTTTTCCCACAATGCTTTTTGAGCTATGAGATTTACTTTTTTGTTTATTTTTTTTCTTTCCGATTCTGATTTTTCTATAAAATTAACCATCATCATACTCAAATCGTTCACCACCTCATTATAATTATAATCGGTACGAGGCACAATTCCAACGCCATTTTCTATTGACTGAGGCGAATCGGAAACCCATTGCCCGAATCCAGATAAGTTCGTTGTAATTGTCGGGATTCCAAAAGCTGCACTTTCCAGCGGAGTATATCCCCATGGTTCATAATACGATGGGAATACTGTCAAATCCAAACCTATAAGAATATCATAATATGATTTATTAAAAATCCCATCATCTCCATTCAAATAAGAAGGGACAAATATGATTTTCAAACTACTTTCGGGTGCATTAGAAAAATTAAACCAACGTATAGAATTTAAAACAGGGTCATGTTCCTCATAGTGTAAATAATGAGTAGCAAAAGGTCTTCCATAGCATAATTCTGACGAGTTTTCAGTCAATTCTATCCTATAATTCGATGTATATGCTGGCACCATAACAAACGCCACAGTTTCTCTTTTTAAACCCGCATCCGATGCACGTTTTAACGCCTCTATAAATACATCTATTCCTTTATTTTTAAATTCATATCGACCCGATGTTCCAATAAACATCACATCTTCGGCAAGCTTGTACCCCAACATTTTTTCTGCCACACGACGCAAAACCAAACGTGCTTCTGTACGTTTTTTTGAAAAAACTTTTGCTTTTGGCACAAAATCATTTTCAAAACCATTAGGCGTTACCACATCAGGCATTTTTTCTAATAACTGCAAACACTCCTTAGCCGTAACATTACTAACGGTTGTAAAACAATCGGCATTATGAGCAGCTCGCTTTTCTACCGAATGTTTCGACTGCATATTCAATTCTTCAGCCATTTGGTCTCCATTGTAAGCAGAAAGATAATCATACAAAGGCTTATTATTGCCCGCTATAGAACGACCTATCGATGTAGCATGTGTAGTAAATACCGTAGCCACATTAGGCATATTTTGCTTTAAATAAAGTTCTCCAAATGCTGTCATCCATTCATTAAAATGAGCAACAACTTTCTTTTTAGTTAATTTATTATAACGAAGAAAACTCTCCACTACAACGCCACAGGCATAACCAAACATACTTGACTCATCATAATCTCCATAAGCATGCAAAGAATCTACGCCAAACCAATTCCACATATTAGCATAAATAGAATCTTTTTGCTGATAAAAATCATTAAAATCAATCAAAAACACTACAGGACGACCTGGAATATCCCAATTCCCTACTCTAACCTTTAAACCCTCTTTTTTAGTTGCTACAACCCAATCTGTAAAAAGATTATCATTTGGAATAAAAAAAGGCGATTCTGCTTCGCCCCAAACATCCGGCCCTATAAAAATTAAATTCTGCCCAAATTTAGAGACTAAAGATGCTGCTTTGGTTGACAATACAGTATAGATTCCACCCACACGATTACAAACCTCCCAACTTGCCTCAAATATATAATCAGGTATTAATGTCTTCATTAAAAAATCTTAAAAAATTTTAAGTTGCAAAGATAGAGTTTTTTAACAAAAATAACAAGCAAAAAAGAATTCCCCAAAAAGTATTTTTTTACATTAAAAACAATATTGATTTTCAAGCATTTATAAAAAAAACAGAGTTTTTTTGACATTTATTAAAAATAGTTTTTAACTTTGACAAAATTAACACTAAAAAAAAATGTAAGAATCATGAAAAAAGTATTTATTTGTTTAGCCGTTGCTTTGATGGCAGTGGCTTGCGGTTCAAAGAAAGAAGTTGCTCACAAAGGAGATGTATCTGTTACTATCCCTTGTTCAGGAAAAGAATATCGTAGCGACAAAGATCATCTTCGTGCTTTAGGTACGGGTTATTCTACAAGTTTGCAAATTGCACGCGACAAAGCACTTCTTGCAGCACGTGCGGAATTGGGTGCACAGGTTAGCGATTTGATTAAGCGCGTTACTGACAACTATGCATCTTCATATGAAATTGGTATGGATGAAGAAGCAAAAGGCAAATTCCAAGATTTAACTCGTCAAGTAGTTAACCAAGAGCTTAACGGAACAATTGTAATTTGTGACGAAACACAACGTACACAAGACGGCAAATTCCGTTGCTATGTTGTGGTTGAAATTGTTGGAACTGAGTTAGCAAACAAAGTTGCTAATACAGTTAAAAACGATGATAAACTACGTATCGATTACGAATACGAAAAATTCAAAGAAGAGTTTGAAAAAGAAATGAGCAAATTGCAATAATTGTTCGATTAAATAGACAAAGGTGCTTGTATCTATAAAAAACTGCAAGCACCTTTTTTATAAAAACTTATGATGCAGAGATTTTGCTATTGTTTTATTGTAGTTGTTTTAATAGTTTTTGTTGGATGTTCTACACAAAAACAAATCAGTGAGAAGCAGAAACCCGATTGGATAACCAAACAATTATCTGATAAGGACTATTATCAAGGTGTTGGCTACGCACTGAAAGAGAAAAAGTCAACAACACACTATGATGTGGCAAAAACAATGGCGTTAAAAAATCTCGCTGAAGAAATTTCAGTAGACATTTCATCTTCAACCATACATATCAGTTACGAAAATGATTTATCGCTAAAAGACGATTTTACTTCCGTTATTGAGTCTCGTGTGAATTCATCTTTGGAAGGATACGAAATAGCAGATACATACGAGAATAGCCATGAGTATTGGGTGTTGTATCGTTTAAGTAAGCAGAAATATGCTTCAATTCAGACACAAAAGAGAACAAAGGCAATAGAACTTTCGGTGTCACATTTTTTGGAGGCAGAGAAATATCAAAAAGATTTTGATGTACGTAATGCTATTATTTTCTACGCAAAGTCGCTTGATGATTTGAAGGCATATTTCAACGAAACAATTACTGTCGAAGTGAATAATCAAAAGATTAATCTAATAAGCGAATCGTACAATCGTATTTATCGGATACTTAGTGATATTGAAATTGTTGCAAAGAACAAATCAGTTGATTGTAAAGTTGGTTATAAAGTAGACTCCGAACAGCTTGCTTGCGAGGTAATATTTCAAGGAAAAAAGATAAAAAACTTTCCGGTAGTAGCTTTTTCTAGTGAAAACGCTCAACAACAAAAACTGAATAGCGATGCAAACGGAATAGTGCAAACATCACTGCTTGTAAAATCACAAAAATCAGTTGAAACCTTTGAATTTTCGGTTGATAAAACCACTTTGCTTCTTCAGTCGGCAACTGACTTTGCAATCCGAAAATGGTTGCAAAAGATTCCTACCACAAAAACTACAATCTTACTAAAAATAAGCAAACCTTCTATTTCCATTTCATCGGTTGAGAAAAATATTGGTATAGTTCAAAAGGACAATGTATTAAAAGCAAAACTTGAACAACTTCTATTGGCGAATGGTTACAATATTGTGAGTAAAAATGCTGATTTCGAGGTTTTCATATCGTCAGATACAAAAGGTCAAATTCAAACAAAAGGAATTTTTACAACTCTATTAAACGCCCAGTTTAGAATAAAAAATTTAAGAAATGGAGCTATAGTTGAGGCTCAAAATCTAACAACCAAGGGTACTCAATTGTCTTATAAAGTAGCTGGTGAAAAAGCCTACGAAGAGGCTACGCGTCAGATTGAGTCACGATTGTTTTCTAGTTTTATTAACGCATTTCTCAAAACAGAATAATTTTGAAAATTATGAGAGAAAAATTTCTACAGTTTTTTATTGTTACATTGATTTCTTTGTTGCTTTCTAGTTGTGCTTATAAGCGTTTATTTAAGGAAGGGAAAAAGTATGAAGAAGCGGGAATGCTTGAATTATCTGTAGAAAAATATAATGCGTCTCTCATTAAAAAAGAAGATTTTACAGATGCTCGTATTGCTTTGAATCGCACAATAATTCGTTATGCCAACGAATTAGAGCAACAAATAGATAATAATTACATTCAACTCGATGACGATGCTCTTGTTGATAATTTTATAAAGCTAAAAAATCTAAAAAATATTGCCGATAACAATCGTATTCAATTGGAAATTAGTAATCGAACGCTGGAACAGTACAACGAATCACAACAGCGTTACGTGATTGATCATTATGCCAAAGTTCTTGCTTTTATTGAAACAGAAGATTTCGGTGCAGCTCTTTCTCATATACTTTCTATCAAAAAGGTAGACTCTAGCTATAAAGACATTTTAGAAAAAGAAATAATTTGTCGTTGTGAACCACTTTATAGAGAGGCTCTTCAACAGATGCAACTTGAAAAATATCGTACGGCATACAATACTTTCAGTTCGGTTATAAAAATTGGAACGAACTACAAAGACAGCAAAAGTCTGCAAGACGAATGCCTCGAAAAAGGAATGCTTACAATAGCTTTTACATCATTTTACTCCAACGATACAAGTAAAAAAACTTTTATTGATAAACTTAAAAGCAGTACAACCACAACCGTACAAAACTCAAATGCGATATTTCTAGAAATTGTTGATATAAACAATACTGAAGCGATTATCAAGGAGCAACATTTGGCGATGCAGAATGGAATTGAAATCCAAGGAACATTGATTCCTGTTCGTTCGCATTTATCGTTAGATGTCCCTCAATTAACTTATACAAAAAGTTCATTAACCAAAACAAAGAAAAAAGGATTTATTAAAGAAATACAAAAAGATAAGAGCGTTGTTTATCATAAGGTTTATTACTACGAGTGTACGCAGAGTGCAGTTGCCAAAGTTACACTAAACTACAATCTAAAATCTACAGAAACCGGACTCACTTTACTTTCTAATAGTTACTCTTTGCAAACTTCCGACAAGGTTCATTATATTGAGTATTCTGGTAAAAATGCATCAAATTTATTAAGTGGAAGTTGGGAAAATCAAGGAAAGTTCAATCCAGAAAAAGACCGTGTAAACGACAACTATACTGCTAAAAACAATATCCAAACCTTGCTTAAAGCGCGAACATCTCTAAAATCATCCACCGAACTTCAAAACGTTCTTTGCACAGATATTGCAAAGAAGCTTTCAAACAGTTTGTTGAATTACAATCCAGAAAAATAAAAAAAGAAGAGAACTAATTCTCTTCTTTTTATAGAAATCGCACTGCTTTTATTTGAGAAAACTCCTATAAAATAGGATTTGAGGTGTTAGTCTTCTTTGTAATCTGCCTAACCAAAAGGGGCAGCACGCCATTAAAAACCAGACAGTTCTCTGTATAAAAATAATCTGTTGAGTTTTCCAATCTCTAAACAGTGCGAAAGAACGCTTCGTTTATCTATTAAACATTTCAAAGATAAAGAATGTTTTAAGAAAAACAAAAAAATTATCGATTTTTGTACATTTCTTCATAGTACTTTTCATACTCCCCGGAAGTTATATTGTCCAACCAGTCCTGATTTTCAAGATACCAACGTACTGTCTTTTCTATTCCTTCCTCAAATTGAAGACTTGGTTCCCACCCTAATTCATTTTTTAACTTTGAAGAATCTATGGCATAACGTAAATCGTGACCAGCACGATCTGTTACATAAGTTATCAAATCAAGACTATATCCATCAGGATTTCCTAATAATTTATCAACGGTTTTTATCATGACTTTTATTAAGTCAATATTTTTCCATTCATTAAAACCTCCAATATTATAAGAATCTGCAACCTTTCCTTTATGAAAAATCACGTCTATTGCACGAGCATGATCTACTACATACAACCAATCTCGCACATTTTCTCCTTTCCCATATACAGGCAATGGTTTTCGCTGACAAATATTATGAATGAATAATGGTATTAGTTTTTCAGGGAATTGATATGGACCATAATTATTCGAACAGTTTGTTAAAATTGTTGGCATTCCATACGTATCATGAAAAGCACGAACAAAATGATCACTACTTGCTTTCGATGCAGAATATGGGCTATGAGGATTGTACTTTGTCTCTTCCGTAAACATTGTCCCATCCATTTCTAAAGCACCAAAAACTTCATCCGTTGAGATATGATAAAAAAGTTTACCCTCATATTTTTCTTCCGTTGATTCCCAATAAAGTTTAGCAGCTTGTAATAACGTCAGTGTCCCTATAATATTTGTATATGCAAAAGCAAAAGGGTCTTTTATAGAGCGATCTACATGACTCTCTGCTGCTAAATGAATAATTCCATCAACACTATAATCTGACATCAATTGACTCATTTGAGCATAATCACAAATATCAGCTTTTTCAAAGCTATAATTTTCGGCAAGCTCAACATCTTTTAGATTTGCTAAATTACCTGCATAAGTAAGTTTATCAACATTAATAATACGATATTCCGGATATTTATTAACAAATAATCTTACAACATGAGAACCGATAAAACCAGCCCCTCCTGTAATGATAATATTTCGTCTGAACTTCATACGTTTTAACCTTTAATTTTACTTAAACTAAAAGACCTTTTACAAATGTAAATAATTATTATTAGAAATTTACATACATATTTACATCTTCTGCTGTTACTTTTACTCCTGAAAGAATAATCAAACGCTCAACAATATTCCTCAATTCACGAATATTACCAGGCCAAGAACGTTCTTTCAAAATTTCAACAGCATCTTCGTCAAAAGTTTTAAAAGCAATACCTTGTTCCGCACATATAATATTTGTAAAATGAGAAACAAGCAAAGGGATATCTTCTCGTCTATCTTCTAATTTCGCAACATGAAGTGGGATAACATTTAACCGATGATAAAGGTCTTCTCTAAAATTACCTTTTTTTATTTCTTCTTTCAAATCCTTATTAGTAGCAGCAATTACTCTCACATTTATTTTTACTAATTTATCACTTCCAACTGGAGAAACTACATTTTCTTGCAAACAGCGTAATACTTTTGCTTGAGCAGAAAGAGCCATATCACCAATTTCATCAAGAAATATTGTTCCGCCATTTGCCTGCTCAAATTTACCTATACGTTGTTTGATTGCAGACGTAAAGGCACCTTTCTCGTGTCCAAAAAGTTCACTTTCTATCAACTCCGAAGGTATTGCGGCACAATTCACTTCAACAAATGGCATATTCACACGATTACTTTTAAAGTAAAGTTGACGAGCCACGACCTCTTTTCCCGTACCATTTTCACCTGTTATTAAAACCCTTGCATCAGTAGGTGCAATAGTATCTATCATTTTACGCAAACGTTCTATTGAAGGTGAAGAACCAATCATTTCGTAACGTTGATCTATTTTTCGTTTTAAAATCTTTATTTCCGAAGTTTGTTTGGTTTTGTCTAATGCATTTCTTACAACGATTAAGAGTCGGTTTAAGTCTATAGGCTTTTCAATAAAATCATAAGCTCCTTTCTTAATACAATCTACTGCAGTTTCTATATTTCCATGCCCTGAAATCATTACAACAGGAATTTCAGGAGTACATTGTTTAATATTCTGCAACAACTCTACCCCATCCATTTGAGGCATTTTTATATCTGAAAAAATAAGGTCATAATTTGATTCTTTTATCAATTTTAATGCCTCTACTCCACTTTCAACAACCTCAACTTGATAGGATTCAACTTCCAAAATATCCTTTAATGTATTTCTAATACTTCGCTCGTCATCAACAACTAATATTCTTGCCATAATATTATTTTTTAGTGTTGCTCTTTATCAGTTCTATAGGTTTTTGCTTCAATAATGGTCTATATATATAATTCCACTCTTCCTCAACATCCCAAAAAGCTCTTAAGACAATTTTTGATGGAAAAAAGTATACATCTTCTGGTTGTTGCAATGTTTTATAGTCCCCGACATCCCATTTACCATTATCGTTTTCGTCAATATAAAGTTTCATATAATATTCACCTGGCTCAAGATATTCAAAAAGAGTTTCTTTTTCTGCTTTTAGTTCTCTTACAACTTCTTCTTTTTTATTCAACAATAGGAGTCGCTCCTTTCCTGTAAAATGAGTCAATACAATATAAAGATTAGCATAATCTTCTAGCGAACGAGTACGAAATTTCATACTAAACTTATTTGTATGTTTTCCATAATACTCAAAAAAAGCAGCAGAATCAACACTGAAAGTATATTCTTTTTCTGGAATCCAACTATGGTTTATTGTAAACTTTTTACTTACACTATCCGATTCTATATTTATTGCAATTGGTTCCCAAAGTGTATCTTTTTTTATTTCGAGATGAATTTTTGAAGCATCAAATTCTTCTATAGGAGTTTCAAATTCTAATTCAATAGGTCTATAAACATCAAAATAACTATTCAAATTAGTTTTCATTGTCAAAAAATCAATACGAGGTTTATTATTATCCTCATTTTTCTTGCCTCCCCTTCGAGTACCTCCTCCTCTTGTAGACGATTCCGTATTTTGTTTGATATCAGCTTTTACAGGCAATTTTATTGTATCCATCTCTATTTGAACAACTCCTAACGAATCTGTTTTAGGATAATATAATTCAAAAGACAATGTATCAACACTCCATGTCAAGGAATCCGTTATCCAAAAAGACAACGTATCAACATTAGTACTTTTTTCTAAAATATAATTGGCATCAAATTGGAAATTAATAGGTTTTATAATTGGCATCGTGTCCAATTTAGCATTAAAAAACAGATCAAATCTATAAGGCGATTTTCTTTCTGCTTTAATAAATTTTTGTTCGGGCTTAAAGTTTTTAAACATTTTCAAAACCACATCATTCGGACGGAAAACAGGTATCCGATAACTATAAATAGTATCAATAGTAATAGAATCAGACATTATCGTGTCATTTCGCTCTTCTGTCCAAAAGATTGGAGCAAAAACAGTATCCTTAAATGCTATAGCTTCTTCTTGCATATCATAAAGATAATTTCCATTAAAATCTTTTAAGGCATAAAGCCGATAACGGGCTCCCTCTTGTGCATTTTTTATACAGAAATATCCATTTTCATTAGTTTTAGCCACAATATCAAATGGTTTTGTAGAAAATGCTGTATCATTCAAATCCGTATGAGCTCCTACCAAAACCCCTGCACAAGGATTTAAGGTTTCTGCATCAATTAAATGACCTGAAATTCGAAGTGTATCAATCAAAGGACCTGACGAAAACGTAAATGCATAATTTTTTAACGGATTTTTTTCGTTATTATCCACTATTGCATCAGCAAAATCTACCACATAGGTAGTTCCAGGTTTTATAGAATCATTAAATTGAACTACAACTTTTTTCCCATAAGCCTTGATTGATGCATTTGTTTTTTGAGGAGGAGAAACTATGACTTTCTCATGTAATTTTTCCAATAAAACAATCTCATCCATAGCAATTTCTATTTTCTGCTTATTGAAATTTAAAATGCCATTTTCTGGAGTTGTTTTTACAATGCGCGGAGGTATTGTATCCTTTGGACCTCCTTGCGGTCCAGCACCACGATTAGCACACGAATGCAATATAAAAGCCAACAATACTGGCACAAAAAGAAAAACTGTTATAAAAAAATATCTCTTCATTATCTACTATTTACTGAAACCAGAGCAAGTTCTATTACTTGCATATTCTGAAATTGATTACCATTTATCTCAAATTTTAAAAGAGTACGAACTGAATGAAAACCATATAAGCCTGAAGCTCCAGGGTTTATACATAGCATATCAAAATTTTTATCATACTGAACTTTTAAAATATGAGAATGACCACATACAAATAAATTTGGTTTATGTGTAAAAATTTGTGGTAACACATCGCGTGCATATTTACCGGGATAGCCACCAATATGTGTCAAAAAAACTGAAACATCTTCAATCTTAAAAGTATTATATTGAGGGAATTCCTTTCGAAGCTCATATCCGTCAATATTTCCATAAACAGCACGCAAAAACTTAAAAGATTTTAATTTTTCTATAACGTCTATTGAACCAATATCCCCAGCATGCCAAACTTCGTCGCAATCTGCAAAATGAGCAAATATTCTATCGTCAAGATAATTATGAGTATCAGACAAAACTCCAATCCGTGTCATAATTTTAAAGCTCTATCTATTTGACGTTTATCTTCCTTTGCTTTGAGAGACTGCCGTTTATCGTAATTCTTTTTACCTCTTGCAATCGAAATATTTAATTTTGCAAGCCCCTTATCATTTATAAACATTGATGTAGGAACAATAGTTAGTCCACTCTCTTTCACCACCCTTTCTATTTTTTTCAACTCTTTTCGAGTCAAAAGTAACTTTCTATCACGAAGTGCTGAATGATTATAAAAATTACCTAATTTATATTCTGCTATATGCATACCTTTAACCCAAAGCTCTCCTTTGTCCATCAAACAATAAGAATCCGTCAAACTAACCTTACTCTCACGTATTGATTTTATTTCCGTACCATAAAGAGCTATCCCTGCAGTAAACTTTTCAAGCAACTCATAATCAAACGATGCTCTTCGATTTTTTATATGTATTTGAGTTTGTTTATGCATACCAATCTTTTATGCAAAGATAACCTTTTAGATAATGATTTTTTATTTTTTATTGATTTTTAAGAAGAACTTCAGCAATTTGTAAATCAAAAGCAGTTGTAATTTTTATATTTTCACGATTGCCTTCTACTAAATAAATCGGAGCTACATTTTCAACAACACTTGCATCATCCGTAAAATAATATTTGTATGGTTGATTATAAGCTTTTTTCAATATATCACTTCTAAAAACTTGAGGTGTTTGTACCACTCTATATTGCGAACGATCACATGATTCACTCCCTTCTCCAATTTTTATTCTTACAGAATCGACCATTTCCAAAGACGGAATTGCTACGCCTTTCTCTCCTGCTACTTCAAAACAAGCACTAAGAGTCTCATGGGAAACAAATGGACGCACACCATCATGAACAGCGACTAGTGCATCATCAATTAATAACTTCAAACCATTTTTCACAGATTCAAAACGAGTCGTTCCACCTTTTACTATTCGATGTTTTATCTCGCACTTAAAAGTTTTACAAATATTTTCCCAACGTTCGATTTCTTGCGATGGCAAAACTAAAACAATATCTATCTTTGAATCAAAAGAATAAAAATTTTCCAATGTCCTAAGTAAAATTGGTTTTCCGCTAATTTCAATAAATTGTTTAGGAAGAATCGTTCCCATACGACTTCCATTACCTCCTGCTACTATGATTACCTGTTTTTTCATAAAATTATTTTTAGCAAAGATAGAAACATTTGATTTTTAAAATAATCATACACTATTGAGTTTTTATTTTTTTTACCTTTGCAATTATGAAAAAAATTTTATTCATCCTTTTTTTATTTAATAGTTGTTTCCTAAAACTCTTTGCGAACGAAACAATACAAGATTCTATTATCTCTATACAAACAGAAAGAATTTCTTTTTTAGAGGCTCTTTTAGAAAAAGATTCTTTAACAGGATCGTTCGTTGTTATTCATCAAGATTCTCTATTAAATATATTAATAAATACTCCTCGAACAAATAAAGGTAATACTCAAAAGGGATACAGAGTTCAATTATACTCTAGTAATACCGCAAAAACAGCAAAAGAAAGAGCATTTTCCATAGAAAAAAGAGTATTACAAAAATATCCAGAGTTAGCCATTTATGTTTCATATAATGCACCTTATTGGAAAGTTCGTGTTGGTGATTGTATAACTTATGCATCAGCCACAAAACTTAGACAATACTTAATCAAAGAATTTCCTGATTTACAAACAGAAATTTACATTGTTCCCGACCAAATAAATATCAAGTAATGGATTTCTCTACAAATAGTGACGAACAAATTTCTAATCAATTAGCAATTTATTACCAAAACATAATTCAACTTTTAGGTGAGGATGTCAATCGAGAAGGTCTTATAAAAACACCGACAAGAGTAGCAAAAGCTATGCGATTTATGACATCAGGTTACAAAGAAGATCCTGAAGCTATAATCACATCTGCAATGTTTCATGAGGAATATCACCAAATGGTTATAGTTAAAGACATTGATTTTTATTCGATGTGCGAGCACCACATGCTCCCGTTTTTTGGTAAAGCACATATTGCCTATATTCCACGAAAACATATCACAGGTTTAAGCAAAATAGCACGTGTTGTGGATGTTTTTGCACGACGCCTACAAATCCAAGAGCGGCTTACTACACAAATAAAAGAATGTATTCAAAAGACCCTCAATCCTTTAGGGGTTATGGTAGTAATAGAAGCACAACACATGTGTATGCAAATGCGAGGTGTTCAAAAACAACATTCAGTTACAACTACATCTGATTTTACTGGTGTATTTGAAGCAGAAAAGACAAGAGAGGAATTTATAAATCTTATAAAAAACAAATAGGGAAATTTATCTTAAATCTATCCGCTTAAAATCTGAAGAATAAAAACCTTTTATAGTATCACCAAGTTGGTCTATACATTGAAACGTAACGTCATATTTATTACCATTTTTCTGTAAAGAGATACTATTTTTATTTATAAAGGCTTTTTCTACAATCGTGCCCGTAATATAGTTGTACCAATAACATCCCCAATCAATATTATTTTCCTTTCTTCCTGTCCATGCCGTTTTATCGGAAATACTACGTGACAAAACATATGTACCATCAGCAGGTTCCTCCTCATTTTTAGAACTTAAACCTAATACCAAAACTAATCCTTTTTGATATTTTCCTAACTCCGTTGTCCTCATATTTGTTGAGTAAAAAAATAATTCATAATAATTTATTCCTTCAACAAAAATATCTCCCCAAAGCATCATATCTCCTCTTTGGAGAGAAAAAACAGAATCACCAATTAGGACTTCACCTACAGCAGTTCCATCTACATTATTTATATAGGAATGGCTCCCTTTAAAATTACCAGAAATAGAATCGCCTTGTTCAGTTAATAAACGTATAGTAAAATCATTTCTATTCTCACTATCAGGCTTTCCTATTACTAATGACCCTGATTTTATACAAACAATACTCGTATCTTTTTTTATTTTACTAGAATACATTTGTTTAAAATACGAACCCGTAATTTTCCCTACATCATTCTTTTCTCCCTGTTTTATAGAGAAAATTCTTTCCTCTTCTAAAACATCGTAAACACCATCCTTGATATCAGAAGAATCTAAAAACAATTCTAACTTTAACGATGCCCCTGTTCCCTTTTCTTCCTCTACATCAAAAGAAATTTTTTCTGTATAAAGATAAAGTTTTAAAGTACGAAGATTAGATTGATCATTTTTTCCATCGTGCAATACACGTGCAACAGTTATTTCAAATGGTTGATTTTTGTAATTAATATAATAAACATCTTCTTCCTCTTTACAAGAAAAAAATATCGTTATCAAAAATAATAAAAAACAACCTTTTTTCATTTAAAGCTTTATTTTGCTACACGTTCTAACCATTTTACCATACCGAACATTGCCCCCATAGATACAAAACATACAATTGCAAACACACTCCAAGTTACAACCAAAGAGGTACTTTGATACATTGTTGCACCAAGGAATAAAGCACCATTACCAACAGCTGTTGCACCAAGCCAACACCCTTGCATCAATCCTTGTAAGTGAGCAGGTGCTACCTTTGACACAAAAGCTAGTCCTAGCGGAGAAATAAACAATTCGGCAACAGTTAAAATAAAATACACAGAAAATAGAACCCAAGGAGTTACACGAGTAGCTTCGTTAAGTGGTGCTCCTGATATTTCCGAAAAATTAGGTAATCCTATTGAAGCTACTGTCATTACAACATATGCTAATGCGGCAATTCCCATACCTATTGCAATTTTCATTGGTGTTGATGGTTCTTTACCTTTTTTTGCCATAGAAGAGAAAATCCACATTACCACTGGAGTAAGAAAAACTACAACAAATGGGTTTATTGATTGAAAAATTTCAGCACTCAATTCCATTGATCCTAACTTTAACAATGTATAATCTTTAGCAAACATAGTCAATGTCAAACCATTTTGATGGAATGAAAACCAAAAAAAGATTACAATTCCAAACACAGCAAATAAAGCCAAAATACGTTGCTTAATTTCTTGAGCATTTTGTTTAATTTCTGTTTTTGAAATTTCTGTTTTCACTACTTCTTTTTTTGCAGGGTTAGGAAGACGTTTTTTACATATTATAAATATCAACAAAGAGATGAGCATTGCTACAATTGCAGCAGAGAATGCATAGTGGAATCCAGTATTAAATGCCTCAAGATATTGATGAGCAAATGCTGTTAAATCAGTAGGAACTTCTCCATTTGACACCGATGCTGCAAGTTCTTGGAACTTTATAGTATCCTCAAACTTTCCATCAATAAGTTTATGACACATAGCAGGAAGATTGGCACTATAAGTAAACCCTTGCATTTTCACAAATGTATTGCGTACCCAAATTGCAATCATAGGAGCGATACAAGCACCAATATTGATAAACATATAAAATATTTGGAAACCTGCATCACGACGTGAACTATATTTAGGATCGTCATACAACTGACCTACAACCGCTTGCAAGTTTCCTTTAAATAAACCATTACCAAATGCGATAATTAATAGTGTTCCAAGGGCAATATATTTTGTTGTTATCAAACTTGGTATAGCTAACAGAGCATACCCTGTACTCATTACCAATAATCCGGCAATAATAGTCCCTTTATAATTTTTTGTTTTGTCAGCAATCAATCCGCCTACAAGAGCAAGAATATAAATAGAACAATAAAAAATAGAGTAAAGCACGCCTGCTTCTTCTCCATCTAAATTAAACTTTGACATCAAGAACAAAGTCAAAATTGCCATCATAATATAAAAACCGAAACGCTCGCCCATATTGGCTAATGCAGCAGAAATAAGTCCTTTGGGTTGATTTTTAAACATAATTTATTTTAAATTTTTATAGTTTTTCAATATCACATGCAAAGTTAAAAAATATCCCACTAAAAAACATACTTTACCTACTTCAAACAAGTATTTTATAGTACAAATTTTGCAATAAATGCTGTAAGCGATAAAAGCCTTCTGTTTTATCTAAAGTTTCTTCATTCATATAACAACGCTTGTTCACTTCTATCATCAAAGAATAATAAGGAATTGGACATTCCACCGTTTTGGAATGAGAAAATGGCGTATTGCAACCGACCTTGTAACCAAAACTCTCAAAGTATTTAACAATAAAATCAATGACATTTTGATTTGGGTAAGTGGCATCATCGTTGTATCCGATGCAGATATCTACTTGATTTTCTTGAGAGCCCGGATCGCACAACGCAGTAGGCGTAGAAGAAAAACTATGACAATCGATAAGAAGAACAGATTTCTGCTTATCGTTTTTATATGCACTATTTATAATAGCATCAATTAATTTAAATTGATATCGAACATAATACTCCAACAATTCTTTGCATGTTGGGTCAAAAAATTCACTCTTAAAAACAACATGACTTCCCGCACCACCACATGCCATTCTTCGCCACAACATTCGTTTATAAATAATGCCATAACCTTCTGCTTCGAGCGGATCATTCACCATACGCTCAACATCGCAAAGCGTACGACATATATCGGAAGTGACTTTTGTAATACGCATTTCATTTGCATCAAAAAGTTCATCGGTATAGTAATCAACCAACGGACGAGAAAGCAAACGATATCGTTCTGCATAAAACGCTTTACTACTCCCATAATCCTCTGGCATAAAATGCTCCGGGATATTAGTTGAAGAATGAGGAATGTTGAGTACGATAGACCCATACTGTTTGATTTTTGTTTCCATAAAAAAATAGTTTTTAGTTAGTTAATAATTTATATTATCACTTGCTAAAAACTACTTGAATAAAAAAATCCTTATAAAACACCTTTAGTGTCTATAAGGATACATTGCTTTTTTTTGTTTTTAGCAAGTTGTTTCTTGCTCGCATTAGTCTTTCGACTGACCACCGCGACATCACTTTTATAAGCGATGCTCGGTTGGTGCTCCATTTGGAGACTCTAAATGCATCCTTTAGCAGACAAAGGTAAAAAATATTTTAAGAAAACTTCAAATCTTCCAAACAAAAAAAGAGGGACACTCTATTATGAGTATCCCTCTTGAAAGTCGGCGGCTACCTGCTCTCCCACAAAAACTGCAGTACCATCGGCGCAATCGGGCTTAACTTCCCTGTTCGGAATGGAAAGGGGTGGATCCCCGACGCTATAACCACCTAAATAGGTTAACATATTCAACACAGAAAAAAGATTAACAATTCCTAAATTTGTCCATGTACAAACTCCTAAGAAAAAAATTTCGGGCAATTAGTAAGGCTCGGCTTTGCCATCACTGACTTTACACCTGCCTCCTATCAACGTTGTCGTCTTCAACGACCCTCAATGGAGATCTAATCTTGAAGTCGGCTTCGTGCTTAGATGCTTTCAGCACTTATCCGTTCCGCACTTGGCTACTCAGCTATGCACCTGGCGATACAACTGATGAACCAGCGGTACGTCCAACACGGTCCTCTCGTACTAGTGTCGGATCTCCTCAAATCTCCTACGCCCACAACAGATAGGGAC
>JAFYQF010000007.1 GCA_017559905.1 bacterium
ATACGCCGAATTTTTCTTCCATAGCTTTTACTAATTCTGCTGCTTCTAATAAAGTTAATTTTTCAATTGCTTCTAAAATTGTTTCTACGTTAGACATTGTTTTCTCCTTTTATAGTTTTTTATTTTGTACTTTTACTTTGTTTGTAAGCCTTGCTTTTATGCAACAAGCTTAACTATTTTGTTTAAGCCGCCATTATGCAGCTTTTTGGTCTCTGACAGCTGCAATCGCTCTTGTAAGTGATGCCATAACTGCGTTGACTGAAAGTGCAATACCTGATGCTGGTGAATTGATAGAACCAAGTATTTTTGCAAGAAGTTCTTCTTTTGAAGGAAGTGATGCCAATGCTTCTGCTTCTTTTGCAGATAACAAATTGCCTTCTAATCCTGCACCTACAATAGCACCCTTTTTAGTTTCTTTAATGAATTTAGCTACAACTTTTGCTGGGCTAACTTCATCTTCATAACCGAAAGCTAATGCAATAGGACCTTTGAAAACTTCTGTTAAAGCTTCAAATTCAGTTCCTTTTACAGCGATTTTAGCCAAAGTGTTTTTAGTAACCATGTAATCGCCGCCTTCTTTTTGAAGAGCACGTCTTAATTTTTGAATTTCTTCAACAGAAAAACCTTTGTATTCAGTTACTACAGCTACTTTAGCTTTTTCTAACTTCGATTTAAGAGCATCTATTTTGTCTGTTTTAAATTGTTTTGTTGCCATTTTTAGCTCCTTGTTCGTATTGTATCGACCTAGTTTTGGAAGCTTGTTCTTTTTCATACAAAAAAGATTTTGCGCATCCAAACCGCAAAATCACACATTTTTGAACTATTACTATTAGGTATAAAACCTGAATATTAGCCAGTGTAACCTAGATTAGCAGTCATCGACTTTTAATGCAAAGCAACTAATTGTCTGCGGTTGTAAGACAATAATATATTAAAAAACTTTAAAAATCAAGCATGGACTTAATATTTTTTAACCAAACTCCAAACGTTCTCTGGTTCAGTTAACTCATAAACCCCTTTCAAATATGCTTCAAACAAATTATTTGATTCCATGTAATATCTATTACAGAAATTACCATAACAAATAATTTCGTTATGCAAGTTTAATTTCAAAAGAATTTGCAAGTCATAATAAACATCTTTAATTAAGGCCTTGTCATTATATGCGTCAATTGCTGAATAAAATCTAACAATCCATCCATCTTTTCTTGCTTCAGCTCTAATATCTTCCAATGCTTTTGTGACATAATAAAGCAATTTATCTACATGAGTGAAGCCTTTCAATGTTATTACTAACTGGTCACCATTTTTTGCAAATTTGCAACAAGGAGAATCTTTTATTCTTGAATAGAAGTCGCATATAACCTTTTCTTCCATATCTTTTTTCTCTTTTGCAACTTCTTCTTCGCTTCTCATATCGTCAACAAAACGTCTGCGAGCAGTCAATCTCACTATTAATACAACATTTCTATATGCCAAAATAGCTTGGTCAGCTTCAGCACGCAATTGCGCATTGAATTCATCTTCACGTTTTAGTTTTATTTTATTTATAGTTTTGCCTAGCTTAAATATTGCAATATCTGAATACGCCTTCAATTGAGCAACAGCAAAGACAAATACTCCCAAAAACACTACAAACAAGAATAATGAGCCATCCATTCCATTAGCACCTTTATTCATAGTTTCTTGAAAATTCAAATGCATAAATTCTTTGATATTTTCAACTACTGGAGTTAAAAAGTCCAAAAATTGGTGATTTATTAAATCAAAAAACCAATAAAACGCAAATGCCAATATGACCACAGTTACAATAATCTGAATCATATAAGTTACATCTATGAATTTTTTCAATAAATCTTGAATAAATTTAAAAAATTGAACCATGTATTCCTCTTAACCTACTAACCAGCCAAAGCTATATTATCTATTAACCTTACCGAACCTAACTTCACTGCTATAAATACGATTGTATCGTTATCTGCTATTGTTTTTGATTCCAAATCATTTTTATCTCTAAAATCCAAATATTCAAGGCTATGACAAGGTTTCAAATAACTATATGCAGTTTCTGTTAACGCTTTCACATCTTTAATACCTGAATTATAACATACTTTTATATTAAAGAGAATACTTTTTAACACAAGAGCATCTTTTCTTTCCTCATCATTCAAATATCTATTTCTAGAACTCATTGCCAAACCATCATCTTCTCTGACAATAGGGCAAGGAACAATCTCAACAGGAATACTCAAATCTTTAACCATTTTTTGAATTATAATCAATTGTTGCCTATCTTTTTCACCAAAGAAAGCGAAGTCTGGTTGAACAATATTAAACAACTTGTTCACCACCGTACAAACGCCATCAAAATGTCCAACTCTTGATTTACCACACAATTTGTCTTGATAAAAAAACGGTGGAATAACATAAGTTAAAAAATCATTTGACATTATATGTCCTGCACCATACATTTCTTCTGCAGAAGGAGCAAACACAATATCTACCCCAGCATCTTCTGCCAATTTTCTATCTGCATCAAGAGTTCTAGGATATTTTTCAAAATCTTCACCTGGACAAAATTGTATTGGATTTACAAACACCGAAATCACTGTCTTATCGCAAGTTTCAACACTCTTTTTTATTAAACTCAAGTGACCATCGTGCAAAGCCCCCATTGTTGGAACTAAACCTACT
Source organism: bacterium (assembly GCA_017559905.1). GTDB lineage: Bacteria > Cyanobacteriota > Vampirovibrionia > Gastranaerophilales > Gastranaerophilaceae > Scatenecus. Next base: position 2,695 of record JAFYQF010000007.1, read on the forward strand.
GTCAAACCTTGTTTTTTCCATTCTCTAACTTTTGCTCTCACTTCAGCTATTGTATGAATTAACATATATTAATCCTTCTTTCTTTATCTATTCAAAATTATACTCTTTTTTTAACTCGGCATAATGCTCGTGAAAATAATTTGGGTTGTCCAAAATATCCTGAATATTTTGAGCATTTCCACACATTTCTTTTGCTTTTTTGAAATCAACTTCAGCTAACCCAGAATTTCCAGCACGGCGGTAAACTTGTCCTCTAATTGCATAAGCTAGACAACTTGGATTTTTAGCTTCATTAATCGCCATATTTATAGAACTGTAAGCCATTTCATAATCATCTTTTAGAATACTATTAATTGCGGCTGTTTCTTTGTGTTCACTAACAATACAAGCTGCTATTGCATAACTTCTTTGACCTTTTATTGTATATAAAGAACACAAGTTATCTACCGCAACTTCATTCTGCTTGTATTTATATGATTGTTCAAAAGCATTAATCGCATCTTGACCTCTATGATCGAAGAAATACAAATGTGCCAGATATAAATGCATTCTTGATTTTGCTGATGACAGGATAGATGTTTTCAAAGCCAACTTAAACATAGCTTCGCACATTACTTTATCTTTTGAAAAAGTAACCGCTACATTAGAAAAAACCCAAGGAGTAACGAACACACCAATCACCACTGATAGTACCAATAATGATAATTTCGCCCATATCAAGCGTAACCATTTTTTCTTATAAACATCAATTATAAACCAAACTAAAAACCCAAAAGCTGGTAATAAAACTGCTAATATTAATAATATTAAATTAGTTAGCGGTGAAAAACTTCCCATAATACCCAACCCCTTTTTTATTCTTTAAAATACTTCTGTTTCTGCAGGAAATTTACCTGTTTTTACATCCTCATCAAATTTTTTCGCACAATCTATTATAAATTCTTTCATATCACCATATTTTCTAGCAAATTTTGGAGTGAATTCAGAATATTTCCCAAAAACATCATCCGAAACCAAAACTTGTGCATCACAATATTTCCCTGCTCCGCAAGATATTGTCGGGATAGACAAATTCTCACTTATATATTTAGCACTCTCTTGTGGAACCATCTCCAACACAACCGAAAAAGCACCTGCTTTTTCTAGATCTTTTGCCTGTTGCAAAATCTCGTCAACAGCTTCTTTAGTTTTACCCTGAATTTTATAACCACCTAAAGAATTTAGAAACTGTGGAGTAAAACCTAAATGTGCCATCACTGGAATTCCAGTTTCAGTAAGCCTTGTCACAACTTGCAAAATATATTGACTATACCCTTCGATTTTTACCGCATTTGCGCCTAGACGTATCATTTCTCCGCAATTTTTAATAGCTTCTGACACATCTGCGTGATAACTCAAAAACGGCATATCCGTTACAACAAGCGCCCTATTAACACCTTTAGCTACTGCTTTTGTGAAAATTTTCATTTCATCTACACCAACAGAATGCGTTGTTTCATAACCCAAAGCCACCATCGCCAAGCTATCTCCAATTAAAACCACATCGATACCAGCTTCATCAATGTACTTGGCGGTAGAATAATCATAAGCAGTCAATACTGAAAATTTTCTACCTTCTTCTTTTATTTTTTTTAAAGTATTTATAGTAACTTTTTTTATCATTTTACAACACATTCCGATTTTGATTCGTGGTTAGAAAACATAGTATTTTTAATTGACTTATGTTCCTTTTTAAACCAATAATAGATAGCTCTAGCCACACGATTTGAACTATGTCTTACGTAACCTTCACGACTATCTTCTATTAATTTTTTAGGGAATATTTTTACACCTAACCTTTTTACATTTTCAAAATCAACTTTTACAGGATAAGAACCTGCAAGCTCATATTTTTTCGCTAAATTTTCAGGAATACAATCATTTACCAAAACTGCATCAATAATACAATTACTGTTTGCATGTTGCATTAAGGCTTTGATATGGTCAGAAACTGAATAATTATCAGTTTCACCAGGTTGAGTCATTATATTACACACATAGATTTTTTTTGCTGAAGATTGTGCGATTTCATTCGCAATTTCTTCTATCAACAAGTTAGGAATAACACTTGTGTATAAACTTCCAGGACCTAAAATAATCAAATCAGCTTCTTTTATAGCTAAAATTACATCTTCCAAAGCTCTGCATCTACGAGGGTCTGTAAATAAACGTTTAACTTTTCCGTGAGCTTCTGGAATATTTGATTCACCGTGAATAATTCTGCCATCTTCCATTTCAGCAACAAGCTTCATATCATCCAATGTTGAAGGCAAAACTCTACCTCTAATAGACAATACATTCGAAGATTCTTTTACGGCACGGACCATATCACCAGTGATAGCACAAAGCGCGGTCAAGAATAAATTTCCAAAACTGTGCCCTTCTAGCCCTTCGCCTGACTTAAATCTATATTGAAATAATTTTGTTATCAAATCTTCATCATCTGCTAGTGCTGCAATACAGTTTCTAATATCACCAGGAGGAAGAATTCCCATATCTTCACGCAATCTACCTGAACTTCCACCATCATCACCAACAGTAACAACTGCTGTCACATTATTTGTGATATTTTTAATACCTTTCAACAACATTGAAAGCCCTGTTCCGCCACCAACTGCAACAATTTTAGGTCCACGGTTAAGTTTACGTCTTCTGTACAACTTTTCCAACATGTGAATACCATCGTCTTCGCCTAAAATTGATAAATTTGTTTTTTGCCAACCTTTAAAAAAGATGCCTGCACCAGCTAAAACTATAGCAAACGCAATCCATTCTGAAGATGCAACAGTCGCAACTTTTTTAATAAATTGCATTGTGTAATATACAGGTTTTATATCGCAAAGAATCAAAAACCCAATAGTCATCATCAATGCGCCCAAAAATGTCATAGCAAACCAACGCTTCACTTGCAACCCTGGAACTAACCAGCCTGCACTTTTTGGCATTTTCATATTATTTGTAAATCTTTTCATTTTCATATCCCTATATATTAGTTTAATCAACCCAACCAGATGCGCATGCATTTTTGTAATTTACTGGAACAGGAGTGATTATTTTGTTTGCTTCTTTTGCAATTTCCATTACGTTTGGTAGCTTGCTTGAAAAGTGGATAGTGTCCACATTCACAAACGTTTTACCACCTTCACGATTTTGAACTTGAGAAAAATTCAATATAGACTTTAATCTACCGATGTTTTCAAAAGTATTATCGTTATCTTTTACAGAAAAATCTACACTGCCATCAACATTGTACACTTTTTCTAGATGAATTTCCTGCGCAATCGGAAGATTAACATACTCACCAACTTTTGAAGTAACATCTCCCGCTGCACCATAATAAACAAGCCATTGAGAACATTTTTTTACAGCTTTTGCAATAGCACTTGCGAATGTAAAATCTTCTGCAGCTTGCTTATACATAGCACCGTGCGGTCTTACATGTTCAATTTCCATATTAAGACTTTTTGCAAATGACATCAACGCTCCAACTTGGTATATAACTAATGCTTCGATTTCATCTTCGTCCAAATCCATAGTTCTATACCCAAAGCCTTGGATATCATCAAAACCTATATGTGCACCAACAACAACGTTACGTTCTTTAGCTGCAAGTAAAGCATTTTTTATTGTTAAAGGATCTCCGGCATGGAAACCACAAGAAATATTTACAGAACTTACATAATCTAATAGACCAAACTCTGAACTATTTTTATAAACACCAAAACTTTGCGCCAAATCACAGTTAAAATCAATGTTTTTAACCTGTTTTCTTTCTAGTCTTTCCATTTGTTGTTGCATTTCTAAATTCCTGTAATATCTACTATTTCCCTAAAATAATTATACTCACAAAAATTATAATTACCATAATCTTTACATAAATTTTACGTTACAAACTCCTCATCCAGCAATACCAAGTTCTCCAAAGAAGTTCGGCACTTGAAATACCCACCGAAAAGAGTTACAAGAACAAAAAGCAGAACTAACTAAAAAAGAGGATTTAATATTCTTAAAAACGCAATGAACGAATAACTACAACATTAAAGACCCCCTGAAAACTTCAGAGGGTCTTTAAACTTTTTGGCAATTAACTATTTTGCTTGAATTTTATTAAGAGCTTTAGTTAATCTTGATTTTTTTCTAGCTGCTGTGTTTTTGTGTAAAACACCTTTAGAAACTGCTTTGTCACAAAGTTGGTATACTCTTGATAAAGCTGTATTTAAAGCTGCTTTGTCTTCACCAGTACTTAATTCAAGAACTCTTTTAACTGCAGTTTTAATTGAAGATTTGAAAGCTACGTTTCTTTGTCTATTTCTTTCTGCAATTAATACTCTTTTTTTAGATGATTTAATGTTTGCCATTTTATTTTGCCTTTCTATTACTCTTACGCCCGATTAATGACTTCGGACTCATCTGAGGATGTGAGTACTTTATTAATACACTGAATATAAAAATATTTCAACCATTATATTACAAGATTTTAAGGGAATTTTATACTTATATACATATTAAAACTTGAACCCCAACTTAAACACTCAAAATAAATAAAAAAATTAAACAAAAATTTTATAAAAAGAATAAATAGAATTTAAAAAAATTTTTATATTAATTTTCATGAAAAAACAAAAAAAAAGAAAACAGATTTTTTGATACTAAAATTGCAAAAATTAGAATTGGACAATATTCCGCAACAATTGATTTAACAATAATTATCAAGGTTAGTTAAGGGAAATTTAAAAAGAAAATTTCTTAAATAAAATCTCTAATTCTCGGAGAAAAAAAATTGAAAAAATTTTTAAAAAATTAAAAAAATTTTCAGTAAAAAGCGTTATACAAATACGATATAAACTTTATATTTGAACTTTTGTAACATTATTCACAAGAACTAGTTCTTAAGTATTACTTTTTTTATCCATTTGTGCTATTAATAATATAAATAGAATTGGGTTATAGTATATAATAATCCAAAATAAGAAGATAATGGAGGCAAAAATGTCAGTAGGACAATTCGTATTTATGTTACATAGCCACCTTCCTTATTACAGAAAAGCCGGCATGTGGCCTTTCGGGGAAGAAAACCTTTATGAATGTATGGCTGAAACTTATGTTCCTTTACTAAATGCCATTTCAGAGCTTTATGAAGAAGGAATCAAAGCAAAGCTAACTGTTGGTATCACACCGATATTGGCAGAACAATTAAATGATGAACACCTTAAACATGGTTTTGTTGAATATTTAGACTCAAGAATTGCGAAAGTTTCAAAAGATTTGGACAGATACCCAGATCCTGAAGTTCCACATTCTCAACACTTAAAGTATTTGGCAAAATATTATTTTGATTGGTTTAACCATATTAAAGATTCATTTGTAAACAAATACGAAATGGACTTAATTGCCCAATTCAAAAAATTCCAAGATCTTGGATGTATTGAAATTACAACTTCAGGAGCTACACACGGATTTTCTCCATTGTTAGCCACTGACAACAACTTGAACGCACAATTCAAAATCGGTTCAGATACAACAAAAAGACTTTTCGGCAAAAAAGCTGATGGTTGTTGGTTACCAGAATGTGCTTACAGACAAGGTTATGAGTACATTGGCAAAGATGGTCAAAAACATTGGAGACCAGCAGTTGAAGTTACACTTCAAAACAACGATATCGAGTACTTCTTCACAGAATCACACGTTATCGAAGGCGGAAACTCAATTGGTAACAGACGTGTAATTGGTGTTTACGGTAACATCGAATACATTCCACTACCAGAAAGAGAAGCAACAGGTTACGACACATATTCAGCATACTGGCTACCTGATGCACAAGTAGCAGTAATGGGTAGAAACGACAGAGCTGGTTACCAAGTATGGTCAGCTGCAGACGGTTACCCTGGAGATGGTTGTTTCCGTGAATTCCACAGAAAAGATTGTAACTCTGGTATGCACTATTGGAGAATTACATCTTCTAAAACTGATTTGGGCGACAAAATGCTTTACGACCCAGTTTTAGCGTTGAATAAAATTAACGAAAACTCTGACCACTACACAACTCTTATTTACCACTTGTTAAACGACTACAAAATGTCACACGGTGGCAAAGAAGGTTTGGTAATGGTATCATTCGATACTGAATTATTCGGCCACTGGTGGTTCGAAGGTGTTGAATTTATCAAACAAGTTATCAAAAAATTCAGCACATATCTTCCAGAAGTAGAAAGAATGACAGCTGGTGAATATGTTCACACATACCCACCAAAAGAAGCTATCCAAATCCCTGAAAGCTCTTGGGGACAAGGTGGTCACTTCTATGTATGGAACAACCACTTAACAGAATGGATGTGGCCAATTATCCATGCTTGCGAAAAACGCATCAGCAGAATTGCAGACAATTACTCTGAAATTCCTGAAGATAAGCTTCTTCACAGAGCATTGAATCAAATGGCAAGAGAAAACTTGTTATTACAAAGTTCAGATTGGCCATTCTTGATTACAACATGGCAAGCAAAAGATTACGCAACAGATAGATTCCGTGAACACGTAGAAAGATTTGAATTAATCTGTGACATGATTGAAAGCGGTTCTATAAACGAAGTTGAACTTGAAAAAATTGAAAGTATCGACAACTGCTTCCCAACAATTGATTACCGAGTATACCAATCAATTGAAGAAGGCGTAATTCCACAACAATCAAAAAAATTAGCTCCATTATATGTTGACTAATTTAATCGAAAGAATAAGAAACGGGCTGGCTTTTAAAAAGCCAGCCCGTTTAATTTAAAAACTATTCCAAAGACACATTCAAACTTTTGAATTTTTTAGCTAATTTTGCCACAGCCTTTCCTGAAACAACAGAATCATCATTGTCAAACTTAAAACGTAACGAATGAGAATCTTTCAAATCTATAAAAAAGTTTTTATATAGAGTCTTTATTATAGTTTTGTAATTATCAGCAAAATCGGCAATTCCAAGCCAAGGGTCAACGACAATAGTTTTGCCACCGTGTTGGAATGACACTGCAACGTGATCCAAATCAATTGCAGAAACATTTTCAATATCACAGCCACTTTTAGCCAAATTTTTATGACATTGATTTTTTGAATCAAACTTTTCAAAAGCTTCAAGAGAAAAAATTCTAACATCATCAAATTTTTTATTTTTACACATCAAAAGAGCTATTTCAGATAATTCTGCACAATTAGCGAGTTGGTCGCGTCTTAAGGCCACAATCAATTTTGAAAAATAGTCAACAACGCCATTGTTAATTATTCTTTTTTCTCTACTAGCCTCAAGCTTTGTATTCACAGTGACATAGGCTCCTACCTTTTTAAAATAATCATCATATTTTTCCTTTGCTTTGGTAGTAGAATTTTGAAAACTGTTATTAGACTCATCAATTAAGCCCAAAATATTAGAAGCGACTTCACGCGATCTATATGTTGGAGAAATATGAGGGAAACGAGTATTAACTGCACGACAAATTTTATCGGCGTCCCGAATAACCTTTGCACGAGCACCAAAATGTATATTATATTCAAGTTTTGAAGCTATAAAGATATTATTCACACAAGGAATAAAACTTGTAAATAGAAAAAATTGCTAAAAAATATTAAAAAAGGTATTGCATTTTTTTTTTCAGCATTTTATAATAAATCTTGTCGAGAGACGTGAAAGCAAAATATGGGAGCGTAGCTCAGTTTGGTTAGAGCGCATGCCTGTCACGCATGAGGTCGCGAGTTCGAGCCTCGTCGTTCCCGCCATTTAAAAGAACCCGTGAGGGTTCTTTTTTTGTGCTTGTTTATACGAGGTGTATTTTTTTGTCCGTTTTGGTCGGAAGTCAAATTTTGTAAGTTGGACATACTTGCCCAACAATACTAAATCATAGCGGTTGGAAGTCGGTTAAAAAACAAATTTCAAACTACTCCAAAAGTGACTTTTGTTACTCACTGAATTCTACTTGTATCCTCCTCACCCGAGCTTCGCCCACCCTCTCCCACAAGGGGCGAGGGTAATAAAAGTCACTTTAGGAAATTTTAAAGAGGACAATAAAAAATTATAGGTTGGCATTACTATGCCAACAATAAATAAAGTCGGCTTGGTAAAGCCGACCTATTTCTTATTATAGTTTTATCAAGCTTTTTGCCTTTTTTAAACCCTGTAGTAAACCATTACTATCACAAAAACAATTTTCAAAAATCTCTTTTTTAAAATTTTCTAATTTATTGCTTTTTAATTCTTTAATAGACTCGTCTATAGTAATTTTTCTACCTTTATGAATAAAACGAATACTATTTCGAAATTCTTTATCTTGTGCAGCTTTTTTACAAAAATTCTCAAAAGGTTTTTCAATAAAAAATTTTGCATTATATGGATTTATTAAAACCATTTCCGTAACAATAGATGATGGATTTTTTAATACTCCGTATGATGTTATTATTTTTGATACTTGCATATGTACTCCTTAATCCAGTAAATAAATTATACAACAAATCTAAAAATATTTAATCAAATTTATCAAACCCACTGTTCTTTCTTCTCAAGCCGAGTGTTGAAATACACGAGGCGAGAACTACAGAACGAAGTTCTGTCAGTGAGACCCTCGTGACCAATGCTCTTAACGAGCTTGCGAGTTTTAGAGCATTGGTTCCTACTTGGCATTCCAGCCATTAAAAAAGAGTCCTAATGGACTCTTTTTTGTTTAATATTTAATATATATACAAATTCTACAAACAACTTAAATATTTACCACAAATTTCTATTACAGAAATAAGGTTTTGTATCGACTATTTTAAAGCTTGGTGACATTTCAATTGTCGTTGATTGTATTATTTGGCCACCAGGATAGTAGTCTTTAGTACGAACACCTTGAAATTGATTTCCTCCACTACGCCCATAATCACTATGCCAACCGTCTTTGAACAACCTACCAGAGGAATCGTATTTACCATATGTAGACCCAAAATGGTCTTTTATGCCATTTTTAACAAATTGTTCTCGGGAATAACTTAATCTCGAAGCAAAATGATTAACTTTATCACCTTTTACAATAGCATAGAGGTTTTGACTCATATCTTCAGTCGCTAATTTGAATACTTTATCTCCTTTTTGAGTAATACTCTTAATTGCAACAAAACCACATTCTAATAATTCTGAAATATTAGACGGTGGTGTTGAACGTAAAATAGTATCCAAAATATTCATAAAATTTCCTTTCCTAAATTTTAAAAATTTCACTTATTATATATAAATAGTAAATAAAAAAAATTGCTTTTCATTTTAAAAAGATTAAATTTTTGTTACAATTCATTATGCAATAAATTTAAGTTTTTTAATCTTTGAAAAGAGTTTTTCAGTTTCTGGTGCAAATAAATCAAAGATATATTTCTTAAAAAATTCGAATCTGTAAGCGTCGTTCGCGCCATTTAACTAAAAACAGACCTTCAGGGTCTGTTTTTTTTTATTGTCTAAATTGTGTCTAATTATAAGAGGCGAGAACTACAGAACGAAGTTCTGTCAGTAAGGCCTTTGTAATCAATATTTTTAACTGGCATATAAATTATGCGTTTAAGTAATCAATTACTTCGTCGACGTGACCTTTGACTTTTACTTTGCGCCATTCTTTAATGATATTCAAGTTTTCATCTAGCACAAAAGTCGAGCGTTCAATACCCATATATTTTCTGCCATACATAGATTTTTCAACCCAAACATTAAACGCTTCTGCTAATTTATGTTCTGGGTCTGAAAGCAAAATAAAATTAAGGTCTTGTTTTTCTTTGAATTTCAAATGGCTTTTAATGCTATCAGGGCTAACACCGATTACAGTTGCGAAACTTGTTAGTCTATTTATGTTATCTCTAAAATCGCACGCTTCTTGAGTGCAGCCAGAAGTATTGTCTTTTGGATAAAAGTACAAAATGATTTTTTGCCCTTTAAAATCATTCAAAGAATATTCTTTTTCTATGCCATCAATATCAATGCCTTGTAGTTTTATTTCTTTCATCATATATATCCTTATGAAAACATTTTAATATTATCTGAACTCCATTGTATTAGCATTTTGTATAAATTTTCAAGTTCAATTGTAGCTTTTTCGTTAATATTATTTCTATTAATGCAAATATTCAAAATATCTCTATCAATTCCATTTAGCGTTTCCAAAAGTTGTTTTTTGGTTGGAATATATTTTTTTGTTTCTATAAAATATTTTGCCTGCAAAATAAAAAAGACACCTTTATATAGATTTTTCAAATCTTCAGTACGATTATTAGAATGGATAAAGCTATGAACAGCAGTATGGTATAAGTTTTCGGAACTAATTTTGATTGCTCGTGTTGCATCTTCTATAGTTGGAGCTTGAATTAAATCTTGCAAGTTACCAATAAGAGATTTTGTATCATAGAAAAATTGGAACAAATCTGATTTAGACCAATTTTGCAGTTCCTCTATACCTGAAATAAAACCACAAGATTTATCTTTATCTGGCATACTATCAATTATCGTATGATATCTTTTTAAATCTTCAAAACTTAAATTATCTAAAATTACCACAAGATCAATATCACTACTTTGGGTTGCTTCACCTCGGTTATAACTACCTTGAATCCCGACAAATAATAATCTTTGTTCAAATTCGTTTTGTAATTTTTTGATTATAATATCAAGCCAAACATTAATATCAAACACAGCTATACCTCTTTTTTGAATGATAGCATAAATTATTTAACTTAACTACTTGCTAAGTTCTAAATAACTGAAATTTCATATTTACCCCCAAAATGCAACATAATATTCCAAAATTGCCAATTTACAAATCTTGTCATCTAGTTAATTAACATCTAACTTCTAGATTTTTCACATTTACAGCTAAAAAACTTTATTATACTATAACTACAACAGCAAACAAAATAGCAACAATTTAACGTTATGACAGAAAATTTTTATTACAAATCACCGATTGGAATATTAGAAATCAATCTTGAAAATGACTTTATTAAAAAGCTTAAAGTCATTGAAAACAACGTAGAAACTTCTAGACTTGTAGGATATTTTATTGAAATCGCGAAACAATTAGATGAATTTTTTGCTGATAAAAGAACTGATTTTGACTTAAGAATTTGCCCTGAAGGAACTGATTTTCAAAAAGAAGTATGGAAAGAATTAAGAAAAATTCCTTATGGTAAAACAAAATCTTATCAGGAAATAGCGACAGCAATTGGTAAACCTAACGCACAAAGGGCTGTCGGTTTGGCATGCAACAAAAACCCTATTTTACTCATAATTCCTTGCCATAGAGTAATCTCTAAATCTGGCAAATTAACAGGTTTTGCATGTGGTTTAGAGATAAAAGAAACATTATTAAAATTAGAAAAAGCAATTTAAGCAATGATATCTTCTATTTTAAATTAAGTATCTAGATACACAAACTACTAATATTTAAATAGTCTTTAACCTTACTTAATTTTGAAATACAATCATCCATACCCAATTTATGTATTGCAGTTAGCTTTTCCAAATTTTTCTCAACCCTTGCAATCTTCAAATCTTTAGAAGGGCGGAGCACCACTATCCTACCCTCGTCTTCGTATTTTTTTATTAAATCAAGTGTTTTATTATAGTTTTCATATTGATTAATCGCGGTTTTTACAAATTTCGGATACTTTTTATAAAACAGATTATATGGCATACATTCCCTGTGTTTTCTATAATTTTCAGGTCTAGTTAGGACTACAACTATTTTCTCATAACCTTCATCAAGCACTTTTTGTAATGGAATAGGGTCTGCAATAGCACCATCTAAATATTTCTCCCCCTCAAAATTAACACATTTAGACACAAAGGGCATTGAACCTGATGCCCTCAAAGCTTCTAAACCATATCTTGCATCAGTTATTTTTATATATTCCGCCAACCCTGTTTCAATATTTGTTACGACTGCATAAAAATCAATAGGTGAATTATCAAAAGTTTCAAAATCAAATTTGTCTAATTCGTTTACTAATTTATCAAAACAGAATTCTTTATTCATAATATTACCAGTAGTAATTAGAGAATAAAGTCCCATATAATTCTTTTCGTGAGCATATTTAACATTATATCTTATAGCCCTGCCTATCTGCCTTGACTTAAAATTTATACCAAACAACGCACCCGCAGAAACACCATAAATTGCATCTGTGGGAATTCCATTTTGCATAAACACATCTAAAACGCCTGCTGAATATAGACCACGCATAGCGCCACCTTCAAGCACAAATACAGTCTTTGATTTTTTCGAATTATCCATATAACCCTCTATAAATCAATTATATTATAAAAATTTACAATAACGAACCATCAGCTCAAATCACAAGTAAATTGTCTCATTATCCATAATTTCGATTATATTAGAGTTAAACAATGCTTTGTACTTATCTTTGCATTCTGTGTGAATTGGAATTATAGCTTTTGGTCTAATATTATCAACAAATTGTTGTAAATCACCAACAGTTGAATGTCCTGAAGTGTGAATATACGTAGTAACATCTTTATATTTATCTAAATAGCTTGGTCTGTCTAAATATCCTTTCCACATTGAAAAAATTATATTCAATTCTTCGTTTTTAAACTTACTAAAACATAAATTATTTATATCAAAATTACCCTTTAGTACAAATTTATGTGGATATTTTTGGATTTCATTAGCTGAAATCTCTTTTTTCATATACTTTTTTAGAAATCCGTTTGTTTCCAGAACATTTGTTATGCTATTATTTGCACGATAAACCCTTATATTATTCCAGCTAAATTGTGGGATGTTTTTATTATTTTTACCGTACAGTTCTAGAACATAACAACTGTAAGGATCTATTACTAAAGTCTTTTTAGACTTTAAACAAGCCTTGTAAATAGTAACAAACCTATCAATATTTTGCGCAGAAACCTGCACCAATGGTAATTTATCTTTCTTAAACTCATCTTCAAACAAACTAATTAAGTCATCTTCAAAAACCTTCTCTTGACCAACACGACTAATAGTTGTACCTTCCATAATCAAATAGTCAACATTTTTCACATTACTAATCAATGCCTTGTTTTTGCCTTTGCATCTTCCATGAAATCTAATATCACCGGTATACAAAATAGTTTTGTTTTTACAAAATATTTCAAACGCACAAGCCCCCGCAATACTGTGGTCAATACTATGCGGAGTAACTAGAAACTCACCGACTTGAACAGTCTTATCTAAAACTTTCAAATTAAGATTTTTAGTTTGAAATTTTGTAGTTAAAGGCGCTATATTTTTAAGCAGTTCACAAGTATCAACGGAGCCATAAATAGGTGTTTCATCCGTCAATAGCGCTAAAAGCCCATAATGATCAGGGTGTGCGTGAGTAACAAAAACGGCATCATAATTGGCCTTAATATCAATTTTATAATCAGAGATATTAAAATTTTTCGTACTTATAGCTTCAAGAGGGATACCACAATCCAACAGAATACGACTATTACCGCTTTCTATTTCGATGCAATTTCCGCCTATTTCATTTGTTCCACGATATATTGTTAAATTCATATAGCAATCCTTTTTTAGAAATTCACAACAACAACCCTATTTATAGGTTCTCTGCCCGCAATGTCGTCCGCTCTTTGTTGTTCTAGGACTCTAGTTAAGGTTTTATATTTTTTTAATTCTGTTTGGATTTCAGTATCAAGCAGTTTTAACAACACAGATTCTAAAAACGCTTTTTTATTCTTTTTAACAATAGTTGTATCGACGGATTTTGGAATTAAGCCAAGAGTATCATTAACTCTAACATAACGGTAATTTTTTGAGATTTTGAACTGTTTATTTATTACTGTTATCAGTTGATTTTTATTTTCCAAATAAAATCTTTTGTGGCGCAACCCACGCTCATCCTCTAACTCTTGAATACTAATGGGCGCACATAGTACAACTTTCAAGACATTTTTCTTTAAGTTCAATTGCATTTCAAATTCAAATTTTTCCATTATAAACTATACCTATGTAAATTAACTATACATAGATTATAAAACCAACTTATGTCAAATCCGGACGTTATTTAAAATTTTAATTTATCCTTTATCATTCCAATTTCATCAGATTTTGACATCAAACAAACTTCCGTTTTTTCATGAATATCTAATTTTTTTATAAAATTTTCCCATTCATCACATGACAAATCTAATGTTTTTAATTCAATTTCAATTTCTGAATTCATATTCTTTTTAATCGCTGATATCAGTTTTTTCAAAAATTCATACGAACTTTCATTAGATGTTTTATAAAGGTCATAATATTCTTGTGGAGCTAAAACAACCAATTTTTTAATATTTTCAATTTGTCTTTTATTAAAATATTCATTTATTTTTGGATATTTTTTACTATTTAAACTATTAAATAGATAATAATTTTTCAAAGATTCTAATATAGCATATAATGGTGAATCTGACTCATTTGTCCACATTTTCAATTCAACAAATGTCGCATTTCCATTTTCCATATCAGTAATCAAATCAACATGACCACCATCTGGCAACACAATTTGATTTAAACATTGTTTATCATTAGCAACAACAATTGCTCGTTCTAAAGCTTCCTCCGTCCGCCAAGGTAGAAAATACTCTTTTCCTTTTTCAACAAATGTAACTTGAGTTCTTAATTTTGTATTTGTTGTATCAGAATAATCTCTGAGGTAATTACTCTTATTAACTAAAGTTTCGATTGTATCAATTATATCTGAAGCAAAAACATCAACATCTTCAACATACGTATCAATTTTATTCCAAAAAGTTTTTGAAGAAATACTCTCCATTTTCTTGTCAACTTGTTTTTCTTGTAAATTATCGCTCAACTTATCTACGATTTCTGTCAAAAGCCTTTTTTTACCTACACTTTTACCCATTTTATAGGCTAGTTGAATAAATTTAGTATCATCAATTTCACCTCGATTATAAACTCCTTTTGCACAAATCACACCCATTTCTTTTGAACCCTCAAGGCACGCAGCCAATCCTCTAAAGCATTCTAGAGTGCAATCCATTGTTGTAGCCTCGTCTTCTGCCGCAGTCATTATGTAATAAAATTCTTTATCCCTAAACTCTAACCATCTTGCAACCGTTCTATCAATTACAGCTTTTAATTGGGCTGAAATAGAATAGAAATAAACAGGACTTGAAAGTACAATCACATCCGCATCTAACATTTTTTGCAAAACCTCTGCCATATCATCTTTAATTGCACAAACACCCGTATCTTTGCAAGCATTACAAGCTTTGCAATATCCAATATTCTTCTCTGCTACAAATATCTTCTCAACATCATTTCCTGATTCTTTTGCACCTCTCAAAAATTCATCACAGAGCGTATCTGAATTTCCACCACGCCTTGGACTACCTGACAAAATCAAAACTTTTTTCATAAAATACCTACTTTATAAAATTTGTAAAAACGACACCTACTTTTTTAGCAATTTTTGTGATATAAAATCGCTACGATTAAGAGTTAACTCATCTTCTAATCAGCACCCAATAAAACATTTAATTTGGTTATTAAACCACCATCTGCGTTAATTTTTTCTTCAAAAACTTTCATTCCCATAATCTCAAACTCATCCTTTGTTAGTTTTGCATTTGGATTTTCAGACTTTATCCTTTTGGCAACATTAATAAGTTCAGAAAAAGTTTTTTTACTTTTTACTCGTGTTAAGTTTTGCTCAAATTCAGAAATTTCTTCTATACTTTTACCTTTATTATGCAATTTTGAAATAACATTCTTAAAAAGCATATACTCACCATAACCATAAGTTTTAGAACACTCATTCATTACAGAATGCATAATCGGATTATTTCCATTATAAACCCTACCACTAGCATATTTTATGTAAGGATTTGCCAAATGTGAAAATACAAGGTGTTTATTCTTGTCTATATCAATTACCAAGTCATCGTCTACATTATGCTGAAAAGTATCTTGAAACAATTTTTCAAATTTTTCAACTTTATCTTTTCTGCCATCAAAATCTTTTCTAACCTGATTTAACAAGCGTTTCCCTACACGTGCCTGAAATGATAGATTGTTTTTCACAGAGTTATTAATCATATATACTTAATACCACAAAAAAACTCTTGCCCCAATTTAGCAAAAAATATTTTTACAGGGTTTGTATTATATATGGATATCAAGAATTTTAAGCCAAGTCATAACATTTCATTCAATGCGAGAAATATTGCACAAGCATACATTAATAAGTCTAATCAGACCATTGATTTGTTTGCGCTCAATCCTTCTGATATGAAATTTGCAAATGAATTCTATAAAAACTTCGACTTAAAAGCCCTTTATCCAAATCTTAAAAGCTATGAAGACTTTATTATTTGGCAAGGCATTATAAAAAATGGGATTGAAAAAATTGGTTTTCAAGATGTTATCCTTGCTGTTCATAACAAAAAACCTTGTGGAATAATGGCTTTTTCCGAAGAAGATAGACAACTTAACCTGACTGATTTAGCAACATGGCGAACAGAACCTAACAAAGATATTTTTTATGTAGGAAAAACTTTAATGCACCATCTATTTGACATTGCGCATAAAAATGACATCCTTAACATTTCTCTTATTCCGTCAAATGGGACACCTAGAGGTAAAAGTTGCAAGAATTTCTATTCACAATTTGGGTTTAGGCGTACCGCAAACAACCACATGAACCTTTTTGGTGCAAATTATGCTCAAAAAGCTAACGATTTAGAAAAACTTTTTGATTACAAAACTATTGATAATGCACCAAATTTAGATTTAAACAACAACTTATCTTTTATTATCTAATAGCATTTGCGGATACATTTTTCTTATCATCTCAACTTCTTCTACAGTGAATTCTCTATCATAAAAATCCCGAACTTTTTGATACTTATATTCAGAGCGAACTATTTCGATTTTATCAGTCTTGAACTTTTCAAAATCAAAATGTTGCCTAAAATCTTTTTGATATCGTTCTATTGCTTTTGGCAAATAATCAGCAAACCCCAACCAAGCATCTATAACGTAAGGATTTTTACCTTTTTCATCGACAATAACCACTGCATGGTCATAACAATCACCCGCAGGAGAAACCAAATCCGCCCGATATGAATTTTTCAAACCATTTGCCCTAGCGGCTAAATAACTTAAATCCGCAGATTCTCCACAATTGCCAACTTTCATCGTTTTTATTGGGTCAACGACAGATTTTAGTATATTTTGAAAACAATACGAATTAAAAAATCGAAGTTTCCTCTGCCTTCTTAATATTGACAATTTATACGACAAAGATTTAACTGAATGCAAGTTTCCTCTTAAACACTCTCTATCTTCGAGATTTGACGGCGAAACTCGCGGAAACTCATTATTCACCTTTCTAACAATATCATCTGCTAAACGAATTGTCCTATTCCTAGATGTGAAATTTAGATGACTTTCACTTAAAACTTTCATCAGAAACCCAACTCTATATTATTTCCCTGCTTTACCTAATTTTTCAATAACCTCAATTCGTCTTTGCTGGTAAACACTCCGCATTTGCGGATGAGATTCCCAAAAGTTCTTCATCGAAGAGCCAAAAACTCGACGCTCAAAATCATTCATTTTTTCACCACTCAACCCTTTAGCAATAATTCTGCGAGTTGATTGGTCTAGATTACTTCTGTATAACGCAAACGCTTCTTTAACTTCTGGACAATTATCCCAAGTCATTTTGCTTATTTTGGCAGTCCTTTCAGCAACTTGAGGATTGCGTTTATAATAGTCTATCATTTCTCTGCGTTTTTTTGCTCGATATTCTGGAGTTCTATGAGCTGCTGCAGCTCTTTCATTACATTTTGCTCTTGCTTTATCTGTTCTGACATAGCTTTGAGCTTTCTTTGCAAATCTTTCATTTTCTGCCTCATCACTTAATTTGTACAACTGCAGGTATGTTTTAGACAGCTTTTTTATACCTAAACTTTCTGCTAAATAAGTTAAAGAACTACGATTTCTAACACCATAGAACTTAACTAACTCATCCATTGTACAAGGGGTAAACAATTTTTTTAGAAAATCCAACGTAAAACCATCTAACGGCATATTTTTCTTTATGTCATTAATTGCTTTTGAATGATTAGTTTTATAATCTTTCAAATCAATTACGTTTTTAAATTCAGGGTAAATAGATTTCACTTCATCTAAAGAAGTTGCATCCTGCAAAGGACGGTATACGTGGTCGTGCAAGTCTTTGAGGGTAGGTAATTTTTCAACATCTAATTCACTGAAACTAATCACTTTTTGCAAAATGCTTTCAGGCAACTCATCCGAATGCTTTTGCAAAATATATTTCAAATTCAACTTTGCCGCCGACCCAAAAACTGGCATATAATAAATCGGGCGATAATCTTGAACAGACACAACAGGAGATTGTGTCTGATTTTGGCATTTCTTGTTTATTTCAGATTTTTGCCTATTGAAAATTTGCACACTTTGAATTTTCATATCCCTATAAAAACTAAACACAAAAATATTTGCTAACAGCTACACCCTTGTTTACATTTGTTAAACAATATCTTTTCAGGAAATTTTGTTTTTACTAATATTTAAAAATACACTGGCGATTATGAAAGGGATATTATGCTGATTACTTCAATTAATAATACTATGCGCCAAAACAAACAATCTTTTGGCGGAAAAATATATTCTAAACAGACTTTAGACAAATATCTCGACTTACTTGGTGAATACAGAAAAGCAGGGGATATACTCCGAACAAAAATGCAAGTAACGTCCGAAGCTACAAAAGTTAAACTTAACGAAACTAACGAACTTATAAAACCATTAATAGATAATGATGAGAATTTTTTGTGGGCAATAACACCAGCTAACAAGAAAGACCAATTCGCAAGATTTGTTACAGAAGACAATTCAGTTATCACATCAAGTTCCCCTCTTCATACCTGGGACAAAGTAATTGAAATGATACAAAAACGAATTTTGACAGAAAGACCCGAAACTTTAACAAAAGAATTTCAAGAAATTGAGCCTAGACTAAAAGATTCAACTCATATACAAAAACTTAAAAACTTAAAAGGTCTATTGTATAAAAAACAAAACCACATGAACAACCTAGAAGATAAAAATGAAAACTTGGCAATGGCACATTACGATACAATTTCCAAAATCGAAGCAAAACTGACAAAAACAATGCCTATTACTAACAAATCTTTTAAACAAATCAAAACTTTTCTTCGAGAGCTATATCACAGAGCCGTAGAAAAACAACCTGAGCTTAAACAAATCTACAAAAAAAAATATAAAAAATACTATAACAAACATCAAAATGAAACCATTAAAATCGGCAGGCTAAAACAAGAAGCTTCAGAGTTCGGTCATTCTTGCGTAAAAGATTATCTAAAATATGGTTCAACTGATTCAAATAATATTCCATTTTAAAAAAGCCACCTAAAGGTGGCTTTTTTTATTGTTTTGTAAATGTATTAATTAATTTAGTCAAAAACATATTTATATGCTCAAAAGGTTTATCTAGAGTTCTATTAAAATGAGGAGTTGAAACTTCAAAAGCATCCAGCTTACCATTGATATTTGTCGCTGCAACTATAGAACGTTGTGAGTTTTTTTCACCTGAAACTGATGCTCCTAACTTTACAACAATTTCATCAGATGCATCACCTACTCTATGCGCTTTGTCAACTAAATGAATAATATGTTTTTCGTTTAGCCCACTCAAATCACCTTTTAATTTCAAACTAGCACCAAAGCTTTTGGCTTGATTTCCATACTGTACTTTGTTAATCATAAAGTTATTTTCTCCTTAATATTCAACATGCTTAAATCTAAAACACGTAAAAATATTTTTTTGCTAGTAATTTATTCAGAAACACAAGGTATTTCAACAACAAACGTGTTTTTATTCCCATTTGTAGTCAAATAAATTCTTCCTTTATGCTCATCAACGATTTTTTTTGAAATATACAAACCTAGACCAAAACCGATTTTGTGATATTTATTTGCACCTGTAACATATTTATCGAAAATATGATTTTTTATGTCTTCTGGAATAGCAGGGCTTGTATTTTCAAAACTAAATACAATATTATTATCTTTTTTTGCTGTCGTAATAGTATATTCAGTATCGCTGAAGCCGTATGAAAGCCCATTATTTATCATATTAGAAACAACTGTTCGTAAGTGTTTTTTATCTGCAAAAATTTCTTTTTCGTCTTCCGTTAAAGTCGAATTATAAACAAATTCTATTTTCTTTTCTGAAGCCAAACCAATTGCCTCATTCATACACTTGTTAATCAAAGTATCAACATTAAATTTTTGATATTCTAATTTCAAAGCACCGTTATCATACTTATATGATTTCAATATCGAATACAACAAATCTTTCATATACTTTGAAGATTCCACAGTAATCTCTAAAATCTCTTTTTGTTCTGGAGTTAATGCCCCAAAAGACCCTTTCAGCATCATTTCTAAACAACTAATCTGCGCCAATATTGGGTTCTTCATATCATGGGTAAGCTCTGCCAAAAACAATTCCTGCTGTTCGGCATTTTGTTTCTCGGCATCAATATTTTGAACCATTGTTACTAACCCATTCATGCCTGCCTTTTTTCTAAACACAGGTACTTTTATAACTCTGTACCAATGATTAATTCCTTTAGCATCTATTGCTGTTTTTTCAGATACAACGGTTTCGTTTAATTCAATAACTTTTAAGTCTTCTTCTTTTGTTATATCTTCAAGTTCGGTCAATTCAATTTCTAAATTACCAATATAAGGGTCTATCGAATGTTCTAAAAACTTTTTCCCGTATTTTGAAGTAGTTAAATATCGACCTTGATCATCTTTCATATATATAACCATTGGAACATGCTCTAACAAAGTATTAAATTTAGAATTCATATCCATCAATTGAGTTTTCAAATCTTCTTCAAAAGTTACATCTCTTGAAACAGAAAGAATACCCGACACAACCCCTTCTTTAATAATAGGAGTCGCAATTTGTTTCAACAAACGCCTCTGACCATCATCTCTAACGACCTCTACGGTAACCGATTTTGAGCCTCCATTTGCCAACAAATCTTTAAACGCCACCTCTGCTTCAACAGCAGTCTTATACGGATAAACATCATAAATGTCACAACCGTCAATTTCAGAATATTCTTTATTCAACAATGTAGCAAAAGCCTTATTCCATGCCACAAACTTTAACTCTTTATCTTTTATTGTAATTATATCTTCGCAATAATTATCAATAACATCCCATAAAAAGGATTCACTAGAGATTATACGGTTGTATGCCATTATTTATTATTCCTTATCCTATTGTTTAAAAACTTACTATTACTCCATCCATAACGCTCCTAATTACGAATGAAATATTTCTATATTCTTAATTTCTTAAACGTCATAATACAATACACAATTACATTTGACAATATAAGGCATTTCGAATAATTATTAACTATTTTGAATAGTATAACATAAAATAAAAAATTTATACTTTAAACAATAAGTTATAAAAGACCTAATTGCATACGATTTAGCATTGCAATTTGCTCTGCACCCTCATCTTTTTTAATTGTAGTAGCACCATCAGCAATATCTTTAGCACTCTTACTTTCATCCTTTGTGTCATTAGACATTTTTGCATCTTTATTGCTTTCTGCCGCCTGAATACGTTGCAATTTCGCCTTATCCATTGATTTGTCACCAGTTGGTTGCACTCCATAAGCCTGAAGCGCTCTAATTATCCTTTGGTGCTCATAATCAATCGTACCTACACATCCTGAAATCATACCTGACGCTGTCGAAATATTAATAGACATAAAGCTCAAACTCCAATTACTACATATATAATATTATATATACCCAAGTATATATTTAGTTAACAAGAGTGTAAACTTTTATTACACAAAATAAAAAGACCGACATAAAATCGGTCTTTATTGTATTCCATCCTATCCTTTGTTTCTTCCTTGTCCTATTCCTTATTTCCAACGAGCTGTATTCAGCTACTCAATTTTTTGCCGAGAGCTAGGCGATAAAATTTGTTCCGTATCTGCTAGCACCGTGAAAGAATGATTGTTTCATCATTTCAACAAGTGATTTGCGAATAACTTGTCTGCTATCTAGATCAACTTCTCTTAATGCTCTTGAAGTTTCTTTATATTTTTCAGCAACATCTGTGAATAATAATGTTCTATCCATCTGACTTAAAGCCTCTCTTTTTCTTTTTTATCTCTCGTACTTATATAAAAAATTTCAGTAAAAAAATATTGACTTTTTATATTCACTTTATATAAATTTTGTTACATTTCGTAACACTATGTACATTTTTAAGATTTATTAATGCAGTAAAAAGATTGTTAATATTGACTTTCAACACTTTTACAAAATTATTAGTTAAAGTTTTCAGAAAAAAGACCGATAGTCCAAGCAAATAACTATAGATATTTTATATTAAAGGAGAGTTAAAATGGCAAACATTTACGGAGTATTAGGTTCTCAAAATAGAATTCAACAAAGCGAAGTCGTAAATTGGGGCTCGTGCACTGCCGAAGAAATTCTAGAATTTGAGGAACAAGGGCAAGAGGTTCCTGAACAATATTTGAGTTGGGCTGAAGAAATGGCGGCCTCAATGAACGTCCAAGATGATGTAACCTATGAAATGGCACAAATGGAAAGCGGTGGTAGCGGAAACGCTGCGGCAGATTTCAGACAACAACTTTCAGAAGACGGCGTTAGCTTAAAAAGACAAGGGCAAATTTTCACAGAAGAAAGTAGAAACAAAGAAGAACTAACTCTTCAAACAATTCAACAGATGGGGCCACTTCTTAACGTTCCTGAACAACTTGAAGAAGAAGCTACCCAAATAGCAGATTCTACAAGAACTCAATTAGAAGTATTAAAATCACAAATAGAATCTTCAGCCGCAGCTAAAGATGATAAACCTAGAATGTTTCAAGGCAGAGCTGAAAGAGGCGAAATCCAAGGTTTAGAAGCCGTTGCAAAAGCATTGGGTACTCAAGCAACAAACGAAATGGAAGGCATAACTCAAGAGCTTGAAGAAGTGGACAAAATTATAAACGAAGGCGTAGCATCTTCTCAACTATCTGTAGATTACGGTGCTGAAACCGTTGCTATCGGGGCAGAGCTTGTCGGCAAAGGTTCTAGCACTGGAGAAATCATAGGCAAAGTCGCAGGCGCTGTAGGCGGAGTTGCATTAGGCGTCGGAGCAATTCTCGGTGGATTCTTTGGCGGACTTATTGGTGGACTATTTGGCGGTAGCAATCGCAGAGTCGGCAAAGAAGCTATAGAACAAGGCTCACAGACAATGACTGTTGGTCAACAAGGCAACCAAGTTGCAGAACAAGCTGCAGACATCCACGGAGTATCAATCAAATCAGTTGAAAAATCGGAACAAGACCTAAAAACAGCAGAAGACAGTAACGCCACAGGTGGAGAAACAGATACTCCTGCAAATATTTCACAACCAGAAGATACCGCATCTGAAGAACAAGCTGAAGATATCGTTAGCCAAGACCCGTCTGTAATTATCACAGACCCTAACGAAATTCTAAAAAGAAAAGAACGCAGAGGTTTAGCGTAAAGATTTAATCGCTTCAGAAATGTTTTCTGATTTAAAAATATAATTTCCAGCAACTAAAGAGTTTGCACCGTAAGACGTGCAAACTCTTGCTGTGTCAGCATTAATTCCACCGTCAACCTGCAAATACAAACCATCTTGAGCGTAAGTTTTCAATACTTTCAATTTTTCAGCGCAATCTTCCATGAATTTTTGCCCGCCAAAACCTGGTTCAACAGTCATTACTAGAACTAAATCAAAATATTTTATATATTCAAGAATTTCTTCAGGCGAAGTCTTTGGTTTTATCGAAATACCAGCTTTTACACCAAAACTCTTTATATATTGCGCTAAATCTACAATTTCACTGTTATCAACAGCTTCATAATGAAACGTAATTATATCAGCACCCGCATCAGCAAAATCTTTTATATATTTTCTAGGATTTTCAATCATCAAATGCACATCAAAAACCTTATCAGTTGATGTTCTAATAGCTTTCACCACAGGAGCACCAATTGTAATATTTGGAACAAAATGCCCATCCATTACATCTATATGAATCCAATCAGCTCCGCACTCTGCAACATATTTTACATCTCTACCCAAATTTGCAAAATCGGCAGACAATATTGATGGAGAAACAACTATTCTTGACATTTAATAACTCCTAATTTCTTACAAGCCTCATACGCACACTTCTGTTCAGCATCCTTTTTAGATTTGCCAGAACCCATCGCCACCACTTCACCACGATAAGAAACTTCAACTGTAAAAATCTTATTATGTGGAGGTCCACTTTCAGAAACCAGTTTGTACTGAGGAATTTCCTTATTTAAACCTTGTGTATATTCTTGCAACAAAGCTTTTGCATTATATTTATCCATATTCTGCGCAATTTCAGCTACATAAGGTTCAAAAATATCTTTCAATTTAGCTCTTAATTCATCAAACTTCCCGTCCAAATAATACGCACCCAAAACGGCTTCAAATGCACATGCACTAACAGATTCTAGATTCTTAATACCTTGCTTGCCATCATGTTCAGATGTAATAATTAATTTTGCCAACCCAATTTTTTTCGAAATATTTGACAATATATTATCAGAAACTGCTATAGAACGAATTTTAGACATTTCACCTTCGTGAGCTTGAGGGAACTTTTCAAACAAAATTTCTGACATCGCCAACTTCAAAACCGCATCACCTAAAAACTCCATCCTCTCATAACATTTAGTATAATCAAGGTTTTTCTCTTGAGTATAAGATGGGTGAGTTAAGGCGCTTATGAAATAATCTTTGTTGTCAATTTTTATCCCAAAAATTTCTTCAACAGTTTTCATCTAAAAAAGTCCTTTAAAAAAGTTTGCACAATCAACTACCAATTGATTTGAGAACACGAAATATTTACAGAAATAATACATTACAGGGATTGTGAAAATAAAACTATCAGTTCTATCTAAAAATCCACCGTGACCTGGTAGAGTGTCACCACTATCTTTAACACCTGCATCACGCTTGATCAAAGATTCACACAAATCCCCAATTTGAGCAAAAGTTGTGCATAAAAGCCCTGCAATTAATGAATAATACCATTCTAAATTAATAAAATAACCGATTACAAAACATCCCAAAACTGCCGCTACAGCTCCACCAACAGAACCTTCAATAGTTTTGTTTGGGCTAACGATAGGTGCAAGTTTATGTTTACCAAGATGTCTTCCTGCATAATAAGCACCGATATCAGTCAAAAGAATTGCCGTAAACATCATAACCACAAAACCTAAACCATCATGAAATCTTTCTGATGAAAGCTCTCTTAAGAATAGAATTTGTAATGGAAACCAACCGCAGTAAATAAAGCCCAAAATAGTTGTTGCGGCATTGGCTATGTAAGGCTGACGACCTTTGAATAACACCCACATAAACGCACCGATAGAAAAGATTGTTAGCGCTAACGCAGCTAAATCATATCTTTGTGCATACGCTGTAAGTCCAAATACAAATTCCGCCAGCCATATAACCTTTAGACTTGGATAAAAACCCTTATGCTCAAGGATTTTCACGAACTCTCTCGACGCAATAAAAACAAAAACATAAGTCAATAAAAGTAGCCAAATACCACTTTTAATTATTGCAGCCATTGCGATAGTACCTAACACAAAGCCAATTAACATTCTAGTTGCATTTCTGTTTAAACCGCCGATTACATCCATTATACTGTCATTACCTCTTTTTCTTTTTCTGATACTGCAGAATCAATCATTGCTGTATATTTATCAGTCAATTTTTGAATATCGTCTTGATTCCCTTTAACTGTATCTTCAGGAAGATTTTCAGATTTTTCCAATTTTTTCAAATCATCAGTCATATCACGACGAACGTTTCTAACTGCAACTTTAGCATCTTCACCCATTTTCTTAACGTCTTTAACGATTTCACGACGTCTTTCTTCTGTCAATGGTGGAAATGGTAATCTAATACAAATACCGTCACTGTTTGGTGTAATCCCTATTTCAGCTTTGATAATTGCTTTTTCAATTTCTTTCAAAATAGACTTGTCATAAGGTGAGATTACAAGAGTTGTACCATCTTGGACACTTACTTGAGACATTTGTCTTAATGGGGTTGGCGCTCCATAGTAATCAACCAAAACTTTGTCCAAAATCATTGGATTAGCACGTCCTGAACGAACTGAAGCAAATTCTCTTTTCAAAGAAGCGATGGCTTTTTCCATTTTTTCTTCGCCAAACAAAAATAATTCTTCTAAACTTTCTGACATATTGAACCTCTTTCAATTTATGTATATAATTTTATCTATTTGCTAATATAAGTTCCGACTTCTTCATCCCCAAGAACTCTCAATATTCCGTCTTTAAGAAGAAAATCGAACACAACAATTGGAATTTCGTTCTGTTTGCATAATGCGCAAGCAGCAGTATCCATAACTTTTAAACCATTTTTAATAATATCATCATAAGATATTTTGTCTAATTTTTTAGCTTCAGGATTTGTACGAGGGTCGTCTGTATAAACACCATCAACTCCATTTTTAGCCATCAACATAGCATCAGCCCCAATTTCAGAAGCTCTTAACGCTGCAGCAGTATCTGTTGTAAAGAATGGGTTTCCTGTCCCAGCCGCAAATATAACAACACGACCTTTTTCAAGATGCCTGATTGCTCTATGCCTAATATAAGGTTCAGCAACTTTGTTAATTTCTAATGCTGTTTGAACACGGCAAGGCACATCCATTTGGATTAAAGCACTTTGTAAAGCAATTGCGTTCATCACAGTAGCAAGCATTCCAACATAATCACCAGAAGCTTGATCCATGCCTAGCTTTGCACTATTTTTCATACCTCTGAAAATATTTCCGCCACCAACAACAACCGCAACTTCAACACCTGCATCGACAGCTTTTTTAATTTCATTTGCAATCATAGTAACAGGATTTGGATCAATACCAAACTGCTGTTCACCTAAAAGAGCCTCTCCGCTAATCTTTAACAAAATTCTTTTATATTTCAAATTTCTCATAATTCCCCTCTTTTTACTTATACTAACCTAAACTAAAACTGATGTAAAGCAGAAAAAATCATGCCAGTGCGCACTTTATTAAGTTTTATTAATCAAAACATATACTCCAATATTCAATCATAGCTTAATTTTTCAAATTAGTATATATTTTTTAAATAAAAAATAGCAATTTTTTATATACAAATGCGTTTATAATAGTATAAGAGATAACACAAAACGAGAAGGAGATTATATGGCAAGAGTTTTAATTTCAATGCCGGAAGAGTTTCTAAACAAGATTGACCAAGTAGCTGACGGCGAAAATCGTTCCAGAAGCGAATTAATTAGAGAAGCGTTAAGAACGTACATCTACAAACAAAAAGTCCGAGAATCAACAACGGCAGCTAAAAACGCAGAAATTCTAGACTCTTTGCTAGAATAATAAGTTTAAAAGATTTTTAAAATTAGTGATAATCACACAATTCAGAGGGTTTACCCTCCGCGGTCAAAAGACCGTTAGGATGCAAAAGCATTCTCACCCTTCCTAAAGGGTCGCCTAACAAAAGGCAGAATATACGGATTACCAGATTTGGGTTTAAATAAACTGGCAATTTCTTTAAAAGAAATTGCCAGTTTATTTTATTTCATACTCTTACACAACTTTATTTTGTACAACACCGTTTTCAAACGCATAAATATTCGCCATTGTCAGGCTTAAAATTCTATCAATAGCTTCTTTTGTATCGTAAGCTATATGAGGAGTCACAATAACATTGTCCAACTTTAAAAGGCTATTATTCAAAACTATTTTTTGTAAAGCATTAACTTTCATTCGACCAACATCTACCAAATAGTCAGGGTCCGTCAATATTTCCTCACTTTCCAACACATCCAAACCTGCTCCTGCGATTTTGCCATCAACAATAGCATTATAAAGCGCTTGAGTATCAATAATTTCACCTCGTGCAGTATTTATTATAATCGCATTCGGCTTCATTTTTTCAAACGACTTCATATTAAAAATATGATAATTATCTTTTGTAAGAGGTGCGTGTATTGAAATAAAATCAGAACGTCTTAACAACTCATCAAAAGGCACATAACTAACCGCATATTTCTCTCTCAAAATCTCTCTCTCTTTAATATCATATCCTAAAACTTTCAACCCAAAACCATAAGATAGCCTTGCCATTTCTGCACCTATAGCACCAAGCCCAACTATCCCAATAGTTTTGCCAAACAATTCTGTCCCTATTGTATGCTTCGCATCAACAATAGCATTTTTCAAATCGTTATAAGCTAATGTAATTTTTCTACTAACATCTAACATTAACCCAAATGCAAATTCTGCAACAGTCATATTCCCATAATTTGGAGTATTAACAACCGTAATCTTATGTTTTTTACAATAATCAATATCAACATGATTAAATCCAACCGAACGGAGTGCCAAAAGCTTTAGGTTTGGAAATTTTTTAAGAACATCCTTGCCTATTCTTGAAGTCGTGAAACACGAAACGACTTCAGCATCTCGCCATTCAGACAAAATATTAGAAATGCTACTCAACGATTCTTCTACTAATACAAAATCAAATTCACCATCACAAGAACGCATCAAGTAATCAACTTCATAATCGGCAACATCAAAAAATACAATTTTTGTCATAAAAAAAATCTCCCGTCATTTTCATTAATTAAATGATAAACAACGAGAGATTTTTAAACATTAGCCAAATATCTAATTTGCTAGATATTTAAACCAAACATACACTGAACTAAACAACAATGAAATAAATACAATCAAAATACCGTATTTCATAAATTGCATAAATCCAATTGGATGTCCTTTGTGAGCAGAAGTTTCTGAAACAATAACGTTAGCGGCAGCACCGATGATTGTTAAGTTTCCACCTAAACAAGCCCCCAAAGATAAACACCACCAAAGTGGCAATGTATATTCTGCACCCATTACGTTTCTTATTTCAGCAAGCATAGGAGCCATAGTTGCTGTGTATGGAATATTATCAATAATACCAGAAATAATACCTGAAGCCCAAAGAATTAACATAGCGGCAGCGTTTTGAGAACCGTCAGTTACATTCAAAATCCATTTAGCCATCAAAGCAATACCACCTGATGCTTCTACACCACCGATAATGATAAACAAACCAATGAAGAAGAAAATTGTATTCCATTCAACATCTTCAAGAATTTCTTTTGGTTTTTCAAAGAATAACAAGAAGCTGGCACCTAACATTGCAGTAACACAAGTTTCAATATGAGTGATATCGTGTAAAATAAAACCTAAAATAACAAGTCCTAACACGATTGAGCTTCTAATCATTAACCATTTGTCTGTGATTGTTTTTGAGTTGTCTAGATTTGCGACTTCAGCCATTCTTTCAGCAGATGCGTGCAAATCTTTTTTAAAGAACAAGAACAACACAGCCAAAACTGCAGCCAAAATTATAGCAACAGGCACAGTTAATTCAATTATGAAATCCATAAATGACAAACCACCAACACTACCAATAATAATGTTTGGCGGATCACCAATCAATGTTGCTGTACCACCGATATTTGATGCAAAAATTTCTGTAATCAAATATGGCAAAGGATTAATATCCAATTTTTTAGCAATAAAGAATGTTACAGGCATAATCAAGATAACAGTAGTTACGTTATCAAGAAATGCTGACGCAATCGCTGTAAACAAACCTAATGCAAATAAAATTCCAACCGGACGCCCTTTTGTAAGTTTCAAAAGTTCGTTTGCAACCCAATTGAACATACCACTTCTTGTTGCAATACTAACAATAATCATCATTGAAACAAGAAGAAAAATAACGTTAAAGTCAACAAAATTAATAAAATAGTGAGGATCTAAACCACTATCAAGAGTTTTTGATTGACTTACCAATCCCAAAACAATTGTAATTGCCGCACCAAAAAGCGCAATTGTAACTTTTGGAATTTTTTCTAATGCGATAAACACATAGGCAATCAATAGAATGCCAGCCGAAATCGCTACATTGTGCGCTTGCACAAATGTGTGTAAGAATTCCATCTTAATACCTCCATTTATTGTACAAATATACAAGGCTATTCTATTACAAAAAGGCAAAAAAGCAACTTGACCTATTCTACATATTGTAAACATCTTGTTATTAAATAGCAAAATTTCCCTTGATGTTTTTTTATAAATAGTGTATCATTAGAAAAAAATTTTAAGGTGTAGGTATGCAAAAAAAAGATTTAAGACAAATTGTCATAGACGAAATTTCATTCAAGCTTCCTGATTTAAAAAACTCTACAGAACAAAAATCAGTTGCGATTTCAAAATGGATTATGGAATGGATTGACGAAGATATTAAAAGCAATAAAATTCATTACCAAGATTTACTTCCATCAAAAGCTGATTTTGCATTTTTGCTGGGTGTAAGCATAGGCACAATACAAAACGCACTACGTTTTGTAGAAGATGCTGGATACGTCGAATCAAAACAATGCATAGGGACATTAATTAAAGACAAAAACAACCAATCTTCTATTAGAAAACTAACTTCTAAAAGAGAGATGGCAACAGAAAATCTAAAAAAATACATTAAAAACAACAACTTACAAATCGGCGCAATATTGTTATCCTCAAGAACACTTGCAAAAGAAATCAACAGTTCGCCTAACACAACGCGTCTTGCACTAAAAGCTTTGCACAACGAAGGAATCATTGAGCCAAAATCAACAGGTTCTAACGATTTTGAATGGGCAATAAAATCAACAAATTTTGAAATAAATAAAACATCAGTAATGCAAGAAACTCTCGTTACAAAAGTTGAACAGGATTTAAAAGATTACATCACCGAAAACCTTTCTATTGGCGAAAAACTTCCACCGCACGAAACACTCGCTCAAAACTTAAAAGTGAGCATAAAAACAATTCACGATGCGTTAAAAACACTAATAGATGATGGAATTTTGCTTCCTCGCAGGGGGCGTTACGGAACATCAGTTATAAAAATGCCTAACGACAAAACAATAGATATAGGCAAAGAAACATCTATTTTTGCAAGCGCTCAAGAAACTGCGTTTTATTATTACGAAAGGACTCAAAACCAAATTAAAAAAATTATAAGTGAAAACTATTCAATCGGAGATAAACTACCTTCGATTTTAGAGCTTTCAAAATCAATGGATTTAAGTCCAAACACAATCAGAAAAGCATTCCACAATCTTGCAAAAGAAGGTTACTTAACTTTTTCAAGAGGGCGTTACGGAGGCACATTTGTTGTAGATATTCCAGAAACAGAAACTCAAACTTTCAAGTGGCTTGCCGTAAACCCAAAATACGCAGAAACTTACAACTAATAAAAACTCCCCAAAAGGGAGTTTTTATTAGTTATTATCATCATCCAAATTTTCGACCCAAATCACAACAAACTCCTTATTCGTTTTGAATGGATTATTGAATGACAAATTCAAATTCATCTCATTAACCAATTTATCATAATACTTTATTTTTTCTGCTAATTTTTTTGTGTAACTAAACAAATACATAAATTTCTCCATACTGTAGCTATTAGTATTATGTAACTTTTAAAACATCATCTAATCCCCAAAAACTACAATTTTATCCACCAAACATTCCCCATTTGTCTAACCAATCTTCTGATGACAATATTCGTAAAACATTCATACTCTTTAATATAAAAGGAGGTTTTATGAAATCAAAATTAAAAGGCTCAAAAACAGAACAAATGCTTATCAACGCATTCGCAGGTGAATCAATGGCAAGAAACAAATACACCTTTTATGCAAAACAAGCAAAAGACGAAGGCTTTGAACAAATCGCAGAGATTTTTCTCATAACTGCCGAAAACGAAAAAGAACACGCAGAACATTTTTACAAACACATAGAATCAAAAACTGCAGGAATAACCGCAACATATCCATTTTTTATCGGTACTACAAAAGAAAACTTAAAAATCGCTATCGAAGGTGAACACGAAGAACACACCAAGCTTTATGCAGATGCTGAAAAAATTGCAAAAGAAGAAGGCTTTGAAGAAATTTCAGAATTATTCAAACAAGTTCGCCGTGCAGAAGAACATCACGAAGCAAGATACAAAAAACTTCTTGAAGTTGTTGCTAACGAAACTGTATTCAAAAAAGATTATGAAACAAATTGGATGTGTAGAAAATGCGGATACTTGCTTCACGCAAAAGAAGCTCCAAACAAATGTCCAAACTGCAAACATTCACAAGCTTATTTTCAAATTCAATGCGAAGAATACTAATGTAAATTTATAGCATAATACTTATTTTTGTCGTATAATACTGTTCAGGGATATGGGTAGAAAATCTAAATTATTAATCAGCTTATTGACCGGAACGGTATTATTTTGCGGGTATTATTGGGGGACACCTGCAGTTTTAAATCGTCCGCAAAATATAGACATTTTAAAAACTTCGATAAAAAACGAATTAGGTTTCGATATTTCAATAAAAAATCCTAATTTCAGAATGGGATACTTGCCATCTGTTATATTTTCAGCCGACGAATTAAGTGTTAAAAATTCCGACAATTCAGATGCGTTAATAATTAAAAACCTCAATACAAAAATTAACCTACTCCCACTAATTACAAAGAATATAAATCTTGATAACTTGGACATTGATTCAATCTATGCCAATTTTATTTTAGATAAAAATTTAAAAATAAAATTAGGAGAATATCCGCTTACTCTAAATAATAACAACGAGTATAAACTTAACAAAGCTTCAATCACAATCAAAAATTACGAAATCAAACTAGACGATGAAATTATTAACGAACAAATTCAGTTAAATGGTAGTAATTTTGAAGTTTCAAATTTTGTAAACAACAAACAACTTTCATTCGCAACTAACAGCGTTATCTCTAAAGGTGAAAAACATTCAAAAATTGATATCGACATCGACACAAAATTACCAATTGCAAACATTTCGGAGAATTCAACAGATATTAATATCAAAGTAAAAGACCTGAATCTTACAGATTTTTCAACTTATGCAAAAGTATTATCCGACAACAAAATTGACAAACTTAAAGGCTTAATTAATTTAGATTTAACTACATTTACCAATTCTGACGGGCAAAAACAAATTAATTCAAACTTGTACGCAGAAGACTTTGGAATAATGCAAAAAGATATTTCATCTTCAATTTATTGTCCAGAAAAAATGGTTATAACAAGTACCCTATTTCTAGATAACAACGCTCTTTTTATAGAGAACTTGCAAGCGAAAAGCAAGTGGATTAACACTCAACTTTCAGGAAAAATCACAGACCTAAATTCAAAATCTCCAGAGGTTGATATTAAATTAGCAATAAATCCGTCTAAAGTGGAAGCGTTCTTACCACTACTTCCTGGTGATAAAAATTTTCAAAATGTTTTCAATTTATATTTACTAAAAAAACATAAGTATTACGGCAACATAATTGGGAATTTAAATATAAAAGGCGACTACCTAGAACCAAATATTACAGGGAATATACTTTCCACATACGGATATTTAGAAAAGCCATTACCAAACAATACCCCCAAAGCGACAGTTAAACTTACATTCAATGGTGCAAAAACATATTTAGATGCGGCTGTACCCGCAAGTCATAGTGAAACAGTTTTTGTAAAAGGTGATATTGAATTATATGGTAGTAAATCTGCAGATTTAAAGATTACAAGCACACAGAATGTCGACTTAAAGACTGCGCAAAATATTTTGAACCCCCTACACCAAATCCTAAAATTTGAACTTGGTCCTGTTCCAATTATGGACATTAAAGGCAAAGGCAATATTGATTTGCACGTTGTTGGTAACACAAAAGACCCACACGCTTGGGGAGTATTCAATTTCAAAAACACTACAGCATCATTTTTAGATATCCACAACATGACATTATCTAAAGGCGAAGGCTCTTTGACATTCAATAATCAAGACTCACACTTTGTAACTAAAAAAGCAGAACTCTACGGCAAACCTGTCACTATAGATGGTACGTGTTCACTTTTAGGAAATTTAGATTTCAAAGTAACAGCAAACGGACAAAATTCTGAAAACTTATTGAATATTATAAAGACTTCTCCAATGCTAAAAGATATTCAACAAATAGCATCCCCCATAAAATCCGCAAAAGGTCTTATTGATTTAAACCTCAATTTGACAGGAACAGTTAAAAACGTATACGATATTGTATTTAACAAAAATATTTTCGCTAACGGACAAGCAAAACTTGCAGGGAATGAAATAAACATTGAGAATATTCCTCAAAAATTAAAAAACTTTTCTGGCGATATAAAATTTGAAAACTTCGATGCCGAATACAATATCTCAACAAATATTGGAAACTCAAATCTTCGAACAAATGGAAAACTAAAAGATAACAATCTTCAAACCACAATTTATTCAGATAAATTTACACTTGGAGATCTTGCAAAAATAGTGGAACAAAAAGAAACGAACATTCCATTTTTAAAAGATTTATCAACAATCAGCACAAGTTTCATAACAAACTACAAAGGTTCTATCTCAAAAATCAACCCAAATACTCTTCAAATAAAAGGGAAAATTTACCCTAACAGAGGCAGTAAAAGTGCAATCCTCACAGACGGTGGAACTTTCGAATTAAGAGATTCTCAATTTAAACTTTCGCCAATTAAAGGTACTTTCAAAAAAAATCCTTACATTTTGACCGCAGATATTTCAAATATCTTAACGCCAAAACAAATTGTAAACGGATATTTTTCAATGTCTAATTTCAACCTAGAAAACATTGCAACTTTGAAATCTCTAGAAATTTTCCCACAAAACATAAAACCAGAAGATTTCAAAGAAATGAAAGGCATAATTGACTTAACCGCACGAGTAAGAAGAAACGACCTTTCTTTATTCACAAAATTAGATGATACCGAATTTTTATACGTACCGAAAAATTTAAAAATCAAATTTAATAGTGGAAATATTTTAGTGCAAAACAACCAACTTTCTTTGAACAAAATCAACTCACAAGTAGGAGAAATGCCACTATTAATTGATGGTAAAATTTATGATTTCTACAAAAACCCAGACCTTAATTTGTATATAAATGCAAAACCTACACAAGAATTTTTTGACCAATTCTTTAACAATCATGCAGTATACCCGATAAAAATCAAAGGCGATGTTTTTGCAACCTCAAAAATTTCTGGTACTAAAAACAAAATCGCCACCAAAACAGATGTAAAAATTGCTGAAGATTCTTACATTTATTACATGGGGGCAACTATTGGCGATACAACAAATCCAGTTAAACTTTATTTAGACAATGTTATTACTCCTCAATGGGCAAAAATTAATAACTTTAAATACGACAAAATTATCGAATCACAAAACAACAAAGACTTTGTAAAGACTCAATTAGTATCTAGCGGGACTGTTAACTTTTTAGCAGACAACAATATTTCATTTAAAGACTTCAAAGTAAAAACTGAAAACCCAACAGACGCTAAAATTTTCAATATTATTTTCAGAAAACCGTTTATGAAACAAGGTATTTTCACATCTGATTTAGTAATAAACGGAAACTCATTAACGCCCAAAATTCTTGGGACATTAAACATTTCAAGCATTGACATACCTTTTGTAAACTCAACAATTAATGACGTTAATCTCAATTTCAAACCTGACAACATATTTGTAGAATCAAAAGGCGTAGTTTTATCAAACAACATTAAACTAAATGCGATTATAAAAAACAACCTTGTCCCACCATACGTAATCGAAGACATTGATTTGAAACTCAAAGATTTGAACATAAACAAATTCACCGAAGCAATCAAAGAATTCGAAAGCGACTTGTATAGAAGTAAAGAAAACTCGACAACAGCAGAAAACATTGACGTATCACAATTAATCATCAACAATGCAAAAATTAACGCTGATACAATCCAAGTAAAAAATATTAACGCAGAAGATTTTTCATCAACTCTATCTCTCAACAAAGAGATGGATTTGGATATAAACGATTTCAAATTCAAATTGGCAGAAGGAATTGTAAACGGTTCAATAAAGTATAATTTCCCAACTCAAAACGCAAATATACTTGTCCACATGAAAAATTCAAATGCACAAATTATGGCGGACACACTTTTCAATATCCAAAACCAAATCTATGGTTCAGTTACTGGAGACGTCGAATTAAATTGCAATGCAAAAACTCAAGAATCTTGCACCAAAACCCTAACAGGTAACGGATACTTTATTGTTGAAAACGGTAGAATGCCAAAACTGGGGTCACTTGAATACTTATTAAAAGCTGGAAACTTATTAAAAGGCGGTATCACAGGGCTTTCTATCAATGGCATTATTGACCTGATAACACCTCTAAAAACTGGAGAATTTGAAAGCATTAGCGGAAACATGAACTTCGCAGACGGGGTTGCACAAAGCATAAACATATACTCAAACGGAAAAGATTTGAATATGTACCTGAAAGGTACTTATGATTTTTCAACTTACATAGCAGATATGAACGTTTACGGTACACTTTCAAATAACATAACAAGCGTTTTCGGCAAAATGAAAAATTTATCACTCAATACTCTTTTCAACACAATTCCACTTATGAACAAAAGTGAGCTAAATCCAGAAATAATGTCTGAAATAAATAAAATTCCAAACCTTGATTCTCAAAATATTTACAGAATTTTCAACGCTGAAATCAACGGTGATATCAACGGAAATGATTACGTAAAAACTTTCAGATGGATAAAATAATTATTCTAACGGGTCATACCCGCCATCATGCCACGGGTGACATTTCGAAATACGTTTTATTCCAAGCCAACAGCCTTTTAAAAAACCATATTTTTCAATAGCCTGTCTTGTATATTCTGAACACGTAGGATAAAAACGACAAGTTGCTGGAGTATGGCGAGAAATTTTTTGATAAATTCCAATTAAAAATAACGCACAAACTTTTAACAAAGACTTCTTTTCATTCGACTCTTTCACGCACAACCCCTTGAGAATTACATTGCGTAGCTTTCGCCAATAGTATCAACCGCCTCAACTTTGATATCCGTAATCAATTCTGAATATGAAATTACAACAACTGAAGGAATATGACGTTCTAGCAATTGATACAATGGTAGTCTTATACGTGGTGAACAAAGAATAACAGGATTTCTACCACAAGCTTGATGCGCTCTCATCAATGTTGATGCAGTAGTTTCAATCAATTCTTGAACTTGCATAGGATTCAACAAGAACATTGTACCCAACTCTGTTCTTTGACAACTGTCATCAAGAATTTTTTCCCATTCAGGAGAAAGCGTCAATGCGTACAAAACTTTGTTTTCTTCAACATTTGCCAAACAAATTTGACGACCTAATGCAGCTCTCAAACGTTCTGACAAAATATCTGGCTCTTTTGAAAATCTTGCATAATCACACAATCTTTCAAACACAAAGATAATATCCTTGATAGAAACTTTTTCTCTAATCAAGTTAACAAAAATCTTTCTCAAATCGCTAGTTGAAATAATTGTTGGGACAAGGTCATTAACAAGAGTTGGGTCTTGAGAACGAACAAGTTCCATAAGCTTAAGAACGTCAGTCTTGGTCATAACTTCATCTACGTGTTTACGCACGCACTCTTGCAAGTGAGTAACAATAACGTCAGTTGAATCAAATGCACTAACAGAACGAGCAGCCTTTGCATCTTCTGGAGTAATCCAATAAGCTTGAGTCTGATAAGTTGGATCAATACCAATAATAGCATCTTGAGGAACTTCTTTTTTAACAGAATCCCACTGATCAGCAACTACCATCAAACGACCAGGATAAACATATCCTGTATCTACAGTGTTGCCACGAATTTGAAGCATGTATTCATTCGCATCCAACGCTGATGAATCCATGATACGAATATTCGGTAAAATATAACCCAATTCGTCAGTAACTCTTTGACGAAGTGCAGCGATTTTTGCAAGCAATTGACCTTCTTGATCAGGGTCAGCAATAACAAGCAAATTTGAACCAACTTGCAAACTCAAAATATCTACACCCAAACGTTCGTACATACGGTTTGGGTTTACCAAATCTTGCATGTTTTGACGAACACTTTCCAATTGTCCCAATTGAGATTGAACGTCTGCGTTGATTAAAGTTGAAAATCCACCAAGTCCTAATCCAATCGCAAACAATGTAAATGGAACCCAAGGCAATCCTGTAATTCCACTTGTACAAGCTAACAATAGCAAGAACCCAGCAGATAAGAATAAAGCATTTGGCTTACTCAAAATTTGTTTAGTAACATCAGAACCCAAAGAGTTTGCAGCAGATGAACGTGTCATAAAGATACCTGCCGCAATTGACATCAATAATGATGGAACTTGAGATGCCAAACCATCACCAATCGTTAATGTAGTATATTTGAGAACAGCTTCTTCTACTGGTAATCCATTCATCAAACAACCAATACACAACCCGCCGATAATGTTAATCAAAGTGATGATAATACCGGCAATAGTATCCCCTTTAACGAACTTCATCGCACCGTCCATACTACCAAACAAGTTTGATTCACGTTGTAAATCTTCACGTTTCATAGTAGCTTCTTCTGGAGATATCAAACCTGCATTAAAGTCTGCGTCAATAGTCATTTGTTTACCAGGCATCGCATCCAACGCAAAACGTGCAGCAACTTCGGCAATACGTTCAGCACCTTTGGTAATTACCATAAACTGAACAACCGTGATAATAAGGAAAATTACTCCACCTACTACCATGTTACCACCAGTTACGAATGTTCCGAATGCGTGAATAACTTCTCCCGCCTCACCTTTTGCAAGGATACATCTTGTTGATGCAATAGAAAGAACAAGCCTGAACATTGTACCAATCAAAATAATTGACGGGAATGATGCTAATTCAAGAGTCTTTTTTACATACAAGGCTATCATCATTAAAACGATACCCAATGTAATATTCAAACAGATAGAAAGATTTATAACCCAGTTAGGAAGTTCGCACAGCAAAAGAATGATTAGCAATAGCACAAATATCGCCATTGCAATTTCACTTAAATTCGAACTTTGAGCTGAACCTCCTTGTGCTGCCATTAGATTTCTTTCAATGCCTCCTTAACAATTGCAAGTTGACTTTCTATCGTTGCATCAATCACACCATTATTAGTAGTAACAATGCAACCACCTTCAGTTACACTCTCATCAGGCAAAACAACTATTTTTGTATCTAATCCAGCAGAAGACATAACTTCTGGCATACCTTCTTTAGCAATATTAACCTGCATTGGATTTACCCTTACCGTAACTTTTGGTTCTTCTTTCGACAAAGTCTTCAAAATCTCCGTAATCTTGTCTAAAACGACTTGCGGATTTTGAGTTACTTCTGTTTTAATTATTTTTTGAGCAATATCAACACTTATTTCCAAAAGGCTTGGAGCGATATAATCAAAAACTTCTTGAGGAGCTGACAAAAACTCCTTCAAAGATTCTTTTATTTGTAGAATATCTTCCTGCGCTTTTTCTAACCCAGCTTCATAACCTTCTTTTGAAGCAGATTCTCTAATTCCATCAGCTTCTTCTCTTGCTCTTGAAATCAAATTTCTATCGTCACCACGCCTAAAGCCTCTACGTCTATCGCCTCGTCTGCGTTCTTGACGTTGTTTGAAATCAATATTATCTAAATTAAACAAATCTATTTCTTCAGGCTCATCTGACTTTTGGGGTTCTTGAGAGTAATCTACAGCCTGAACTTGAGAATAGTCTTCTCCTCCTGTTTGATAATCATCCTCAATTTCAAAATCTTTATCAACAAAAGACGTTTCAGCCTGCGACGGTTGCCCATAATCTGGACTTATCGCCTCTGACTGTTTTTTAGATACATCTTCCCTAGATATTTGAGGTTGTTTATTCTTACGTTTAATAATCATGATTTAAAATTATTATACACTATGTTCAAGGTGTGAGGCAATAACCGCTGCAACTCTTGGTGGCATTTTATAAAATTCACCCTCAATTGCATTGAAAACCAATCGGCGAACATTAGGTCTTTCTAGCTGTACAAGCGATTCAAGCCTATTTCTATCCATCATAGCTGCAGTTGCTTTTATTCTATCAACCAACATATTTGTGTTAACTTCTGTTGCAGAAGGAAGATTTCTTCCAATATCTTCCAACACTCTCATTGTAACTGACGGGTCAACTTTTTCCTCTAATCCATCAACATACATATAACGCAACACAGTTCCAGCATCATCTTGTTCAAAATGATTTAATATCGCCTGAACTCTATCATCAGTAACACGTTTCAACAACAATGCAACAGCTACTAATTTCAACAATTTTGGAGGTTTGTAAGGTTCTATAGGTTTTGACATATCAATTGGACCTGAAGGGACTCCTGATGAAGTTGAAACAGGAGCCGATGTGCCATTCACTTGCGCTGGAACATTATGAGCTGACGGCGCAGGAGCTTGAACCTCATTATTTTCTTGCATATTCTGCATCATTGCATCAATGTTAGATTGACTTGCCGCTTTTTCCATTAACGCTTTATCAATCAAATTTCTTTCATTTAATTCTTTAATCGACTCTTCATAAGCTTTTTTTACGTGGTGTTCAAT
Organism: bacterium; assembly: GCA_017559905.1. Classification (GTDB taxonomy): domain Bacteria; phylum Cyanobacteriota; class Vampirovibrionia; order Gastranaerophilales; family Gastranaerophilaceae; genus Scatenecus. Next base: position 43,532 of record JAFYQF010000007.1, read on the forward strand.
CAATGAAAGAATTTGATCTTGAGGCATGCCTTGACTAAAAGTTTGCTTCGCCACTTCATAAATAGTGTAAGCAATCTTTTGCATAATAGGATCCCAATATTGTTGAGGAATACCTGACCTAATCAAATCCACAGACTTATGGAAAGACCACTCTGCAATAATTTGTGTAATCATCACAGCTTGATCAGCGTTAAAGTTTAGCGTCGTATCATTATACAACGCTTCACCAGCCATTTTTGAATAGTTATACAACGTATTAACGATATATTGCTTTTGATTTGCATCAAACTCTGCGGGCACAATTTCTTGTGCTTGTGCTGTTAAATCCTGTGCAAATTTTTCAAAATCAAAACCTTGTATAGCCATTTATTTACCTTTTCCTATTAATTCAAAATTATTCAATTATTATGTTTCTTCAATCCAACTCTTAATCTTGTCTGCTGCAATTTCTTCATCAGCTTCAGAAATATTAGCTGACATATTTGCAAGTGTATTAACAAGATCGTCTGTTGTATGAAGTGCTAAATATTCTCTTTGTTGCGCTTCTAACAATCCTTGAGCCAATTCAGACTGTCTTTCTGTCAATTGTGCAGCTCTTGCGTTCATTTCTTGAAGAAGTCTGTCTTGTTCCATTTCTTTTTGACGAAGTGCATTAACTTCTTTTTCGTGTTCTTCTTGAGCCTTTTGAAGTTTTGAATGAACCATTTTTGTTACACAAATCAAACCGATGATACAAAGCGCAATTGTAATCCACCAAGGGTTACCACTTTCTTCAGGTTTTGGAAGATTAGCTTGTCTATCACCTGCAAGATTCAAATCAGAAGCATCTGAAAATGCAATAATTACATTATCCGCAGAAGCTTTTGGGCTTGCTGCTCTTGCAATCAACTCTTTCAATTCTTGAGTTGTTGTCTGCGCTGGCATTGCACTTTTTTCCATTGTTACTGCGATAGAAATTTCTTCGACAACACCAGGTTTAATGTATTCCATTGTTTGAGTTTTTGAAACACCATATTGAGTTTCTGTTGCTGTTCTATTGTAACTTCTATCTTGGCTTGAATCCTGACCACCAGCAACAATTCCATTTGGAATATATACACTTACAGCATTTGGATTTTTGTTGCTATCTCTTGTTTGATCACCTAAACCTTCAGAGAAAGATTGTTCTGCAATAGCTGTTTTTGAATTTGGGTCATATTCAATTCTTGTTCTCTCCATTGGAGCTTGACGCAAGAATGTACTAACTGTTGCAGTATAATTACCTGCACCCAAAAGTCTGTCTAATTGTCTACCAACTTTTTGTTGCATATATTTATCGTTTTCTTGAAGTTTCTGAAGCATTTGATCATCAGCATCCATCATATCTGTATAAACATTACCATTTGTATCTGTTATTGAGATATGGTCAGAATCTAATTCACCAACACTACCTAAAAGCAAGTTTGTAATAGCTCTTACTTGTAATGGCGGAAGTTTTTCTCCAGCAGCAATCGCTACTTGTACAGTTGCTGTTACTGGTTTTTTCATTGATGTGTACATTGAATCTTGTTCAGGAATTGAAATAAATACAGTCGCATTCTCAACTGAATCAAGCTTTCTGATTAATCTTGCTAGTTCACCATTTTTTGCACGAGTCAAACGAATTTGTTTATCCTGTTTTGTTGATGTAAAGTCACCTTTATCAAAAATTTCTAACCCTACATTTTGGTCAACCAAACCACTTTTTACAATAGTCATCAAAGCTCTATCTCTTTGATCCATTGTATAAGTTTTTAAATAAATAATAGACTTTTGTCCATCAGCTTTACGACTTGCAATAATACCTTCTCTTGCTAATAGAGATTGAATTTCTAAAGCTTTACCTAAATTTTCTGTAGTCAACAAATCCAAAGGCTCTTTTATAACCTTTTCACTAACAGGTTTTGCAGCACCACTACCACCGCCTGAATTTACGGCAAAACTAATTGATACAATAATAGCAACAATTATCACTAGCCCGCCAAGCGTTCCAAATAATAAAGCTTTGTTTTCTAATAATTTATTGAAGTCCATATTTTCCCCGCGGATATTTCAATCCAGTTAGTCTGTTTTCTTGCGTATTTTACGCAAAATCCCACTTTATCTATTATTCTATACTTGAATTTGCATAACTTTGTCGTATGCCTGTATTACTTTACCAGTAAGTTGAGTAGCCACGTTGATACTAATTTCTGACTTCGCCATCGCTGTCATAACATCGTGGATATCAATATTATTGTTGCCACTCATTACATCTTTCAAAAGGTTATCAGGTGCATTCAATTCAGCATTCAAGTTTTCAACAAGCCCAGAAAATACAGTTTTGAAATCAGCCGTAGACGGTTTTTCCATTCTGTCCAATCTAGCTGATGGCATACCATAAATTCCACTATCTAATTTTGTATGCTGTATTCTTGCCTCTAAATCATATTTTGGCATCCAGCCTGCATTGTATTGCATTGTTCCCTGCCTTTCTTTTCTTATATTAACTTATTTAAACCCTTTTTGTTAAGCAAAAATTCAATAAATCATCCTTTTGATGGAGAAAATTTATTGAATTTCATACATTTTATTTAATGATAAGAAAAGAAAAGTCATGTTACTAATCAACAGCATCTAATTCTTTGCGAATATCATCTACTGTTACGTAAACAATTTCTGAATTATCATCTTTTTTCAAATAAACATCTTTTATTCCTGCTTGGACAATGAATCTTTTACAAAGAATACATATAAAATTATGCCCCCAAATATACATAGTTGAACCCTTGCATCTATCTTGACCAGCTTGAATAATAGCATTTTGTTCAGCGTGAATAGAACGGCAAGTTTCGTATCTTGTTCCTGAAGGAATATTATGTTTAATACGGTAGCATTCTCCTCTTTCAAAACAAGATTCAACCTTTGAAGGAGTACCATTGTAACCTGTTGCTTTTATTTTTTTATCTTCACCAACAATAACCGCTCCGACTTGCGCTCTAATACAGTTTGAACGGCTTGCACAAGTTTTTGCCAAATCTAAAAAATAATCATTCCAAGGTTTTATTTCCATATCCTAAATTCCTATCTATCTAACTTTCTCTCTAATTTTATTATAAAATAGCAATCTTGCCAACTGATAATTTGACATTAGGCAATAATCATTTTAAAATTAGTGCAGAGGGGGAATTTATGCAAATTTTAGAAAAATTAAAATACAGAGATGGTATTTCACTAAAACTTTTCGGTTACAAACTTTCACTTTCAAAAAATATGGATAAAGAAGATATCCCTAAACTTTTGAAGAAATGGTATAAAAAAAGAACTGGAAAAGAGCTTAACCTTGAAAATCCTCAAAATTTTAACGAAAAAATTCAATGGTTAAAGTTGTATGACAATTCACCTCTAAAAACAAAACTTGCTGATAAATACCTCGTTAGAGAATGGATTAAAGAAAAAATCGGCGAAGAATATTTAATTCCACTACTAGGAGTTTGGGATAATTTTGATGATATAGATTTTGACAAGTTGCCAGAGAAATTTGTACTAAAAGCAAACCACGGTTGTGCGTGGAATATTATCGTAAAAGACAAAAGTAAATTTGATAAGAAAAAAGCAAAGAAAAAATTCGACAAATGGATGAAAAGAAATTATGCTCTAAAAGCTGGTTTCGAAATGCAATATAAAGATATCCCTCCCAAAATTGTTGCAGAGGCATTTATGGCGGATTCAAAAGGCGAATTAAACGATTACAAAGTTCTTTGCTTCAATGGAGAACCAAAATTTATTTGGATTGACCAAGGAAGATTTGGCGACAGAACTGAAAATATTTACGATACAAAATGGAATTTGCAACCATTTTTGCTAACTTATGAAAACTCAAAAGAAGAAGTTCCTGCACCACAAAATTTAGAAAAAATGATTGAATTTGCAAGACTTCTATCTCAAGATTTTGCATTGGTTAGAGTTGATTTTTACAACCTTGACGGGAAAATTTATTTTGGAGAAATGACTTTTACATCCGCTAGCGGAGTTGATATTTTCAAACCAGAAGAATACAACCTAAAACTAGGTCAAATGCTTACTTTACCAGAAAAAAGGAGCTTGAATTATAAATGAAACTATTTAAAAAAGAAAAAATCGGAAGCAAGAGAATTATTCATTTTTTAGGGTTCAAATTTGAATACAGTACCGCTAAAAAATACACCTACACTCCTGTAACTGAAAGAGGAACAACAACAATTCCTCGTCCGATTAAACTCATAGTTTCATTAACATCTTTTCCTGCAAGAATTCCAACATTACACATAACTTTAGCTTCTCTATTGCAACAAACAGTCAAGCCTGATATGGTAATCCTTTGGCTTGCAAAAGAACAATTTCCTAATGGAGAAGATGACTTAACCGAAGAAATTTTAAAACTAAAAGAATTCGGCTTAACAATAAAATGGTGGCACGATATTAGACCATACAAAAAACTCATTCCAACAATAACAAATTATCCTGATGACATAATTATCACAACTGACGATGACGTAGTTTATGACAAAACAATGGTCGAAAAACTTTATGAGTCATACAAAAAAGCACCTCATCACATTCACTGCCACAGGATTACAAAAATTTCGTTAAAAAAAGGTAAGTTCAAAGCTCGTTGCAAACAGTGCTACAAACAACCGTCATTTGCAAACAAACTAGTTGGTATTGGTGGAGTTTTGTACCCTCCTAATAGCTTATATAAAGATATTACAAACGAAAATTTATTCACACAACTTGCACCAACAAATGATGATATTTGGTTCTGGTTGATGGCGGTTATAAACGGAACTAAAATTGTGCAAATCAAACACAACCAAGACGATCCTCCTGAAATTGAAGAAACTTTAACTGGACCTTGTTTGTGCCATGTGAACGACTCTGGCGAAAATCTTTTCTATGTTCAGTTAGAAAAAGTCTTCAACCACTACGAAGGTTTGAAAGAAAAAGTTATTTCAGATATGAAATAGATTTGTATAAAGGTTTAAACTAATTTAAGGGCAAAGGCTTTCCCAATCAACATCTTCATCGTCTTCGCCAGGTTCTTTTATATGCTCTCCACTTTCGAGCATAACCATCAACGACAATTTTAATTGTTTTTTGTAATTTTCACGGGCTTTTTCAATCGTTTTTGCACAAAAACAAAAACTTGGAATTTCCTCAATCATTATGTAATGATAAGGCTCTCCCTCAAAGCCCAAATCTTCGCCCTCAATAAGAGTCCAATCTAAATTTAAATAATAATCTAAATCTTTTTCCATAATTAATCTAACGAACGTTCACTCAACGGTTGAGTAATCATTATACCATCACCGCCAATTACATCTGCTTGTTTCCCATTTATGTGCAAATATACAGGTTTATCAGTATTACGTTTTGCAGTTTTTATAAGTTGGAAAAGTCTTTTGTAAACACTTTCAGTTCCTCCACCCATAGCATACGCTGCAGATAAATTAATTACAATTTTATCTTGAGCTTCAGTAATGCCTAAAAGTTGAGTTGATGCAGGGATTTCAGTATATACACCTTTCGCTTTTTCTTGAGGTTTCGGCCCTAACACCAAACAGTTTATTGAATATTTAATTTTTGAGCCATCAACATCTTTGTTGTATGTCCGTTTTACAGCTCTGTAAACTTCTTCACCATTTTCATTTTTGCCAATGAAAAATACGTTTACAAAATCCTGAGCTTTAGGATCTTCAACAATAGGTTTTTGCGAAGGATTATCGCCATCCACAGGAACTTTCACTGGTGGGACATCTGGTATTTCAGTCAAATGCCCACCTGGAGTTAACTTTTGAAGTCCATAAAAAACGCCATAACCAACACATGCTGTTAATATTACACAGACTATAAATATTAACAAATTGCTAAAAAAATCATCCTCATTTTTTTTCTTACGTCTTCCCATAGATTAATCCTTATGTTGAGTAAGTACATCCTTCGGTACATTCATTATACCTGAAACATTTATTTTGTTGTTAATAATGCTAACATTTCTTACTTTTAAATTCACATTTTTATTCTTAAAAACCTTTAGCGAATATTCTAGTGGATTCAAATAGTCAAATGCTTTAGTTAATTTTCTCAAATCAATTTTGCCAAAATCGCTTATCAATTCAGGGTTTCGCATCACTACCTGTCCATCATCTACCATCAAATCTGATTTCAGTGATATTTTATAATTTGAATTTAATCCTAATATTGAAACTTTCACATCAAAAGTATAAACAAATTTGTTATCCACAATTTGAGAAGTAGTAGATTGCACCTCGAACAAAGAATATTTTTTACCAAAACCATTCAATTTCTCAATTAAATTTTCATACCCGACAGCACGCATAGTATTATTCAAATCATCTTCCGAAAAAGTTAAAGCAAAACTCATTGGAAAAGCTTCTTTAAAATAAATCGTAGATTTTGATTTGTCATAAACTACATAATTAAAATCACACAAAGTCTGCATATTTACACTTGAAAAATACACATCTTTAGCGATTACATTTTCACCATAAATCTTAATCCCTCTAAAGCGTCCATTCTTTAAATCTGATACACTATATGAATCAATTAAAACTTTAAAATCACCATCTGCTTTTTTCAGAATTTGTGATTTCAAAAGCTGACCTAATATTCTAGCCGTCGCAAAATTTGCACCAGAATATTTCGTAAATATACTTGAAAAACTTTTTGACAAATCATAAGGTGCAACACAATAATAATCGCTATCAAAACTTGTAGCAAACGCAGGCGTAAACATCATCAACACCAATAGAGCTAAACATCCTACAAGTTTTTTTTGCATATACTAAAACACTTTCTTAATCAAAATCTTTTTATTGTCAGCTACACCAACAGCCCTAATTATATCATTATTTATCAAAATTACAACTTCATTAACTTTTATGCCATTTTTATTCTCAATCGCAACTCCGTTTTTTATCTTTATAAGTTCGTCTTCATTAACCAAAACCTTTGGGTAATCCAACATCTCAATTGGATTTATTAATTTCATATTAACAACATCTTTACCCTGAAACTCTTCAAGATTTGTTGAGTTATTTATAAAAAAACGCCCTGCTTGAGTTCTTATAAGCTTAACTAAATGCGCACCACATCCTAAAACTTCACCCAAATCATGCGCAATAGAGCGAATATACGTACCTTTAGAACATTTTACTAAAACTTCTGCAACTTGTTCCGTTTCAGAAAACCGTACTAACTCAAGTTTTTCAATAAAAACTTGTCTGGCTTCAATCTTAACTTCTTCACCAGCTCTAGCATATTCATACAACTTTTTACCTTTTACTTTTATTGCAGAATATATTGGCGGTAATTGAGAAATTTCACCTCTAAATTGTGGCAAAGCATTCAACACATCATCTTCTGTAATCTTCACATCAGATGTTTTTACAATAGTACCATCTAAATCATAACTATCTGTTGTCACTCCGAACTTCACGGTCGCAAGATACTCCTTGTCATCAGCCAAGTATTCTATCAATCTTGTAGACTTACCTATGCAAATAGGCAAAACCCCCTCTGCAAAAGGATCAAGAGTTCCTGTATGTCCAATCTGTTTGATTTTTGTAATCCTACGCATGCGTGAAACAACATCATGAGATGTCATTCCTTTTGGTTTATAAACATTCAAAAATCCAAACAGAGGTTCTTGTTGCAACTTATGCCCCCAATAAAAACTAAACTTCTCCTCTTGAAATTTTATTTAAAATTTCATGAACTTTTGAACTTTGTTCTAATGAATCAGTATAAACAAAACGAAGTTCAGGAGTTAATCTTAAACGAATTCTCTTACCAACTTCATACCTGATTTTTGGTGTACTTTTTTCAATAACTTCTTTTGTTTTTTCAACTTGTTCTGGAGAACCCAATACACTATAAATAACTTTAGCAAACGAATTGTCATGAGAAACTTCGATGTCTAAAACTGACACAACACCTGCAAGACCTCTAATTTCTTTTCTCAAAATATCAGAGATATCTCTCATTAATTCTTTTCTAACACGTTCATTTCTTAATGTCATAATTTTCTCCTTAACAAAATCAAATTAAAACTTAAGGCATTTTTGCTTTTATAAACTTATCCGCCTCAAGATTTTTCATTTTAATTTCTTGTTGCATTTCGTTTGTTGATATTGTTTTGTACAATGAATTAGAAACGCAAGATTGCATTGAATTAGACGATTTCATCATGTTTCTATAAACTGGATCAAGTTTTGGGAATATTTCCTTCAACACATTATCCATATTTGACAATGATTTTTTGAATGCAATTGGTTCTATTTTCAAGCCCATTATAAAGATTTCCTTTCTACTTGTTCAGTTGTTGAAACTTCGATTATATCGCCAACTTCAAGGTCATTGAATTTTGCAAAAGAAATACCACATTCAAAACCTTGTGCAACTTCTTTAACATCATCTTTGAAACGTTTAAGCTGATCAATTGCACCTCTGTATATTTCTTTTCCATTTCTATAAAGAACTGCATCCTTACTTCTAACAATTTTACCTTCAGTAACGTAGCAACCTGCAATTCGGGTTGTTTTACCGATAGTAAATACTTGACGAATTTCAGCTTTACCAAGTTCAACTTCTTTAATTTCAGGTTCAAGAAGTGAAAGCATTGTTTTTTCCATATCTTCAAGAATCTGATAAATGATATCATATTTCTTAATAGTTACGCCTTCTTTTTCAGCAGCAGCTAATGCGTTACCGTCCTCTTTTACTGTAAATCCAAGGATTAACGCACCGGATGCTGACGCCAACATTACGTCAGCCTCTGAAATATCACCAACACCTACGTGAATAATCTTTGTCTTGATTTCTTTAGAATCTAATTGTGCAATCGCTTGCGATACAGCTTCCGCAGAACCGTGAGTATTTGCTTTGATAATCAAATTCAACTGTGGAATATCTTCATCGCCAGCAACAGCTTCACGTCTAATGTGAGCAGGTAACATAGCTTCTAATCTCTTATCACGTTCTTTTTCTTTACGTTTTTCGATGATTGCTTTCATTTCTTTTTCATTTTGAACTACTTCAAAGTAATCACCTGCTTGAGGAACTTCTGTTAAACCTAAAATCTCAACTGGAGTTGAAGGTTCAGCTTTAGTAATTCTTTCACCACTATCAGAAAGTAATGCTCTAACACGACCGCAAGCTGTTCCTACAACAATACAATTACCAACTCGTAATGTACCATTTTGAACAAGAAGTGTCGCAACAGGACCTTTACCTTTATCCAAGTTAGCTTCAATTACAACACCAGAAGCTTCAGCTTTTGGATTAGCTTTCAAATCTTGAACATCTGCAACAAGCAAGATATATTCTAACAATTCATCAATACCCAAACCTTGCAATGCTGATACTTTTACTGTAATAGTATCTCCGCCCCACTCTTCAGGAACCAAACCGTGTTCAGTTAACTGTTGAAGAATTCTATCTGGGTTTGCACTTGGTTTATCAATTTTGTTACAAGCAACAATAATCGGCACATCTGCAGCTTTTGCGTGGTTAATAGCCTCAATAGTTTGTGGCATTATACCATCGTCTGCAGCTACTACTAGGATTGCGATGTCTGTAGCTTTTGCACCTCTCGCACGCATTTCCGTAAACGCTTCGTGACCAGGAGTATCTACAAATACAATTTTCTTATCATTACTATCGTCTAAATAAACAGTATAAGCACCAATAGATTGAGTAATACCACCGACCTCTGTCGCAACAATTTTGTGTTTAGAAGCTCGGATACTGTCAAGCAATGTTGTTTTACCGTGGTCAACGTGGCCCATAATACTAACGACTGGCGCACGTTTTTTCAATAATTTTTTATCTACTTCTGTAAGAGCTTTTTGTTTTTGTTCTTTTTCAAGCTCTTCTTCCATAAACGCATCTAAATCTTCATCAAGAACTTCTAATTCATATTCTGCACAAATCTTTTTAATAACATCAACATCAATCAACTGGTTAACTGTCGCCATAACACCTTGGAACATAAGGAATTTTACGATTTCTGCAGGTGTTTTTTGAATTTTTTCAGCCAACTCACTAATTGTCATAGGTTGAGTTACAACGATTTGAGTAACTTGTTCTACTGATTCTTCTTTTTGAGTACGTTTTTTATGTTTTTGAGCCGCAGCTTTTTCTAAAGAAATTCTTTCTTGTTCTTCTTTCTTTGAATTGAAATCTTTTTCTTTTTTCTTGTTATCGGTACGTTTTCTACTTGGACCTTTGTTTTCATAAATATCTTGAGATATTATATGACGTTGAATAGGTTTTCTATCTTGAGAATCAGGTTTTTCGCCTTGTTTTTTAACGAAACCTGATTTTGGCTTTTCACCATCTTTAAACTGGTTTTGAGATGGGAATGGGCGCTTACCTCTTTCTGGACGTTCAGGACGGTCAGAACGTGGTGGAAACTTTTTAGATTCGCCAGATTTTTCTCCTGCTGGAGCTTGAGGTTTTTGAGGAGCACGTCTTACAATTTCCAAACGATTTTGAGGTTTTACAACTTCAATTTGAGGACGTTTTGGTTTCTCAATCTCTACCTTTTTAACTTCAGCTTTTGGAGCTTCAACTTTCTCAACAACTTCAGGTTCTGGAGCTTTAGCTTTTTTCACAACAAAAGCTTTTGGTTTTTGCGCAGCTTTTGGCGCACCGCCATTTTTGATTAAATCTTTCAAGCGTCTTTCCTGATCAGGAGTTAACGTACTGGAATGAGTTTTTCCTGTAATATTCATGCCGGCAAGCTTTTCTAGGATTTCCTTGCTGGTCATATTCAATTCTTTTGCTATTTCATTTATTCTTTTTGTTTCAAAACTCATTTATTAATTTCCCTTTCAGTTCTTGAGGCACAGAAGTTTTTAATGCTTTAGAAATCTTATTTTTTTTGAAAGCATTTTCTATGCAATTATTATTATAGCAAAGATATACAGATCTGCCAAATACTTTGGAGTCAGGGTTGATTATCAAGTCGCCGTGCGGGGTTTGTCTGGTGATTTTTATCATTTCTTCTTTATTATGAAGTTGTCCGCAGCCTGCACACTTTCTTTCTGACACTAATTTACCTCTGCTAATTTTTCCAATTTCAATTTTTGGTCATATTCCATCAAAAGCTTAATTAATTCATCAAGTTCACCTTCGATAACAGTCCACACGTTCAAATTGTGATTTAATCTGTGGTCTGTTAATCTACCTTGAGGGAAGTTATACGTTCTAATACGTTCACTTCTGTCACCCGTACCAACTTGAGATCTACGCAAGTCTGTAATTTCTTGCATTTGCTTTTGAACTTCCATATCATACAACTTTGCCTTCAAAATCTGCAAAGCACGTTCTTTGTTTTGCAATTGAGAACGTTCTTCTGTACAGAAAATCATAATACCTGTAGGTTTGTGGAATACACGTGCAGCAGTTTCAACTTTGTTTACGTTTTGACCACCTGCACCACCTGAACGAGCCGTTGTAATTTCAACATCGTTCATATTCAAATTAACCTCAACGTCATTAACTTCAGGCATTACAGCAACAGTTGCTGTTGATGTATGAACTCTTCCTTGAGATTCTGTTGCAGGAACCCTCTGAACCCTGTGAACACCTGATTCATACTTTAATTGAGAGTATACTGCATCACCCTTTATTGAAATAATAATTTCAGAAACGCCACCAGCTTCACATTCAGTTTTTGATAAAACTTGAGTTTGCCAACCTTTTTTGTCAGCATATCTCATATACATTCTTGCCAAATCTCCAGCAAAAATATTAGCTTCATCACCACCAGCTCCGCCACGAATTTCTAACATAATATCTTTATCATCCATCGGGTCACGAGGAAGTAATAATATTTTCATTTTTTCTTCATACTCGGGGATTTTTGCTTCATTTTCTTCCATTTCAGCCTTCAAGAAAGACTTCATTTCATCATCGCTTTCTTGGTGTATCATTTCCTTTGCTTCTTCAATAGCATCAACTGCTTTTTTCCAAGCATAATAAAGTTCAACTGTTTCTTCCATTGATTTTCTTTGTTTAGACAAATCTCTGAAACGGTTGTAATCTTGAATTACAGCAGGATCTGACAATATAACGCCGAGTTCATTATATTTCTTTTCTATTTGAAGAATTTTATCTAACATATCTTTCATACCCCGATTATAACAGGAACAAATTTTTTTTCAAATATCATTTAACTGTATGAAATCAAGCCCATTGAATTGACCTAAACTTTGAATTTTTAGTACAATCAAAATCAGATAGTACACGATAGGAGAAAATTAATATGTCAAAATACTTTATGGGGTCTTACTTTGTGACCATAGTGGGGCTTATCACGGCATTTCTTTGGGGTAATCACGTTACTCCAGGTAGCGGTTGGGCGTGCGTGTTCATTGCAATCGTATTGAGTGTTCTTGAAGTTAGCTTGTCGTTTGACAACGCAGTAGTTAACGCTATGAAACTAGAAAAAATGAATGACACTTGGCGACATAGATTTTTAACTTGGGGGATTGCAATTGCAGTTTTCGGGATGAGATTTGTGTTCCCAATTTTAGTTGTTTCAATTTTTGCAAAATTAGGTATGTACGAAGTTGCAAAAATAGCACTTACTGACGCTGATAAATATGCACACTATCTACACGAAACTCACGCACCAATTGTAACCTTTGGTGGAACATTCTTAATGATGTTATTCTTAAACTATTTCTTTAATCACGAAAAAGAAGTTCATTGGTTGAGAAAAATTGAAGAAACTCTATCTCACCTTGACCACTTTAAAGGTATCGAAGTCGTAATCTCATTGTTTGCACTAATTGCAACTCAACACTTTATCCACGGCGAACAAAATCACGCAGTACTTCTTGCAGGGCTTGCGGGTATTATAACTTACTTGGTAATCGACGGCGTTACAAGTTATCTTGAAAAAAGAGAAGAAATGCGCCTTGCTCAATGTGCTGAAAATGTAAAATGTGGTGGACTAATGGCGTTCATCTATCTTGAACTTATTGATGCTTCATTCTCTCTTGATGGAGTACTTGGTGCATTCGCTTTAAGTAAAGATATTATCATCATATCAATCGGGCTTGCAATCGGTGCAATGTTCGTACGTTCTCTTACAATTATGCTAGTTGAAAAGAAAACTCTTGCTCAATTTATTTATCTAGAATCAGGTGCACACTGGGCAATTGGAGCTTTATCTATACTTATGATGATTTCTGCGGTTAGAGAAGTCCCTGAAGTTCTGACAGGTTTAATCGGACTTGCATTCATCATTGCAGCATTCATTTCTTCAGTTAGACACAACAAAAAATTAGAAAATTGCATCGTTGAACAATAAGCAAAAATATCACAATAAAAACGAGCGAATAGGTTCAAAGAAAAGAACTTATTCGCTCATTTTTTATCTACTTTTATAGAAAATTAATCAATTTTCCAACTGTTTAGGTATTTTTCTTGTTCTTCTGTTAATGTATCAATTTCAATTCCCATTGATTTTAATTTCAATTGAGCAATTTCAACATCAACTTCGTGAGGAAGTGTGTATAATTTGTTTTCTAATTTGCCTTTATTTTTAACCAAGAATTCAATACCCAAAGCTTGGTTAGCAAAGCTCATATCCATTACACTCGCAGGGTGACCTTCTGCACAAATCAAATTCACCAATCTTCCTTGTGCAAATACATAAACAGATTTTCCGTTCTTAAGCTTGTATTCTTCTAAATTTGGACGAACTTCATTAATTTCAACAGCATATTCTTTCAAACCGTTTACGTTAACTTCCCAATCAAAGTGTCCTGAATTTGCAAGGAAAGCACCATCTTTCATTTCTAAAATATGCTGGACATCTACAACGTGTTTATCACCTGTTACAGTAATAAAAACATCACCTTCTTTTGCAGCTTGTGCAATTGGCATAACTCTGTAACCTTCCATTACAGCTTCAAGAGCTTTTAATGGGTCAACTTCGCAAACAATAACATTCGCACCCATAGCTTTTGCTCTTAATGCACAACCTCTACCGCACCAGCCATAACCTGAAATTACAACAGTCTTGCCTGCTATCAAAATATTTGCACCACGCAAAATACCATCTAAAGAACTTTGCCCTGTACCATATCTGTTATCATACAAATGCTTTGTTAAACTTGTGTTAACACCAACCGCAGGGAACTTCAATGTGCCTTCATTTTCTAAAGCTTGAAGTCTTATAATACCAGTTGTAGTTTCTTCTGTAGATCCGATAATTTTTGATGCTAATTCCGGCATTTCTGCATGTATCATTGAAACAATATCACAGCCATCGTCAATTACAATATCAGGATTATGGTTTAAAGCTTCTTTTATATGCGCTTTGTAAGTTTCTACACTTTCACCAGCAATAGCAAAAACAGGAATACCCCAATGTTTTACCAAAGCTGCAGCTACATCGTCTTGTGTTGACAACGGATTTGATGCAACCAAAATAGCATCTGCGCCACCAGCTTTCATTACCGTACATAAAGCTGCAGTTTCTTTTGTTACGTGTACGCAAGCTGACAATTTCAAACCTTTAAATGGTAATTCTTTTTCAAATCTTTTTTGAATTTCTGTTAACACAGGCATATCTTTAAATGCCCATTCTATTTGTTTTTTACCTTGATCTGCAAGATTAATATCTTTGATATCACATCTAATTTCACTTGTAATCATATCGTTCTCCATTTTTCGACTATAATAAAATTATAGAATATAAAAAATCATTAGGGAATAAATGTAAAAATTTCTTAATAAAGAAATGGAATTTGACAAAATTTTTTATTCACGACAGTTATAAACATGGAAACAAGGAGTGCGTGTGAAAGTCAATTTTGATTTAAGGAATACTAAAATAAACCACAAGGAAATTAGTTTTGAAGGATATAAACCTGTTAAGAATAATGACGGGAATTTAGTTTATGAATTCAATTACCCTTACGATGCAAATCTATACGATTGTTATTTGGAAATTTGCACACTAGGCAAGGATAAAAAGAATAATTACTATGTTCAAAAAGGCTTAAAAAATCTTGAGAGCCCTGACGGTTTCTACAAATTAAATCCTGACGGTAACAAAATTGACCTATCTAGCACGTTTGGGGTAAGAGCGGATCAAGATTTCGCATACCACTACGTTCTAGTGCAAAAAGGCGTAGATAGAAGAAGCAACGACGCAAAACCTGTATACAAAATTGATGCTGGAGATTACATAGACTCAACAAGAACAAGCGGAGCGCACGAAATATACAACGTTGTTACTGCTAACGGTTCTAAAACTGTAAAAACAGGCGCTATGAAATTGTTAATACCTGACTTTTACAACCCATTATGGGCCTATGATAAAGACGGCAAAATTATTAAAAATTCTAAAATCAAAGATATTAGAAACATGACAAAAACTTTTGCAAACAAAGTTGGCGGAAGTCTTGCTGGTATCGAAAAAGACGTTATTGATGGCAAATTTAATGGCTATGAAAGAATTATTTCCACTCCAATATTCACAGATGACAGCTTGTCTGGACACGGATATTGGAACAAAAACTGTATGCAAATGGTTCACGAATTAGGAAATATCAACAACTATGCATCTCTACAAAGAGAAATGTTCAAAAAAGGTATTAACTTTGTTTCTGACGGAGCTTTTGTTAACGAAGGTTTAGAAGGTATCCACTTCAAACACGTATTGAAATGGGGTGAAGATTCACCTTACTTCAATTGGTTTAAAGCACACAACCTAAAAAATGGGCCTCTTACTCTTGGGGTATTTCCTAAAAATAACAACTTTGTTTCTCACAAACTTGTAAACGCACCATTTGTTTGCATTCAAGACCCCAAAACAGGTAAAATTACAACTAAATCTAATAGCCACTATACAGACAAACAACCAACTTATATTCAAATTTTTGATAACAGATTGGTTAGTGAAGCTACTAAAAAAGACCCTCAAAAACTTATCAGATCATACGACAAACCTGATACAGGAAATCCGGTTGACATAAACACTCACAATGACACCCTCGTTCCTTATTCATTTGAAATTGATCCGCAAGTATATTTGAAAAATATTGCAAGATTAAATGAGTTCAATTCAAATAACAAAAATAATAAAATTACGCTTGATAGCTATATGGGAACTCGTTTCGTTTCTAAATTTGAAAACTTTGAGCTTGAAGAAAAGTTTGAAAGTAAATTTGAAACTTGGGATGCGAACACTGATATTCCAAAATTGAATTTTGTATATTCAAATGCAGATACAGCATACGTAACTCTCAATTTCGAAAACGACAAACAAGAAGATAAAATAAAATTCCTTGAACGTAAAAACTATGAGGTTCAAGACTACGTAATAACTGCTGGTAAATATTGGACTGGCAAGACTTCAGACATTTTAAATCTATACGTTGCTCAACAACTTAAAGGTGTAAAACCTCAAAATCCTAACCTAGTTTACGCAAAAATCCTTGAAAATATTAACACAGAAAAATTCCCAGAAAAATTAAAAAAAGAAATTAATTTTGAAGTTGTTCAAAACGTATTAAATGACGACTACAGAATGCCTGAAACAAAATCTACTTTGGAATACAAAGACCTTGTTCTCGCAGGAATAATGAATTTACCGCTTGATTCAATTGAGTTTGGCGATAACTTAACAACAGTTTTAGCCAGCCCATACATTACAAAGCGTGCAACCAGCAAAGAAACTCTTGGCACATCAAGATATCAAATGTATAAAAATGGTAACCCTCATTTGCCTGATGAATACAAAAACACTTACAAAAAAATGGACAGCATCTACGCAAATGAACTTCATAACTACACAACAGAAATTCTTGCAAACTTAAATGAAATGGTACCAACGCTTTATGATGGTTATAACACAACCACATACGGTAAATATGTACTACCAATGATTACTGAAATCATTGCAAAACACGCAATCGTAACAGCTCTTGCTCCAAAAACAAAATTCACGATTGACAAAACTTCTGGAGAAATTGCATACGACTACGACGAACTTAAAAATGTATCGTTAGAAACTTTAGGAATAAATGCTTCTAGCCCTGAAGATGAAGCTAAACAAGTTCTTAATAAAATTCAACAAGGGCTTAAAAAACTCACAAAAGAAGACAAAACAGCTCTCATCGAAGCTCTATACACAATGTTAAAAGGCACAAACGAACACAGTTTCAGACTTGCAGAAGTAATTAATGACAGAATCAACGCAGGTCTTGACTGGAGAATTGACGCAACTAAAGATATTGCAAATATGGACGGCTTAAGAGATAAAGGCGAAAACCTAGACAAAACTTGGACTAAAGTTACAAACTTCTGGAAAGCATTCTCTAAAGGCGTATACTCTCAAAATCCAAACGCATACATTGTTGCAGAAATTACAGATGAAGATGACTTGTTCCAAAATTATCAAAACTCTTCTGCAAAATATAATTCAGGCGGAGAAATGGTGAAAAAATTCCTTCGTGAAACAGGAATGACTGCAACTGCAAACTATTCATATTATTTCTCATCAATACTAAATCTATTTGGAAAACACTTTGACAACAACGACAGATACGACACTCAAGGCGGATTTAACGAAGGCGCAAGCCATAGAATGTACGACAAATCAAATTCATTCTTCGAACTTATGCCTTTCAAATCAATACTTGGTTCTTACAACTTCGTCGGAAACCACGACAAAGCTAGAGTATTGCACGGACTAATCGTTAACACAGATTGGTACAATCAGGATTTGTCTGATCCAAATAATTTCGAATATAGAGAAAAAGCATATAGAATATTATCAGGAAACTTTTTAGATCCAACTATTCCTTGCGAATCAGAAGAATTTGCAAAAAGAGATGAATACAAAAATCAAGTAAAATTATTTATTAAAACAGTAGATTTTTCTAATGCAAACACTAAAGCTTTAGCAATGGCTGAAAGCTTGCAAAAAGGCTTTGAAAAAGCAATTTCGTCAGAATACCCTTATGCAAAATTCAAAAATGCTAACGAAACAATTTCAGGAGCTATTTACAAATCAATCGGCGAACTTGCTAACGGCAAATATCTAGGCAAAAACTTTAGTTCAGAAGGCTTTGGCGTAAAACCAATTGAAACAGCAGTTAAATTAGTTCTAAATCAAGCTATAAAAGAACACGGTTTGAATCTAAATAACAAAGAACTTCAAACCTTACAAGACAATACCATCAGAGCAATTTTAGAACCTGCACTAGGAAAACTTGTTGCGATGACAGAAGTTCTTTCTGTAATGCCTGGTATGCCAACACTTTACGCTGGCGACGATTTGGGCGCTACGGGCTACGAATCAACAACTAAAAACATTTATGTTCAAAACCGTTCTTACATCAGAAGAGAATGGGCAGCTCCAAAAAATGAAGCGTTTGATTTTATCAGAAAACATTACTTGAAGATGAATAAAATTATGACAACACGCTCTAATCCAAATCTTCACGCTCTAAACGACGGTGCTCCATTCTTACTACCAATCCAGAAAGGTGTTGCTTCTAACAATCAACCAATTGATATGTCTGCAATTTTAAGACAAGGTTCCGATGGTTCAGTTGTAGTTTCATTAATCAACACCGCCGGTATTGATACTCAATTCGACCATAACTACAATCCTTTACAAGTAAAATTAGATCGTATTGAAGTGTCTGACTTGAACGAATATAATCCAAGAAAACTTACCAAAGGTTTGACACAAGGTATAATTTTGTACAATGCAAACAATGAAAACGAAACTTATATGGTAAAAGAACTTTATGGTAAAAACTTCATTAAACGAGTAAACCTAAACCCTGATGGAACTATAAGAGAAGAACTTCCAACCTACGTCAATGGAACAACTCTTACACTTTATTCAAAACCGAAAAAACAATATGTTTCAACTCCAGTATACAATAATATTGGTCCAAAAAAGTACGATAGACCGACAGCTCCAAAAGTTGGTGAAAAATTACTTTATGCAGGAGCATAGTTAATTTATAAAAAATACAACAAAAAATCCCGTTTCAATAACGGGATTTTTTACTTTCTAATATTTATTTTTACTAAACTGAAAATCTAAAGTGAACTAAATCGCCATCTTGAACAACATAATCTTTGCCTTCAAGACGAGTTACACCTTTCTCTTTGCAAGCTGCATAACTTCCACAAGCAACAAACTCTTCATAAGGAGTAATTTCAGCCCTAATAAACCCTTTTTCAAAGTCAGTGTGAATAACACCAGCTGCTTGAGGAGCTTTTGCACCCGCAGGAATTGTCCATGCGTGAACTTCTTTTTCACCTGCAGTAATAAACGTTCTTAAATTTAACAGTTTATATACTGATTTAATCATACGGTTAATACCGCTATCTTCGATACCTAATTCTGTTAAGTATTCTTTAGCTTCATCTTCACCAAGTTCAGCTAATTCTTCTTCAATTTTTGCAGAAATCAAAACAACTTCCGCATTGTGTTTTGAAGCATATTCTTGAACTTGCCTTGTGTAATCGTTACCATCTTTCAAGTCATATTCAGAAACATTTGCCGCATAAATTACAGGTTTTGTTGACATCAAATTCAACTGTTTTACAACTGCAATTTCATCACCTTCAAAATGATCATTTACATTTATAAAAGTACCTTCGGAAAGAAGTTCTGAAAGTTTTGTCAAAACTTTATCTTCAAGAACGGCATCTTTATCTCCGCCTTTTGCTTGTTTTGCAATGCGAGCTTGACGTTTTTCAACAGACGCCAAATCAGCAAGCGCTAATTCTGTATTAATAACTTCAATATCATCAAGTGGATTAACTTTTCCTGCAACGTGAATTGTATTTGGGTCATCGAAACATCTTACAACTTGAATAATTGCATCAACTTCACGAATATTATGCAGGAACTGGTTTCCTAACCCTTCACCTTTACTTGCGCCTTTTACCAAACCTGCAATATCAACAAATTCGATTGCTGTTGGTATAATATCAGAACATTTGCAAAGTTTTTGCAAAACTTCCAATCTTTCATCAGGAACTGTAACAACACCTACATTTGGTTCAATTGTACAGAACGGATAGTTTGCACTTTGTGCATTTTTTGCACTTGTTAACGCATTAAATAAAGTTGATTTTCCAACATTTGGTAATCCGACAATACCTGTTCTTAACATATTTATATTTCCTTTTCTATTCTATTCCATTTCTTCTGTTGGTCCACCGATTACTTGCACACCAAACTTCGTTCTATACAAGTGTCTTACGGTATCACCTTGAATTTCGTACATCATTTTATTAAACATTTCATAAGCTTCACGTTTGTATTCAAGCAATGGATCTTTTTGTCCATAAGCTCTTAAACCAATACTTTCACGAAGCATATCTATATTGTGTAAATGGTCAATCCATTTGTTATCTACTACTCGAAGTAAAATATCTTTTTCAAGATTTCTGATAACATTGTTTTCAGTAAACGCAACTTGGCGTTCAATATCTGGATCATATTTTTCAATTACATCATTATAAAAATTAATAACTTCATTTTCATGATCCCTGTATGCATTTATCGCAAAATCTTTAACTTTGTTATAAATAGCATCAAACCTCAAATTCTGAATATCATGAACTGATAAGAACGATAATTGCGGAATAATAGAATGAATTTCCTTAACCATTCTTTCTAAATCTTCATAAATATATTCTTCAACGTGTTGTTCTGGAGAAATATAACCTCTTAACAATCTGTCGATTTCTCTTTCAATCATGTAATAAATATCACCTGAAAGATTTTGACCTGAAAGAACTTTTCGTCTTTGTGCATAGAATTTTTCACGCTGAACATTCATTACATCGTCATATTCAAGAACAGATTTACGAATGTCGAAGTGGTAAGTTTCGACTTTTTTCTGTGCTGATTGAATTTGTCTTGTGATAAGCGCATTTTCAATTTCCATGTTTTCATCAACATTAAGCATATCCATCAACGCTGTAATTTTTTCACCACCGAAAATTCTCATCAAATTATCTTCTAATGATAAGAAAAATCTAGTTGAACCAGGGTCACCCTGACGAGCAGCACGCCCTCTTAACTGGTTGTCAATACGACGTGATTCGTGACGTTCAGTACCAATTACATGCAAACCGCCAACAGCAACAACCTTTGCGTGTTCTTTTTCTGTAATATTACGAGATTCTGCAAGAACTTCATCTTTAATTCTTTCATATTCAGGGTTTTCAGGTGTAATACCCATTTCTTCCAATTTTTCTTTCGCCAAATATTCAGCATTACCACCCAAAAGAATGTCAGTACCACGACCAGCCATGTTAGTTGCGATAGTTACAGCACCAACACGACCTGCTTGCGCAATAATGTAAGCTTCACGCTCGTGATGTTTAGCATTCAAGACGTGGTGAGGAACACCTTTTTTCTGCAACAACATTGAAACGTATTCTGATTTTTCAATACTTATTGTACCAACAAGAACAGGTCTTCCTTGTCTGTGCATCTTGATAATATCTTCTACAACCGCATTATATTTTGCACGTTCATTTTTATAAATAACGTCAGAATGATTAATTCTGATATCAGGTTTGTTTGTAGGAATTGTTGTAACTTCCAAATTATAAATTTTACCAAATTCAGCTTCTTCAGTCATCGCAGTACCAGTCATACCTGAAAGTTTTGGATACAATCTAAACAAGTTTTGGAATGTAATACTTGCAAGAGTTTGAGTTTCATCTTGGATTTTCACACCTTCTTTAGCTTCAACAGCTTGGTGAAGACCATCAGACCAACGTCTGCCTTCCATTAAACGACCTGTAAATTCGTCAACAATCATTACTTCACCATTGCGAACTACATAATCAGTATCTCTTACAAACAACTCTTTTGCTTTCAATGCCTGCAACAAGTGGTGAGCATATTGAGTGTTAATGTCGAATAAATCTTTTACACCAATAAGTTCTTGCGCCCTATCAATACCTTCTTCTGTTAAGATGATGTTTTTATTTTTTTCGTCAACCTCATAATCTTTATCTTTAACCAATTGAGGCGCAATTGTGGCCATCATTTGGTAAGTTTCTGCAGATTTTTCCAGACGACCACTTATGATAAGCGGAGTTCTAGCTTCGTCAATCAAAATTGAGTCAACTTCGTCGATAATAGCGTAGTTGTAAGGTCTTTGCACAAGCATATCCAACCCACCTGCCATATTATCTCTCAAGTAATCAAAACCAAACTCATTGTTTGTTCCATAAGTAATGTCACAATCATAAGCAGCTTTCTTCTTCGCAAAATCATCTGCAGTACGACCGCCTGAAAGAATTACACCAACTGAAAGCCCCAAAAATCTATAAATCTTACCCATCCAGTCGCTATCACGTTTTGCAAGGTAATCATTTACAGTGATTACGTGAACACCCTTTCCAGTCAATGCATTCAAATATGCTGGCAAAGTTGCAACCAAAGTTTTACCTTCACCAGTTCTCATTTCTGCAATATGTCCATTGTGCAAGAAATAGCCACCAATAAGTTGAACATCGAAATGACGCATATTCAAAACACGTTTACCCGCCTCTCGAACAGTAGCAAAAGCTTCTGGCAAAATTTTATCAAGAGTTTCTTTTTCCAATTTTCTATCAGTTTTAAAATCATTTGAATGAGGACGATTTCTTAAAATTTCTTTGAATTCTTCTGTTTTTGCACGAAGTTGATCGTCGCTCAATTGTTCAAACTGTGGTTCTAAAGCGTTTATATGGTCTACTATACCAAGAATACTCTTTACTTTTCTCTCATTAGGATCACCTAACATTTTTAATAACAAGCTTATCATTATAAAATTTTCCTCTCCATTAAGTCTTTATGTATCAATTTTAGCATGGACAAGGGAATTTTGGTAAAAATTAATGAAAAAATAATGTTTTATCAATAATTTTACGTAATCTTTTTTAATCAAAGCCTTGATTATCAAAAACTTTGTGATTATAATGAAGTCGGAACGAGGTAATTCCTCTTAACCTTGTTCAAGGGTTAAAAACACGGCGCGGCTGCAGTGTTGAATAATCCGCAAAGTTACACAAAAAATAAGGGAAAAACAAAATGTTAAAAATCAGACTAAAAAGATTGGGCGCTAAAAAGAACCCTACATACAGAATTATCGTTATTAATTCAACTACAAAACGTGAAGGCAGACCTGTTCAAGAATTAGGTCACTACAATCCAAAAACTAAAGTTATGCAACTTGACAAAGCTGCAGCTCTTGATTGGATTTCTAAAGGCGCACAACCAACAGATACAGTTGCTTACTTAATCAAAAACTGTAATGAAGACGGTACTTTAAACTACGTTAAAAAAGAAACTGTTAAACTTTCTAAAAAAGCTCAAGCAAAAGCAGAAGCTGAAGCAAAAGCTAAAGCAGAGGCTGAAGCAGCAGCAGCGGCTGCAGCAGAAGAAGCTACTGAAGCGTAGTATTTATAACATTTTTAAGAAAAGGAACACACTCTATGCAAAACATAGAGTGTGTTTTTGTTTGCAATAAATAATTAATTAAAATTTAGTTAACATACTTATATTATTTTTTTAACTTTATGCTAAAATATTTGCGGAGATAAATTATGACACTACCGCAAAATTTTGGCATAGCAATGTTACTAACTCTATTTGCAGGATTGGCTACTGCAATAGGAGCTGTTATCGCATTTATGGTAAAAAAAGATAACCTTAAAGCTCTTTCTGTTGGACTTGGTTTTTCTGCAGGCGTGATGATATTTTTGTCATTAACTGATATTTTACCTGAAGCACAAAATTTACTTATAAAACATTTCCCAAACAAAGCGGATTGGTTAATCTTTTTCGGGTTTATTTTAGGTATTGCTCTTGCGATGCTTATCGACTATTTTATTCCAGACCACGTTGACCCTGAAGAATTAAAAGACCCAGATGCACCTTGTACACATCACCATAAGATTAAACGTGCAGGACTTTTGACTGCAGTGGCAATATGCGTTCACAACTTCCCTGAAGGTATGGCAACATTCCTTACTGCAACCCAAAATCTTACGTTAGGAGTTTCAGTTGCTTTAGCAATTGCAATTCACAACATTCCTGAAGGTATCGCTGTTGCACTACCTATTTATCATGTAACTGGCAAAAAACGTTATGCTATGTTATACGCAGCACTATCAGGAATTTCCGAACCAATCGGAGCTTTAATAGGAATGCTATTGTTCACATTGTTCTTACCACAAATGCTTATCGGGATTTTACTTGCGGCAGTCGCAGGAATTATGATTTACATTGCTTTTGATACACTTTTACCATTATCTCACGAATACGGAGATTGGCACCTTTCTATGACAGGTATAGTGACTGGCATATTATTTATTTGGTTAAGTTTAATCCTTTTAGGACATCATATTTAACCTTTAAAAACCTTTTACATAAAGATTTCTAGGGTAAGTTTTATTCATTTATCCTATACATTTGGTGTCCGTAAAAATACGTACGTAATCTTGCTTAAGTGAAATTGCGGACTTTTTTTATTTCGAAAATCATATATACTCAAAATGTAAACTTGATTAGGACAATCTTGGAAAGGAAAGACTTAATAAAGAATAAGAGAACAGAGCAACACAAGCCCAAACTTAATTCTCTGCACATTGAAATCAGATTGTTAGGAAAATAAGACAAATGATATTTTTTGATTATTAATTCCTATAAAAAATTCTCCAACAATAGAATACTCTTAAAAAATGGAGTTATTCTTAAATTATCTTACTCCATTGGGAGGATTTTTCCTCCCATTTTGCTAATCGGTAGATATTATTAATGGAACAGATTTTATTCAAAAAAGATTTATGAGATAACCAAATCTAGTTAAGGAATTAAGAAAATGAAACTATCGCCCAAGGAATTAATAGTTTTAAGATTAGTTGCAGAAGGAATGTCCGACAAAGAAATTGGTACAAAATTAGGCATTTCCGAAAGAACTGTCCAAACATATTTGACAAGAATAATGCTTAAACTTCAAGCTAAAAATAGGGTAAATGCAGCAGTCTTATTTTTCATGAGCAATCCTGATTTATACAAAACGTATTCAAATAATAAGGAAGGTTATGAAAAGAATTATTATCCACTGGACAGCAGGCGGATATTATCCGAATGCGTCCGAAATTAACTGTTATCATTTTTTAGTAGATAAGGAAGGAAAAATACACAAAGGGAAATTTTTACCAGAACACAACAGACTCTGCAGACTTGGGGGATATGCGGCTCACACTGGCGGAGGAAATACAAACTCTATAGGAGTTGCAATGTGCGCAATGCACGGATTTAAAAATAGGCAAAACTGCGGACAATACCCTATTACTCCAATCCAATTTGAAACAGCTATGAACTTGTGCGCAAAACTATCCATAAAATACTCAATCCAACCCAAACCTGAAACAATCCTGACTCACTATGAATTTGGATTAAAGAACCCAAACACCTCTAGCGCAGGAAAAATTGATATAACATTTATTCCTCCATACCCTTGGGTTTCTAAAGAAGATTGTGGAACTTTCATACGTTCAAAAATCAAATGGTATATAAAAAAATCACAAGAGGTTTAACTATGAACACAGCTTATTACAACTTATCAGGCGGAATCAACCAAGCCCGAACAAAAACAGAACTAGGTCTAGATACAAAAAAAATGTATTGGAGTGACTCTGAAAATATTGAAATATACAAAAACAGAGGATTAATCAAACAAGCTGGAAACAGTATTTTCCTTGAATTACCCGAAAAAGATGAAATCACAGGAATGTTTGAAATGATAAACAAGGATGAGCCTAAACTTGTTATCACTACAATTTCTGGCAAAATTTATATCCACGATAAAAAGGCTTCAAAAACATTACTTCTCAATAAAACATTATCAGGTGAAAAACCCAGTTTCACAGCTTTTTTAAATGGAGTTCTAGTAACAAGTGAACAAGACACTCTTTTTTATATCAAAAACAATCCTGACTTTGACATAGTAGAATGTGAACTAAACGATTTATCAGGCAAACCCGTAAAAGCCTCTATTATTACAGTTTTCAGAAGCAGAATTTGGATAGCAGACGGTTCAACCATATATTATTCTGCGCTAGGCTCTTACTCTGACTTTACAACAGAAAATGACGCAGGCTACATTAATGATTTCCATACAGATACATCAGCTATAACAGGACTAAAACCTTACAAAGATTATCTTGCAATCTACAAAAGAGATAAAGTATATCTTTTGACAGGTACATCTGCAGAAGACTTTGCAATAGTGCCATTTGCAGACAAAGGAACTCAAGCTAATAATAGCATTGTTAACGTTGAAAACAAGCAATACTTTTTATCAAGCGGAATATTTGCACTGGAACAAGTAGGAGAATTAAATCAAATTCAACTAGGTTCAGAAATATCGCTGAACATCAAACCCGAATTTAAAAATTTTGATTCAAATGAAATATCTAAATCAATAAGCATCCATTATGAAATAAAAAATCAAGTTTGGTATTTTATTCCATACAAAAACGAAAATTATTTTCACACAATTTGGATTAACGATTACATAAACAGGGCTTGGTACAAACGGGTTATACCGCAAAATATAACTTGCGCTTGTATATTTGAAAACAAAATTTTAACAGCAGATATAAGCGGGAAAATTTATCAAGAAGATTACGGACAAACTTTTGATGGCAACCCAATAAAATTCATGTGGAAATCTCCATTTTTAGCATTAGGAGAACCTCACAAAAGAAAATTGGTAGATGAATTTTATTTTGTACTTGATGATGCAATAGATAACAAATTCAATTTTTCTGTCTACAAAGACTATGATAGTCAACTTTCAGACGACCCTGAAAAAATTTATTCTATATATTTTGATCATTTGATTTGGGCAGATGAAGAAACATCAGACTCACTACCTTGCCATTGGACAAAAGATGATGAAGAAACTCCTGTTTGGCCAATCAACAGAGATGTTTTAGAAAAAGCAGAAATTTCTGAATCAAATTATGCAATACGGCTTTGCGTAGAAGGTACAGAGGTTACAGAAAACCTTGCTCTTATCGGATTTGAATTCAGAGAAATCTATAACGATGATTAGCACCACTCATTTTTATAATTGTATTTACACTAAATTCACGAAAGGAAACAAAAATGTCAGAAAACACAAATTCTTATGCTGCGTTTATACCTGAAATTTGGAGCGCAAAACTTAACAACATGTTAGAAAAAGAGTGCGTAATGCTTCAATGTGTAAACAGAAATTACGAAGGCGAAATCCAAAACCAAGGCGACAAAGTTAGAATTATCACACCTGCAACAGTTGGGATTTCAACTTTAGGTACAGAAGCAATCGCTTATGACGAATTAACTCCATCATCTATGGATTTGGTAATTGACCAGAAAAAATTCTTTGCATTCAAAATCAATGATGTAGCTAAAACCCAAGCAAACACTGACATTATGGAAGCTCATCTTACAAGTGCTAAAAATGCAATCGAAGAAGTTCAAGACGCATTTTTATTATCAATGCACGCAAACGTTGACTCTGCAAACATTGTAGGTTCAGATGAAACACCAATCAAACTTGCCAAAGACACAATCTACGAACAATTTGTTAACCTTGCAAGAAAACTTAAAGACTCAAATGCTGTAAAAACAGGCAAACGTCCTTGGGTTGTAATTAACCCACTTGTAGAATCATATCTTTTGCAAAGTACAGAATTTATTGGCGCAAACAATGTTGCAGATGAAACATTACGAGAAGGTGCTATCGGAAGAATTGCGGGCATGGACGTTTTAGTTAGCACAAATCTAACTGACATTGACAATAAATACTACATTCTTGCAGGCACAAACGATGCCATAACATTTGCATCTCAACTTGCAAAAATCGAAAGCTTGAGAGACAAAGACAGTTTCTCTGATTTAGTAAGAGGTTTATATTTATACGGCGCAAAAACAGTTCAACCAAAAGCTTTAGCAAAAATGGTAGTAACCGCCTAATAACTTGTATGCAACCTTAAAATAAGACACGCATACACCCAATTTAAGGAGTATAAAATGACTGAACACGAATTACTAACCCAAATTCCACCTAATGCCGATTATCAAGAACAACCAACACTACATCCACAACAAGAATATTCGGCGAATTTCATAAAACCTGAACAGGCAACCTTATCAGAAAATGACGTACACACAACGGATTATTTCAACAACGTCAAGCAAACCGCATTGAGAGATATTTCTGTCATCGAAAGCTTGGCAAAAGCTGGAATTTTAAATCCAACACAAGGACAACATTTGGCAAACTATATACTCAATAAGGCGCAACAAGTATTAGCAAACCAACCAAAACCTGATAAAGTTCAACCAACTTCAGGTATAAACGATTTCGTAAAGGAAAAACCTGATTTCTTCAACAAAAACGGACGTGCTAAAGTTTTGGATTATTTAAAAAATTCAAACTCAAACTTTGATAAAGATGGAATTGCGCAAATATCTCAACTCATCGAGGCAATTGAACAAAGCGCTATCGAAGGATATCTGCAAGAACAAGCTCACCTAAAATCATTAAATGACGAAAACGAAGCTGCAAAATTAAGATTACGAGCAAATGCCCAAAATCAAAATCCGCAGGAGAATAAATCAAGGATTTTTACACGTGAGCAAATCGGCAAAATGAGCGGTGCGGAATTTGCTAAACACGAAAAAGCAATCATGGAACAAGTTAAAAAAGGGCTTATACGTTAGATTTAGCAAATCATGTAAATCAATAGGCGGTACTCCTGCCGCCTATGAGATTTACAAAAGACAAAGGAGAAATAATGAATTACTTTGAACTCATAAACAAATGCTTAATTGAACTAAATTACAAACAAGTCAACGCATTTTCTGAACTTGTAAAAAACGACCACAAAAAAATTAAAAACATATTGCAACTACTAAATTCCGAAATATCAGACTACCAAAACTGGGATTTCAAACTACGAAAAACAACAGTTGAACTCCCTGCAAACACTACTGAAATTGAAAACTCCATAAATGGCAGAATCGCTTCAATTATAATTGACGGGCATGTTTACAAATATTGTGAACAACCAGAATATTTTGAGCTAAAAACCGCACCACCATACACTTATGGAAGTTTTAACAGAAAAATTCTATTACCAAAATTCGACTCTCCCCAAAAGCTTAACATAATCTATTACACAAAAAACTCTGCAATAGACGAGAACGGAGAAGAAAAGCTACAACTAGAAAACGACACTGATAAACCTCTTATCCCTGCAGAATTTACAGAAGCGATTTTGGTATACGGAACATGCCTGCGCCTTAAAGCAAACCCACAGCATGTAAAATTTAGCTATTGGATGGGCATGTACAATCAAGCTCTAGCAAACCTAAAATCAAAAACTTCAATAAACGCAAACGCCTCTCCAAGCGTAATTATGCACCGTTATTAGGCTATTTAAACTTTTTCCAAAAAATTTGCATAAAAAAAACAGGAAGTTTTTCATTCCCCCCTGTTAAGATTTACACTAGCCGAAATATAAATAGCAATATTATTATACAATTTTTTTCACAAAAACACAAATTTTAATAAGAAATGTAAACTTATGAAACAATTAACAGAACAACAAAAGAGATTTGTAACTGAATATATTAAGTCTTTAGACGGCGAACTATCAGCGAAAAACGCTGGTTACAAATCAAAAGACCTTAAATCAATTTCAAACAATTTACTAAAAGAAAAACTTATCATCAATGAAATTAAAAACCAATTGAATGAACAAATAAACGCCCTGCGAGTGCACAAGAGTTACGTCATACAAAAACTTTTACAAATTGCCGAATTTTCACTTCAAGAAGAAGACATTCTAGACAAAGAAGGTAACTACACTGGTAAAAAGAAGCTTCGTGACACATCCGCAGGCTTAAAAGCGTTAGAAAACCTGTGTAAATACCTAGGATTTAATGATTTGAGTAATGAAGAAGATTATCAACAAGCAAAAATAATTACCATCTCAAACCTTGACGATACAAAAATCTAACAAACCAAACCGACTTGAAAGGAGAGTAAAATGAACCCAAAAGAACCGAATATTGAAGAAATTCTACTGTCAGAAACCTCTTTAGATGAACTTATCCGAATGAAAATCGAAAAAGAACTAAAAACAGAGATTGAAAAAGCAAAAGAAGCAAAAAATTTAAAACCTACAATAATAAAAACTATTAAAGACGTACCAAAATCCAAAATTTTTTCTAAATTCGCAATTTACAAAATATTCAACAAAACAACAAAACAAGAAACTTTCATCAATGGAATTCAAGCAGAAGCCTTGCTTGGATTACAAAATAACATTAGAGAAAAGCTTTTAAACAAAGAAATCAGTGCATTTTCAACAGATGAAATTTTTGTAAAATTTGAGAAATTATGTGTAAATTCATAAACCTAATAATAGACCGCAAAAACCTAAACTTCAAAAATACCCAGTATTTATCACAAGTTGCATTTCTTTACTCTAGATACTCTAAATACCTAACAGATGACTATAGTTCAAAGCCAGATTTTACAACGGTTTTAAACATCATAGAAAATTCTTCACCGCTATTTTACGTAATACTAGAGCAAAAAACAGGCGAATTTGCAGGATTTGTTTATCTAGACAACTTAACAGGAAACTCTGACTCTATACACGGAGCCGAAATTAGCGCTTGTTTTGAAAAGAAATTTTGGGGGAATTTCACAAAGAAATGCGCACTCACATTTTTCGCATATTGTTTTACAACCCTAAACTTAAAGAAAATCAAGGCGCAAATTTATCCATTTAATCATAGAGTAAAAGCACTCCTTAATTATTGCGGATTTAAAAAAGATGGGATATTACGAGATGAAACTCTAAAGTTTAACAAGCTTTCCGACATAGAAACTTACTCTCTAACACCAAAAGACCTAAAACCAATCAATATTAACTGAAAGGGATACTTATGAAAATCGAAAACGAGGATTTAACACAACAACTTTCACCAGAAATAGAAAGTATGCTTATTAATGACATCACAAAAAGTTTTGACGAATTAGATTCTGAAAGAATAACCCAACTAAACGACATAAAAACAATCCAAGAGACTATTTATAACGCAGAAATTCCAAGCCTAAACGGCTGGAACAACGAAATAAAACTTCCAGACATTTACGAACTTGCCCAAACATTAAAATCACATATTTGCATAAACTTATATTCTCATCCTGAATCAATGTTCGACGTAACAGGGGCAACACCAGAAAGCCAAAAATATGCAAACGCACAAAAATCAATGCTAGTAAACACTTTTGAGCAGATGAAACTGGAAGATGAAATCGAAAAAATAATTGATGGGATTGTGGAAACTGGAGAATGTACTCTATTTGTTGGCTGGGAAACAAAAATTAAACAAACCAGACGTCCACTAACTCTAGACGAACAAATTACTGAAAAAGAAACAAAAGCCTTCAAAATTGAAGAAAAAATAATTTATGACAACGCAAAAATAAAACATATAGCTCCACAAGACTTTGTTTTTGACACCCACGACAAAGACAACTGGGATCGTTGCGCCAAAATTTACAGAACATACTCAACAATTGACGAAATTCAATCAGACAAATCAAACAACCAATTAACGAAAGCTAAACTGGAAAAACTGAAAGAGGTGGTGGCAAACAAGAAAAAACCAAACGCTGAAAAAGCAGTTATAGGAAGTAAAATTGAGATTTTAGAACGCTGGGGAGATATCGAACTTTCAAACGGCACATTACTAAAAAACTGGCTAATAGTAGTAGCAGGTCGAAAGGAGATAATCCGTTTTGAACCAAATCCTTTCATTACAAATCCATTTATATACGCCAGCATAATCGAATCTCCAACAACACACAGAGGGCTATCACCGCTCAAAGTTGCCCTCATCTTAAACAAAATATCTTCAACAATTTTGAACAAACAGCTTGACGCCCTAGCTCTAATGATGAATCCACCGTATCTTGCGCCAAAAGGTTGTTTTTCTGGCATACAAAACGTTAAACCAGGCAAAATAATTGAATATGATTCAGCATTAATGCCAACTCAACCTATACCGTTAAGCTTTGACAAAGCTATGGTCGGATGGGACTTTCTAAATTATTTTAAATCAACAATAGAAAGTGCCACAGGCATCTTCAGAAATATGGCTGGCAACACGCTATCAACAGCCCGCACAGCAACAGAGCTTAACTACTCTGCAAACGGACAGGAAGCTCGCTTAAACATGCTTCTTGATGCAATAAATAGAAAAATAATTGTCCAAATCGTAGAAAAAACCGCAGAAATAATTTCTAATTTCAAGCTAGGCAAAGAGCTGATTGCCATCACAGAAAAAGGGACAACCAGCTTTTTAGAAATAGACGATAACATCCGAAACGGTCGCTATATTTATCGTTACGGAGATAGGAAAGCCATATTCGAAAGAAAAAATAAAATGAAAGAGCTATTTGAAATCATAAAATCTTTTGCCCAAAACACAGAAATAGCTCAAAAAGTAGATTGGCTTGAATGTTTCAAATATACCCTTGAACAGTACGGCATAGAAAACTCAAACAATTTCCTAAAACAAGATACAACTCAACACTCTCTACCCCAATAACACACTATACAATCACTACTTTCTTGGTGTCGTTTCCATCTTACCATTAGCTCCTCTAACACCTAACGACACCTTTTTCTTTTATAAGGATTTAATATGTTATACAAGCTACTAGAAGCCCAACGAAAATTTTTAGAAATACCCCACAATCACAAACTTGATATCGCAGTATATCAAGGTGGGTTCGGTTCAGGCAAGACTTTTGCTGGTTCACTTTTAGGAATTTTACTATCTCTAAAATTTCCAGGAATAAGAGGACTTGTAGGCGCACAGACTTACACATTGGTACGAGATACAACACTCCAAAGCTACTTTGAACACTTTGAAAACATGGGATTTATTGATGGAAAAGATTATGTATGGTCACCTTCTCTGCAAAAAATAACCTTCAAAAACAAAAGTGAAATACTTTTTAGACATTTTGACGAACCAAACAAACTAAAATCTCTAAATCTTGGCTTTGTAGAAATTGAAGAAATGTCAGATATTCCTTACGACACATTCAAAATGCTAGTCAGCAGAATGCGCCAAACGCCGAACAAACAGTGGAAAAACTTTACCTATAGGATTTTTGCACACACAAACCCAGAAACTCAAAGAGGATGGGTTTACAAAACCTTTGTAGAATCAAAAAAAGAAAACTACAGGCTAATTTCAGCTCCAACAACACAAAATATCTACCTACCCGAAGGGTTTTGTGAAGAATTAAAGAAATTATATGATGAAGAATATTATAAAGTTTATGTACTTGCCCAAAACGGCAACTTCAACACTGGACTTATCATAAAAGATTTTTCAGAAGAAAATATAAGACAAATAAAATACTGTCCTGATTTAGACCTACACATAACTTGTGACTTCAACGTAGACCCAATGGCGTGGATTTTGGCACACAAAACAGATAACAAAGTTTTTTATTTTGACGAATTGGTGCTGGAAAACACTACAACCGCCAAAACTTGCGAAGAATTCCTCTCAAGATATCCTAACCACAAAGGGAAAATAATCATTAACGGAGACGCTTCTGGTGACAACCGTTCCTGCACAAGCGAATACACGAATTACGTAATTATAAAAAAATCTTTGCTTAAATATGGTTATGACGTTGATATAAAAATAAAACCCTACAACCCGCCTATAAAAAACCGAATTGCAGCCTTCAACGCAAAAATAAGAAGCGCAAACGGCAATATTTGCTTATTTATAGACCCAAAATGCGAAAAACTACTCTATAACATTTATAACTTAAGATACAGAGAAGGTTCTTCTAGAATAGACATACCAACATACCAACAAATTAAACAAAACAAAGAACTAAAATTTCTCTCACACCCAATAGATGCTGCATCTTATTTGGTTGACTACTACTGGCCAATAAAATTATAGAAAGGATACTTTATGGAAAATATACTAGATTATTCTCCAATACTTGTCGCTGTAATGATTTTTTTAATTCAACAAAGAATAATCGTAACCCCTGAACAACTAGAAAAAACTCATAGAAAAATTCTTGAAGAAGTTGATGAAAAATTTGTATCAATCAACAGCTTTAATGATTTAAAAGAACATTTTGGAGAAATTAAAGAAAAAATTGACAAGATTTATGATTTTATAATTTCAGTCAAATAATATATTAACAATTGTTACAAAATACTCCTATAATTTAAAGTTTTAGTCAAAATAAGCCGTCTAACAAAGCAAAGAAATGTTACTAATGCGAAAGGAAAGTAGACAGCAATGGGATTGGCGGCATCACAAGCAAGATTTTTAGCCATAACAGCTAGAAAAGCTAACTGTGAATTTCAATCTATGCAGATAGCTCAAGAAAAGCTGTCTATTTCTCGTGAATTAGATAAGGCTACAACCGAATATCAAAGCGCAATTAACGCTACAAAATTGGTATGGGATGCTGATGGAACAGGTCAAAACGACTTTGAATTAAGCTATGATTTAATGATGACACCATCAGCTGCGAACAATTATAGCCCATTTTTAGTAACAACAAAAGATGGCAAGGTTGTTCTTGATAGCGCAATGGCAGCTGCAGCAAGACAAGCTGGAATTCCACAAGAAGGTGTCTCTAACAAAACAGTTACACTTCCAAATGGAACCGTTACAACTCTTTACGACCAATTATACGGACAATTTATTAACCAAATGGTTAAAAACGGTGGTATGAGTGAAACTTCAGCAGTTGCAGTTCGTGCACTTGGACTTATTGATAACGTTGGTATTGGTACACCATTATTAGACAAAACTCAAGCGTCACAAATGGGTATTAACGACTTAATCAACTATGCTGATTTGATGGTTGAAGATGCACAATACGGTAGCCTTGCACAGAAAAAACTAGCAGGTGCATTAACATTCAAATTCGGTACAACTGAAGATTGGGATACAACCAGAAACGCATGGGTTGAAACAGGTACTATTGACCTTGACTTCAAAACTAGCATTGGCGATAAAGGTGACCAAAAATCAAATTACTTTATTGTTAACGGCGCTAAAGTTGATGGTAACGAGTACGAATTTACACTATCCGACTTGTTAACAGATGACATCACTTATGCAAGAACTGACGCTAAAAACGCATCAGGCTTCAAGAAGTTCTTGGCAAGAGTTTGTAGCGTACTTACTACTGGAGTTATAGATATACTCACTGGGGGCAATGTTTACGACAAATTTAAAACCTTGTTCGGTGCTGACGGTGGCTCTGATCCAGATTTAAGTGATGAAGATAAAGCAATGGTTAACTTTATTGGTGACATTGCAAATTCATTCCGTGAATTATTCAATCTTGACGCAACCACAATTACAGAAGTTGAAGAACAAGCATTCTTATATGCATTCCAACAAACATTATCATTATTAGGAGACGTTAAAGATATTGGTAACAGAAACCACTCTGTTGACGCATTTAACGACGCAATCAGAGATTGTAACAGCTACAACGGTTGGGTTCACAAAGGTGCTAACAAAGGTGGAAACTATGGTACAACTGCGGTTAGTTTATCTAACTTAACAGAATCTTTCTTAACCTTCTATGCTCAAGGTTTAAACGGATACGACGACACTTATTACATCGTTCAAGAGGGAGCAAAATCTCAATATGTAACAGATGACCCATACTATATGTGGACAGTTGGTAACCCTAATGCAACAACTGCTCAAGAAATGTATGTCGCAGAATTCTATAGTACAATGTTCAACAATATTGTCCAAAACGGTTGGGTAGAAAATGACCAAATTGACGATCCTGAATACTTAAAAAACACATTGAAAAACGCAACATACTTCATTTCATCATTAAGCTCTGACAATTACTACTATCAAGACAGATACCTAGACAACGGATACGTAATTGAAGTTCAAGATGATGATGCAATCAAAGAAGCTGAAATTGCATACACTCAACTTAAAAACAAACTTAACGCAAAAGAAGAAAAACTTGATATTGATATGAAGAAACTTGACCTTGAAATTTCTTCACTAACCACAGAATATGACACAGTCAAAAACTTGATTAATACAAACATTGAAAAAACATTCACAATGTTTAACTAATAACTAAAAAAATTCCCAGCAAAAAATATCCCCGTCATCCGTTTTGGAGACGGGGATATATATTTGTAAATTTACCTTGTTGCCTTATTTTAGACATAACATTATAATAAAAATATGCAAAACATTGATGATAGTAGACTTGAGGATTTAAAAGGCAAAATCAAGCAAAAGCTTGATGAGACAACTCTGTTCAAATTCAAAGGAACAGTATCAAAACTATTGGGTTTGACGGTTGAAGTAAAACTTCCAGGTCTAAAAATCGGTGATTTATGTTACATAGAAACAGAATCTGGTGAGAAAAAGCCAGCAGAAGTAGTTGCATTTAAAGGTGAAGCTGCACAGTTACTTTTGCTTTTAGACGGCAACGGCATCGGTCAAGGCAGTCTTGTAACCTCAATGGGTAAACCTATTATCATTCCTGTTGGAGATTTCTTACTCGGAAGACTTATTAACCCAATGGGAGAGCCAATTGACGGCAAACCACTAGATACAACAGGTGCAACTTGGCGTCCAATCGAAGGTCCTCCACCAGGTCCATTTGAACGTCCTATTATTACAGAAATGTTTTCGACTGGAGTACGCGCAATAGATAGCTGTATGACAATGGGGTGCGGACAGCGTTTAGGTTTATTTGCAGGTTCAGGGGTTGGTAAAAGTACATTGCTAGGTATGATTGCAAGAAATTCTGACGCTGACGTTAACGTAGTTGCACTAATCGGTGAACGTGGTCGTGAAGTTAAAGAGTTCGTTGAAGACGCATTAGGCGAAGAAGGGATGAAAAAATCAGTTCTTGTATGTTCTACAGGTGACCAACCTCCACTTATTCGTCAAAAAGCCCTACAAGCTGCAACAGCGGTTTGCGAATATTTTAGAGATCAAGGCAAAAAAGTTTTCCTTATGACAGATACCGTAACTCGTTGCGCAATGGCAGGTCGTGAAGTTGGATTGTCTATTGGCGAACCTCCTACAATGAAAGGTTATCCACCATCAATTTTCTCATGGTTACAAAAAGTTTTAGAACGCGCCGGCAATAGTCCTAAAGGTTCTATTACCGCACTTTACACCGTACTTATGGAAGGTGACGATATTTCTGACCCTATCGTAGACATCGTGCGTGGTATTGTAGACGGTCACATTTTCTTATCAAGAAAAGTTGCCGAAATGAACCACTACCCAGCAATTGACGTTCTTGGTAGTATTTCAAGGCTTATGTCTGCAATTGCTACCCCTGAACATAAAGCCGCTGCAGGCAAAATGCGTACTATAATGTCACTTTACAGAGAAAACAAAGACCTTATCGACGTTGGTATGTATCAACCAGGTTCTAACCCACGCCTTGATATTGCAATCGAAATGATGCCAAAAATCAACGCATTCCTACAACAAAGAACAAGTGATATCGTGAGCATGGACACCACTATCAGCACTCTTGTTGAAATGATGGAAGGCGTTGAGATTTAACACTTACCCCCTCAAAAACAAAAACTCCCCAAAAATATCTTTAGGGAGCAATTTGTTTAACTATTTTTCAAGAATCAAATTAACAATCTTCTTTATATTTGCTAATTTCTTCAAAATAATGTTCTAACGCAACATAACCTTTATAAATTTCGTTAGAAATATTTGCGTATCGGTTCGCACCAATGTATTTCAACTCTCTAGAACGAATTTCTAGCATCTCATCTGCATCATTTTTAAGCTGAACATCTGGTGAAGATGACCAAGTTTGCAACAATGCAAGTTCTTCATACATTTGCTTAACCGTTGTATATTCCAAAACATTAAAATCATATTTTGCTAACAAAGCTCTTTCAGCATTGCTAATTCTGCTTTGTACTGCCTGAAATCTAAAAACACGTTTAATGATAGTGTAATTATCAGCAACTTTTTTATGAGAATACGGAATTGTATTCTTTGCCAAAAGCGCCGCAAAAGAACGAGAAGTAAAAGAATCTTCATCTTTTGAAAACGCACTCCTAGAAGTTAAGTCAAAACCTGATTTTCTATCTAAAATTTCTTCTATCATTTAAACCCTCAACTATTTGTTCATACTCTTTGAAAAATTTAAACTATTCCCTCAAGAAGATTTTAAAATAAAAAAAGCATGATTATAACAATCCATGTCAAATTTTTTACATAAATTAAAAAAGCCCGACTTTTCAGTCAGGCTCTGAAGTTTTATCATAATTCACAATGAATTAGTCAGCTAATTGTTGCATAATTTGGAAAGGTTTTTCCGCAACTTTCATAGTTTCTTCATCAATAATACCGCGTTTAAGCTCGGTAAAAGTTGCTTTTCTTGAATTAAATTTTTCTTTCAAAAATTCATAAGAAACTTTAGGATCACATTTGTCACCGCAAGTGAATAAATCAACTGCAGCATAACCCAATTCTGGCCAAGTATGAATAGCCAAATGACTTTCAGAAATAATTACTACACCTGAAACTCCGTATGGGTTAAACATATGGAAACATTTTTGAACAATTGTAGCGCCACATTCTAATGCTGCGTCAACCATATATTTTTCCACTTTGTCAATGCTATTTAATGTGTTTGGGTCACATTCAAAAAATTCTGCTAATACGTGTTGTCCTAAATGGATTTCTTTTTTACCAGCTTCATTAAACGCTGTAAAAGGTGATGTTATTGCCAATTCATGTGCCTCCTATGCATAAATGTATATCTACTACCTGCTACAAATTACGTAATTATAATTTGCAATCAATATATTACTACAAACAATTCAAAATTTGTATTTTTTACACTTTAAAATATTTTTTTTACAAATCTTCAAATTTATTTTCCTCAAAACGCAACAATACAGATATTTTCCCTTACAAATATTGTTACGAATTATTAAAAAGTTTTCACAGCCAAACTTTTTATTTTTGCTATAATCAGAATATGAACAACATGATATTAGTAGTAGATGATGATTTAGCAATCAACGAGTTGATAAAAGTAAACCTAGAGCTTTGCGGGTACAAGGTTATACAAGCTTTTGACGGTACTCGAGGTTTTGCTCTGTGCAAACAAGAAAACCCATCATTAGTAATACTTGACGTTATGATGCCAGAAGTTGACGGTTTTACTGTAGCTCAAAGAATTCGCAAGAACGAAGAAACAAAAAACACACCAATTCTTATGCTAACAGCACTCTCGCAACTCAATGACAAAGTTAACGGTTTTAATATCGGAGTTGACGATTATTTAGTAAAACCTTTTGAAATGGAAGAATTGCAAGTTAGAGTTAGAGCACTGTTAAAACGCTCTAACCAAATCCCCGAAAGTATTGCAACCAGAGAACTTCTTACTCTCGGAGAGATTACACTTCTACCTGAAACTTATTCTGTAAAAATTGAAGAAAAAATTGCAAAACTAACTCCGATTGAATTTGATATATTCAATCTTTTATTCCAAAACTATGGGAACATGGTCTCATCATCTAAACTACTCAAAGATATTTGGGGGTACGCTCCTGATGATGATATTGAAACAATCAGAGTTCATATCAGACATTTGCGCTCAAAACTAGACAAAATTTCAAACGGTAAAAAATACATAGAAACAATCTATGGTGGCGGATACAAATTAAACGTTTAAGAAACAACAAGGGTGTTTTTAAATCAATTTATTTTTCTTGTTCATACCCAAAATTCTTCAAAGAATTTTCTTTTTTGCGCCAATCTTTTTCAACTTTAACTTCTAGACCAAGAAAGACTTTTTTATCTGCAATTTTTTCCAATTCTTGCCTAGCTTCCATACCGATTCTTTTTAACATAGAACCGCCTTTGCCAATTAAAATACCTTTTTGGCTTTTGGTTTCGCAATAGATTATGGCATAAATTCTATCAATATCATCAGCTTCTTGATACGTATCAACTTTTACAGCAACTGAATGCGGAATTTCATCAGAAGTATTCAACAAGATTTTTTCTCTAATAACTTCTTCAGTAACTGAACGCATAGTTTCTTCCGTTACAACATCTTCAGGATAAAGCAAATCACCTTCAGGAAGTTTTTTATAAATATTATTCAAAAGAGTATCAATATTTCGACCAGTTTTTGCAGAAACTCTAACCACTGGCAAGTTTTTTGTAAACAAAG
The DNA here is from genome assembly GCA_017559905.1 of bacterium. Classification (GTDB taxonomy): domain Bacteria; phylum Cyanobacteriota; class Vampirovibrionia; order Gastranaerophilales; family Gastranaerophilaceae; genus Scatenecus. The sequence continues at coordinate 83,956 of JAFYQF010000007.1, forward strand.
TTTTGTATGAAAGCAAATTTTCTTCAACTTTTTCCGGCTTTTTAACCTTGTCGACTTTATTCATAACAATAATAATAGGAATTTCTGTTTCCAAAAGATTTTGAGCAATCCACTTGTCGCCTTTTCCCGCAGGTTCAGACCCATCAACCAAAAACAATACCAAATCAGCATCTGGGATTGCTATCTTTGCTTCGTCCAAAAGGAATTCGCCTAACTTATTCAAAGGTTTATGAACACCAGGAGTATCAACAAAAACGATTTGACCTTCTTGAGTTGTATAAATCCCTTTAATTCTTTTTCTAGTAGTCTGCGCCTTGTCTGTTGTAATAACAATTTTTTGACCAAGCACTTGGTTCAAAAGAGTTGACTTACCGACATTTGGGCGTCCAATAATTGTTACAAATCCGCTTTTCATGTTTACAATCTTAACACAAAAGTAGAAATTTATAAAAAAACTAGCAATTTTTTTTCTCTCAATGTATTATATATTATATAAGTGGTAGGTAAAATTACGGAAAGATTATGATAGGAAGAACCGAAAAGCTCGGTATTACATTACTTTTGAGCATCGCATTGGCAAATTTTTCAGGCAGTGAAGTTTTTGCAAGTAACACATTAAGTCAAGTTGACGTTAGAAAAAATTCTTCAGATAGCCTTGAATTTACGCTATATACATCAAGTCCATACGCAGATAACGTTGTTGTTACTAAAAAATCTGACAACAAATACGTTATTTTGATGCCTAACATAAATGGCACAACTAGCTCTAAACCTGATTTTTCAGGTGTTAAAGATATCGTAACAGACATTGATGTACGTGCGGTTGACGATGGCGGTAGCGGTTACACAAAGGTTACTGTTATCACAAACAGACCTGTTGATATCAAAACAAATACCGCAAAAAATGTTGCACCAACTCAAGGTCAAAAAGAATATCGTGCGCTTATTGCTCAACAACAAACAAAAGCTAGCACAACAAAACCTGCAACACAAAGCTCAACAGCGTTCAAGCTACCAGAAATTCAACCTACACAAACCGCAGCGACTACTGTTGCAACAGCTCAAAAACCTACAACTACAGCAAAAGCAACTCAAAACGTAGCGCAAAAAACAACATCTTCAAATACAACAACTAAACAAACTGCAACTAAACCAGCTACAAACACAACAAAAAAAGCTGAAACAAAACCTGCAGTAAATAAAACAACAGAAACAAAAGTTGCTCAAGCAAAACCAACTGCAACTCCTACCCAAACAATTGCAAACAAAACTGTAGAGCAACCAAAAGCTGAACAAAAACCAGTAGAACAAACAACAACTGCTGAAACAAAACCTGCACAAGAAAATACTACTTCTCTAAACCAAATTACAGAAGTAGCGACAGCAACTGGAGTAGCTACAACTGCAGTAACTTCAGAAATTGCAGAATTACAACCCAAAGCATCTACTGTAGATTTTCAAGTTATGTTAGCCAATATCAAGAGCAAACTTGCAGGCAAAATTCCTGAAGGCATGCCTGTAACTTTGATGTTAATTTTAGTACCATTAGCTTGCTTAATGATATTGTTCAACTTAATAAAAGGTTCATTGCAACGTTCACAAATGTTGAAAAAAATGATGATGGAAAATATGGCAAGACGTCACGACGACACATCTTCATACAACGAAATCATCAATGACGAAACCCTAAATTGGCAAGAAAGATATCAACAATACAGAGAAATAGCAAAAGAAACAGAAGAAATGGACGACACAGCAAAATACAGCTTCATAGCACAACCAAGAGATATTAGAGCATCTTTTGAAGAACAAGATGTTCCTCAACAACTTAAAAACAATGAGTTATACACAAAAGGTGTAATTCGTCCAAAGAAAACAAAACAACAAAATATCGAAAACCTAGAGAAAATTTTGCACGTATCTCCTAGCGTTGAAAAAACTGAATTGGCAGAAGATATTGACAACTACGAAACAGAAGAATTTTTGATGCCAAACGTTGCAAGCGAAGATGAATCTATTCACAAAGAAATTACTAAAACAATAAAACTAAAAGCATTTGCTGAAAAAATGATTTTAGAAGAATCTCATAGGAACAAAAAAGTTAAACACAGAAGAGTTCAACTTGAATTACCAAAAGAAGAAGCGCCACACGTTAATCTTGGTTACTCAAAATTACACTCAAACCCAAGAAGCTTGCAAGGTGCTAACTTGAGCGTTTCTGATTTGATTGCAAAAAGCAACAAATTATTGAACATCAAACCAGAATTACCAATCGAAGCTGAAACAAAAACTGATTACGAAACAGTTACAGTTAACGAATATCTAAACTTGTTAGAAGACGATATCGCAAAAGTAACAAGCCCATTATCAGAAGTAGTAGCTAACAAACTATCAAAAATTAAAGAAAAAAGAGAAGTTGCAAAACCAGTTGAAACAACTGCAACTAACCCTATAACATCTTTAAGAAACAAAACAAATGAAGATTACTTAAGCGGTCTTATCGTTAAATCAGGCTTCAATATCGACGATGAACGTGGATTTTATCTTGTATCTTTAGACGGCAAATCTGCAGTTATCGGTAGAGTTGGCGAAGAAGTTTATGTTCTTAAAAAATTCGACAAAAACATCGACAAACCACTTCAAGTAAGAAAAGATAACCCTAATGTTTATATGGTAAAAGCTGATGACTTCAAATCTTTAGTTGAAGTTGGCAAAGATAACATGGGCGTTTTAATCGAATTATAATAAAGAAAATCGGTGAAGAGTGAAGCTAAAATTGTGCAAAATAATATTGGCAACAATTTTCATGATATTTTTAGTTGGATGTACAACTAAAGATTCTCGGACAGCCATACAATTTTCGAGCTGGGGTTCTAAATCAGAAATTGATATCCTAAAACCTATTTTGCAAGATTTTGAAACCCAAAACCCCGATATAAAAGTGGATTTTATGCATATTCCACAAAATTATTTTCAAAAACTTCATCTTCTTTTTGCTTCCAACACCGCACCAGACGTAATTTTCATAAACAACTTATATCTACCAATTTATGCAAACGCTGGACTTTTAGAAGATTTGTCAGACTCTGATTTAGCTAATGAAAACTTCTTTCCAAAAGCGATTGAGGCTATGGAATATAAAGGCAAAATCTATGCAATACCCAGAGATGTTTCAAATTTGGTAGTGTACTATAACAAAGATTTATTCGATAGCAAAAACGTAAGATATCCAGATAAGAATACAACTTTTCAAGAATTTTTGGAAATCGCAAAAAAAATCACATCCCCTCAAGAAGGAATTTTTGGAGTTAGTTTTGAAGAAGAACCTCTATTCTACCTTCCCTATCTAATGAGTGAAGGCGGAGGCATTTTATCAGATGATTTGCTAACAAATATACTAAATTCAGAAGAAAGTTTAAGAGGCATAAATTTTTATGCAGACTTGCGAACAAAGCATCACGTTGCTCCAACAAAAAGCGAAAGCGCAAGTGCCACAATGGCTCAAATGTTTTTGCAAGGTAAAATTGGCATGCATATTTCAGGGCGTTGGCTTGTTCCAAAATACCGTGAAACAGCAGAGTTTGACTGGGATGTAACACAGTTTCCAAAAGGTACTAAAGGAAGTATCGTACCTTTAGACGCTTCTGGATGGGCTATTTCATCAAAATCAAACCACAAAGACGAAGCGATTCGACTAATCAAATACCTTTCATCAAAAGAAAGTCTTGAAAAATTCAGCTCAAGCGGTTTGGTTGTCCCAGCAAGAATTGATGCAGCAAATTCTAAAAACTTTTTAGACGACAAAAAACCAAAAAATGCAAAAGTTTTTCTAGAAATCATATCAACATCAAAACCAACTCCAGTAAGTGTTAATTACAACGAAATTTTAGACAATACTAAAAAAACTTTAGAGAAAAAATTCAATCAAAAACTTTAATTTTATGCTAATATCAAAGTATGAAAGAATATGATTTTTACATAGTTCCAACACCGATTGGAAACCTAAAGGATATAACTCTACGCGCAATAGAAATTCTTAAACAAGTAGATATAATTGCGTGCGAAGATATGCGTGTAACGCAAAAACTTCTCAACCATTTTGAAATAAAAACAAAGTGCATTTCTTATCACAAATTTAATGAAAAAGAACGCTTAAACAAATTTGTAGAATTACTAAACGAGGGCAAAAAAATCGCACTTGTTTCGGATGCAGGAACACCTCTTTTTTGTGACCCAGGATCAATTTTAGTTGAAGAACTTCGTAAACATAATTTTTCTATAACTGCATTGGCTGGTGCAAACGCAGTTGCAACATTCCTATCTCAAAACGCAAGAGAGGGTGAAGACTTTTATTTTGCAGGATTTTTGCCTAAATCAAAATCTCAAATAGAAGAAATTTTAAATCAATACAAGAGCACTAACATCGTATTTTACGAAAGCCCAAATCGTTTGCAAAACACATTAGAAATAATTAAAGATTGCAGAAACAACCCTAAAGTTTCAGTAGGGCGAGAACTAACAAAAGTTTTTGAAGAAATCGTAACTGATTCTGCCGAGAATGTTATTGACCATTTTAAAACAAACGTTCTTAAAGGCGAAATCGTTGCGATGGTTTATGCCGACACAATTAACATTTCGGAAGCAAATTTGAATGAAAAAATTGAAAAACTAAAAAAGAAAAATTTCAGTGCAAAAGATATTTCAATTATTCTTTCAGAACTTTTTAATGTTAGCAAAAATGAAGTTTACAAAAAAGCTCTATAACATATTTATACATATTAAATTATTTTAACATGTCTTTTTAACTTTTTTATTTATGCTATAATGTTTTTAGAATAATTAGAGAACTTTTAATAGGAATCAGATTTCTTGGAATCAAAAAAGATTATATATAGTACTATATTATCGTTGTCATTAATGACATTTTGTCCGTTGTCAGGGGTTGGAGCAGACGACTTATGGGATTACGACAGCATGGACTCACGTGCTAGCGAAATGGCAGAAAATTTTGTCGTAGAGGAAGCTAACATTGAACCAGCAGACCCAGTAGTTGTTGCTGAAGAAGTTAAAAAGAAAAGATTTTTAGACCGATTCAAAAGAAATAAAAAAGGAAAAGAAGTAACTTCTGAAAAAGAGTTACCGACACCTCCTGCGGATTTGTTATATGAAGAACCTATCGAAAACACGCCTGAGCAAGACGTAACAACAAACGCTATTAAAAACAAACAACAAGAGAACGCACCTAAAAATGAAACTCCAGCAGTTTCAAGAGCTACAACTGGCGGCGAAAAATATATCAAAGATATCGAAATTCACGGAAACAATGTAATTGATGCAAATGTTATTCTAAATAACATTACACAAAAAAAAGGCGATATTTTTAACAGAGAATCAGTTCAAACTGATTTGAAAAACATTTATGCACTAGGATTTTTTAGCGAAAAAATGCGTGCAATTCCAGTGAACAACCCTGATGGAACAATAACATTAAAAATCATTTTGGAAGAAAACACTCCCGTTACAGACTTCACTATAGAAGGTAACACTGTAGTTTCTACAGAAGAAATTCTTTCATACTTGATTGATATGAAAGGGAAACCTCAAAACATTTCAAAACTAAACGAAGCGATTGCGGGCGTTCAACAATGTTACGCATCAAAAGGTTTCATTTTGGCACGTATTGATTCTGTTACAGATGATCCTGATGGAACAATTAACATCAGCATTAGAGAAGGCGTAATTAACAGAATCCTTATTGCAGGTAACGAAAAAACTAAAGACTTCGTTATCGAAAGAAACGTTTTAACAGAACCTGGAATGGTTTACAATGAAAACTTATTAAAAGAAGATATCGTAAGACTTTACGCCTCACAAGCGTTCAAAGATGTTACTAGAGAAATCGAACCTTGCGAAGATATTCCTGATGCGTATGACATCACAATCAATGTACAAGAACAAAGAACAGCAAGTGTTTCACTTGGTGGTGGTTTGGATACCGTTACAGGGGTATTTGGTTCTGTAGGTATCGCAGACAACAACTTCAGAGGAATGAACCAAAGACTTTCTTTGAACGGTTTGGTTGGTTCTGGTGTAATCTTAAACGATGCTTCTATTAAAAGAAGAATGAACATGCAAATAGAATTAAGTTTCTTTGAACCTTATTTCTTGAATGCAGACACTTCATTGATGAGCAAAATTTTCTACAGAGATTTTGGTAGCTATCAAGTTCCTGTTGCCATCGAAAGACGTCTAGGTGGCGAAGTTACAGTTGCTCACAGAATGAAAAAGAACAAACATTTAACATCAACACTTTCACTAGGTCTTGAAAATATTGATGTTAAAGAAGGCGATTTTGCAAAAATTTCTGCACTTTATAATAAATACAACATTCCAATTTCAGAACGTGCAAAACAACTTGACGGTGGTTTCTTCTTGTCATTAAGCCCATCTTTAATCTATGACACAAGAGAAGGCGGAGCTGTAACAAGAAAAGGTACACTTGCAAGCTTAAGATTTGACGAAGAATTTGGAGTAGTAGACTTTGAAAAAACTCACGGCAAATTAACAGGATCTATTAAACACTACATCCCTGTAGGTAAAAAATCATCATTGTCATTCACAGCAAAAGGTGGTGGCAAAATCCACGGCGACGACATGCCTGAAGTTATGATGTACAGATTAGGTGGTCCATACACAGTTCGTGGTTTCAAGATGAGCGGTGTAGGTACTGGCGAAGCATTTGTAATGGGTTCTGCAGAATTTGCGACACCAATTCCGTTCTTGGATAGAACAAAATTGGCAAGAAAAGTTAATTTCTTAAACAATATCAGATTTACAGCATGGGTTGATGCAGGTAAAGTGTTCAATCCGACAGTTACAAACACATTATATGACAGACCACTGGAAGCAATTTCAGCCGGTGTGGGACTTAAATTATACATACCAGGTATGGGACCATTGTCAATCGACTACGGTATTCCACTTACAAATCCTGGAGAAAATGGAAACTCTCACGGCTACTTTACTTTTGGTGTAGGCGATTTGATGTATTAAAAATAAAAACAACATAAGGAGGTTAATATGATTAAAAATTTAGCAGTTCTTGCTTTAGCATTAGGCTTATGCGGATTCTGTAACCAAGCTATCGCAGGTGGTGTAGGATATATTAACTATGCAAAAGTTCAGGACAATTTTTCATTTGCACAAGCTGCAATTAAGGAAGTTGATGCTAAAGGTTTAGAACTTCAACAATACATGGTTGATAAAGAAAAACAATACAAAGCTTTAGACACACCATTAAAAAAACAAAATTTTGAAGATGCAACAGCAAAAGAATTTACAGCAAAACAAGATGCTCTTATCAGATTAAAAACACAAAAAGAAGAACAAGTTTACAACAAAATTCAAGCTGCTGCAAAACAAGTTTTAGTAGAACAAAAACTTGATGCAATCGTTGACATCAGAGTGATTTTTGTTGGCGGTGTTGATATAACAGATTTAGTTATTCAAAAACTAAAAACAGGAACATTCTAATTAAAAATAATTGAAAATTTAAAACTGCAATCTGTCATTCTAAATACAAATTAGGGTGACAGATTTAGTCGAAAAATACAAAATAAAATTTGAAAGGACAAAAAAATGAAATATTCTCAAGACGGTGTACAATATCACATTGATTTGAAAGCTGGCGATGTTGGAAAATACGTAATATTACCAGGTGATCCAAAACGTTGCAAAATGATTGCGCAATATTTTGATAATGCGGAATTAGTAGCCGATAAAAGAGAATATACAACATACACAGGTTATTTGAACGGAGAAAAAGTTTCTGTAACTTCAACTGGTATTGGCGGCCCATCAGCTTCTATTGCATTAGAAGAATTGGTAAAAGTTGGCGCTGAAAAGTTCATCAGAGTAGGAACTTGTGGCGGAATCGACGTTGATGTAAAAGGCGGAGATTTAGTTATTGCAACAGGCGCAGTTCGTATGGAAGGCACAAGCAAAGAATACGCACCAATAGAATTTCCTGCAGTTGCAGATTTAGAAATCGTAAATGCTCTTGTACAAGCTGGCAAAAATTTAAATGAAGATTACCACGTAGGTATTGTTCAATGCAAAGATTCTTTCTATGGACAACACAGCCCTGAAAAATCTCCAGTCAGCTACGAACTAATTAACAAGTGGGAAGCGTGGAAAAGATTAGGTTGCAAAGCATCAGAAATGGAATCTGCGGCATTGTTTGTTGTAGCAAGCGCATTAAAAGTAAAAGTTGGTTCTATATTTTTAACAGTAGCAAACCAAGAGAGAGAAAAACTTGGTTTAGAAAATCCTGTTATACATGACACCGACAAGGCGATTAAAACTGCAATAGAAGCATTAAAAATAATAATTGAACAAGACAAAAATCAATAATCGTTTCACAAAAACTAGGAGTAAGAAATGTTTAACAAAAAAATGCAATATATTATCAAAACATGTTCAGGCGACAACATGCAAGAACTTCAAAATTTATTGAACGAAATGTCTATGAATGGTTGGGAACTATATAGCATGAACGAAGTCGAAACAGATGACGGTATAAAATTCAATTGCATTTTTATGTCAGAAACAACATCAGAAGACGAAACATCTTCTTCTGACGTGATAAACATTTCAACGTTCAAAAGCCAAATGGAAAAAATGCTTTCTCCAAAACTTTCTCCTTACGAAAATTGTCTTGATATTCAATCAAAAATAAGAAGCCAACAAAACAAAATTTCAAAAATAAAAAAAGAATTGGAGAAAGAAGCTCCAGCTTCCGTAAGCAGAAAGAAATTGAACGATAAAATTTCTGCAAACTTGAAAGAACTTGACGAACTCAAACAAAAACTTGCAAAAGCGACATCACCTGACGTTATGTTTGAAAAATTATACGAAGAAAAATTATCAATCAACTTGAGTGATGAACTTATCAGCTATGTTGAAAACGAATCAGAAGATGTTCACGAAACATTACTAGCTGAAACAGTAAAATCAAGATTAAAACTAACAGAAGAATTTGGTTTCATAATCCCGAAAGTAGTTTTTCAAGACGACGAGACACTCAATCCTTATGAGTTTTCTATAAGAATAAGAGGGATTGATGTTTTTAGAGCGTGCGTTTATCCAAACCACACAATGTATTTTGAAGAAGAATTAAAACTTGATTCAAAAATAAAAAATTCAATCACAGATACAGATTATTTAACAGGCAAAAAAATTGTTTGGATTGACAAAAGTAAAACAAAAGATTTTTGGGAAAAAGGTTTGTCTGGCGCAGAATATATTGCAAAAGCACTTGAGCATTTTGCAATCAGATATGTTGATGAACTTATGGACTACAGCGACGTTGAAAAATATGTAAACATTGTAAGCAAACGAAATGATTTTCTTGTAGAGAATTTAATTCCTGACTACGTTTCAATGTCAGACTTAAAATTCATATTAACAAGTCTTATAAGAGAAAAAGTTTCAATCAAAGATATTACATATATTTTTGAAAAAATGAACGACTTTGCTGAAGAAAGTGCTAAATCTGATTTATTGAAAAAAATTAGACTTGCTATGTCTAGAAAAATTTGTGCACAATACGCAAACGAAGACGGAATTATAAGCTTATTTGAAATTTCAGAAAAGACATTGGATACATTTATGCCAAGTTTTGAAGAAGATGAAGACTATATAATAAAAATTGATGGAGATTTTGCCGAAAAACTAGCACAAAAAATAACTAAAAAAGCAAAAACTTTAGGCATAACAGAACCAATAATCTTAGTGCCATTAGAATTACGTCATTTGTTTTTCACGCTTTTATCGAATTACATGCCAAATATCACAGTCCTAACTAGAGAAGAAATTGGATGTAATTTTGCAATAGAAATAATTACAAATATCTAGCAAAAAAAAATATTCACGGTTTTTATAAGAGCATGCGCATAACAAATATTCAAAACGGACTTTATAACAGAAATTTATCGTTTCAAAGAAAATTAAGAGAAAACGAAAAGGCTAGCTATCAAAAAGCAATCGAGGATGGATTTGCAGCTGCAGGAGTAAAACAACGTGTAGCAATCACACACGGTTCAGTTTTTCCTGCATTAGAACGTGATTCATTCATCGGCTCACCATTTGGTCAAGCGGCGAAGAAATACATCAATTTTTTAAAGCTTCACGGTTTCACTGCAAACCAACTTGGTCCAAACGGCGGACTATCTGAAAAGAATATTTCACCATACAACACTTCCGCTTTAAATGAAAACAGATTATTTATTGATTTAAAAGAACTAACAACAGACAAATACGGAAGAATTCTTTCTCAAAAGACTTATGACGAACTTACTTTGCCTGTGATTTATGATGACAAAAACTATTCATTCACAGATTTTGAAGAAGCTGATTACATCTATAACAAAGCGCTATTCGAAAGTTACAAAACCTTTAAAAAGAATTTAGCTAACAATCAGTTTGAAGCCGTCAAATTAAATAAAGAATTCAAAAATTATTTAAAATACGAAGGACAAAAGACTGAAGAAGAAGGCTTGTTTAAAGTTTTAAGCGCAGTAAACGGCACTGAAAAAATCGAAAACTGGAAAGATCAAGAACAAGCAAATTTAATGACAAATGTTCGTGCAAAAAACAAAAATGCAATTAAAAAATACAACGCATTAACTAAATCATTCCGCCCAAATATTGAAGCTTATCAATTTGAACAATTTATTTTGAATAAACAGATTAATGAAAACAAAGAATTTAGAGATAAAATTGGCTTCAAATATTTTTCAGATTTTCTAGTTGGTTGTTCTCAAATGGACAAATGGAGATATAAAGAAGCATTTTTAGACGGCTATTCAATCGGTGCAAGAGAAAATGGAGATACCCCTCACCAAACATGGGGCGTACCTGTTTTAAATCCAAGAATGTTATTCAAGAATGACAAAGAGTTCAACATCGGCGCAATGTTTTTGCAAGAAAAACTTGATCACGCATTAGACTACTGTGAAAACACTCGTATTGACCACGCACTAGGACTTGTTGACCCATTCATTTACGAAGAAGCTTCTGTAAAATACAAGTTTGCTAACAACGGAAAAATCCAAGACAAAGACGTTTTTCACGGGGGCTTTATGTCTGAAATAAAAGACAAAGAAGGCAACATGCTTGATGATTACGCTAGCTACCAAAGGATATTGAAAAACATTATTCTAAAAAGACTAGAAAAGCACGGTCTACAAAGTCACGACCCTGTATGGGAAGATATTTGTTGCAACCCACCAAAATTTGAACAAATATACAGACAGAATTTACAATTACCAAAACTAGTTTCAATGGATTGGGTAAAACCAGAAGAAGATAATTCTAAACACTGGTATTTGATTGGTTCTCACGATTCTGTACCTGTAATGAATATGCTTAAAGACAATGATTCAAGAAGATATCATTCAGGTTGGGATGCTATGCACTTGGCTGGCTATTTACACCAAGACCCGACACGTAGCAGTGAAAGAGAAGAATTTTGCAAGAAGATTTCAAGCAACATTGACGGCAGAGATAAAGTTGGCGAAGAATTAAGAAAAGCTGACAGAGAATTGGTAACGGCAAAATTTGCAGAATTATTCACGAAAGAAAAAATTCAAATATCTTTCGCTGATATCTTTGGAATCACAGACAAGAATGTAGTTTACAACATCGGTGGTTCTGATAACAATATCAACTGGAAAGAAAGACTATCTCCAGATTTTATTGATAAATATTATAAGAACTTATCAAGCGACAATCCTACAGCATTGAATATTCCAGAAGCATTGGCAATAGCAGTCAGAGCAAAAATTGACATGCAAGTAGTTAACAGCAAAAATCCAGACGAAACAAGAGAAAATCTACACGCAAAATATGACGACTTGCTAAAAAATCTTGACCATTGGACTAGTGTATTGAAAGAAAAAGAATAATTTACACACATTATAATTAACGCCTCTGAAAAGTTTTTCAGAGGCGTTTTAACATTAAAATATATCCCGAAAATTAATCTCTATGTGTACCAATTTCATAACCAGGAACACAAAGGAACGCAGGGACAGTTCTAGTTATAGTTGTTGAAAGTTTTGATTTGTCAGCCATTAAGGTTACTGCCATACCGATATCATCAACGTGTGGCGCAAAATCAGTTGTCTTAATACCTCTTTCAACTTTTTTGTTAAATACTTTTTCATTCAAGAAATTAGAAAACTTATTACCTGCAATAATACCAAACCCCAAAGATGCGGCAGTCAAAGCCAGTGACGGTGAAGCTTTTAAGAACTTATTGAAATATTTTACAGTGTTACCTGAACCATCAATTTGAGGAACTTTGCTCAAAATCTGCGGTTTATATTTTCTATATAACCTAGAAGTCAAACTTACACAACCAACAGGAATTGCAACGTTACCTAATAGTTGGCTTACAGTTTCTCTTAACTTGCTTTTCATGTGCTTTTTATCATCAAATATAGCACCACCAGCTAATCCACCAACTGCAGAACCTCCAGCTAGCATTAAGATTTCTTTTTCTTCGATTTCCATTAGTTTAGCGTTTGGATTTTCTTTGTTGAAAATCTTAAACATAGCCCACTCTTTTGGACTTTGTTTAAATATAACTTTCGGATTTAAAGAAAAACCTTGTTTTCTAGCAATCAAAGCTGAAGCAATACCAACACCAGTTGCCGCAGAAGCAAAAATTCCTAACTTTTCACCCTTTGATAGTGGCGCTATCTCATTAGCAGTATTTTGCCCAAAAGTTTGTCTATTAGCTGTATATTGATTATTAATTGGTAATATTTTCATAATAAAAACCTTCTTCATTTATTACAAACCTAAACAAAAATTTTCTTGTTAGCCTGCTAGATAAATTTTAACAAAACTTCAAACCAAATGCTAATAATGTAACAAAGTATTAATTGACAAGTTAAATTTAGCAAAAAAAAATATTTATGGACATTACTTACGATATCCATACGGTAAAAATTATGAAAATATCCCCTCAAAGAATACAAGATTTTAGTTATACAAGAAGGTTTGTTCGTGGTATTGGGCAACGTAGCCTTGTGCCATTGATTATGTTAGAGTGTTTCGTTACGGGCGGAAGAACTATTCAAGCCTATGATAGAGGTGGATTTGAAGAAGCGAGAGAACGTTTCACTGAAGAATCTATTGGTGCAGCATTCTGGTTTGGTGGCGTTAAAATGTTCAACAAAATGAACGATGCAATAGGCAAAAAAGTTCTAAACCTTCACACATCAGATTTTGACGCAACAAAAGATGGTATCAGAAACCCACTGAAAAACTTTTTACATGACGACAAAGCTATCAAGCTAAAAAACAAAGCAGCTGGTAAAACAGGTAAACTAATTGAAAACTTGACTACAGACCAAATTGCAAAATTTAAAGCCCTAAAAATTGGCTCAAGTATTTTACTTGCGAACATTCTTGTAGGTTTAGTTGTTCCAAAAATTAACCAACACATAACTGCCGTATATCACGAAAAACATCTAAACGACAACAAAGAACAACCAATTCAAAACCAGAAATCTCCTCAAATTACACCGATTGGAACTCCATTAAACATGGATAAATTTATGAAACCAAACGATGAAAAGAAAGATTTATCATTTGGTATGAATTACGGCACAATGCTTGCAATCGCAAACAAATTTGAAAACGATGCAACATACCAATTATTATCAACTGACGTTGGTATTGCTGGCGGTCGTGCAGTAAGCGCAAGAAACAATCACGAACGTATTGAAGTTCTATTCAGAGATTTAACATCAATTTATTTCTACATGTTCAGCATGTCGAATATCAACAGATGGCTTAACCAACTTGAAGACGGAAGAAAAACCCGCCTAGACCCAGTTGCTGCAGAACAAGTTACTCAACATTTGAACCAACTTCTTGTGGATAATGGTGGAAGGATGTCTGTAGAGGACTTTGCATTAAAAGCTCGTGGTGACAACTCAAATGTTGGTTACATTGACAAAGATTTACTACAAAAGTTCAACGACCACAAAGTTGTTACTCTTGACGAATTTAAAGAATACCTAAACTCACACAAAACATTCTCACCAAAAGACATTGAAACATATTCAGAACTTGCTGAAAAAATGTCAAAACTTCAACCTACAGTCGAAGATGTTTCAATCCTTACTAAAAACCAAATCAAAGATATCTTTAGAGGCGGAGCAATCAACAACCCTGAATTTTTAGATAACATTTATGGCGTTGCAACTCAAGGCGCGCATAAAGAAAAATATAAATTTATCAGCAATAGCGAGTTAGATGCTCTAAAAGAAGATATCGTAACTTATGTTGACACTATTATCAAAAAAGCGAAGAAAAATAACATTGAAATCACATCAGATTTGTTGAAAAAAGTCAACAGAGAAAACTTTATCAAAAACACTGCAAACTGGGGTGTTGGCTTCGCAATTTCTGCATTATTCTTGTCAACATTAATTCCGAAAATGCAATACTGGATTACAAAGATGAGAACAGGTCAAAATTCATTCCCTGGAACAACAGATTACTCTCAAGAAAAGAAAAATTAAGGGAAAATTTCACTTGTAAATTAAGTTTGTGCATGTGATAATTCTGTTATCGAAAGGTGCACCATGTCAAACGTTTTAGTATATGTATTAGATGGAAAAATTTACATTAATTTAACTAACAAATGCACAAATGATTGCATTTTCTGTTTACGAAAAGATAAAGACGACGTAGAAGGACAAAAATTGTGGCTTGAACACGAGAACTCAACCGCAGAAGAAGTCATTGCTCAATTCAAAGAAATATATGCAAATTGCCCTACTAATGAAGTTATTTTTTGCGGATATGGCGAACCAATGTTGAAATTTGATAACTTAAAAATAGTTTCAATGTTTTTAAGAGCTACTTATCCAAATATAAAAATTCGTGTAAATACAAATGGTCATGCAAATTATGTTTACAAAAGAAATGTTGTACACGAACTTAAAGGTTTAGTTGATGAGTTTTCAGTAAGCCTTAACGGTGCAACAGAAGAAGAATACAACGAATTGTCTCAACCTGTATTTGCTAACGCTTATGAGGAAGTAAAAACATTCATAAAAGCTTGTGCAGATGAAGGAATTTCAGTTGTGGCAAGTGTTGTAGAAGGTTACAAAGGCAGACACCTAGACCTTGATGCTTGCGAAAAAATTGCGACTGATTTGGGCGCAAAATTCAGAGTGAGAGAATGGATTGTTAACGGTTACTAATACATCAACTGTTAGCAAATCAAAACAAGATAATAAACACAAGTAATATAAACAAAAAACTGCACCAAGCAGTAAAGAGAAAGGACGAGAAATGAGTAATTTAGACAAAATCATGAAACCGAAAGCGATTGCGGTTGTTGGTGCGTCAACAAAAGAACACACTATCGGTTCCGACATTATGAAAAGATTACAGGAATACAACTTTAACGGAAAAATTTATCCTGTAAACCCAAAAGGCGGAATTATCGAAGGATTACAAGCGTACACTTCTGTTTCAGAAATTCCTGGCGAAGTCGATCTTGCAATCATCGTTGTAAACGCAAAATTTGTATTAGATACAATCGACCAATGCCACGCAAAAGGCATCAAAGGTTTATGTATAATTACAGCAGGCTTCAAAGAAACTGGCAAAGAAGGTGCTGAAGCTGAAAAACAATTATTAGCAAAAGTTCGCGAATACGGTATGAGATGTGTTGGTCCAAACTGTTTAGGCGTTGTAAACACTCACCCAGACGTTAGAATGGATGGATGTTTTGCAGAAGCTCTTCCTGAACGTGGAAACATCGGTTTCGTATCACAATCAGGGGCTTTAGGTGGCGGTATCCTAAACATTCTTAAAGACCTTAACCTTGGTTTTGCTCAATTCATTTCAATCGGTAACCAAGCTGATGTTAACGCTGAAACAGCTATTGAATATTGGGAAAACGAAGAAGACGTTCAACAAATTCTTCTTTACATGGAATCAATCCAAAACCCAGCTAACTTCAGAAAATTAGCATCTCGTGTTACAAAGAAAAAACCTATTTTGGCACTTAAATCAGGACGTTCAGCAGCAGGTGCATCAGCAGCATCTTCTCACACTGGTTCATTAGCAGGTGCCGACAAAGCTGCAGCAGCATTATTACAACAATCTGGTGTAATCAGAGAATTCTCTCTTGAAAACTTATTTGCAACAGCAAAAGTTTTTGCAAACTGCCCAGTTCCAAAAGGTGACAGAGTTGCAATCATCACAAACTCTGGTGGCCCTGGTATCATGGCAACAGACGCTGTTTGTGAATACGGTATGCAAATGGCACAAATCACAGATGCAACTAAAGACAAATTAAGAAGCTTCTTACCATCAGCTGCATCAGTTAAAAACCCAATCGATATGATTGCATCAGCACCTATCGAACACTACAAACAAACTTTAGAAACAGTTATTGCAGACGAAAACGTTGATATGATTATGGTAATCTACTTACCATTCTTGGGCTTGAAAGACATTGATGTTGCAAAAGCAGTTATGGAAATCAAAGCTCAATACCCACACAAACCAGTTATCGGCGTATTTATGACAACTAACGAATTCTTCTCAAAACTTTCTGATATGGAAGTTAACATGCCATTCTTTATGTACGCTGAACAAGCTGCAGACGGTATGAACAGACTTAACCAACAAAGAATTTGGCAAGAAAGACCAGAAGGCAAAATTCCTTGCTACGACGTAGATAAAGCTAAAGTTGAAAAAATCATTAAAGCATCTCTAGCTGAAGGCAGAGCTCAACTTACAACACTAGAATCTATCGACGTTCTTCAAGCATACGGAATCAGAGCTTGCAAATACGGTTTAGCAACTAACGAAGAAGAAGTTGTTACTCTTGGTAACTCAATCGGCTACCCAGTAGTAATGAAAATGACTTCAAAAACAACTTCTCACAAAACTGACGTTGGCGGTGTAATCGTTAACATCAAATCAGAAGAACAATTAAGAAAAGAATACAACGGATTACTAGAAAGACTTGAAGCAAAAGGATTGTTAGAAGGTCTTGAAGGTGTAATCATTCAGGAAATGGTTAAAGGTTCTCGTGAAATGGTTTGCGGTATCGCTACCGATCCACAATACGGTCCTATGATGATGTTCGGCTTAGGCGGTGTATTCGTTGAAGTTATGAAAGACGTAACATTCAGAATTGCTCCTCTAACAGATGTTGATGCTAAAGAAATGATTGAATCTGTAAAAGCATACAAACTTCTACAAGGGGCAAGAGGAACAACTCCTGCACAAATCGACCAAATTCAAGAAACATTGTTGAGATTATCTCAATTGGTTAACGACTTCAAATTCATCGACGAACTTGATATTAACCCATTGTTAATTTCAGAAGCAACTGGCGAAGGTATTGCAGTTGACGGACGTATCAAAGTAAGACTTGAAGAAGCTAAAGCAGCTCTTGGATGTTCTTGCGGATGCACAACTTGCTCTTGCCACTAATTCTTGAATTAGTTCAAATCTTAAAAAAGCACTCGGAATATTTCGGGTGCTTTTTTATATAAAAAAGTTATATTTTGTAAATTTTTTGTAAAAAAATCACAAAAAAATTCTTGTACATTCTATTATATTACTATGGTCATAATAAAGGAGTTTAGTGTATGAGAATAAATGCAATTAGCCATCACACAAATCAACATTTTGTAGGCGAAAACAAAAAAAGTAACGCTTTAAAAAATGCAACAGGTGCTGCTGCTATAGCAATGTTAACAGCAGTCCCAACTAACGATGCTGACGCTCAAATTTATTATCCACCGATACTATATTATCCTCCAGTAAATTACACCTACACTCCAACAACACCAGTATCAATTCCAAATTGCTTTGTTGTAGGTGATACAAAATATTCTGACTACGATAAATCTGCACGCAACGTATTTGAAGAAATTGACGCTAACGGAAACAATGACGGAACAATTTCTGCTAAAGAAGTTATTAGAACTGAACGCCAAAACTGGAACAGAAGCAGTTTAACACCATTTTCTACAGCACAAATGCACAGAGCAGAACAACAATTCAAAACTATTTCAAGACTATATAACGAGGATAATTCAAACCCTAACACAATGAATTATCAAGAGTATAAAGAATCTCTAAAGGACTATGCGGAAACAAAACAAGCTATACAGGTTCAAAGTATTATTAATTTATTAACAAATCCATACTGGTATTCACCAATACTTCCACCGCCACGTCCTCATTATCATAATCACCATCACCACCACGACAGACACCACCATAGGCATTAGTAAACAATTTGACCGACTTACGATTTAATGATTTAATTAGTTTATGAATTACATATTCTATTTTCTAATTACAGTTTCTATAGTGGCTGGGGCTATTAATGGGAAGTTAACTGATGTTGTTAATGCAATACTTTCTGGTGCAGAATTGAGCGTTAAGGTTGCATTTTCTCTCATTGGGATAATGGCATTTTGGCTTGGGATGATGAAAATAGCAAAAGAATGTGGATTAATTGAAATTATCGCAAAAATTATAAAACCTATAACAAAAAGATTATTCAACGAAATCCCTGAAGATTCACCAGCCATAGGAGATATCGCAATGAGTTTTTCTGCAAATGCGTTTGGGCTGACAAATGCAGCAACTCCAATCGGCATAAAAGCAATGGAAGAACTTCAGAAACAAAATATTGATAAACAATCTGCGTCAAACGCAATGTGCTTATTTTTGGCAATGAACACTGCCGGATTTCAACTAATTCCAGCTACGGTAATTGCAGTTTTGATAGGCGTTGGTTACCCAAATCCTACAGAAATAATTGCACCAACATTATTAGTTACAACAATAGCGTTTTTAAGTGCAATATTTATGGCAAAAATTATCCAAAAATATTGGAATCCACAAACTGCAACTAACATAATTTCAAACGAGGAGGATGAATGTTCCAAACAATAATGAACAATCTTTCTCTATGGGCATTACCATCAATAATTCTTTTAATCCTTACAATGGGATTAGTGAAGAAAGTACCGCTTTATGAAGTATTTACTGACGGTGCTAAAGATGGGTTTAAAGTTGCAGTAAATATTATCCCGTATTTAGTTGCAATAATCGTTGGGATATCAATGTTTAGAGCTTGCGGAATTATAGAGTGGATAGGTCAAATTTGTGCGCCAATGTTAGCGATATTCAATGTCCCTGCAGATACAATACCTATTATGATAGTTCGTTCACTATCAGGTTCTGCAGCATTAGGAGTTTTCTCCGATATCGCCAATAGCACAGACGTTAATTCTTACGCCGTAAAACTTGCCGCCATAATGGTGGGCTCAAGTGAAACAACTTTTTACGTATTAGCGGTGTACTTTGGCGCTGTCGGAATTTCAAAACTACGTTACGCACTTCTAGTCGGATTACTTGCTGATATTATAGGAATTGTGGCAGCAATTCTTGTGTGTAATTTGATGTTTTAACATCAACCCAACTCTGAATCATCTCATCTACATCAGGTTTTACAACATTCTTTTGTAAAACGGCAAAGTTAATGTCTATAAAATTGATTTTTTCAACTTTATGAACAGTGAACTCTTTTGCACCACAATTTCTGCAAAAATGACTTTCGGGAACAATTTCGCCATTTTTAATTGTTGATTTCAATTTTACACCACAACAAGCGCATCTTGTCAAAAACCATTGGTTTTCAACCAATTCACCACAATCTGGACAATAAGCCAAATCTGTCGCAGGACTAATCCTGTCGTGAGTACAAACTCTATTCTTCTTAAATAACTCCAATATAATCATACTTCTTTTATAAGAATGAAATTTTAAAAGTCAAAAAAATAAGTTCAGAATGTAGAGACGACTTAAAAACTAAAAAGCTTTAACCAAAAAAATCTGAATATCACTACTAATTTTTTCAACACGTTTAACGTATTTCAAATCATTCGGAGTTTCTAATATAAGAACTACTGCAGGTTTTTTGCCTGTCATTTTGCCATAATATAGAGCTTGTCCGGCGCTTTCTGCCCATTTTTTAGCGAAATCAAACTCTATTGCATAATCTTTAGTAAGACAATCAACCCTAGTTTTATCCCATAATAAAAACTCTCTTTGACCAAAACTTGGATGACACCAATTAGTTACATAATAAGCTTCATTTTTACCTGCAGACATGGTTTGAGTTTCATATAATTTTTTAGGAACATAATTTAGCCCAAAATACAAAACTCCACTCAAAATCATAATGAATGAAATCAAAAACGTCAAATATTTATTTTTATTCTTCTTCGCTCGTCTTCCCATAAAAAAATTATACACTATATAGATAATGTTGTATATAGACTTCAACAAATAAAATCATCCTGACAATTCAAGATGACTCTACTTTATTATAAAATTTGAATTAATTATTCTTCCCAAACGGCTTTACTAAAAAGTTCATCTTGATCTACTAACCGAGTTGAATCATAACTAACATCAACAGCATTTTCCCAAGCACGTTCTGCAAACTTATCAAATTCAGTTTCATCCATACAAGTTTCAACTTTTTTCAAATATGCATCTGTAGCTTCATAAATTTCGCCTTCTTTTTTAAAAGCTCTCATAAATTTAGAAAATTTATCTGCTAACTTATCTTCAGAATATTTCAACAAATCCGCAGGATTTTCCCAGAAAAATGAATGAACTTTGTCAGAGCCTTTTCTTGTTGTTTCAAGCACAATACCTTCAGCATCTTCAGACAATTTGAAGATATCTTTTGGGCAATCAGTAGTATCACGTTCAATTAACTGTGCAACATTTTTCCAATACGGAATATCATTTTGCATAGCCTTAATGCTCAATTTGCCATTGAAGTTCAAGTTTGAATTGTTTCTAATTTCCATTTGTAAATCCTTTTCATTAAATAAATTGCTTTGAAAATAGAAACACACCTAAAAATATAAATTGCTTAAATGTCCTATTACACTTATTAAAACTTAACAAAAAGAACGTACACATTTTCATGTACGTTCTTTTAAATAACAAGAATTTATTATACATAATTTCTGTAATTTTAACAATAAAAAACTACACAAAAGCTAGAATTTAATACTTATTGTTTAAATATTTTTGTCAACTTAGCCAACCAAGAATTTGCATAGTTGGATAAATTACTTTGTTTACTAAAAATATTTTTTCCAACCTCATGAAAATCAAAAAAAGTTTTCAATCCAGGAACAAAACGTTTCATCATATCCCTATCATATTGCCCAATAATAAATAGGCTAGAATTTTTTATTTTTTTATCTAATTCAGCCACCATTAACATAGATTGAACATACCCGAAAGCCTGAGCTAAACAATTACGAATAATAACAACTGAATTACCTTCATCCGTAATATGAGTTATACGTTTTTGAAAATCTTGAACTTTAAACTCAAACAAATTTTTAAAAAAAGGAGTTAACTTAAAAGCTCTTGTATTAAGAGAATAAGCATTTGGAATATTCGGCAACTCCGACCTTGGAATTTCTTTAAAATATTTATCAAAATCTTTTCCAAAGGCATCAATATCCTCTGGCCTAAAAGCAACAATACCTTTTTTACCAAACGAATAGATTATAAACGAATCAACATCAGTAACCGTTATTGGAAAAATCTTTTGCTTCGCCTTTTTTTCTCCAAATTCTTTCAATAAAGAATGCGCTAATAAATAAGCTTCTGTTCCATCAGAACCATTCATTGGCATAATATTAATCTTATCAAACTTTGAAAAACGTTTTTTTATTAAACGAGCGCATTCATCATAATTTAAGTCTTCACGTCTACCTGTTGTATTTTGAGTGTGCCTATATTGCCCATTACAGTCAACATAACTCGAAAGACGAAACAAAGACCCAAAACTTGGAGAAAAATGTGTCTGTTTTAAGAGCTTTGAATTGTCAAGATTTGTTCTTCCAACATTCATAACAACTAATTTCTAGAAAAATTCTTCTATTTTTAATTTATCAAGCATTGCATTCAACGCAAATTTTCTAGAGTCGTTACTTAAACCCACTACATCACGAGTTTCAACTTTATTTTTAGAAGAATCAAACCATTTAATTTTCAAATGAGAACAATAGTTTTCAAAATCAGGGCATTTAAAAGGCTTGCGCACATAAACAAAAGTATCATACTTTTCAGATAAATCTTTAATAAAAGAACAATTCGAAATTGTATCTTTTATATTATTAGGAACTAATTTATTTTCAACATAACGAAATCCGTCTTCTGAAGTAGAAACGACTTTTTTCATAAAATCATCAACCTTTATATTCTTATCAAACAGAACTTTTGGAGAGTCCGTAAAATAAAGCCCTTTTTGAAAAGACAAATTACGTTGGGGGTTAGTATTCATTGGATTAATATTCATCATTTAAACCTTTCTGAAATTCATGTATATTTATTGATACTTAAGAAAAACCTGTAAAAATATTTTTTTGCTAGCGTTCATAAAACAAAAAAGAGATAAACTGAACTTAATCAATTTATCTCTTTTTTTTAATAGTATTACAGATAAAAATTATAAATCCTACTCATACATATTTTTTACTTTATCTTTAAACGCATCGTCTGAACCTTTGCAATAAGAATACAGTCTTTTTTTTGTGTTGCTATCTTCTTCATAATATTCAATAGTACAAGTAGTATCACCAGATGAATGTTTTTGCTTTAAGATAGGCTTACAATCACCATTTTTATAAGCATTTTCTAAAAAACGATAATTTTTAACACAATCACTATAGCCATTAGGATCACTATCTGCAAAAAAGGGTTTATTCAACCAATCACAACTTTGTTCAGCAGTTTGGTCAGGCTTAAATCTTTCACCCATAACTAACCAACCTTTTTCATTTGTATAAGAACACGCATAATCAGCAGCAAAACAAGCAGAGCAATTAAGCATCAAACTAAAAAAAATAGCAAACACTAACTGTCTAAATTTCATATAAGAATCTCCTTATTTAAATAAAAACACACTGAATGTAGCATATTTCACAATCAAAGTCAAACATAAAAAATACACTCAAATTTCTACTTACTTGAGAATAAATACAAATACTTTTACTTTTGTAGTACAATTTATTCACTAGACTAAGGAGTGGTATATTATGCAAATCAGCCCAATTCAAAAAAATAATACAAGTTTTAAAGCTCTAAAAAATATGAAATTTTTAAAAGATTCTAATCCAATATATAGTTTTAATCCTAAATGTAGTATAAAAGATGCTGAGATAGTTGATGCGTTCAGGAAAAATGATGCTTTTAATAAGCTTTTTAATGATTATGATGTTTGGGCAACTTTTTATATCTTTGAAAGGTTTGGAAAACCTTTTAATAGTCTGCATTTACATTTGAAAGACGTTGATACAGCAATTTCACAAAAAAAATCTTTTATAAAAAAAATCGCAGAATTTCTTGGGTTAAAAAAACGTCAAAAAGAACCTTCAGGAGAAGATTATACTGCGTTTATTTCTTTAAGTGAATTCCATGATGGTCGCTCATTGAAACAGTTAATATCCAAAATAACAGAAGCAGATTTGAAAAAAGAAATTTTATTGACCAAAAGTATTGTAGCCGAAGATAAAGAAAATGCTAAAAAGAGAGCAAAAAGATTAAAAGGCATTAATGAATCTATAAAGAATTGCGTTTAGTTAGGGAATATGAGTTAGATTGAAGCCTACATTACTTGCAAGTTAAGGAAATAGTTTTATTTATGGAAAATAAGATTATGCTTATTTTCTTATTCCAAACATCCTTTTAAAAAATGCAGAAATCTTTTCTCCAAAAGTATTGTAAGCATAAGGATACCAGCCTTTGTATTCTTCAAACTTTGTTAAATGTTCGTTTAGCTTATGTGCACCTTCTGCTACTGTAGAATTTATGCTAACACCTTTACTTGGTGAAAAATATGTAAATCTTGAAGTATGATGAAAAATTTTAGGGTCTTTTAATAAGTTAAAGCTACTTGAAAAAAACAGTTTGGGATGAACAGTTCTTTTAGAGGCTCTACCGCTAATTTCTACATCATAAGATGATTTTGCAATTCTTTCTCTTGCAGTAGTACCAGAAAAAGGCTGGTCTAAAATTTCATTAGCATATTCAACCATTGATTTTGTTAATTTCTTATCAAATTTAACCCTACCATTGAAAGAAAATTTTTCAGCATTATTTATTCTCATAAATATATTATACAACAAAATAAGCTTGTATGGTTCGTATAAAAAAAAGAGATAAACTGAACTTAATCAATTTATCTCTTTTTTTTAAAATAGACCTTGGCAACGATGCCATAGCTCTTGTTGAGCATTGCGAAACATAGAGATATGGTATTCCGAGATGTTAGGCTAAATTTCGCGAAGTATGAGCCTGAAATTTACTAACTCGAGGATGTTATCGTAGATAACGAGTTGCAAAACAAAAAAGAGATAAACTGAACTTAATCAATTTATCTCTTTTTTTAAAATAGACCTTGGCAACGAGTTATCTTCCCAGGCGGTGGCCCGCCAAGTATTTTCACCGATGTGAGTCTTTACGACCGTGTTCGGGATGGGAACGGGTGGTTTCCTCACTCTTTGTCACCAAGAAACTTAGTAACTGCA
>JAFYQF010000008.1 GCA_017559905.1 bacterium
ACAGGAATAGACAAAAGTTTTGCAGACTTCACAAGATTATAAACTCGTTTTACTATAACATCTTTGTCCAATGCATTAACAAGTTTTTCTTGCACATCTATCAACAATAGAAGTGAATTTTCTGGTGTTAAAACATTCATAAAAACTCTCCTTAAATACCAATACAACTTCTAAATTCATTGATGAATTTTTCAATGATATCCGTCAAAACAGGTTCTGTTAACTGTTTCAAAGGTAAAAATATTTCTTTATTACCAGGACTATCCCATCCACTATGAGTTATATAAACAACCGCTTTTGCAAACCCAGGGTAAACAATAGTCAAACGACTTGTCTGATGCGGATGTTTCAAATGAAAAATACATTGAGTCTCATGAGAATATTGCTCAATTTTTGTATCAACTAAAACTCCCTCGTAAGAAGCTTGCGTGCGATAAAACACAGGAGTTATAACTTTTTCTAATTTTTTCAAGAATAATTGTTTAAACAATTTGAAATCTTTTTGCTTTTCATCAACTTCTTCCAACCAAGAACCAGACTGAAGAACTTCTCTATCTTTATACGTAACATAATCGCTAGTACCTAACATCGCATCTGTCAATGAAACAGAAGCTCTTTGCTCAATATCTTTAAACGTACGTCCAGCAATATCAGTTATACCAGCCTTAATTCTAAATTGTCCGTACAATTTTTCTTTAACTTTATTAAATACAACACAAGCACCTAGCTCATTAGTGTTTTTCAAATAGATATAGAACTTGCCAGAATTAAGTTGAATAACAAAATCGGAAGCCCTTAAGGATACTGAAATTGCATCAGCCAAAACATCTTGCTTAAACGAAGCCCTATCTAACTCATCACAAGCTATTATCATAAACGATGAATTGAAAGAATCTGCCTCATCCAAAACATTTAACATCAACTCATTTGCATAATTTTCTGTATAAAATCCATTATCCAAAGATATTGCTTTAGTTGAAGCTAACAAAGAATTATTTCTACCAGCAAGGACGGCTTGATTGTTCAGCTTAATAGCATTAATCGTTTTTACTAAAACTTCTGCAGGGTGAGTGTCCGAAAATATATAATCACAAACGCCCCTATCATACATTGAAAGAATAAAATCATAATTCTTTTCCAAAGGAATCATAATAATAGAAACATTTTCATAAGATTTTTTTATCAAATCAATATTTTGAACAGTAATTTCTCTATCAACAGATTCAACAAGAAACACAACTGATGGAGAATAATTTTGCACATTCTCACAAAACTCCAAATCGGTAAGAATAGCCAACTCATCAAATTTACGAAGCAACACGAGCTTTTCTATAAAAGCTTGTGTTATTTCGCTATTATCTGATATTAATAAAATCTTGTTATTTTCCATAAAGACTACACTTGCAAATGTTTTTTAATACACAAGAAACTACCGCCTGCACCGAATAGCGTACCCATTAAAAACATTGTTATAATTACAAGATTTTGAGCATACATCGGCGCTGGTACCATAAAGAATTGGTGAACATTCGATAGCCCATTTTGCACAAAATTCAATGGTATTAACGCAATTAATGAACCTGAAAACCCATAAAAAGCACCCTGCATAATCAACGGGAAACGAATATACCAGTTGCTTACACCCATCAAGCGCATAATTTCAATCTCATCTTTTCTAGATTGAATTACAAGCTGGATTGTGTTGTTAATAATAGTTATCGTCAGTATCGCCATAATAATTACGACAAAAACCGTAATAGTATTGACAACATGATTCAACATCTGAATTCGTTTAGCCAAATCCTGCGCATAACTCATATCCTCAACAGAAGACAGCTCTTTTACTTGATTAAACACCGTTGTTATGTTTTCAGGTTTATCAACTTTCACGTGCAAAGTATCTGGCAAAGGGTTCTCTACATCAGGCAAGTCCATTTCACGTTTCAAATTATCCCAAGAAACTTCTTTTGGAATAATTTTAACACCCTCTACAAATTCAAATTCTTTAATTCTGTTTTTAACAGCAGACACATCTGAACCAGATTTTAAATAAACAGAAATCTCTAACACATTACCCAATTCATGCGCAAATGATGAAATAGAAATTGCTGTTCTAAAGAATGTAGCAAAAATAGTCAAAATAGCAGCCATTGTCGTAATGATTACTAAATTAACCAAACCAGTTCGCTTAACATCGTTCAATGTTTCCATAGAAAGTCTATACAAAATTCTTAATTCGCACAGCCAATCTTTCGGAATATGTTTTTTTACTTTCTTTTTTATTTTTAATTTCTGATTATTCATAAGTACCTGCTTGTATGTCCCTAACAACTTCCCCACCATCAAGAGTAATTACACGTTTTCTAAAATAATCAACCATAGCATTATCGTGAGTTGAAACGATAACTGTAATTCCTCTTTGATTAATTTGGTCCAAAATTTGCATAATTTCCATAGAGTTTTTTGGGTCCAAATTACCAGTCGGCTCATCTGCAATCAACAAAGGAGGACCATTTACAATTGCACGAGCAATCCCAACTCTTTGTTGTTCCCCACCTGACAATTCGCAAGGAGTAGCATGCATTTTTTCGTATAAACCTACAATTTTTAACGCTCCAGTAACTCTGGCATTAATCTCTCTAGAGCTAATTCCCAAAGTTCTAATTACATAAGCAACGTTATCATATACGCTCTGATTTTGAAGTAGCTTATAATCTTGGAAAACGATTCCCATGCATCTACGCAAATTTGGAACTTTATCATTTGAAAGATTTGCAATATTTATGCCACCAATAGTTACAGTACCACTAGTAGGACGTTCTTCATTGTACAAAAGCTTCATAAGAGTGGACTTACCAGCACCAGAAGCACCTACAATAAAAACAAACTCTCCTGACAAAATGTCTAAATTAACATTTTTCAAAGCGTAATGATCATTTTTATATTTTTTTGTAACCGATCTAAATTGTATCATTGGTATTTATTTCCTTATTACAAAGATTTTTTATGTTTATCAATTTCATTTTTGAAAGTATTAGCTAATTTTTCAGCAGACAAGCCGTAATAATCAAGTAAATAATTCCATTTACCACTTTGTCCGTATTCATCATTCACACCAATACGTTTAACAGGTACCGGAAAGTTTTCAGACAACACTTCACAAACCGCACTACCTAAACCATTGATTATAGAATGATTTTCTACAGTAATAACAAACCCTGTCTTTTTAGCACTTTCAACAACCGCAGTTTCATCAATCGGTTTCACGACAGGCATGTGAAGAATTCTGATTGAATAACCTTCTTTTTTCAACATTTCAGCAGCTTCAATTGTTTCAGCAAGAGTTTCACCATTAGTAATAACTGTAACATCATCTCCGTCTTCAATCAAAACAGCTTTGCCAAACTCAAACTTGTAATTTTCATCAAATACATCACAAACATTTGTTCTAGCAATTCTTATATACATTGGACCATGATTTTTAGCAGCATATTCAATCACTTGTTCACATTCTCTGCAATCAGCAGGAACAAAAACTTTCATATGCGGAATCCCACGCATTAAAGCAACATCTTCAAGAGCCTGGTGGCTTGCACCATCTTCTCCAACTGTAACCCCTCCATGCGTACCAATAATTTTCACATTGAATTCAGGATAAGCTACAGAATTTCTAACCTGATCATAAGTTCTACCAGTTGCAAACATCGCAAAACTTGCAACAAAAGGAGTTTTACCTGCAGAAGCCAACCCTGCCGCAGTTGCTATCATATCTTGTTCTGCAATACCAGCATTAAAAAATCTATCAGGAAAACTTTTTGCAAAAACTTGTGTTTGTGTAGAACATGCCAAATCTGCGTCCATCACAACGATATCCGGATTTGTATGCCCTAATTTTTCTAATGTTTTACCAAACGCTGAACGAATGGATTTTGTTTCTTTCTTATTTAATATCATTAAGTCTGGCCTCGTATTCCCTACTTCCTCACATATATAACTCACTAAACATATTAACATAAATACTTGTTTCATGACAATAAATCACATATATATTAAGCATTTTGTAAATTTTTTAAACACGTAAAGTCCTGCTGCGTAATGTTTTTGTTATGATTTTGTTAAGAATTATTAAAAAAAAAGCTATATTTAGCAATTATTTTTATTCAGGGATATTAAAACAGTAGAATAGGAATAAAAGATATTATTTATTGAAAGGAAATGATACAATGATGCAAATTCCAAATCTCCCCAATGCATACTTGCCAGTAGCGCAACAACAACCACATAGCTACAACGCAGTAAAAATTGATGTACACAACCCGTCAGTAGTAGCACCAGGTCTTCCACAGCTTGCACAACAACCGGTACAAGGTCAATACATGACACCAACAATGCCTTATTATCAATATCCACAGGCTCCGGTTTACCAATATCCGCAAGCTCCCATTCAACCATATTACATGCCACAACAACAGCCTGTAATGGTTGCACCACAAGTTATTGAACAACCGGCATTACCAGCACCTCAAACAGCTACAACACTACCAGCACAAGCTCCAGTAGCACCTGCAGTAGAAGCGGCTGAAGTTGCAGCGGTAGCTCCAACTGTTGTTCCTCAACCTGTAGTTACAAAACCTGCAGAAGATAAAAAAGTAGAAGCTCCTAAAGCTGAAGTTTCAGCTCCAGCAAAAGCTCCTGAAATCGAAACTCCTGCACCATTAGAACCACAAGTTGATTTAAACGCATTTATTTCTAAATTAACAAACCCAGATTTCGATGTTCAAGCAGCAACAATGGAAGAAATCGCTAATATGGTAAAAGATGCTCCTGAAAAAGCAACTGAATTACTTGATGTAAAAGTTATGGACACATTAAACAACATCATCAACGCTGATTCTTCAAAACTTTCAGGTCCAACTCCTGAACAAATCGCTGCAAGACAAAAATTAATGAACAACGAACAAATGACAGATGCTGAAAAAACATTGGCAACAACAATTACACCAATGGAACAAGCTGAAAGAAATAAAAGCTACGCAATGTTCACAACTGCAATCTTGCAAAAACTATATTCAGATGAAGTAGCTAAATTAACTAACACTACAGTTCCTCTAACTGAATTGCCGGGCGCAGTTGGTATCGTTGAACAATTAAAAAACAACCCAAACCCAATGGTAAGAACTTCAGCTATTGAAGCATTGAGCTACATCCAACAACCAGCTTACAAAGCTGACTTAAACACATTGTTCTCAATCGCTAAAAACGACCAAGACAAAAACGTTCAAGAAGCAGCAACAATAGCTCTTGATAAATTAAACCAAATGCAAGACGAAGTTGTTACTAAACAAGCATAATTGATAACAAATTCCTTTCTTTAAATAAAAAGCTAAAAAGCCCTTAAGAATATTTCTTGAGGGCTCTTTTAGCGATTAAATTCACTTGCATAATCAACTACGCAGGAACAGTTTCTTTATCATTTTTAAAAATGCTATCTTCATAACCTTCAGGTTTTGGCAATGTATTTTCATAGCCAGCCAATTTTGACATTTGCTGACACCATTCATAGATAATAACATCTTCTGGCAACTTGTAAGAAATCGGTTTACCAATATTCAAAGTAACATGACGCTTTGTAAACGGTTTAAGTTTTGGGTATCCATCAAAACCTTCAATTCCTACTGGCAAAATATCTGCTTTTGCATTTTTTGCAATTACAACAAAACCCTTTTTGATATCTTCCATTTTTCCGTAGGGCCTTATTCCTCCTTGCGGGAAAACACCTAACGACCAATGAGTAGAAAGAACATCTTTTACAGTTTTGAAAGTTGCGATTTCAGGTTTTGCTCTATCAACAGCAAATGCACCTAATCTTTTTACCAACCAACCAAGTTTTTCGCCTTCAACAAACAATTCTTTTTTTGCCATGTAAGCGATTGGTCTCATTACTGCCATTGATACCATTGGTGGGTCAAACAAAGACACATGGTTTGCCGTATATAACAATCTTGATTCTCTAGAATACGGCGGTAAATTTTCTTTGCCAGTAATTTTGTAATCATAAAAAGTCTTCATAAACGGAATTACAACTATGTAAATAAAACTAATATAAAAAATAGTTCTAAAAATATTGTATTCGGAAGCATAACGTCTATTAAAATTTCTTACTTTACCGCTCATACCTAAACTCCTTGTTCATCCTTTGTTTCAATTGGATTATGTTTAAAACCAGTTAAGTCTTCAACTGAAGAAATCCATTTAGAAATAATATCATCGGTATCTTCATTATAAGAAATAGGCTTGCCGATTTTCACGGTAATTTGACCCGAAAAAGGTAATCTCTTAACTTCATCAGTACCAACAATACCAACTGGCAGAATATTGCATTTTGTAAGCTTTGCAAGACCTGCAAAACCCTTGTTAACGTCAGAGATTACCCCAGTAACACCTCTTGTGCCTTCTGGGAAAATTCCTAAAACCCATTCACTTTTCTTTATATTCTTAACTGTTTTTACAGTTGATGGTCCTAAACTTTCACGATTAACAGCAATTGCACCAAGCCAATCAATCCACCATCTCAAAAATCTTATATTGAATAATTCTTGTTTAGCCATAAATGCTACACTACGTGGCATAACCGCACACATCAAAGGTGGGTCTAACGTAGACAAATGATTAGGACAAACCATATATTCGTTATCCTTTGGCACGTTTTCCAAGCCTTCAACTTTTAAACGATACACAAGCTTAAATCTAATCATATAGAAAAACTTACATACAATTATCATGAACAACGTACGCCATTTATTAAATGTTTCAGCAGGCCTGTTAGAATAATTTTTCATTTCTTTTGTCATACTTCACACTCCCTTGAAATAATTATAACTCAAAATTAATATTGAACAACTCCTATTTTTTTTATATAATTAACACATAAGAATATTTATTAAGGAGAGTAAGATGGCTGAACTAAAACAATCTGCAAACGAATTAGAAAACGAATTATTTAAAAGTGTTTATGAAAAAACACCTGACTACATTAAGAACCTAAATCTAATGGATTTTAACAACAAAGATGAGTTTTCATTCATTTTAAAAAAAGAGCATCTTGCACCTTATAACGAAACAGAAAACCCAGAGGGCTTAAACTTAAAAGAATGGTTTGCCAACTATGCAAAAGAAGCAAAAGTTTCAACTGCTGGAATTAGAGGACCTCAAAATATCTTATACCCTCAAGACACAAGATTTCCTATCAATTTGGTAGGCATTGTTCTTGCGACACTAGCAAAAGCATTAGTTGCAAAAGAAAAATACACAGGGAAAGAAATTTTAAAAATCGCAGGTAGAGAAGTTCGTTACAACTCTGATTTATATTTAAACGCAATTGCCAGAATACAAGCTGCACAAGGAATAAAAACACTTGTACCAGAAGAAAGAAAAACTATTCCGATTTGGTTAGCCTCATTTTTAGCATTCAAACTTGATTTACTTGGCGGAGAATATATCACTTCAAGTCACGGTATTTCAGTTAAAAACGCAACTAAGGACTTAAATTCTCAAGGTAGCCAGTATTTACCAGAAGAAAGTTTAGAATTTGTAAATAAAATTCAAGAAATATTTGATGAAACAGAGAAAAATGGAACATATGAAATTAAAATTTCAGCAGAAAGTAATTCATTAATAGATGAATCTATTATGAAAAAACTTGAAGATGGAACAAACTTGTATGTTGAATATTTAAAATCAGGAGTTGCACAAAAAGAAAATCTTAACTTGATTAAAGACTATGCTGGCAAAATCATAATTGAAAACGTTGGGGGATCTGCATATAGAACATTAAGCAGAGTA
Organism: bacterium; assembly: GCA_017559905.1. GTDB lineage: Bacteria > Cyanobacteriota > Vampirovibrionia > Gastranaerophilales > Gastranaerophilaceae > Scatenecus. The sequence continues at coordinate 7,843 of JAFYQF010000008.1, forward strand.
CTTAACAAGCTTGAAATTTCAAACAAATATGATTGGCTAAATACAGAAGAAGATCCATTTTTCCATTCTATCGGCAAGTACGATCACACACCAAAAGGTGAAAAAGCTTTTTACGACTACTCTGTTGATGCAACAGTTTTGGCAAAACGTCCAAATGGAGAAAAATATTTCCCTGTAATCGAAACAATGAATTACAAAGAAAAATTACAAAACTACCCCGACTTAACTGCGGTATTAATAACAGACCCTGATCACGACAGGTTAACCATTGCGCAAAAAGAAAGTTCTTTGAGAATACCTAAACTTGAAGAAGCGGGCATAGATTATATTAAACTTGATGAGAAAAATATTTTAACAGTATTCACTGCTAACCAAGCGTTCCTAATGCTTATGGACTTTCAAGCAAAACAACTTAAAGCACAAAATTTATGGCAAAACCACCCAAGGTTTATGATTAAAACAACAGCATCAGCATTAAGTTGGGATGAGTGGGCTAAATGTCAAGGTGTTAACGTAGTCAACGTTCCTGTAGGCTTTAAAGAAATTGCAAACATTATGAAAAAAGTTGAGTTGAAACTCAAAAACAACCCTAATGAAGAAATCATCATTGATGATGTATTTTCAAAACCAATTAATCTAGGCGTTGATCCAAGATTAATATTTGCAGGAGAAGAAAGTGGCGGAATGATTATGGGAACAGAAGATCTTATCTGTTCAAAAACAGGTAGATGCGCAGTCGCAATGAGAGAAAAGAGTGCAACCGAAGCTATAATCGTAGCATCTTCACTACTTTCAAAACTTGGAAACATATCTCTATCTAGATATTTAGTACAAATTTTTGACGAATGTAATATCAACGGAAGATTTGATACTAGAGTTGATATCGCATATTACAATGAATCAGAGCCTGATATCGACAAACTTAAACAAGCTAAAATTGAAGGTGAAAAGAAAAGAACTGAAAACGATTTATTTTATCTTGCAATGGCAATTGCAGTAAAAGAGGGTAGAATGACTCTTGAAGATGTAAAAGAAGTCTTGAATGATTCGTTCAAAAGCTTAAGTTTCGATAATTTATTATCAATCAAATTTGTTGGTGACGGGACTTATTTAGAATTTAGTGACAAATACATTGAAATTCGTCCATCAGGTACTGACGCAAAAACAAAAGCGTACGCTGGCGGATTAGACAAACAAATTCTTGAACTTTATGCTACAAACTTGGGAAATTACAGCGGATATAGAACGGAGCTTCATAAAAAATTCATTGATGATGAATTCTATAATTCAACAAAAGAAAAAGCAATGAATTACTATTTGGCTTTCGTTGACAAAGACGCTAATAATGAAAAATTTGAAATTCCAAATTATGAGTTTTAACAATGAAACTTTCAGAACTTTATAATACAAAAAAAAGAACAATTTCATTCGAAGTTTTTCCACCAGATACTGACGAAAAATGTGAAAAACTTTATCTTGAAATGATAGAACTTGCGAAATTCAAACCTGATTTCATTTCGCTAACATACGGTGCTGGCGGGAAGAATGATGTGCAAGCAAAAGAAGTTTTAAACGCGTTGCACGAAAGATTTGAATTTGAAATAATGCCTCATCTAACTTGCGTGTGCAGTAATAAAAAATTCATAGATGAAAGCTTAAATTTTTTAAAGCAATTAGGTACTGAAAACATCCTTGCTCTACGTGGCGACAAACCTAATGATAGCGAAATCACTTGCACAGATTTTCACTATGCAAACGAGCTTGTGGAGTATTTAAAAGCAAAAACAAACTTTTCTATTGCAGTAGCGGGCTACCCAGAAGGTCACATTGAATCCAAAAATATTGAAGATGACATCAAAAATTTAAAAAAGAAAATTAATGCAGGCGGAGATGCAATTTTTACCCAACTATTTTTTGATAATGACAAATTTTATAAATACAAAGAATTGGTTATAAATGCAGGGATTACAAAGCCAATAATTGCAGGGATAATGCCAATTTTGAATCTAAAACAACTTCAAAAAATGACAACGCTTGCAAATGTTTCAATACCCAAAAAGCTTTTAAATAAAATAGAAGAACATTCTGAAGATTCAAACTATATCAAAGAACTGGGAATTGAATTTGCAAGCGTGCAATGCGAAGATTTACTGGCAAACGAAACTAATGGTCTACATTTTTTCACGCTAAATAAATCTTATTCAACATCAAAAATTTTGACAAATATTTTATAAGGAGAACAAATAATGGAAAATCTAAACAAACACATTGAACACACATTGTTGAAACAAGATGCGACAAAAGAAGAATTTGAAAAACTATTTGCAGAAGCTATCGAAAATAAGTTTTTAGGAATTTGCGTTAATCCATTATACGTATCTCTAGCAAAAGAAAAATTAGCAAACACAGACGTTAAAATAGTTACAGTAGTAGGTTTTCCACTAGGTGCAAATAAACCTGAAGTAAAAGCTTTTGAAACCACTCAAGCCGTAAAAGACGGCGCTGATGAAATCGACATGGTAATAAATGTTTCTGCCCTAAAAAATAAAGATTATAATTTTGTGCAAAAAGATATTGAAACTGTAAAAGACGCTTGTTTAGATAAACCGCTAAAAGTAATCCTTGAAACAGATTTATTAACAAAAGAAGAAATAAAAATAGCTTGCGAAATTTGCATAAAAGCTAAAGCTGACTTTGTAAAAACATCAACAGGCTTTGTAAAAGGCGGAGTTGGAGCAAAGGTAGAAGACGTTGAATTAATGCACAAAACTGTAGCTCCTCACGGTTTACTTGTAAAAGCTTCTGGCGGAATTAGAGATAGAGAAACTGCAATAAACATGCTAAAAGCAGGAGCGGAAAGACTTGGGACAAGTAGTGGTGTTAAAATAGTTACACAATAACCTTATTTTAAATTATCACTTGACCATGCTATAATTCTCATTAAGAAGGAAGTACTATGGGTGATGAAGATAAACAGTTTGACGCCACCCCACGGAAGTTGGAGCAGGCAAGAAAAGAAGGTCAGGTTGTTAAGTCAAAAGACTTTTCAACAGCCTTGTCCTTACTTGTTATGTTCAGTGTTATCGTAGGACTAGCACCTTTTGTTTGGAACCAAATAGCACAACTGTTTACACTAATGTATGAACAAATCCCTAACACCCATCTGGATGAAATTGGGATGACTTATATTTGGACAATAACTTTAAAGGCCACAGTGCTGATTATTGGGCCGATTTTGTTTGTAGCTTGGTTTATTGCGATATTAGCAGATTTTATGCAAGTAGGTCCACTTGTAGCAACAGCACCATTAATGCCAAAGTTAGATAAACTTAACCCGACTAAATATTTCAAAAATATTATGTCAATAAAAACTCTTTTTGAATTATTTAAAAACATAGTAAAAGTTTTACTTTTAGGATATATCGGTTGGATGGTTTACTCTGACCACTTGGAACATATTCTAATGCTTGCAGCTATTGATAACAACTTTGCGGTATTAATTGAATTTGGCAAATTGATTACAGAATTTATTTTCAAAGCCTGTATTGCCTTTTTAGTAATTGCGGCTGCTGACTATGGAGTTACTAAATGGAAGTTTTTACAAGACCAAAAAATGTCTTTTAAAGAAATTAAAGACGAATATAAAAACACTGAAGGTGACCCGAATGTAAAAGCTGCGCTTCGCCAACGTCGTATGCAAATGTTACAAAGAGGCATGATGGATGCAGTTCCAGATGCAGATTTTGTCGTAACAAACCCAACTCACGTAGCATGTGCTCTAAAATACAAAGCGGAAGAAATGGACTCTCCAATGCTTATCGCAAAAGGGACAGAGCTTATTGCTAAAAAAATCATTAATATTGCAAAAGAACACAACATCCCTGTCATTGAGAATGCACCTGTAGCACGTGCATTGTTTAAAATGGTAGATTTAAACAGGCAAATTCCACCCGAATTATATAAAGCTGTAGCTGAAATTTTACTTTTTGTTTACAACTTGAAAAATAATAAAAATCAAGGTAGAATAACAAGAGAGCCTAGAAATAACAGATAATCATGGTTATGCAACAAAAATCAAAAATACAAGAATATATAGATATAGTTGAAAAAGTCGCGAAGGTAGAGCATAGAAGAATTCCATCACACATGGTGGAGTTTGAGGAGCTTTTGTCTATCGGAATTATTGCGATACAAGCTCTTATTAAAAACAAAACTCCAGAACAATTGGAACGTTACAATGCCGCTTATGTTGCAACTGCTGTTCGCTGGGCTATCAGAAATGAATTGCGTATTAGATACAAATGGTACTCTTTAAAACATAAATCAGAAGACGAATTCGAACCTGAAGAAGAAGTAGAAGGCATGGACATGCAAAAGGCAAAAATTCGTGAAACAATTTACGAAACTGTTCTATCTATTGATGGTTTAGCTGCTGCTGCAAGTGATAACGATTCTCCTTTTGACTTCTTGAAAGATAAACATGCTACTCCTGATGAGCAAGCTGAAATTACAGAAATGGGTAGAATGATTAGAGCTGCAATATCAAAACTTCCACCAAAAGAAAGAACCGTTGTGGAATACCGTTTCTACAGGAATATGCAGGTTAAAGACATAGCTAACCAAATCGGATTGTCACCATCCAGGGTAACACGTATAGTCCAATCGTCCCTGAATTTTGTCAAAGAATATCTGAATTCAAAAGAACAGTACGACTATTAGGATTTTACTATTTTAACTCTTTGGTCGTCTCTGATTTCCATTGGTTGATTTAGCTTTTTGATGTAATCACAAGCCAATTTATTTTTGTCTACATCATATCTTTTAACGATAAAATCAGGTTTTTCATTTGTTGGCAAATAATTGTCACCACCCATAGCGAAGAAATCATCTACAGCGCAAGTAAATTTGCGATTTGGATTTGGATTTTTGATATCAATAGCCTCTTCTACCCCATTTCGATCAGTGTAAGTCAATGATAACAACTCACCCTTATCTGTAATTGAATATTTCATGCCTGACATTAACAAAATTCCAGGCTTTGAGTTATGTGCAACAAGAGATTTTGCACCAACATTGATTGCATCAACAATTTCTTTTTCTGAAAAACTGCAAACAAGCATTTTATCTTCAAACGGAGTGATATCATTAATTAATCTGCTATCAACCTTACCAACATCAAAGTGTCCTCTAATATTACCAGCATTCAATATGGCAATATCAGTACCTAATTCACTTCTCATAGCATCAACGATCATACATCCGTGTGGATTGTTCGCTACAAGCCTGTTTTTAGGTTCTGGGTCAGCATAACTAACAGTACCCAACATTTCTGGTTTACCAATTATTTCTTCAACAGCAGTTCTTGAATCTAGTGTTCTGTTGAATTTTCTTGTATTAATTACGTTATTCTGAACTTTTGAAAGGACTCCATCTTCTGTCCATTCAACATCTAAAACGCCAATATGTTCACCATCTTTCCCTGCTTGAGTAATTACAACAGGTTCTCCAGATTTTGATGTAAACAAGTTTACGTCTTTTTCTACATCCTTAACCATATTATGAGAGTGTCCACCAAGAATAATATCAACACCTTCAGTTTCTTGAGCTAATTGTTTATCTTGATTAAACCCACTATGTGAAAGTAGAATAATTTTATCAATACCAAGCTGTTTAAGCCTATTTACTTCAGCTTGAACTTTTTTCTTTGTAGTTTCAAAATCATCAATTTTAATTTCTCGAACAGAGTCGTTTAGTTTTACACGCTCTGCCATATCAGAAGGAGCAACACCGATAATACCAAATTTTTGACCTGCTTCTTCTTCAATTTTTGATTTTTCAATTTTACCAAACATCGGACTATTTTTGTCTACAGTTGCGTTTACAGCAAGCAGATTATATTTTGCAGATTTCATCAGTTCTGCAAGTTTTGATGGGATAACATCTAATTCGTGGTTTCCTAAACCATTAGCTGTGACACCAATCCAATTCAAGAATTTATTTGCTACCATATTAGATGTGTAGTTAGCGCCTAAAATAATATCTCCTGAAGCTAACTTTAAAGTAGCGACTTTTGGGTCTACATATTTTTTATCATATATATCTGAAACTGTCATTATGCGTTCCATATTTGTCATCTTGCCGTGAACATCGTTTACGTAGAATATACTTGTTTTGATTGGCATATTAGCCTTTGCAGGAATCGCATTCTGACCCATCTTCGGCTGCGAACCTTTGAATGGGCTATTTTGTGTCGATAAATTCATATTTTGGGAATTATTTATTCTCATTTTACTAACCTTACATTGATAATCTTAACGTTGGTAAAAACAAAAATTGCTTAATTTAAGTTTTTTGTAACGAAGCTTTAAGCGACATTACCTAGATTTTGTGAAGAAGCTTGTTGATTTTTCTTCATTTCATTATAGTTTTTCAAACCTTCAACCCAGTTTTCAACTAGCTTGACATCGTTTTTAACGACTTCTTGTGGAAGTCCAGCGTGGTGAATTTTCGGGAGTAAATATTCAGCCGTATATTCAATTGAGTGCGGAGTATCATCATCAGTATCATTACAGATAAACACCAATCTACCATCTTTGTCATATTTTTGTCCTGTTATTGTTATTTCGTGACCATTTATAATTTCATTATTCGCATCTACTTGGGTATAACCAATAATTACGTTTTCTCCTAAATTTAAGGCATCTGCAATTTGACGTTTCATTGTTTCAAAATCTGTTTCATATCCAATTAATCTTGCATTATCATCAACTGTTTGATATGTAACCGAAATTTTATTCTTATCTTCTACAACTGATTCTGTAAAGGTTTTTTCAAATTCAATTAAACCTTTATCATTTTGATTAAATTTGCCTTTTCTTTTATCTGATAATGAATCGTAAGTTTGTTGAGAGCCAACTTGCATCAAAGTTGATTGCATTAATACATCAACGACAGAACGTTCATTAGAATCCCTATGTTTAGCTTGAATTCTTGCTCTTATAATCGCATTCTTATCAGGAGCGAAAGTCAAATGAGCTTCGTTGAAATTATCCATCTTAAAAGGTACTTCAAACGCATTTAACAACCACACAGAATCAAGTGTATTATCTGTTAAATTTTTCAATTGTATTGTCTTATCAACAGACATCTTTTGAGAAGAAATTCCTTCTACAAAACGAGCAAATTCAGCTGGCATCTTTTTAGCTAGATTAAACTCTATACTAGATGCTACACAAGTACCTGAATGCTCAACATTTATATCATTGTAAGCATTTTGTTTTTGCAAATAATTAGCTTTATCCATATTATGATCTGTCATATATGAATCAACCAAATGCTCTTGCATACTCTTTGGGATATCTCCAAATTGTTGAGTAATAATATGAGGATCATTCAAAATTGCGATAGTATCTTTCAAAATAATCTCTTTTTGAATGCCACTAACACGTTCTCTTGTAGCAATATTATAAAGGTTATCCAAAACTGTAGAATTATCGTTTGAACTAGCATTTAATAAAACACCTGATTTTAATAACGATTTAATATTCTTTTTAGAAGTTCTATCTAATGAAGATAATACTGTATTATATTTATTTTTCTCTTCTTGTGAATTTAAGCGAGTTCTCAAAGCTGAAGCTGTGAAAGTCGGGTTAAAAGGCACAGTATTCATAATAGGATTAGATGAATAAGAATGATTTTGTTCAGGCTGTTTTTGTTCATCATTCTTAACCGCAACAGTCCTAACTTTGCCTGTTGTGTTATAATTATAATATCTAGAATTTAAACCTACTGAATACACTACTATTCACTCCACTTATTTATATAAACAACACAAGCTTACAAAAATTGCTATAAATCACTGAAAATAATTAACAAATGTAACAATGAGGCAAAAATTGGAAGAAATTAAAATTAAACCACTAACAATAGAACAACTAACAATTTCTATAGATAGATTAACAAGATTTAAAAACACTGAAACAAAATACTTGAGAGTATTCAAAGACTTGATAATCTCAAACCTCATTGCTCCTAAATACAAAAAACAAGAACTTGATACATTTAATTATGAAAAATTAAAAGATTTAGCCGAGCAGATACTTAACCTATCTATTGAAAATCTAATTAACGAAAAGAATACAGATACCACGATTAATCAAAAGCTATATGATTATGAAAATTCTGTTTTTAAAATATCAAAAGAATGCTCAAAACTTTTAAAAAATAAAATTAATTATAAAGGATTTTTAACTATAATAAAGAACTCTAACGTTAAAAACCTAATTTGGCTTAAAGAATTAGCTAATGACACTGACATAAAAGGAATAAGAGAAAAAAAAGCAATTCACTTTCCAGTTGAAAAAGTTCTTATTTGCGAGGGTATTACAGAAGAAACGCTACTTCCTGAATTTGCAAAAACTTTAGGATTTGATTTCGAAAAACACGGTATCCACATAATTTCAGCAGGTGGTAAAAATCAAGTAGTCAAAACTTATTATCAACTTATCGAAACGCTTAAATTACCTATCTTTATACTTTTGGACAAAGACGCTGAAGAAAACCTAAACGCAGTACAAGCAAAAATAAGAGAACAAGATACTTGCTACTTACTCAATAGCGGAGAATTCGAAGATTTGCTACCATTAAACCTCATTAAAAGAGCCATCGAATACTCATTTCAAAACATTTCGCTACTTGATTTAGATAACCTAACTCAAAATGAGCCTATGGTAAAGCAATTAGAAGAAATTTTTAGAACACGAGGTCTGCACGAATTCAAAAAAGCTGAATTTGCAAACTGTATTAAAGCAAATATAAAAGACTCAACAGACTTATCTGAAGAAATAATAAACATTATTAAATTAATTTCTAACAACAAGGTATAACAAAACAAAAAGGAACTCATTGATAAGTTCCTTTGTAAAATGGAGTTTAAAAATATATAAAGCTCATTAACTTCCTAAAAGCCTTAACGCTTCTTCAAGAAGTTGTTTGTTCGTTGAAATCAACTTGTTAGAAACTTCCATTTGCAATTTAGCCATTTGGAAATAAGAAATATTACCTTTAAAGTCTGCGTTAGAAAGCTCTAATAGACCTGAACGGATTTGTCCGTAACCCAATAATGGCTTACCTGATTCTTCGGTCTCAATAAAGTATCCATCTTTTAGTTCATACAAAGCAGATGCATTATGAAAATTACGAGTAGTAATTCTATACAATGGAACTTTTCTTTTACCGCCGTCAGCTTTACCATAAATAGTACCATCTTCTTTTATTTCATAATCATCATATTTTCCAAGATATTTACCATTACTTGGGTCAATCCACATCTTAATATTTGTTGTTGGAATATCTAAAGAACCACCTTTTAAAGCGGTTTGAGCATACAAGTCTTGAGAAATAGTTTTAGTTCCTTGCATAATCTCACCTTTATCATTCAAGATATAACCTTGAATAGTATTACCATTTTTAGCACGATAAACACCTTCCCCGTCAAACTTGAATTCTCCTAAACGTGTGTAAACACTTTTACCTTCAGGAGTTTTGGTAAGGAAAAAGCCTTTACCTTCCAAATACAAATTTTCAGTAGATGTACCTGGAGTAGATTTACCTTGACTCATTTTTTTATCATAATCATCAGCAATCGCACCACCCAAGAACGTTTTAAAGTTAACTTGTTGTTCTTTAAAACCTGGTGTATAAATGTTAGTCATGTTATGAGCAATAACATCCATCCAGTTTTGAGTAGATTTTTGAGTATTCAGCGCGGTTGTATAAGAATCATTCATGGCTGTTCTCCTTTTTATCTTGTTTTTCTTCATCTTGGTCTTGACGTTTGTGTTTACTGTAAGTCAATTCACCGTAAGAAATATTCTGTTCTTCAAATCTTTGTTTTAAATAAGAAATATTGTTTCTTAAATAAGCTTCTACCGCCTTATCTCCTGGAATAAAGTTAGCATTCAAGTTGCCATCTTTATCAACCCTCATTACGACAGAAATATCTTTATCAAAATCAATTCTGAAAGCCTTGTTCGTTTTCATAGAATCTGCTAACGCTTCTAATAACACCGATGATACTTTAGCAGTCTTTTGAACTTGTTCGATATTACCAGCTTGAAGTGCTTTTTTAAATTCACCTGCAATACTTTGCATAGACATATCAGTTTTTGATACTAAACTTGCAAAGAAAAGAGCATCATCATCTGACATTGAAAATGTAGAATAATCAATTTTTGCAAAAGTTGTATAAACATCTTCGCTAATACCTGACACTAACTTGAAATTATTTACACCATCTACACCAACAAGTTTCCCATTAGCTTTCATCACAGACAAAATTTCTTCAGACAACTCTGCAGATTCTTGATTTTGCCCTTGTTGCCCTTGTTGGTTTTGAGCGTGACTTTGTTGTTCAGCAGTTGAATCTTCTGCCTTTTCAGGAGCTTTGTTTTCAACTTTTTGTTCAGGTTTAACTTCTGGAGTAGAATCTTCATGTTTTGAATTTTCAACAACTTCTTCTTCAACAGAAGATTCTCTTTTAGCAACTTTATTAACATCAGAGTCAGAATCAATTTGAAGAGTTTTTAATTGAGAACTGAAAGCATTGCCACCATGTATTTTGCGATTTTTAGATGATGACATAAATGAAGCTGTTTCTGTATTAGCGCTTAATGCTGATGTATCTATATTCATCTAGGAATAATCCTCCAGTTCTTCTAATTGCCTTAACAATTCTAATTCTTCTTCCTCTTGGCGTTCTTTAGACTGATTAAAGAATCTTTGAACACCTAACTCCGAAAAAGATTTTAGTTCGGCTTTTTTCTCTTCTTCAAGATAAGCCTCTCGATTTTTTTCTTTGTGTTTTTCTAGAACTTTCACTGCCTGCTCAAGTTTAACTAGCTTTGCCTTCTCCATATCTAGGATTTCTTGAGCTTCTACACGGATTTGTTCGAGTTTTTCTGCCTTATCCCAAAGAAATATAAGATAATTATCATAAGTTTCATACATTCTTGGGTCCGCTTGGCGCATGTTTATCTGCGTCTGACGAATTTCTTCGTTGTTTTTACGGATATTTTCTTCTGCTACAAATACTGCTTGTTGCGCTTTCTGAACAACCATAAGCTGTTCTTCTTTTTTACGAATTCTAAAATCTAGTACTTTTTGCAGTCTATATCTAAAAGGCATTTTTTACACTTTCTTGCTATGATTATCTAATATTTTGAAAGCGTAACAAACCTCTGTTTGTATGATATTAATTTAATGATTTTATTCAATTAGTCAAGAATTTGTATACCAGTACCAGTTCCTCTTTGAGTATTTCTGTACGCATACCCTGTATTACCTACATACCCTTCAGAATCGCCATCACCTTGTAATCCATAATAATTTTGTCCGTAAGGCGTCATTTGAGGCGACCAACCTGTAGGACATCCTCCGCCAAATATCATACCTAAATTATTGAAGAAATTACTAAACCCATTCCCTCCATTAAAATCATCAACTATGTGCGGATCATAATCATAAGTGCGTGGCACATAACCACCATAACAAGTGCCATAAGGAGCTGATACAGGAGAATTTTTTGCTAATTCTGCTGACATTGCACCTTCTAGCCTGTTAATCCTTTCTGTCAAATCACCCTGTTGAATTGCACCAAAAATTTCTTCCTCAAGTTTCGACACCCTTACATCAACAGTATCTCCACCAAAGCTTCTACCCCAAATATATCGTTCTAAATCAGATATAACCTGTGGTGGCACTCTTTTGACTTGGTTGTTATAATTAGCCAATAAGTTTTCAATTCTTTCATCTGCATTCATTTTCGGATTAGTCTTGTTAAACATTGATTTTTCTAGCCTATTTAAGCGCAAATTCAAATCTTGATGAGAATAATCTTTCCCAAAAACACTCTTTTCAATTTGAGATAAACGAGGATCGTTAGATTTTAATGGCTTTAAATTAGCAACATTAACAAACCCAAAATCCGTATCGCTTCTAAAACGCTCTAACGCTCTTGTTGTCGGTGATACTGTAGAATTTCTAATAATTCGGTTATTATTGTTAAAAATTCGATTAATTACACCTGCTCTATTATACCTATTGTAGTGCGGTGGTACAGAACGATTATACCTGTTATAGTACCCTTGACCTCTATAATGATGGTGACAATCATGACAATAAGGTCTTACATTACCATAAGGCATAGACTGATAAGTTCTTATAATCCTAGTTTCAGAATAAGCCGCAGAACCAATCAAAAATATCAACAATATCAATGCTAATTTTTTCATAACAATCTCCTCTGACTCATCTTATTCAAGATAAGCGAAGATTTTTAATTTAGCATTAGACAAGTTACTATTCCAAATTACTTAAATATTCGGTTTCTTCTTCAATCACTTGTTTATTCAAATTCTCAAATGTCGTAATAAATGCTAGCGGAATAAGTGCAAATACTGCTCCTACAGGGATAGCTAACAACATTGATAAAACTGACAAAACAATAGCTAATTTGTTTTTATCTCTATACAATTTTTTCGCTAATATTTGCCACAAAGCCAACGCTGTAATATACAAAAAGCAAGAAACAAAACCAACTTTTGTGCCAATTAATTTCCCAATTTCAGTACCTTCTTCAGGAGTTTGGCATTGTCCTGTAAATACGCAATACAACACAACTATAGCCATTGAAGACAAACCACCTAGTAGCATTCCTATAACCAAATAAAAGAAATAGTACCCAACAGCTTGTCCCGCGGTTCTTTTTATAGACATATCAAATAATGACGCCATTATAAATTCTCCTTTAGCATATTTCTTGTAAAATTTGTGTTGAATTAAACTTTTTAGGCGAATGAATATCCACATAACCTTTCAAAAGTTCAAAACATACCACACAAATCTTTTCTGTAGCTTTCTTTTCATACTCTGAATGTGTTTCAAAATCAGTTTGTTCAAGGATTTTCAAGAAATCACGGACTTTGTGGTGCATAGAAACCATTCCGATTGAACTTTCACAACAATTAGAACAAATTACTCCACCTTTTTGGTTGGAAAAATACATTTGTTCATCCGCTATATTGCACCCACATTTTAAACAAGTATCAAATTCAATTCCAAAACCCGAAACAACCATCATCTTCAATTGAAATTTCAAAACATTAATCATTATTTCAATTTTATCCTTTGATAGTGCTATATTATCCAAGGTTTGATACAATAACTCAAAAATCTCATTAGAACACGGGTCATCTTCAACTCCGAAATTGCCAACAACCTCACTTACATAAAGTGAATAAAAAATCTTATCCATATTACTACGAGTCTTGTTAAAAGTATTCAAAGCCTCCGCTTGGCAAATCGTATCTAAATTTTTGCCCTTATAAAGCATCAATTTATTTGCGACAAGCAAATCCATTCTTGCACCAAGCTTGCTTTTAGGTTTTTTCACGCCTTTTGCGACACCCTTAATCAATCCCTTATCACGAGAATACATTAATATAATCTTGTCTGATTCACTTAAATTATAAGCCTTTAAATTAATTGCATCAGTAACAAAATTATTCATTAATAGTCAAAATCCTTACCTGCGCTTGTTCCTTGGTAAACACCACGCAACATTTGTTTCAATTCATTCTTGTCATCAGAATATTCAAGTGCAATTTCTTCTGAAATCAAACCCTCTTGATACAAGTTATACAAAGACATATTCATTGTAATCATATTATTGAAAGAACCTTTTTTAACCAAGTCATAAACTTCTTCCAATTTGTCTTTTTCGATAAAATCTTTAACTGTAGAAGTTACTACCAACAACTCACAAGCAGGACGACGACCAAGAGCGTCTTGCATAGGAACAAGTCTTTGAGAAATAGTACCTCTTAAGATTTGTGCAATTTGAGAACGAACATGCAATCTGTCCGCAGGGTCAAACATGTTTACTATTCTGTTGATAGTATGAACCGCACCATTAGTGTGGATTGTAGAGAATACCAAGTGACCAGTTTCAGCGGCTTTCAAAGCACTCAAAACAGTTTCTCTGTCACGAATCTCACCGATAAATACAACGTCAGGGTCTTGTCTTAACGCATATTTAACCCCATCAGGGAATGATGGAGTATCGACACCAATTTGACGTTGAGAAATAATAGCTTTACGATTATTAAAAATAAACTCAACAGGATCTTCAATAGTAATAATGTGTTTTGGATAGCTTAAGTTAATATTATCAATCAAAGACGCAATAGTAGTTGATTTACCAGAACCAGTAGGTCCTGTAACTAAAACCAGACCGTTATTCAGTGATGAAAACTGTTGTACAGCACTTGGCAAATGAAGTTCAGCAACAGTTTTAATATCATAAGGAATCGTTCTAATTACAAGAGAATAACGTCCCAGCTGTCTTGATAAATTCACACGGAATCTTGCGCACCCTGGAATTTCGTACGCAAAGTCCAAATCGCAAATAGTATCCAAATGAGAGTGGCTGATACTTGCTGGCAATAATGCGCTATAAGCCTCATCAATATCTGTTTCTGTTAACATTGGCATATTGATTTTTATAATCTTACCATCTTTTCTAACTGCCGGATATTCATTCACAGAAAGATGCACATCTGATGCACCAATTGCTACTGCTCTTTCTAGAAATGCTACAATATCAAAACCACTATTTGCCATTTTACCTCTCTCTTCCAATTTGCTAAAATTATAACATTTTTTTCTTATGCTGACAAGTAACCCTCTAAAATACCGACTTTTTGATGTATTTGTTAAGATTTCGTAACATTTAATACCAGAAGAAGCAATTTCTCCCTAAAAAAATACTTTATATAAGTGTAAGGGAAATCAAATCAGTTACGATTGGATAAGTTACAGGAAAATAAATAAAGATTTTTATAATATAAGTTACATCTAGGAAGAAAATAAAGTTTTTTTATACTCTCTCTCTTAATATCCTCGTGTTTATTTAATGTTGCCTAATTCAGGCAACTTTTTTTTGCATTTTATATTAAAAAAGAGCCTTTCGGCTCTTTTCTAAACTGTTTGTGGGATATCTTTTAAGCTTTCCAAGTATTTAACTGCATACACAGCGCCAACAGCACCATCGGAAGCGGCAGTTATAACTTGTCGCAAAGGTGTTTTTCTAACATCACCCACTGCATAAACTCCATCAATTGAAGTTTTCATCGTTTCATCTGTAATAATGAATCCGTTTGAATCTTGTTCAACCTGTCCTGAAATATTTTCAATATTAGGAACCATACCAATATAAGGGAAAACACCATTAACTTGGAGATTTGAAAGTTCTTTTGTTTTCACATTTTCCAAAACTGCAGTGTGAACTAAATCCTCACCAACAATTTCTTTAACTACAGAATCCCAAACAAACTCAATTTTTTCATTTTTAAAAGCACGTTCTTGAACAATTTTGTCTGCACGAAGTTCGTTTCTTCTGTGTATTAAATAAACCTTGCTAGCGAATTTAGTCAAATACATAGCTTCTTCAACAGCAGCATTTCCGCCACCAACAACAGCAACAACCTTGTCACGGTAGAATGCGCCATCACAAACGGCACAATAGCTAACGCCACGCCCAACAAATTCTTTCTCCCCAGGTACACCCAATTTCATTGGTTGTGCACCGCAAGCAATTATAACAGTCTTAGCCTTGAATTCTGCTTCTTTTGTTAAAATAACTTTCGGATTAGACTTCAAATCAAGGCTTTCCACTTCTTGCATAGGGAATTTTTGAACACCAAACTTGTCAGCATGTTCTTCAAATTTTTCCATCAAATCATACCCACCGATAATCGGAAATCCTGGGTAATTTTCTAATTCCAAATAATTTGATGGTTGTCCACCAAGCATTGAGATATCAATTATCGCCGTAGAAACAGCTCCACGACTAGCGTAAATTCCAGCGCTTAAACCTGCTGGGCCTCCACCTAAAATTACCGTATCAAATTCGTAACTTTGCATATCTTATCCTCATTTTCCTATTACACTCATTCCTGAAATTTTTTCTCCGACAAGAACATATTCTGCACTTTGTAATCTTACAACCTTGCCGTTTGAAATCGTTTTTAATGTGAGGGTATTTACTCCAGTGAATTTATTGCCATCAAGCTTTAATTCAACACTATCGGTTAAATGACTATCACCAGAAGTACCCTCTTTTACAAATCGAACAACGTTTCCCTGCACAAACTCAACTGACAAATCAGCAGAGGCCCCAGTAAACGGATTGTTTAAATTCATGACGCTATCATTACGTGACAAGTTCCACAAATCAGAACTTTTCGGTCTAAAAACTTGCGGACTGTCAGTTGTCTTCAAAACAGCAACAACTCTCCACGTTCCAAAAAGCCCAACCGGAACATTGTCAATAATTGAAATACCTGTTTTTAAAGTCGTTTCTGCGCACACCATACTACTATTTAAACCCAATGCCGATGCTAATATCAGGCTTAAAACAGTTATAAACAGTATTAATATTCTCTTCTTTAAAATTTTCATAAAAACCTTAAATATCCCCGTTACTAAATAATATAATAAAGACTTGAAATTATTCAAGCCTTTACTATTAATATTTTCAATACTTAATCAAAGATTAGAATTTAAACTAACTGCGCCATTCTTTCCTGAAGCATATTAGCGCTTTCTTCATAACCGATTCTACCCATCAATGCGTAAGTATAATTTTTAGATTGTTCAACTCCTGGCTGATTGAAAGCATCTATATTATAAAGTTCTCCGGCAATAGCAGTTTGAATTTCTAACAAATATAACAACTGCGCAACATGATAACAATCAACCTTGTCTAATGTAATAGTCACAGTCGGACGAGAACAGTCTGAAAGTGAAACTTTAGTAGAATCTGCTTCAGCATCCATTAATTGATTAAGAGTTTTTCCCCCTAGGTAGCCAATTCCTGTGTATTCAAATATATTTGGAATTTCTAATGTCGTATCAAAATTTTCAACACGAACAAAATTTATAACTTTATTATTTGGACCTTCATTATACAACTGAATTTGCGAATGTTGATCTGTAGCACCCAAAGCTTTAATAGGTGTTGGACCGACTTGAATTGAGTTACCGTTCTTATCAATATTTTTGCCCAATGATTCCGCCCAAAGTTGTACATACCAATCTGAAACATATCTCAATCTACTTGAATACGGCATCATTACAGAAAGATTTTTGCTCATTTTTACATCCATTAAATAATGAATTAGGGCATTTTGAGCCGCAATATTGCTATCAATATCTGGATTTTTCAACAACAAATCCATATCTTTAACACCGTTGATAATTTCATCAATATCTAAACCAACCAATGCGCAAGGTAACAATCCAACAGCAGAAAAAACCGAAAATCTTCCACCAACATCATCGGGCACAACAAATGTTTTATACCCCTCTTGTTCAGAGATTTGTCTTAAGATACCTGTTTTTTTATCAGTTGTTGCAACAATATTATATCGATAACTATCACCTAACTTGTTTTTAAGAATATCTTTTACAATCATGAACTGCGCCATGGTTTCCGCAGTATCACCAGATTTAGTAATAACATTCACCAAAGTTTTTTCTAAATCCAACGCCTCTAACAAACCATTCATTGAATCAGGGTCAATATTATCTAAAAAGAAAATTCTTGGTAGACCATCTCTTTGTTCTTCCGATAAAAAATTCCAATAAGGTTTTAACAAAGCCTCAGTAAGCGCCAAACCGCCTAGTGCAGAGCCACCAATACCTAAAACCAAAATATTCTCAAAACGATCTTTTACCATCGCTGCATACTCTTTTACATACCAAAGAGTTTCATCATTGTATGCAAGATTCATCCATTGAAGCTTTTGACCATTCTTATCTTTTCGTTGGTTTAAATCAAAAATAATTTCGGCAATTTTATCTCTATAGTTGTTAAATTCCTCTTGAAGATTAAGCCCATTATCAACGCCTATAACCATTGAATCTGCATTTTTACAACTGAATTTAATCATTTATACCCTCTTTAAATATATTATAAAAATTTTTAACCTAAATTATATACTAAAAAGTATAATTCGACAGTGCTATTCTCCACTCCAACTAACGCCACGGAAAAAGCGTAATCTCCTAAACCTATTGTACGTAAAAAAGGCGTGAAAACAAGGTTTTCATAGGTTATTTTAATATTTGTTTACCTAAAAGAAACTATTGTGGCGGTTTTGTAATTTGAGTATAATTAATCTTCCAACCCATTTCCATTATTGCTGCAGCACAAGCTCGTCCATTACCTGTCCTACATCGATCTGCGCCATCGTCTATACCGTACCAATAATAATCTTTATAGTCTTTACCATATACAGCAGCAACATATTTTGCATACTCCAAACCAAATATTGGATGCAGAATTCCATTTTGGTCAACAAAAAATTCAAAAGCATCCTCACCAAAAACATTTGGCTTTGCGGGACCGTTGACATCGATAGTAATTTCAGCAACTATTTTTTTTATTTTACAACTTGGCTCATTACTTTCAGGGTAAGAATTAAAAAAACCCATTCTTATTAAAGTACCATTGTTTAAACGATACACTTGTTGTCTCAATCCAATACATTCTTTCCTATTACGCTTATACCAAGCACTTCCCATACCAACAAATTTAGTACACTTTTCTCCTGTGAAAGTTTTACCACCATCTGGCCACCCTTCTTGAACTTGACGTTCATAAGGAACTGCTACCAAAGTATTAAAATATGATTTAAATTGACGCGCATCTTGAGCACTATCATCAAAATTTTTACTTAACTGATCAAACCAAATTGTTGTAGCAGTCATATCATTGACTTCACTATCAGCCATCATTTTTTGAAAGCCTTGACTCAATGTAGAATAAGCAACTTTCAAAGATTCAGAGTCCCGAGCATACTGCCATCTATCAATCAACATAGGGATAGTTAACGCAGAAACGACGCCTATTACACCAAGCGTTATCAAGATTTCAGCTAAAGTAAAAGCCATTTTTCTCATGAACAAATACCCTATAACATCCTCACTATAAGTATAACATATTTGTAATCATTGTACAATATGATTACTAGACTTCTACTTTTGAAGGTTTAGCTATTCTTTGAAGTTTCTGTTTTTCTTCAAGGCGTTTTTGTTTGTAACCGTAAGTTGCATAGATTAAGAATCCCATCAACAACCAAAGAGGAAAATACAAAGCTGATGTTGACAAAAACTTCATAGAATAAACCATCAATCCACCACAAGTTACAATCCCCAAAATTGGGAACACTGGTGAAAATGGAACTTTAAAAGGTCTTGGTCTATCAGGATCGGTTTTTCTCAATATTAAAACAGCTATACAAATAATTATAAACGATGTAAATGTCCCAAAGTTACAAAGCTCTGCTGATATATTTAAATCCATAAACAATGCACAAACAATTACCACAATACCCGAAATCCAAGTCAATACATGAGGTGTTTTGAATTTTTTATGGATTTGTCTTAAAGATTTTGGCAAGAATCTATCTCTACTCATTGCAAATAATATACGAGTTGTACCTAACTGATAAATCAATAGAACCGAAGTCAAGGCACACAATGCCCCAATAGAAATTAACCCAGCAAACCAATCTTTTTCAATAACACGCATAGCATGTGCAATAGGAGCTTGTGTATCAATTTGACCTAGAGGAACATTACCAGTCAACACCAAAGCTACACATACATACAAAATAGTACAAATTATTAATGTACCCAAAATTGCAATAGGCAAATCTCTCTGTGGGTTTTCAGTTTCTTCTGCAGTAGTAGAAATCGCATCAAAACCAATATACGCAAAGAAAATCAAGAATGCACCCATAAATACACCCTCAAAACCATTAGGAGCAAATGGTGTCCAGTTTTCAGGTTTAACATAAAAAGCACCTAATAAGATAAATGAAATAATCATACACATATTTACACCAACCATTATGCTTGCAAATCTAGTTGATTCTTTTACGCCTCTAATCAACAGAATTGTTAACAACAACACAATTGCCATTGCAGGAAGATTCACTGCAAACGGAATTTTGTCAAACAAATATGGCATTTGGGTATGTGGATCTAAACCATACTTATCACAATATGACAACATAAATCTGTAATCATTTCTTAACCACATTGGGAAATAAACAATAAAGTCAGGTAAGATATGCTTAAATCCTTTCAAGAACTGAACAAAATACCCTGTCCAAGCACAAGCAACAGTAATATTACCAATCGCATATTCAAGCATCAAAATCC
This sequence comes from bacterium, assembly GCA_017559905.1. Lineage (GTDB taxonomy): Bacteria > Cyanobacteriota > Vampirovibrionia > Gastranaerophilales > Gastranaerophilaceae > Scatenecus. The sequence continues at coordinate 28,132 of JAFYQF010000008.1, forward strand.
AACCTACCATCCATGCCATAAATTCACCCATAGTCGCATAAGTGTAAGTATAAGCACTACCTGCAACAGGAATCATTGCTGCAATTTCTGAATAACAAAGTGCTGAAAAAACGCAAGCAATAGCTGCCAAAACCATCGAAATAATAATAGCAGGGCCAGCACCCGCACTTTCAGGTCCACCTTGAATTGCTGTTCCAATAATTGTAAAAATACCAGTACCTACAACAGCACCAATACCTAGAACAATCAAGTCCATTACATTCAAAGTCTTTTTCAAATCTGACTTTTTACTAACAGCTATTAATTCATCGGGGCTTTTTTTCTTTAAAGCATTTACAAATATATTATTTAATTCCATTATCTTTTCATTTCTTGTTTTTTAAGTTCTACAATCTCTTTGTGGATTTTATTTTCGTTATTTCTATTTTTAACAAAACCATACAACAAATAAATAATAGCACCAACACCCAACCAAACAGGGAATAGCAATGCTGAACCTGAAGGTTGCATTGATTTATAAATCATCAAACCACCACAACAAATAATACCCATTAATGGCAACCATGGTGAAAGTGGCACTTTAAATGGTCTTGGTCTATCTGGATCTGTTTTTCTCAAAATTAAAACTGCCACACAAACAATTATAAATGATGTGAATGTTCCATAATTACAAAGTTCCGCAGCAACATCTAAATTCAAAGTTAAAATACCTACAATAGCTAACAAACCAACTGTCCAAGTTAATAAAGCTGGAGTTTTGAATTTAGGGTGTATTTTTTGAAATCTTTGAGAAATAAAATGATCTCTACTCATTGCGTACAAAATTCTTGTAGCAGCCATTTCTAATACTAAAAGTACTGAAGTCAAACCAGCTAAAGAACCGATTGAAATTAAGCCTGCTGCCCAATCCATTTTGTGCAAAGACATACAAAATGCCATCGGTGCTTTCAAAAATTCCATAGGAACAGCACTTGACGTATCTTGAATACCAGTTAGAACTAAAGCTACTAATACATAAACAATAGTAGTCACTAACAAGGAACCAATGATACCAATTGGCAAATCTTTTTGAGGATTTTTACATTCTTCAGCAGCAGTAGCTAAAGCATCAAATCCAATATAAGCAAAGAAAATTAAAAATGCACCTGCGAAAATACCTTCAGCACCATTTGGAGCAAAAGGTGTCCAATTTTCTGGTTTTACGAAAAAGGCACCTGCTAAAACAAACAATGCAATTACGGCTAATTTAACAAAAACCATAATCCCTGCCATTTTGGTTGAATCTTTAGTCCCTTTTACAAGGATTGCAGTCATCAATAATACAATCAAAATCGCTGGCATATTTATACAAATTGGCATACCAAACACTTTTGGAATGAAAACATCAGGGTTTTCTGATGCAATTTTTGCTGCAGCAAAAGCATCATTCACCAACCAAGCTGGCGGATGAGCTAACCAAGCTGGTAAAATTTTATCAAACCCCGCCATAAACTGAACAAAATGATTTGACCAAGCACACGCAACCGCAATAAAGCCTATTGCATATTCAAGCATCAATACCCAACCTACCATCCACGCAGCGAATTCACCAAGAGTAGCAAACGTATAAGTATAAGCACCACCTGAAACAGGAATCATTGTTGCAAACTCTGAATAACACAATGCAGAGAATATACAAGCAATCGCTGCAATAATCATAGAAACAACGAGCCCTGGACCAGCACCTAAAGCAGATCCATCAGCACTACCTGCTGCAGCAATACCTACTACGGCAAAAATGCCGCTTCCGATAATTGCACCTACACCCAAAATAATCAAGTCCCATACGCCAAGAGTCTTTTCTAAACCCCCACTTTTAGCATCAGCTAACATTTCATCGGGGTTTTTGATTCTTGTAATCTTTTTCAAGAAATTACGCGTAAAAGTGGCACGGTTAAATTTTTCAGCCATTCTTTTTCCTTATCTTAACTACTTGCAGAGAGGAAACCCTAATTCTTCTCTCTGTGCTACATATAATCTAGCAACGGCAGAAGCCATTGTTCTAACTCTATTAATAAAATTAATTCTTTCGTCTTTACTAATAACGCCTCTTGCATCCAAAAGGTTAAATGTATGTGAACATTTCAAAACATAATCGTAAGCAGGAAGAACTAATTTTGCATTAACACAATTATCAACTTCTTTTTGGTACAAGTCAAACATTGTGAACAAGCTTTTTGAATCAGAAACTTCAAAGTTATATTTTGACTGTTCAATTTCGTTTTGTAAGAAAATTTCACCATACTTCAATTTATCATTCCACATAATGTCATAAACTGAAGATTTGTTTTGCAAATACATTGCAATTCTTTCCAAACCATAAGTTAATTCCAAAGCTACAGGTTTAACTTCTAATCCACCTACTTGTTGGAAGTATGTAAATTGAGTAATTTCCATACCATCAAGCCAAACTTCCCAACCTACACCAGCAGCGCCAAGAGTTGGAGATTCCCAGTTGTCTTCTACAAATCTTACGTCATGCTCTTTCAAGTTAATACCCATAGCTTCCAAACTTTTCAAATATAGTTCTTGAGCATTGTCAGGAGATGGTTTCAAGATAACTTGGAACTGATAATAATGACCCAAACGATTTGGGTTTTCACCATATCTAGCATCAGTTGGACGTCTGCAAGGTTCAATCATTGCAGTATTCCAAGGTTCAGGACCCAATGAACGCAAGAAAGTAGCAGGGTTCATTGTAGAGGCACCTTTTTCTATATCGTAAGGTTGTTGGATAATACAACCATAATCTGACCAAAATTTTTGTAAATTAAAAACTAGTTCTTGAAAGTTTAAAGCCATAACATATTCCATTATTGTACTATTTACACTATTTTACGTGCACAAGAATTCTATTCTCAAAACACTTTAAGAATTTTACGAATAACAAACAAAAATTGCAAGAATTATGTTAAAAATATTAAGTATTCGTGTTACATAAGATATGTTATTTAAAATAAAAAACAAGATAATAATATTTTTCAATATATACATTTCTTTCTCTTTTTTGCGATGAAAAGAGAAAGAAACGTATCAAAGAAAGAGAAACACGCAGACCGTTTAATCACTACTAAACTCAACCCAAGCGAATTAACTCACTTCGTTCAAACAAAATTCGCTTTGCTG
>JAFYQF010000009.1 GCA_017559905.1 bacterium
ATACACTAAAACTTTAAAAGAAATCGAAGTTAAAGATAAACAATATGACACTGATTTGAAAAAATTAGACACTGAACACAATGCACTTCAAACTGAATACGATAGTATTAAAGGCGTATTAACTAAAAACGTTGAAAGAAGCTTCAAAGTGTTTAATGGTTAGTTAGTTAGTTGTTTAAAAAGCAAATGCTTATTTCGAACGATTTTTTGTCATTCTTAACTTCACTTTGTCATCCTGAACGTAGTGAAGGAGCTCAATTGACGGAGATTCTTCAACACTTCGTACTTCAGAATGACAGAATAAGACCAAACAAGTCTACTTCAATGGATTAATAACTACTCCAGAAAGCAATTTTGGATAAAAATATGTTGATTTTTGAGGCATTCTATAACCAGCTTCTGAAATTCTTTTTATATCTTCTATTTTTGGATATGCCATTATAAAAGATGCTTCAGCTTTGCCTAAATCAATCATATCAAAAGCTTCATTTTCAACTTTTATGTACTTAATTCCATCTTGTGCCATCTGTTCTTCTTGCGTAAAACCAAGTTCCTTTGAAATAATAACTTTATGCAATACAGTTAAATCCAAAGTCTTTAACACATCAGGAACTTCATACTCATCAAGAATCGCATCAACGTTTTCTCTCAATGACAATAGATAAAATTTATTAACATTTTTCATATACAATCCCATTGAAATTTTGTTTTGAGCCGATTTTTCCAAATCAATTAAAAACTGTTTTTTTACAGAAAGTTTGTCAGCTCCTGTAAATGTATAATCCTTAACATCAAAGTATTTCTTTACACTTTCCAACAATACGTATGGTTGAACCCATTTTGTAATAATTCTATGTGTTGGGTAAATCAACAAGTCATCATCCATATTTGTAAAATAACTCATAACATAATTAGCCTCACCAGTATTTACACCTAAAAAGTTTCGGTAATTCATAGCTGTTTCATAACGATGGTGACCGTCAGCAATCAACGCTGTTTTATCACTTAATACATTTTGAATTAAAGAAATAGTTTTTTCATCTTCAATTTTGTAAACAACATTTCTCACACCATTGTCATCAGTAACATCAATAAACGGAGTTCCTGACAAATCAACCGCATTTTCAATTTGTTTTTCTGGATCAGAATAAACCAAGAAGATTTGTGAAAAATTAGCCTTGCAAGCCTTTGTAAGATTTAATCTATCTTCTTTTGGCCCGCTCATAGTGAATTCGTGAGGAAGAATATTCTTTGTTGAAAAATCTTCAATTTTGTTTCTTGCAATAAAACCTTTTCTAGTAACTTCTTTTCCGTTTAAATTATATTTTTGAAGAACATAAAGAATCACAGGCTTGTCACATTTTACAAGAACATCATGCGCCAACCAATTTTCAAAGCTTGAAGATGCGTCTGCATAAGGATTTTCTGCAGAAGATAGTATCAATCTAGTAATATTATATGGACTTCTTTCATAAAGTTCATCTCTATACTTTTCGCTTATAACATCGTAAGGCGGTGCTATAACTTCATTGATATCAACTTTATCTTGGTTATAAACAATCGCATTTAAAGGTTTAACTTCAAGTGTCATACACAAAATCCTTTCTTGATACTTTTAAATCTCTCTTTTTAGCTTTTAACCCACTAATTCATGCCTGAATTATCGCATAAATATACAAAATTTACAAAATAACATTTTCGGATTATACTTGAACTTAAGGGAAAAAATAAGAATAGGAGTATTAGCATGCAAATTTGTGTAATCGGAACAGGATACGTTGGTTTAGTTGCCGGAACTTGTCTTGCAGATATGGGTAATGACGTTATTTGTGTCGACAACGACTTAAAAAAACTTGCCCAACTTGAACAAGGCATAATTCCAATCTACGAACCAGGCTTAGAAGAATTAATCAAAGCAAATGTTCTTGAAGGCAGATTGACATTTACTGACGACTTAAAAACAGCCGTTCAGAAATCACAAGTTTGTTTTATTGCTGTAGGCACTCCTCAAAGCGAAGATGGTTCTGCGGACTTGCAATACGTAATGGCTGTAGCTGAAGACATAGGTAAATCAATGAATGGCTACAAGGTTATCGTTGACAAATCTACTGTTCCTGTGGGTACTGCTGATAAAGTTACAGAAGTTATCAAAAAGCACTATAGCGGAGAATTTGACGTTGTTTCAAATCCTGAATTTTTAAAACAAGGTGCGGCTGTAGAAGATTTCTTAAAGCCTGATAGGGTCGTAATTGGTTCAAATTCGCCAAAAGCAACTTCTATTATGCAAGAAGTTTACGCTCCATTTTTCAGAACCGCAAGCAGATTTGTAATTATGGATGTTAAATCTGCAGAGATGACAAAATATGCAGCTAACTCTTTCTTGGCGCTTAAAATATCTTACGCAAACGAAATTGCAAACATTTGCGAAGCTGTTGGAGCTGATGCTGAAATGGTTAGATGCGGAATGTGTTCAGACAAACGTATCGGAACTCAATTCTTATTCCCTGGATTAGGTTATGGCGGAAGCTGTTTCCCTAAGGATGTTAAAGCTTTACTAAAAACTGCAAAAGACTATGGCTGTGGACACAGACTACTTGAATCAGCAGACGAAGTTAACAAAGAACAAAGAGTAATTTTCATCAACAAAATCATTAGAAAATTTGGTTTAGACCTGACTGGAAAAACCTTTGCCGTTTGGGGATTAGCTTTCAAACCAAAAACAAACGATATGAGAATGGCACCTGCCATCACTATTGTAAATGCGCTTTTAGAACTCGGTGCAACAGTTAGAGCGTTTGACCCAAAAGCTTTTGATTATGCAAGAACGCTTTGGGGCGACAGAATCTATTATGCCAAAAACTCTTACGATGCACTAGAAGGTGCGGACGCAATGTTACTTTTAACAGAATGGAACGAATTTAGACGTCCTGACTTTGAAAGAATGAAAGAGTTGATGAAACAACCAATTATTTTTGATGGCAGAAACCAATACGAAGCAGACAGAATGGCTTCAAGAGGCTTTAAATATTATTGTGTTGGCAGACGAGCTTAAAATATCGAATTTATATTAGCAAAAAAAATTTTTCACGAATTTTACTCTAATCAAGGAGAAAATAATGAGAATTTTAGATGCTACAATAAAAGATTTTACAAAAGCTTACGCTGATAGTGCAAAATTTAACAAACAAATTGCGCAAAAAATGGTATTTAACCACGGTTTAGAGGGTGAAGTTGACGACACCTTTATTAGAAAGGTTTTGCCTGATACATTTGATGAAGCTGGAAACTTAACAGAAAAAGGTAAATCTTCAATCAAGGCAAAGCTTACAGATTGGTTCAACCTTGTAAAAAAAGAAGATTCTGACGAAATCATAAATGAATACAAAGCCCAACACTACTTGGCTGATTCATATATGAGAAACTTTGACTTGGACAAATAATATAACATACAAATGTAAAAAAATATTTTTTAGCTGTTACAATAGGCAATTCTAAAAAACAAAAATACTTTATATTGATATAGGGGAAATATTAAATGACAAGCATATCAATATTAAGAACATTGGTAAAAAAAGGTTGGACTATTGCAAATCGTAAGAGCGTTGTATCTGAAATTGGGATGAATAATTTTAGAGAAATCGCCGAAAAGTCTTTCAAAGCTAATATGTACGATACTTTTGAATACTCCCATTTCGCCAATCATCTTAAACCAAACTCAATTTCAGAAACTAAAAAAGCTTTAGATAACATTTGCCTATCATACAAAAAATATGCTGAATCGCCATTCATAAACGATTATTTAAGAAAAGGCTTAACGCTATCAGATGATTCAAAAAAAATAGTTGCATCATTGAAACAAGCAATATCACTAAACAATGTTTCAGGAAGATTTGTCAGAGGGTTATCGCCTACAAGAACAAACCCTTTAGAAACAGTTGACGATGTTTCAAAATTTATTTTTGGGAATAAAGGTTTCACCTCTGTCGTACCTGAAACAAATGCAGATTATGCTAATTGTTTTGCACTCGGCAGGAATGGAACAAAAGTTATATTCGATATCAAATCAATGCCTGGATATAGAGCAAGTAATTATGAAGTACTCTTTGATACTGAAGCATTTACACCTGACAAATTTGAAATAACAAAAATAGGTGAAAGGCTTTATAAAGTAATTCAAAAATAACTTATAGAATACAAAGCCATTAGGCAAAAAAGACATTTTAACGTATTAAAACCCTGATTTAGAGCGGTAAGAATAGTGAGTTTGATAAATTTTGTTAGGTTTCACACAACCTACAAACTAATTGAAAATGACATATGTAATAAAAATTACAATTCAAGTATCATGAATAGTTCATCAGCAAAAGAGCCATCGTCATAACGCATTGCTTTTGTAATAGTTCCTGTTCTCTTAAAGCCAAAGCTTTCATACATGTTTATTGCTTGTTTGTTATCTGCAACAACATATAATTCAATTTGAGTAACACCTTTATCATTGCACCAATCAATACATTGTTGCATAAGTTTACCCCCAATACCCATACCACAATAATCTTTTAATATTACAAAAGTAACTTCGGCTCTATGACAGCACCGTTCTGTTCGTCTAATTCGCCCTATAGAACACTGACCTACGACTTCCCCCTCATACTCTGCCACAAACCAATCTTGGTCATTATCTTCAAGTATGTTACGTATAAACTCTTTTTCTTGTTCTTCTGTTACTTTAAATTCCCCTGAATTCCTAGCTAAAAATTTAGTTTCAGTATCTGCAACAGTAATAATATTTATAATAGCTAACGCATCATCTAATGTAGGCTTTCTTATAATAACACTTTTGCCATTTCTTAATTTATATTCCATTTATAAATGCTCCTATTCCATATATACTAAAAAAAGTGATACAGCACACTGTATCACTTTTTTTAAATGGGTGCAAGTTGATACAACTCGAACAGGGGTAAATGAGATTGTAAATAAAAAAGTAATTGATTTTTTAGTATTGTTGATTGCTAGTGATAATAATTTGTAACAAAAACCTAATAAATTAGCAATTTTCAATAAGTAAAGGACTTTATAATAAAAAAGGGGAAGTTTATATGGTAAGCATAGGGTCTTTTTCTTCAATCAAGCCACTAATAAAAAAGCTACCAAAAACAGCCATTGAGCCATTTTGCCAAAAATGGTGGAAAGATGTTGAACTAAAATATTATAGACGTTCTTGTGGAAACGTCACATATCATGGGTATCTTAACGGGATTAATCACCATCTTACAACAGGAGTCAATCCAAGTGGACTTAGGCAACAATTCTTTAACACAGGAATAACACCAAAAGACATGATTGAAATCACCGATGCAGAATTTAAAGCCCTACCCAAAACCAAAGAAACGATAAGAGCTTTCAGGTGCGTTGGAAAAAAGCCGGAAGTCTTTAAACAAGATTACGCAAGATATACAAAAAGTCTCAATGTAAAAAAGGGAGATATTATCACAATGCCAGAATATGCCTATGCAACCTCTGACATAAATTACGCAAAAGTTTACCTTCCTGACGATAAAGGCATTCTATATGACATAGAAATACCAGCTGGTTCAAGAATTTCCTTAACTGGATATGGAAAAAATAATGAAATCGTATTTCCTCGGGCTTCAAGATTTGAATGTATTGGAAAAGAAGAAGCAAATGGAACTACAATAATCAAATTAAAATACATCCAACCAATAGATATTATGGGCTGATGTTTAAATGGAATCAACTTTACATTGGATGAATTTACCTATTTAGGCAATGTCTATTTTTGTGAAATCAAAAAAAATCATTGGCCGTATCACACATTTTAAGCAAAATAGGCATATAACGAAAAAAGAAGCCTTACAGCTTCTTTTTAATATGGGAGCAAGTTGACGCAACTCGAACTGGGGTAAAAGAGATTGTAAATAAAAAAGTAATTGATTTTTTAGTGTTGTTGATTGCTAGTGATAATAATTTGTAATATTTGGTAACAAACATGTTTAAAATAGGCAATTTCGGTTAAAAAAATACTTTATATAAATACAAGGGAATTTATTAGAATATTTTCATGGGATTACAAACAGGATTACAATTTTTAGGAAAAGCTATTGCTAAATCAGGTGATGATATTGCCGGGATTTTTTACAGGCAAGTAAAGCCAATAAATCCTGAATTGATTAAAGGGCTCCGTTTTGAAGCAAGTGCAATTGGGGATACTGTTTGTTTTTCGCGAGAATCTTGGCAAAAGCTGATTCCTAATCTTCAAGAAAAAATTAATTCTCGAACATTTTTAGGTAGTGGCATTGAGGCTAGTGTTTATAGGCTAGATGAAAATTATGTTTTAAGAATATCAAACAAAACAAAATCGATTGGTAAACAACACTTTAAACCTCTTCAAGATATTTTTGATGGTAGAAATTATGGACAAGCGGTTGCAATAAGTGATGACGGAATGGTAACTATTAATAAATTTGTGAAAGGAAAACCTTTATATGGTCCAAATTGGAATATTCGCAAATCCATTACGCTAGAAGAATTCTATAAAGGATTTAACGAAATTAAAGCATTACCAGATGAAACATTTGCAGATTATATAAAAAATGTTATTAATATTAGAAAAAGGGGATACAACATAGATTCAATTAATCCTAATAATCTTCTATTGGATGGTAAAAAAATAAATATTATAGATATAAAACGGCATAATATAGAACCTAAAATAGAGATTAAAGATTTTGATTCCATAATTAACAAATTTCATCTAAAAGCTCTGTTAGCAGAAATGACTCCTACAGAAATTAAAAATTTTGCTGATGAAATAAAATTGTTTTATGATAGAATGCTAAAAATTGCACATAAAGAGGGGGGTAAACTCCATATACCAGATATAAATTATAATGAACTTCAAGATCTCACAACGTATCTATATCATAAGGATTGGAAAATGATTGATTTAATGAGATAATAGACCGTTTTGCAAGGTGCATTGCGATGCACCTTTTTAATATTAAAATTCTCAAAAGTGACTTTCTGCGGACTTGGCTCAAATGCCTCTCTTAAAAGGTAAAATCCGTCATTGCGGACTTGATCCGCAATCACAAGAGCTAACTTAATATTTACCCCTGCGACTCCGTATCAAGTACGGGGTGACGTAGTGAGTAACAGAAGTCGCTTTTGGAGTAGCTTGAAATCGCAAACTCCCAACCTAATTGTCATCCTGAATTTTTTACACTCTACTTACTAGCTTGTAGTTATTATTCCAAACTAAAAGTATTTACCCCTCAGGGTCTTACCAGAATGTAGTGAACACGCCTAATTGGTAAGATGCTGAAACGAGTTCAGCATAACAGTTTTATAATTTTACTTCCGACCAAAACGGACAAAAAAATACAGCATGAAGAGACTGTCTTGACCTGTTCGCATTAAACGTGTCTACGTGTTTTGCTACAGAGTTTTTAACTCTTTGCAAAAGCACTTCGCACTCTGCTCACAGGTCGCTCGAACTCCAAAAGGAGCTTCTCGCTACTAAATACTCTAGATAACAAAAAAAGAGGTCTTACGCCCCCTTTTAATGGTGGGAGCAAGTTAACGCAACTCGAACTGATTTTAATAGAGTGTATGAGGTTTTAGTGTTGTTAATAGAAATTGATAATGGTTTGTAACAAAAACTTAATAAATAAAAAAAATAGACAATTTTTGTAATGGATAAAACCTTTAATTTATATAAAGTTAACTATTAAATTTAAAAGGTGGTGTGTATGCATAATATACAAATGTACGGAATAACAAATCAGGCAGTAAATTTTAAGGCAAATAGTGCTAAAGTTGTTACACAAGTTGTAGAAAAAACTAATAAATCTGGAGTATATCAGGCTGCAGTCGAAAAATTAGCTACATTACAACGAGAATTAGAATACGGATGTTCTCTATTACGTGCAAATAATTGGTTTAATCCAAAAAATATTCAAGAATCTGATAAAGCTATTTATGAAATATATCAATCAAAAATTAAAAACTTAGAAGCAGAGAAAGAAAAGGTTATTGATGGGATGATGAAACAAATTAAAGAAAATCCTAATTACAGAAATCTTTCTGATGATTGTATGAAAAATATTCGAGAACATATTGATTGTGGCTCTACGTGGGGAGGTTTTTATTTTAATGACGAAAGCATAATGAAAATCATTGAAAGAATGAAGTAATAATATATGGAAGCAAAATTAAAAAAGGACCTTTATAAGGTCCTTTTTTAGTATATGGGCATGAAGAGACTCGAACTCCCACGCGTTAGCACTAGTTCCTAAGACTAGCGTGTCTACCATTCCACCACATGCCCATATTCAATTTTCAAAAGTTCTTTTAGAACAATTCTTAAATTACCTTAAGCAAAGTTAATTGTCAAGAGTTTTTCTTGTATGTATCTTCAGGATACGCAGAATTAGATAATTTTATCTCGTAATATTCATTCTTATCAATGTTTACACCCATCGTATCCGTATTACAATATGACTTTTTTTGTCTTTTCTTTTTTAAAATATTATCTATAAAACTTTTCATTCCTTAAGCGTATCACAATCTATAAAAAATAGTAAACATTTATTAATCGCCACTTGCATTATTTTCCTGTTTATACTACTATTACAATACTTACGTGCGTCAGCGAGTTTTTGTGTGGAAAAAACGTGTATCCGCTGATTAAGGAATTCAAGAAAATTAAGTACGAAATATAAAATTATAAAGGAAAAAGAAAATGAACCCTATTATTGATGAATTGGAAAAATCTTACATTTCTAAAGAATTACCAGACGTAAACCCTGGTGATACTGTTAAAGTTTTCGTAAGAATTATCGAAGGTAACAAAGAAAGAACTCAGGCTTTCGAAGGTACAATTATTAAAAAACACGGCGAAGGAATCAACAAAACTATCACTGTTAGAAAAGTATTCCAAGGCGTTGGCGTTGAACGTGTATTCTTGATGCACTCACCAAGAATCGAAAAAATCACTCTTTTAAGACGTGGTGACGTTAGACGTTCTAAATTGTACTACTTGAGAGAACGTTCAGGTAAAGCTACTCGTATCAAGGAAAAAATTGAAAAAAGATAAGACGCATATCCACTGGTATCCAGGACACATAGCAAAAGCTGAAAGAAAGCTTAAAGAGCAGTTGTCACTTGTGGATGCAGTGATAGAAGTACTTGATGCAAGAATTCCGCTCTCTAGCGGATACGACAATATTGCGGGGCTGTTGAAAGACAAGCCCCGCTTAATTCTGTTTAATAAATCAGATTTAGCAGACAAAGCCAAACTTAAAGCTTTTGCTCAAAAAATAGAAAAAGAATCTGGTTTCCCTGTAATCCTCTCTGATGCCAAAAACTCAAAAGATTTAAACCAAATCGTAAAAAAAGCAGTAGAATTATCTGAACCAAGAATTCAAGCGATTATGCAAAAAGGATTATTGAGACGCCCTGCAAGAGTTATGGTTGTAGGAATGCCAAACGTTGGCAAATCAAGCATTATCAACAAACTTACTCGTTCTTCCAAAACTAAAATAGGTGCAAAAGCTGGTGTAACTCGACAACAACAATGGGTAAGAATTAACCCGCAACTTGACCTTTTAGACACTCCTGGGATTATCCCAATGAAACAAGATGACCAAAACAGAGCGCAAAAGCTTGCATTTGTAAACTCTGTGTCTGAAAATGCTTACTCAAACGAAATTGTTGCAGAAGAACTTTTAAAACTTCTTTCAGAAAAATATCCACAAATAGTCAAAGATTACTACAAACTCGATAACGATATCTCATTAATCGATATCGCAATAGCAAGGAATTGGATTAAAACAGGCGGAGAAGCGGATTTGGAGAGAACTGCGATTTATATTTTAAGAGATTTTAGAGAAGGTAAAATTGGCAAATTTGTTCTTGACGACATTGAAGAATAAAGGGGTAAATTGGGTTAAACTGAAGCGAATATCCCATATTTAGGAGGGGAAATGTCAAATATAGAAGAGCTTTTTGAATTTGATTTATCACACAACAAAATCGTTATTGGCACAGACGAAGCTGGACGAGGACCTGCGGCTGGTGGAGTTTTTGCAAGTGCAGTATGTTTCACGGAGAAAAGCACTGAATTAATTGAAAAGCTCTCTATTTTAAACGATAGCAAACAACTCTCTAAAAAGAAGCGAGAATCCTTATACGATACAATTCTAACAGAAACAATCAACTCAACAATTTGCATCGAAGTTAACGAAATTGAAAATATTAATATCCTCAATGCATCTTTGAAAGCAATGAAATTGGCGTGCGAACAAGTTATATCAAAACTAGAAAACCCACAAAAAACTAACATAATCACACTGATTGACGGGAATAAGTTAATAAAAAACTACACATATCCACAAAAATTCGTAATAAAAGGTGATAGCAAATCTGCATCGATTGCAGCCGCAAGTATTTTAGCAAAAGTTGCAAGAGATAGATATATGGAAAAATTAGATAAAGAATTTCCTCAATACAATTGGGCAAAAAATGCAGGCTACCTCACAAAAGAACACCTCAACGCCGTAGATGAATACGGGCTTTGCAAATATCACCGTCCTAGTTTTTTGAGAAAACATTTTGAAAAGCAAAAACAATTATCGTTATTTTAAGAATAATTAATTAATAATTAATTTATCTGACTTTTTAAAAATCAACGTTAAAATAATAATGTAGAGATTAGAAATAATCTATGGAGTTTAAAATTTAAAAGCCAAAAATTAGGCTATTTTGTAAAAAGGAGTTGATTTTTATGGCAGATATTAACAAGTTTACTAACTATTCACAAGAAATATTATCTTCAGCAAGTGCAATTATGAACTCGTATAAAAACACAGAGCTTCAACCTGAACACATCATGCTTGCAATGATAAAAGATAACGGCATTATAAAAGATTATTTAACAGAACTTAAACTTCTTAACCAAAGTTTTATAAACAAAATAGTAGAATCTATTAACAACTTCCCAAAAATATCTGGAGTTGTAAATTCGCAACAATTATTTTTATCTCAACAAACTATCAAACTATTAGACATCGCAGAAACAACAGCTAACGAATTTAAAGACGAATTTATTAGCATTGAATCAATCCTGCTTGCGATGACAAAATTGGATAATAGCAATATTCAAACAGTTTTGAAATCTTTCAAAATAGATTCTAACTCAATTCTAAATGCAATGAAAAAAATCAGAGGTAACAAAAAAGTGGACAATAAAAACGCAGAAGAAAATATGAAAGCCTTAGAAAAATACTCAACAGACTTAACAGAACTTGCTAGAAAAGGCAAACTAGACCCAGTAATAGGTAGAGATGAAGAAGTTAGAAGAATAATACAAGTTCTAAACCGCAGAACAAAGAACAACCCTGTACTTATTGGTGAACCAGGAGTTGGTAAAACGGCTATCGTCGAAGGTCTTGCCCAAAGAATTGTGAGAGGCGATGTACCAGAAAGCCTAAAAGAAGTAAAATTGGTATCACTTGATATGGGCGCATTGGTTGCTGGTGCAAAATTCAGAGGCGAATTTGAGGAACGACTAAAAGCAGTTTTAAAAGAAGTTGAAACCTCAAACGGCGAAATAGTAATGTTCATAGACGAACTTCACACAGTAGTCGGTGCGGGAGGAACTGATGGCGCTATGGATGCAGGAAACCTTTTAAAACCAATGCTTGCTCGTGGAGTATTGAGAACAATAGGTGCTACAACAATTAATGAATACAGGAAATACATTGAAAAAGACCCAGCTCTAGAGAGAAGATTTCAACCAGTTCTAGTTGGTGAACCTTCAGTAGAAGATACAATTTCTATATTAAGAGGATTAAAAGAAAAATACGAAGTTCACCATGGTATTAGAATTCTTGACAGTGCTTTAATCCAAGCGGCAAAGCTTTCTGACAGATACATCACAGACAGATTTTTACCAGACAAAGCTATTGATTTGATTGATGAAGCGGCATCTTCTTTGCGTATCGAAATCGACAGTATGCCTGCAGAAATCGATTCAATGATGCGTCAAAAAATTCAGCTTGAAATTGAAAGAGAAGCTTTAAAGAAAGAAACAAACGAAGAAGCCTTAAACAAAGTTGCAGAAATTTCAAAACAGATTACCACACTTGAGGCAAAAATCAGCACAATGAAAACCCAATGGGAGCAAGAAAAAGCATCCATTACAGGTGAGGCGGCAATTAAAGATGAAATCGACAAAATAAAAAACAAAATTGAAGAAGCCGAAAGAAAAACTGATTTGCAAACAGCAGCAGAGCTCAAATACGGCAAACTTTTAGAATTGGAAAAACAGCTACACGCTTGCCAAAACAAAGACAAATCTGAAAACAAACTTCTTAAAGAAGAAATTTCAGACGAAGATATTGCAAATGTCGTAAGCAAATGGACAGGAATCCCAGTAAACAAACTTATTGAAAGTGAAAAACAAAAACTTATTAATATGGAAGATATCCTTCACAAACGCCTAATCGGACAAGAAGAAGCTGTAGAAACAGTTTCAGACGCTATTCGTAGAGCTCGTTCAGGCTTAAAAGACCCAAAACGTCCTATTGGTACATTCCTATTTCTTGGACCTACTGGTGTCGGCAAAACAGAACTTGCAAAATCTCTAGCTGAATTTATGTTCAACGATGAAGATGCCCTAATCCGTATTGATATGTCTGAATACATGGAAAAGCATAACGTTGCAAGACTTGTAGGAGCTCCTCCAGGATACGTTGGCTATGAAGAAGGCGGACAACTAACAGAAGCTGTTAGAAGAAAACCTTATTCAGTTGTACTTTTTGACGAAATTGAAAAAGCACACCCAGATGTATTTAACATTATGCTTCAAATATTCGACGACGGAAGATTAACCGACTCAAAAGGCAGAACAATTGATTTTAAAAATACGCTTATAATTATGACCTCAAACATCGGAAGTGAAATAATTCTAGAAAACTCTTTGAATAAAATTGTTTCAAATGCTGATTTTGAAAACACAAAAGAACAAGTTATGAACGTTTTAAGAAGTCGTTTCAAACCAGAATTCCTAAACAGAATAGATGAAACTATTTTCTTCAAAGCTCTTAACTTGCAAGAACTTTCACAAATCGTTGATATTCAAATGGAATATTTGAGAAGATTATTAAAAGACCAAGAGTTGCAACTTGAAATAACTACAGAAGCAAAAGAATTTCTTGCAACAAGAGGCTTCAACCCTATTTATGGTGCAAGACCTCTAAAAAGAGTTATACGTCAATTAGTAGAAAATCCTTTATCAAAACTTATTCTATCTCAAAACTTTAGAAAAGACGAAACTATTAAAATAAATATCGTTGATGATGAAATAAAATTTGAAAGGAAATAAATACTATCACATAACCACATCACTCTAATAAGCGCACTTACACCTGTCATTCTGATGAGCGTAAGCGAAGAAGAATCTCAAAGGATGTCATTCTGAAACTCGTAAGAGTTGAAGTATCCTTTATCATGTCATTCTGAAGCACAAAGTGCTGAAGAATCGCCTTTCAGAGATCCTTCACGTTCGTTCAGGATGACAAAGGTTGGTCTGTTTTTATTTACACCTATCATTCTGATGAGCGTAAGCGAAGAAGAATCTCTGTTATGGAAATCTTTCACATTCGTTCAGGATGACAGATACTTGGGCAACACAATAACTAATGTAAAACTTTTATAAACGAAATTAAAATCTAAAATTTTAATGATATAATCGACATATAGACAGAAATTGGAGAGATTAAATTTATGTGTGGAATAGTGGGCTATGTTGGGAATAAGTCAGTTGCAGATATTCTTGTGGATGGACTAGAACAGCTTGAATATCGTGGATATGATTCTTCTGGTGTTGCTGTTATGAACAAAGAAGAAATCACTGTTTTCAAAGCAATTGGCAAACTTAATAACTTGAGAACAGAACTTTCTAAACACGTTGGAGAATTTGAAAAAGCTACAATGGGTATTGGACATATCAGATGGGCAACTCACGGAGCGCCAACTGTTTTGAATGCTCACCCTCACACATGCAATTGCGGAAATCTCGTTCTTGTTCACAACGGAATTATCGAGAACTATAAAGAATTAAGAGAAATGCTTACGAAAGAAGGTTGTGTTTTCCGTTCTCAAACTGACACGGAAGTTGTTGCTCACTTGGTTGCTAGAATGTACGCTAAAACAAAAGACCTTGCAGAAGCTGTAAGACAAGCCTCAAAGCAAATCGAAGGAGCTTACGCACTTTGTGTTATGCACAACAATCATAAAAACACTCTTGTTCTAACTAAAAGAAACGCTCCACTACTTGTAGGGATTGGCGAAGGCGAATTTTTTGCAGCATCAGATGTTCCAGCAATTATCAAACACACAAAAAAAGCAATGTATTTAAACGACAATCAAGTTGTTGTTCTAACTCCTGACAAAATGACTTTAACAGATTCTGAAGGTAATATTCTTCCTCAAAAAATAGAGATTTTACCTTGGGAACCTGTCGCTTTAAGCAAAATGGGCTACAAACACTATATGCTTAAAGAAATTCACGAACAACCTGATGTAATCCGAAATATTTTAGTCGGAAAACTTCACGCTCCAGATGAAAATATCATTCTGAATGAAGTTAAACTTACAAAAGAAACTCTCAAAAATTTAAACAGAATTCAAATTATCGCCTGTGGAACTTCACTTCACGCAGCAATGGTTGGGAAATATATTATCGAAAACTTCTGCGGAATTGCAGTAGACGTTGAAGCGTCTAGTGAATATATTTACAGAAGAACAGTTACAGATGAACACACTCTTGTAATAGGCGTTTCGCAATCTGGAGAAACTGCAGACACGTTAACAGCAATTAAACAATCAAAAGCTAAAGGCTCACACATTTTAATAATAACAAACAGACCTGATAGCGCTATGGCAAGAGAGGCTGACAGTTTAGTTCCTGTAAATGCAGGTATTGAAGTTTCTGTTGCGGCGACAAAATCTTACACAGCACAATTGATGGCGTTCTATCTTTTAGCATTATATATGGCAGAAGTTAAAGAAAGCGTTTCGAAAGAAGAATTAAAAAATCTTAAAGCTGAAATGATGATTTTGCCACAAAAAATCGAACAAGTTCTATCTACAACAGAAGAAATCCAAAAAAGTGCAAGAAAATATTCTTCAACAAAAGATTTCATATATGTTGCAAGAGGCATAAACTTCCCAACAGCTTTAGAAGGCGCTCTCAAACTAAAAGAAATTAGCTATATCAACGCAACGGGATATCCAGCAGGGGAACTTAAGCACGGACCAATTGCAATGTTAGACGAAACAATGCCTGTACTTTCAATACTTATGAACGGTTGTGTATACGAAAAGCTTTTATCAAATAGTGAAGAAGCAAAAGCACGTAACGCAAGAATGATTGCACTAACAAACTCAAAAGACGAAAAACTAGATGATTTATTCGAAAATATTATAAGAGTACCAGACGTTGATGAGCTATACTCACCACTTTTAGCAATAATACCATTACAACTATTGGCTTACTATATTGCAGAGTTTTTAGGCAAAGACGTTGACCAACCTCGAAATTTGGCAAAATCAGTTACGGTTGAATAGTTATGATTAAATCAGACATCGTAAAAATAAAATTTACAACAGACAATATCGAAATTGAAAAGGAATTAAATACGTTAGGCATCGACCCTTTACGCTGGGCAATTGTCGACGTAAAAGATTCCGAATTGTTCATTAGCGTTTCTTATGAAGCATAAACATAAAAAGGACGAAAAGCCTCAATAATCAATCAAAATATCCAAGCATTTCCCCCGTAATATATATTTACACAACAATTGATTTTGCATTTTTTTAGAGTTATATTGTTGCCTAATGGAAGTAGCCGGGTCGGAATTAAAAACCTTACCGGCGAAAGAACTGACGGTGATAAGGTTTGCCGAGTTCAGAATACAAATTAAGGAGAAAATTGAATATGACACCAAGAAATTTTTTATTCACTTCTGAATCAGTTACAGAAGGACACCCCGACAAAGTTTGCGATCAAATCTCTGACGCAATTTTAGATGAATTTTTAACAAAATACCCACAATCTCGTGTTGCAGCTGAAACTACAGTTACAACAGGTATGGCTCTTGTTTGTGGTGAAATCACTGCTGATTGTTATGTTGATATTCCATCAGTAGTTAGAAACACTATCAAAAACATCGGCTATGTTGGCGAAGAAGGTGGCGGATTTGATTACAAAACTTGTGCAGTATTAACAAGTATTGACGAACAATCTTGTGACATCGCTGGTGGTGTAAATAAAGCTCTTGAAGCTCGTTCTACAAATGCAGGAACTTCAGTTTCTGAAACTGAAAACATCGGTGCAGGCGACCAAGGTATTATGTTTGGTTACGCTTGTAACGAAACACCTGAATTAATGCCATTGCCAATCAGCTTGGCTCACAAATTATCATACAGACTTGCTCAAGTTAGAAAACAAGGAATCTTAACTTACTTAAGACCAGATGGTAAATCTCAAGTTACTGTTGAATATGTTGATGGCAAACCTTCAAAAATTCACACCGTATTGATTTCAACTCAACACGATCCAGAAATCAACGGAATAACAGATAACGAAAAAGTTCAAGAAATTATCAGAACAGACCTTAAGAAACATGTTATCGACTATGTATTCGCTAGCGAAACTATCAAAATCGACAGCGAAACAAAAATTCTTGTTAACCCATCAGGTCGTTTCGTAGTAGGCGGACCTCAAGGTGACGCAGGTTTGACAGGACGTAAAATCATCGTTGACACTTACGGTGGTTACTCTCGTCACGGTGGCGGAGCTTTCTCTGGAAAAGATCCAACAAAAGTTGATAGATCTGCAGCTTACGCTGCAAGATACGTTGCTAAAAACGTAGTTGCAGCAGGACTTGCTGAAAAATGTGAAATCGAATTAGCTTACGCGATTGGTGTAGCTGAACCTGTTTCAATTATGGTTGACACATTCGGTACAGGCAAAATTTCTGATGACGAAATTTCAGAATTAGTATTCAAAAACTTTGACTTAAGACCAGCTGCAATTATCAACAAATTTGATTTAAGAGGATTGCCAGCGAAAAACGGTGGTAAATTCTATCAATTACTAGCAGCTTATGGTCATATGGGCAGAACAGATATCAATGTTCCTTGGGAACAATTGGACAAAGTTGACGTCTTAAAAAATGGCGCTTGTTCAACTAGCTGCTCTAAATAAGCTCAATATAATATAAGTTTTAAGGAGGACTTAAAAAGTCCTCCTTTTTTAATTATTACAACAATTAAGATAACAATAACAATATATATAGGGTTTTATCAAAATACAAAAAAGTGTAAAAATTTAAATTTGCTAAAATATGAAAACCTAATCAATTGATTTTACAAAAAAGGTCCTGTTTGTAGATTTTAGAACATGAATTGTTCTAATCCAACACGATTTCTTTTTCGTTCTTGTATGTTACATATCCCAATGCTGCTGCTGGTGGTTTACGTAAATACTTACGTTTTGTATAAATCACACCGATTTTTGAAGAGTCTGCGCCCGATGAAAATTCTTTCGCTATCTTTGCACATTTCAAGATTAATTCATCAGTTAAATTTGTCGTTTTTAATAACACGTGAGAGCCTGCGCAATCTTTTGTATGAAACCAAATATCTTCATCTTTTGCCAATTTAGATATTATATAATCATTTTGACGATTATTTTTACCAATAAAGATTGTTGCATCTTCTAACTCAATTTTTTCAGGTTCTATTGCTTTTTTTATTTTTTCTTTAGGAACTGTTTCTGGCTCTAATTCAGCCTTTATTTCAAAAAGATTTTCTATATCGTTTGATTTTTCTATCGAATAAATAACTTCTTCTAAATACTTTTTAGTAATTTCATTTGTCTCACAAAGCTCATTCAATTTTTGTTTTTGAGTTTTGTGTTTGTTGTAAAGTTTGTAGAGCTTGTTTGCGTTCTCTTTCAGAGTTTTTGTTTCGTCTAATTTTAGAGTAATATTTTTATCATTTTCATAATCATAAACTTCTATTGAAGATGAAAAATCTTTGTTATTATACAAATTCGCCAGTATCAAATCACCCATCAAACGATAACTGTCAGAATTTTCATTATCTTTTAGTTGAGAATACATTTTTGCAAGTGTAGATTTTGCTTTTTTCAGTCTTGTATTTGCAATACCTAAAAGTTGAAACTTCAAATTTCTAAATTTATCCTCTGCCTGATAATAAGTATAATAATTATCAAGCATTTCATTCACACTTGCTTGGCTAATATTAGAATCAAGCAAGTTTTCAAATAACGAATACTCTTTATAATCAGAACTAATCGCAGGGCAAAGGTTTTCTAAGTTCACGAAACTTTTTAATTCTAATAAAGCACAACCTCTAACTTGATTTGCAAATGCTTTTGAAAACATATAAAAATCATTTGACAAAGTTTCAAAATCGATTTCACCATTATATGATAAAATATCGGTTTTAATCTGTTTGGGCGGATAAACATAAGGCAAAGTTCCAGCCATTTCTCTTTCACGACTTTTTTCAGCACCAACATTGTGCGCACAACCAATAATTACATTTGTGTCATCGCTATACAGAACGACATTTGAGTGTTTTCCCATCAATTCAACTGCCAAGCAAAGATAAATTTTCTCTGACAATTCGTTAAATGTTTCAATATATAATTCTAAAATTCTCTCATTAGGAGGTTGGTTAACCTTTGAAATAACAGCATTCTCTAAATATTTTCTTAAAAGCATACAAAACATCGGAGGCTTTTGCGGAATTTCAATTAACCTTTTTGCCTCATTTTCTTTGTTCATAAAACAAAGATGATGAAATTGAGGATTAATATTTATGTAAAGTTTTCTTGTTTCGCCATTAGAACGAATAGTAAGCACAAAATCTTTTCTAGTCGGTTGCTGAATTTTTTGAATTCTTGCATTTGTTAGAAAAGTCCTATTTTCCTCAATCCACGCTTTTAATGTTAAACTATCAAATGTAATCATAGTTAAATATTACAACAAAAAACTTCTAAACGATATTCCTAGTTTGCCACAGATAAATTTCATTATCCTTAAATCCGCCCTCAATATCTTGAGGAGCGCCAAACTCTTTTTCGATAACAAGAGCATTATCAACGAGCTTTGCAACTAATTCTATAACTTCTGGAGATTTTCTCAAGTCTGTTTCTATTGGCGATAACTCTTTTAAGTTTAAATTTTCATCATAAATCGCCCAGTCATCGCTTTGTTGAAATGATTTATAATTTAATTCTTTTGTCTTTTTATCATATTCAAATACGTGGGGCATATTTGCACCATCCCCAAATCTCCAAAGGTTATCGGAATACAATTCAACCCTCACTTTATTATTATATTCAGAGTATAGTGTAAATTTGTAGTCAGGTCTAACATAATTTTGTAGCAAAATTGTTGGTTGAATATCTTCTTCTGGAATTTGATATCGTTCTCTAGACAATGCGGGTTCAAAATTCCATTTATATTGAGCAAGAGTACAAATTAGCTCATACAAAGCTTTATTCTTCTGAATTTCAGAATTAGATAACATGTACGACTTATACAACCCTGCGGCAGAATAATTTGGCAAATCTTCACCATTAAAAGCCGAACGAAACATAATATACTCTGAATTCAGACCATTTTCTTTCATTACTTGTCGCAGAGTTTCCATCAATGGAGCGAAGCGCTCCTCATAAGGCGCATAAGCTGACTCTTTGCAAGCATAGTAATCTTTGTGTTTTAAATATTCTTCAGCTTGCTCAATATTTTCATCAAACAAACGTTGAATCCACGCTGGAGGCAATGCTATTGAGTTCGGAATTTTCACGTCAATCTTCCCTTCATTAGCGAGTTTTGTGAGTTTGGCTATATTAAAAGCTTTTGCACCGACTAATTTTTGGGAATATTCATCAACTGTCAAAATCTTATCACAAGACTCTAATTTTGGAACGGCTATTTTAGGATAAGTTCGAGGTTGACCCTTTTTATCAGTTTCTCTAACCAAAATTTTATTTTCATCCAACTCAATTTCTACATTTTTACCATTTAGTCGTTTAAGTAAATTTACAGTTTTAGGCTCAAAAACTGCTCCTGAAATATTCATATCTCGTCTTAAATTAGAAGATACATGAGACAATGCGCCATTGTCATATCCGATATAAATTATTCCAACAATATTAGGATTAAAAAAACCTTTTAAACAATATTTTGAAACCAATATAGTAGGTTCATTTATATTTTTTACAGTATCATTAGAGATATCATTTTGAAATTTTATTTTTCCAACAGTTTTGCCTGCCTTGATTGCATTCACAATTGGCAATCCATGTTGTTTTCTACTTTCAACTGCAGCATTCATAAACAAATAATTCACAGGGATTTTATAATTTTTACCATTTTTAGAATTTATAAATTCTGGATCTTTGTAATTCAATTTATATACGATTTTATTAACACGAGTTGGAAGCGAAAGCCTCTTTGAATAACCAAAATCTTCTTCCTTATCCATTTCAACAGAATATTTACTCTTTCCATCATAGGCAACAAATTCAGGACGTTCACCACTTGTAGAATCCTTCTCTACAAGGACATCAATAGTGCGAAAAGCAGGATGAACTTTGTAGTAATGAGCTTGAAAATTTTGATTATTAAATTTGTTGAAACTAATCCTCATAAAACAATTTAAACATCTAAATATATTTTTTTGCTAAAAGTTAATAAAAATGTCATAAAAATTCAAAAAATGGTTCACTTTTTTTTGTTTTTGATATGATATAAACATACGTTTAATCAATTACATAAGGATATGAAAATGATAACAACAAAACTAAAAAATCACAATTGTGGAGAGCTTACTCTAAACAACCTTAACGAAGAAGTAGTTCTTTCAGGTTGGGCATCTACTATTCGTGACTTGGGCGGTATTTTGTTCGTAGAATTGAGAGATAGAACTGGTTTCTTCCAATTAGTTGCTAACCCTCAAATCAACCCTCAAGTTCACAAAATTTTTGAAAAAGTTAAATCAGAATACGTTATTTGCGTAAAAGGTAAAGTAACAAGACGTCCTGAAGAAACTTACAACGAAAAATACGCAACTGGTCAGGTTGAAATGTACCCTGAATCAGTTGAAATTCTTTCTGAATCAAAAACATTGCCATTCGTTCTTGACGACGACAACGTTTCTGAAGATGTTAGACTTAAATATAGATACCTTGACATCAGAAGAGAAAAAATGTTGAAAAACTTGACTCTTCGTCACAAAATTTGTCAAGCTGCAAGAAATTACTTAAACGGAGAAGAATTCTTGGAAGTTGAAACTCCAATTCTTATCAAAACAACTCCAGAAGGTGCTAGAGATTATCTTGTTCCATCTCGTGTTCAAGAAGGCAAATTCTTCGCTCTACCTCAATCACCTCAAATCTTCAAACAATTGTTGATGGTTGGTGGTATTGAAAGATATTACCAAATCGCAAAATGTTTCCGTGATGAAGATTTGCGTGCAGACAGACAACCTGAATTCACTCAAATCGACTTGGAAATGTCTTTTGTTGAACAACAAGACGTTATCAAATGTGTTGAAGGCTTGATTGTTGAAACATTCAAAGCTGCTGGTGTTGAAGTAAAAACTCCATTTATTCAAATGCCTTGGCAAGAAGCTATGGACAGATACGGTTCTGACAAACCTGATACAAGATTCGACCTTGAATTGTTCGACCTTGGCGATATCATCCTTGAATCAGAATTTGAAATCGTTAAGAAAACTCTTCAAAACGGTGGTATCGTTCGTGGGATCAGAATTCCTGGTGGCGCTAAATTCTCTAGAAAAGATATTGATGATATCACAAAACTTGCAGTATCATTTGGTGCAAAAGCTCTTGCTAACATCATTTACCAAGAAGACGGCACTGCAAAATCTCCAGTGTTGAAGTTTGTTACAGAAGCTCAAGCTAAACAAATTCAAGAAAGAGCGCAAGCAGTTGCAGGCGATATTATCTTCTTCGTAGCTGATAAACCAAAATTAGTTTACGATATTATGGGTAGATTAAGACTTCACTTCGGTAAAACATTAAACTTAATCGACGAAAACAAACACAACCTATTATGGGTAGTTGATTTCCCAATGTTTGAATGGTCTGAAGAAGAAGGCAGATTTATGGCAATGCACCACCCATTCACTTCACCTTGCCTAGAAGACTTGGCGAAACTTGATAGCGGTGACTTGGGTAACGTAAAATCAATCGCTTATGACATCGTTTACAACGGTACTGAATTAGGTGGTGGTTCTGTAAGAATCCACTCATCTGAAGTTCAACAAAAAATCTTCAAAGCTTTAGGCTTGACTGAAGAAGAAGCAATTGAAAAATTCGGATTTATGGTTAACGCACTTCAATACGGCACACCTCCTCACGCAGGTTTGGCAATCGGTTTGGATAGACTTGTTGCTCTACTTTGCAGAACTGACAGTATCCGTGACGTTATTGCGTTCCCTAAAAACTCTGGTGCGAAATGTTTAATGAGTGATGCTCCTGGCGAAGCTTCTCTACAACAATTGAGAGAACTTCACTTGAAAAGCACTGCTCAAAGACAATAGTCATAAGAAATCATACAAAAAGCTCTCTATTCAGAGAGCTTTTTTGCATAATAAATATTATAAGAAGTAAATAAGGGAATAGGAGAATAAGTTTGTTTGGTAATTTTAAATCCCCGTTATTATGGTTTTATTATATACATTTCTTTCTCTTTTTTGCGATGAAAAGAGAAAGAAACGTATCAAAGAAAGAGAAACACGCAGACCGTTTAATCACTACTAAACTCAACCCAAGCGAATTAACTCACTTCGTTCAAACAAAATTCGCTTTGCTG
>JAFYQF010000010.1 GCA_017559905.1 bacterium
ACCAGAAGCTATTCCTGGCGCAATTGAAACTATCAACGTTGACGAGGTAATCGTTAGTGTGGGTGTTTCTCCAAATCCATTGATTCCAAGCGCAATCGAAGGTTTGGCTGTTACTCGTAAAGGTACTATCGAAGTGGGTGATGATACTTTGCAATCTTCAATCCCTACTATCTTTGCTGGGGGCGATATCGTGCGCGGTGGTGCTACTGTGATTTTGGCAATGGGCGATGGCCGTCGTGCAGCTGCAAGCATGCATGCTAAAATTCAAGCTGGAGAAATCTAAAATAATGCACAATGCAAAATTCATAATGTACAATTAGTTTTGGTATTAGCGAAAATTTAATTATGCATTATGAATTGTAAATTGATAAAAAATGAATATTTGTGTATATTGTTCGTCATCTGATCAAGTGTGTGACGAATTCAAACAATTGGCAACCGAATTGGGTAAGTGGATGGCTAACAGTGGTCATACACTTGTTTATGGCGGTGCAACTGGTGGTTTGATGGGTGCTGTGGCTGAAGGTGTAGCGGCTGCTGGTGGAGATATAGTTGGTATAATACCTGAATGTATTGTGGAAAAAGGTCGTAAAAGCGATTTGCCTACTGAATTATTTGTGGTGGGCGATATGGTTGAACGTAAAACAATGATGAAGGAGTATGCTGATGTTTTTGTGGTATTTCCAGGCGGTTTCGGTACTCTTGATGAGATGTTTGACACAATATCGTCATGTATGGTTGGCGAGCATGATAAACAAACTATCTTATTCAATCCTAATAATTTTTGGACGGGTTTGTTGCTACAACTCGACAAAATATTGAAAGAGGGATTGGGATATAAATTTACTAGAAATGGTAATTTTAAGGTAGTTGATACTTTAGAGGAGTTGAAAGAGGCGATAATGATGAATGAAAATTAATCTAAATAACCTAATGGTCTAATATTATGAATCTTTATTGGAAAAGTCTTTTTGGTGGTTTGATGTCAACTGCTAAGTATGAAGCTAAACTTCAGAAAGAAGCGGTGGACTATAAACGTTTTCTTTTGATTAAAGAATCAAAAGAGTTAGAAGAATATAATGAACTTTATCAACAAGTTAAATCATCAAGTTTCAAGGAATTAAAACGTACGCTTGTGAGCCGTAAATATAAGGATACACAAGAGTATAGAGATATGTCGAAATTTAGAAAATTGGAGAAAAATTCTGAATTGAAGCTCTATTTTGATGTTGTAAATTCTAAAGATTTAGCTGATTATTTAGCATTCAAAGAAACTCCTGAGTTTGTTTCGTTGGCAAATCATGACTTGGTGAAAAAATCACCAGAACTCACTCAATTGAAGAAGTTTGAAAAATCAAAAGAATATAAAATCTATACTCGTTTCCATAATTCTTATGTTGTTAAAGAGTATTTAGAATTAAAAGAAAAAGTTTCTCATCCTGATTTTCAAAAGAATAATGAGTTTTGGTCGAATCCTAAACGCTGGGAAACAACAAAAGAGTATCAAGAAGAACAACGTTTTCATCAGTTAGCTGATAATGATGATATCCGTTTCTATTTAAAACATAAATTAGAGGATTTCAAAACTGTTTCTGGTTATGAATTGACTTTTGAAGATGAATTTAGTTGGAATTCTCTTGATTCGTCAAAATGGGAAGTGGGATTCCATTATAAAAGCCCTGCATTTGTTGGTAAACACTCTTTTGTGAATGAACAACAATCTAATAATAATGGTGAGAATGTTAGAGTTATAGCTGGGAATCTTCATATTGTAACAAAAGAGAAGAAAAATGAAGCTTTGGCTTGGCATTCTGAAAAAGGTTTTGTTCAAAAAGAGTTCGATTATACATCTGATGTAATCCATGGTTGTAATGCGGTTTGCCAAAAAGGTGGACTTTATCGCGCTAAAATGCGTTTTGATGGAGCAAAAGGTGTTACTCATGCTTTGTGGTTGAGAGGTGATGAAAAAACACCACATATCAATATTTGTAAAGTGGATAACGGTGAAGTTGAAGTGGGTATAGTTTGGAGCTCTAAGTTTGAAACTAAATATTCTTCAACTCGCATCAAAGGTGTAAAACTTTCTAATTTCTTTATTTATTCATTTGAATGGAATGAAAAAGAGTTGATATGGTATATCAATGATTTGGAAGTGTTCCGTACTTCTAATTTTATGCCTCAAGATGCTATGTATCCAATGATTAACTCTTTTATTGCTGAAGGTAAAAAAGGCGGTGAAGCTGATTTTGAAATTGATTACATCAGAGTTTATAAAAGAAAATAATCAAATGGTTTGATTGTAAAAGTAAAAAAAATAGAAAAATTTGTTTTTTAGATTTTACTTTTGTGCATTTTTATAGTCAAATAATTAAAAGAACAACATAAATAATTTAGAATTATGAAAAAAACATTTGCTTTAATTATGGTAGCAATGATGGCCGTTGGCTGTTTTGCTCAACTCCCATCAGTAACACTTAAAAATATTGATGGTAAAACAGTAGATACTGCTAAATTGAATAATGGTGGAAAACCATTTATCATTAGCTTCTTTGCTACTTGGTGTAAACCATGTCAACGTGAACTTGATGCAATCCACGAACAAATTGTAGATTGGGAAGAAGAAACAGGTGTAAAAGTTATCGCTGTTTCTATCGACCAAGGTCAAAATGTTGATAAAGTAAAACCTCTCGTTAATGCAAAAGGTTGGGAATATGAAGTTCTTCTTGATCCAAATGGCGACTTCAATCGTGCAATGAACGTGAATGGAACAGTTCCTACTGTATTTGTTATTGATGGTAAAGGTAAAATTGTTGACCGTCGTTCTGGTTATGTTGATGGTTCAGAACAACACCTTATTGAAAAAGTACGCGAACTTCTAAAATAAGTAACTAGTAAATGGTAACGAGTAGTTAGACTATTTTATTTGTGAATAGTCTATCTACTCGCTACTTACTACTAATGGTTTATAAAATGATTAAACAATTTAGAACTATAATCGGTATAGTAATTGCCGCATTATTTATACTCCCTGCTGTCGCAAATGCTGATGGTGGGGGTGTTACGTTGAAAGGGAACTTTCAAACAGAGGGTCTTGTAGGACAGCTTGATAGCGTAATTGGTGCAACGGAATATAATGGTCCGTATGTAAGTAATTCATATCTTGATTTGGCTTTGTCGA
This sequence comes from bacterium, assembly GCA_017559905.1. Classification (GTDB taxonomy): domain Bacteria; phylum Cyanobacteriota; class Vampirovibrionia; order Gastranaerophilales; family Gastranaerophilaceae; genus Scatenecus. The sequence goes on from JAFYQF010000010.1 coordinate 3,179, forward strand.
GTCAGTATGTAACTGCAGGTGCTCGCCTTGAATTGTTGCATGCTCCACTTCCTGGATTTGAAGATAACTTTGCAGGTGGCGGTTTGCCAAATGTATTTGTTACTGGTAGATATAAATGGTTTGAAGCTACAGTTGGTAATGTGTATGATCAATTCGGGTCTGGTTTGATTTTCCGTGCATATGAAGATCGTCCTCTTGGTGTGGATAACTCATTGCGTGGTGCTCGTTTTGTATTGACTCCATACAAAGGTATTCGTTTTAAAGCACTTGGTGGTAT
>JAFYQF010000011.1 GCA_017559905.1 bacterium
GGTGCAAAGGATTACTTGGTATCATCAACGTTGTCAGGCGTAATTGCACAACGTTTGGTGAGAAAACTTTGTGATGATTGTAAAGAAGAATATTATCCAGAACACGATGAGGCTGCACAAATCTTGGCGACAGAAGAAGAAGTTCAAGAGATGATGAAGACTCCAATTTATCGTGCTAAAGGATGTAACAAATGTGAATTCTCAGGTTATAAAGGTCGACTTGGGGTTTACGAGATAATGCAAATGAATAAGGAAATCAAAAAACTTATTGCTCAGGGTGAACATGATATAGTGATAGAGGAGGCTGCAATCCGTGCAGGGATGAAGACATTAAATCAATCTTGCTTAAACCATATCAAAAATGGCCAAACAACAATTGAAGAATTTGTACGGGTGTTAGGGATTGTGAATGAGTAGAAATGTTTAAAGTTGTCATCATCATACTTTACATTTTTATCAAATTAAAAAACTTTTCGATTTCTTCGTCAGCATTGTTATCTATATACAAATCTTTCATCCCATTAGCTCTTGCTATTAAGATTAAAATATTAGCAAAAGTTGTTTGCATAGATGTTCCTATAACCAATAATATAGCCTTTTCATTATTTTCTTTTGCTGATTTTGCAGTATCTTGAATTAATTCTATGGCCTTGCTACTATTGTGCATTTCTTGACCATACAAAACAATGTTGTCTTTAAGATAATTCCCGTGAAGTTCAATTACATTTTTTGAACCAGCTTTTGAATGCAAGTTATCAACATTCATTGTGATAATTGGGATCTCTAATTCTGCAAGAATTTTGTGGGCTTTTGTTGGTTTTTTATTCTTAACGTTATTAACAAGTAAGTTGATTGCTTCTTTAAATTCATTTGGGTTCTGTTCTTTAAATTCAACTGACAATTTTTCTTTAATGCCTGGTATTTCTTCAAATGTTGGAATACCAGCTGATTTCGAAATCCCTGCACCTGTAAAAGCTATTATTTTCATAAATTACCTCCTAGATAAGTTAACTATAAACCACTTTTAGTAAGTTGGCATCCATGAAATTGTCTAGATAAAATTATGTATTTTAAAATCTTTTTTCTATAGTATCCCAAATTTTTTTTAAGGTTTTAAGATGTGGGTAATCATAAATTTTTAACAGAAGAATAAAGTCATCAATAAGTGTATCGTAGTCTAGATATTGTTCCCATAAAACAATGGCATCTTTAAATTAATAGCAAATCAAAACCAACAACTGCAACAGATGCAACAACAATATCAAATGCAACAACAACAAGCAGAAATGCAAGCACAGGCTATGTCGTGAGGTTAGAGTTGTTTTTATATTTAGCTAAAATTACAAAAATAAACGCAATTATACTTGAAGCTTCAAAAAATATTTTTGACAAAAATTTTAAAAAATCTGTAATAAAGTTATATCCGATTTTATCGGTCAAAGTACAACAAGCATTAAAAAACAGATTGTCTAAATAAAACAATATTAAAACTATAAAAACAAACAAACATATTTTTTTAAAAATATTTTTCATAGTTATAGTGTGATACAAACATTGGAGGAAAGCAAATGTATGACAAAGAATTTAATAAACCTTTAGCCTTTAACAGTATTAAAGACATTGGGAACTTAGGAAATATTTTTTATTACAATAAATTAAATAATTAATTAGACCAAGAAGTTGGCGACTTTTTGCGTGCAAATACTAATAACCCCCAATTATATTCTAATGCTTTAAGACATCAATATGTAAGTGCTTATTATAACATATTTTAAATTAATAGTAAATCAAAACTACTGGGCATCACGTGTCAACAAAAACAATGGCACCTGCTGCCAATGGTTTTTCGTCCGACAACACAGATGCCATTTACATTTTAACAGATGTTTTAAAACTTTTCAACTCTTAGGAAGTCAAATGAACAGAGAACCTGAAACAATTCTTAAAGATATTATATTACACGAGCTAGGATTGATTATAACATATTTTAAATTAATAGTAAATCAAAATATAATTTTGGTTTACATGCTGATTGAACAGATTAAAATCTATTTTGATATTTATTAGACTGTAATTCAGTCTCTGTCTTTTAAAAATGGTGATGACGGGAGATAACTCGAACACCCGTCGTTTTAAACTTAAAAAATCGAACATCTTAAAAACCTTGAAAATTCAAGGTTTAAGGCATAAAAAATCGTTAAAAATTAAAAATCTGGAGACGAGGGGAGTCGAACCCCTGTCCAAAATGGATTGTAACTAACATCTACGTGTGTAGGTTTATATTCGCTCAACTGATTCAGGAATAAACCTAAACCCTATAAATCAGCCCTAGGTTTTTTATTAGGAAACTCTAAACCCTTTACGGTCGTCTTGATACGTCTACCGTCATCAACGTACTGCGGCTTGCATAATGGACCCGTAAAATCGGCAAGCTGGACTCTACGAGTAGCTAGTTACAAACTAAGCAACACGAGCATATGCTCTGTTGAAGTCTGCTTCAATTACATTGTTAGCATTTAATTTAGTTGCTCGTTGATAACCGAGAACAGCGCTCGGACACGCAGTCAATCCCAACCGAAACATCCTGTCAAATCCAAAACGTCCCCATAAGAATTGATTGTTTGGGTCCGTTTTAGCTCCTGTTGAGTTTTCTTCAAAAACTCTTACGTCGCTGATATTATGTTCACCTGCTTGTCTTTGTCTTCACAAAGCCAACCTGTGAACATCGGCTTACGCCTTTTCAAAACGTCCCCATATTTAATTTTGAAAGTTCTGTTCTTCCATTATAACCGCTATTTTGGATTTTTCAAGCCCATTTTATTTTTTAAAATTGTTTTTAACTATTTCAATTTCGTTTTCAATTGTTAATTCAGGATTTTTAATTTTTTCTCTTAATATAAAATCGAAAATTTCTTTGTATTTTGCAGAAGGTGGAATTCCTAATTTCGCTAAATGCTCTCCTGTCACTGAAATTTTTATATTGCATAAATTGTTCAAATAATGTTCTGCAATTTCTGTGCAAACAAGGATTCCGTACAAAACTATACTTTCGGTTTCTTTCCCCTCGAAATTTTTATAAATTTCGTAGTCATTGTCACTTTTGAAATTCCTAATTTCTTCAAAGTCGTTAAGGATTTTTTGTTCTTTTTTTGTTAGTTCTAATCTTGTTAAATCACCTAAAATTCCAGCATAAATCAACCAAATATTCTCTGATTTTGGTGCAAATTTATTTATTAAATTTTCGATATTATTGTTTGGAATTTGAACTTCGTTAGGTGTTACTAGTTTATAAATTCCAGCATAAATAAATTCTTCGAAAAGTTCTTGAGAATTTAGTCCCAATGTTTCGATTAATTCTTTTTTTATTCTTTTGTAGCACATATCATAGTTGATATTTTTCAAATATTCCTCACGAAGTTTTTTTGTATTTTCTTCTAATTCAAAGCCAAATCTATGCGCAAATTTTAGTGCACGAATAATCCTTGTTGGGTCGTCTATGAAACTTTGGTTATGTAAAATTCGTATTTTTTTATTTTTTAAATCTTCTAATCCGCCTGTAAAATCTAAAATTTCTCCACTGGAAATAGATTTGTATAACGAATTGATTGTGAAATCACGTCTTTTTACATCTTCATTAAGACTACAACCAATATTTTCAACTTGTGGCAGATGTCCTTTTCTATCATATCGTTCGGTTCTTGTTGAAGCGAAATCAGTTTCGTTCCCGTCAATATTTACTCTTACTGTCCCAAAATCAGGGTTTGTGCGGACAACTTCTCCGAAAGCAGAACATTTTTCAATAGCATTCCCTTCGTAAACGATATCGATATCAAGAGAAGTTTTTCCTAATAATTCATCTCTTACAACACCGCCTACATAGTATAATTTATGTGAAGTATCCTTTATATTGACGATTCCCATGTTCCCTATTTTAGCGTAAAATGCTATAATAGACAAGTTAGTATGACTTGATGAAAGTCAGGTGTAAATATCCGGAGAAAATTATGCTACAAGAAGCCACAAGAGCACTAAATTCAGCGTTTAACAACAGTTTTATAAAGAAAATTAGCCAATATCTTCATGACTGTGTGCGTGAGGAAGTAAAAAGTTCCACTTTTAGAAACCTAAAGGGTGATAAAGATAACAAGTGGATTTTTCTTCAAGGAGAAGAAGAACTTTTTACTCACAACAAAGAATACATTTCTTTGGATGGCAAAGATAGCAAACTGACTGAATTGATGTTGCAAAGTGAACTTGGGTCAAAGGATAAGTATTTAATTTACGGATATTTGTTTTTGGTTGGTAAAAGTAGCAAATCAAAACGCCAAAATGAGTTTTTGACACCGCTTTTATATATGCCTTGTAAATTAGAAAGAAATGGTGTAAACATCAATTGTCTTCCGTTAGATGAAATGTTGTCGTTGAACACAGGTGCTTTAGCGGCATTAATGAGAAAAACGGATGATGAAGATGAAGCTGATATAATGCTTGAGGGCTTGTTGGATGTTGTTCCAGATTTGCCTATCACAGACGAAAAATTAAACATTTTCTTAACTACTTTAAAATCGCTTGTTCCAGAAGTTGAAATTTCATACAACAAGTCTGATTATGAAACTGAAGATAATGTTTCTAAAACGGTAGAAAAAGAGTTTTACAAGGAAAAAATTGACGGTGATAATGTTGAAGAAGTAATTGAGGAAGAAGAAAATGCGCAAAAACAGCGTGTGAAATTGGAAAAAATATCAGTTACTTATCAGAATGCAATAATTTTGACTAAACGTCCGTCAATGACAGCGGGGGTTTTGCACGAGTTAACAAGGATTGCAGAACAACCAAGTGGAATTTACAGAGAAACAGCTTTGGGGATTATTAACGAAGAATTTGCTCAAAGCAAAGAAAAATCTGTACCAATCAAGGATATTAATAGTATAAAAGAATTTTATCCAATAACACCGTTATCGTTGTCTGATACACAACAACAGGTGATAAAGAATATTGATAACTGTAAATTTGTAGCGGTTCAAGGTCCTCCAGGCACAGGTAAATCGCAAACTATAGTTAATTTGGTTTCTCACCTTGTTGCAAATGGTAAAACGGTTCTTGTTGCATCTCGTATGGACAAGGCTGTTGACGTTGTTGCGGATCGATTGAATGAATTGGGCGCAAGCCATATGGCACTTCGTGCAGGGCGTTTGAATTATCAACGTTCTTTAAGTAATGAATTAAATGCGCTTATTGCAGAACATTCTTCATTGGATGATGGTGTTGAAGATATTCTTTTTGCAGACACTGATGATATGAAAAATCATTTGAATATCCTTTGGGATACTGAAAACAAATGTGAAAAGATTATCAAATTGGAAAAGAGCTGGCATGATAAGTCACTTGAAGTTGAGGAAGAAAGTGCATTACAGCCAAAACCTGTTTACATCAAGAAAAATCTTAAAAAAGCAGAAGTTGAAGCTATTAGAAATACGTTGAGAACTTTGCGTGAAAATTCTCAAAAATCAGGATTGTTGAGTAAGTTTTCTAATTTTACAACGATTTCGCAGTTGAAGAAAATACTTGAGGTTAACGACTTTGACGCTAATACTCAAAATCTTGCAAAGCTTGCTGAAGAATTACAATTTGCTTCAAAAGTTTGCGAAATGAACACATTAGAAGAAGAAATCCAAAATCTTGGTAATCTTCATATTATGTCTGAACAAATTAGACAAATGAAGAAAAAACAACCAAAGTTGGCGGTGAATATCTTGAAGAACAAGCGCCGTGAAGCTTTGAGAGCTTTGTTGAGAGATGAAAATAAACGCAGAAGACTAAAAGTTCACGCAAAATCTTTGGTTTCAAACAAAAAACGTCAACAGACAAATATTATGGAAGAAGAAGATTTTAAACCATTGTTAGAGGCATTTCCTTGTTGGTGTGTGACGACTTATGCGGTTTCAGATTCTTTGCCATTAAAACCAGGAATGTTTGACGTTGCAATTATTGATGAGGCTTCTCAATGTGATATTGCAAGTTGTTTCCCTATTTTGTTCCGTGCAAAACGTGCAGTAATCGTTGGTGATGATAAACAACTTCCGCACTTGTCATTCTTGGAAAAAGCGAAAGAACAATCTTTCTTGAGCCAGTACGGAATTCCAGATAAATATCAGTTAATTTGGCGTTTTAGAACAAATTCGATGTTTGATTTGGCGGATTATTATTCAATAAATTCAGTTATGTTGGATGAGCATTTCAGAAGTTTACCGCCGATTATCAACTTCTCAAATCATGAATATTATAACGACAGAATTCGTGTTATGAAAAAAGACACAGTCGATGATTTTGTTCTTGAGCTAGAAGAAGTAAAAGATGGCAAAGTTGATGCGGATGCTACAAGAAACATCCCTGAAGTTGAGGCTGTTGTAAAAAGAGTTCATGAAATTGTAATTGAAGATGAGCGCAAAAACCCTGACAAACCTGTTTCAATTGGTATAATTTCGCCTTTTAGAGCGCAAGTTGAACAATTAAAAGTATCGTTGTCAAAAGTTTTGTCAGACCACATGATAAGAAAACACCAGATTGAAATCGGTACAGCTCACACATTCCAAGGTGATGAAAGGGATGTAATACTTATCAGTTGGGCGATTGCAAATAATAGTTTCCCACAAAGTTTGATATTTTTGCAGAAACCAAACTTGTTTAATGTTGCAGTTACGAGGGCAAGACATAAGGCTATCAACTTTATTTCTAAAGATCCGACAGAACTCCCTGAAGGTCATTTCAGAAATTATATAAATTTCATTAAACATTACCAAAACACAAGACAGGCAATGCTTTCTGGTGAAATTGAAGAAAATACATACAAGAATAATCTTGAAAAAACTATTGCTACTCAAATAAGAGAACTTGGTCACAAAGTTCAAGCAGGAGCAGATATTGCAGGTTTGAGCGCAGACTTGTTAGTTGATAATAAAGTTATAATTGAAATTGACGGTCTTGAGGATAGTATGCAAACTCATATGCATAATATGAAAAAACAGGCAATTTTAGAACGTTGTGGATATAAGGTTAATAGAATAACTTATAGAGAATGGCATTATTCGCCAAAAGCTTGTTTAGATAGAGTCTTGAGAGATTTACAATAAAAAAGAAAGTCCGATTATTCGGACTTTTTTTATAGAAAATAAAAAGCAGGTTATTAATAAAACCTGCTTAAAATCTTGCTTTGGTAGTAATTCTATAATTATGCAGCTAGTGCAAATGTAACTTCTTGTAATTCACAGCAAATTTCAGGAAGTTCAATCTTAATTTCTTCTAATTCAGCCTCAACTTCAGGTAATTCATATTTTGCATCGAAGTTTAATTCGTTTGCTTCTGTTGTTGTGCTAACAAATTTTATTGTAACAGGTGTTGTTAAACATTTTTCAAGAAATTCAATTACGTTTGTTATTTTTGTGTTAATACTCATTTTTAATCCCCCTTAATAGTTATCTCTTATACTTTAATAAAGTATTTGCGTATTTAAAAATTGCATAAAATGTATATACTCGTTACATAACTTTACAAACCTTTTTAATTTTACAAAATAGTATAAATGTTTTAAGATTAAATTAAATAAGGAGAATGAGATGACAGTATTGAAGATAGAAAGATTACCACACAACAAGTTTTTGCCTGAATACAAAACAGAAGGTGCTGCAGGAATGGATTTGTGTGCCGCTATAGCAGAGCCTATTGTTCTAAAACCGTTAGAAAGAGCGTTAGTTCCGACTGGTATAAAAATTGAATTGGAACACGGTTACGAGGCGCAAATAAGACCTCGTTCAGGGCTTTCTATTAAGCACGGAATTACTTTAATCAACTGTGTTGGTACAATTGATGAAGACTACAGAGGTGAAGTTTGTGTGCCTATTGTTAATTTATCAAATGAAATATACGCAATTCAACCTGACGAAAGAATTGCACAGATGATTATTGCGCGTGTTGAACAAGCTGAAATAGAAGTTACTCTTGAATTAACTACAACTGCACGTGGTGCTGGTGGGTTTGGTTCAACAGGCAAATAATTACTTTTTAGCACGGAATAAAGACAGATTTTTAAGATTTTCTATATCAAAGTTTGTATTAATCATATTATCAAACAATGTAATAGGCTCTGTTGGCTTGCTGGTTTCGTGTTGAGATTTCCAGTAATCCTTGTCCAATTGAGGTTTGCCTTTATTGTTTGAGTAATCTGAAAAAAAGTCTGCCATTTATTTTCCTTTAGTTTTTCTTTTTCAGTTAAACGGTTGAAAATTTTAAAACTTTACTACGTACGTAATTCTTTTTTACAATTCGTAATAAATTATTCTCTGTTAATCGTGAGTAGCATATCGTTTGGAATAAAGAAATCTTTAATCCCGTAGTTGGCATTAACAAAACAGAATTCCATAGTTTCTTCGTTTGCAATGTCTAGAAGGTCGAAAGGCACACTCAAATCAATAACATTGTCATAAACTGATTTTATGTCTTTTGTAGATTGAAGTACCCAAAGGTTGTTAGGGATTGATTTGATTAATCTCAAAAGTTGGATTTTTCCACCTTGTACAGCGATTTGGATTTCGTTGTGGAATTTTTCTTTTGAAATCGGTAGAATGCTTTCGGTTTTGTTAATCAAACGCATTGGAGAAAGTGATTGTTTTCTTTCTGCGTTTCTTGTGTAAACATAAATTTGGAAAGTTTTTTCGATTAGTTCAGGATTTTTTTGGATATATTCATTGATATAAAATCTTAAATATAAGTTTTCTTTGTCATAGCCAAAACAAATTCGGTCAAAGAATTTTGATTCACTCAATAGAGGCCCGTCAGGAATATCAATACAACCTGCGTTGAGCCAAGAATCATCTTGAGAATCAAAACCTGTCATGTGTGGAGTAATTTCACCTTTCGGATATCTTGAAGGTTTAGCGATTGCAGAAATCAATGGAGTATCAAGATATGCTGGTGGTTCTAAATCTAAATTATAATAAATATTTTTCAAATGTTCTCTGAATAAATAATCAAAAATATTATCTCGTCCAGAATCATTCGGTTCGCCATACCACCAGAACCAGTCGCTACCTTCGCAGATGAAAAGTTCTCTGCGTGCGTTTTCTATATTCGGGTGGAGTGGATTTTCTTTTACAAAGTTTGAAAAATCATCTCTAACTTGTTTTACATACGTCCAAGCAAGATTTTTTAATGGTTCGTCAATCCATAGTTTGAAATTTTTATTAATCCAAGAGCCAGCATGAATTTTTTTCAGCGGTTTGTGGTATTTTTCTCTTGCAATGTAATCACTAATCAAAACAGTTTCTAATGTGTTATCTTCTTCGATTAATTTGTATAATGTTTTTAAGAAAGAAAAACCATCTTGTGGATAATTTTCCCAACAATTTTCACCGTCCATAGCAATAGTGATTAAATGTTCTGCATCAGGTGATGTTAAAAGTTTTCCTTGTGCAACTTTTATACGGTCATACAAATCGTTTGCAGCAAGTTCAGAATCGTGGTTTGGATATTCAAAGCTGATAAGATTTGGAATAACGGCATCTCTAAAAATCATTTTTAATCCGTTTTTGTATTCATAAGATTTCAATAAATGATATGGGTCTTCCAAATATCCTTTGAAATCTCTAACAAATTCAAAATCAATACTGCTTGATAAAATTCCTTCATCAGAAATAGACCACTCAATGCCCAAATTTTTAAACATTTCAAGAGTTTTTGAACTAACGCAATGTTCTGATGGCCAAATCCCTTTAGGACGTTTTCCAAAAAGTTCTTCTATTCTTGATAGCGCAAGTTCGGTTTGAAGTTTTGCATCAAGTTCCATTTTTAATTCGATTGGCAAATCTTGTGAAAAAGATTTTTTAATCCCGCTCATATCTGACAAGATTGGCAGAATCGGGTGATAATATGGGCTTGTTGTAATTTCAATCCGATTTTTTTGAGCAAGTTTTTTGTAAGTAGGAATTATTTTTCTGATGATATCTCGTTGAATTTCTATTATTGTACGTCTATCATTTTTATCGTAATTTTTTCCTTTTTTAATGAGTTTTTTTAGTTCAGGATATTTATTTTTATGAGAAGGTGAGAACCAAACAAGGTTGAAATACGCCATCAAGTCTGAATATTCTTGATCTGTAAAAATATCTAGAGAACATTCTGCACTAGAAATTCTTTTTTGATAAAGTTTGTTATATTCTTCGTGTGGAAATATCATTGTTTGATAATTTGCATCAAAGAAATTATTCAAAATAAATTCTTTGTCATCATCATCCAAATCTTCTGTATCTTTGATACTAATCCTTGAATGTAAATCGTGAAAACCTTTCTCTCCGTAGTTGATTAGCGCATCAAGGAGAACTGGTACTAGGTTAAAGTTAAGCTTAATCTTCTTAAATTTGTCAAGGATAGTTGCCATATCAAGATAGTCTTTTATAGCATGGAGTCTAACCCATGGCATCAAAAAATCACCTTCAGGTGTAAGTTGATAAACTGGTTGGTGCATATGCCAGTAGAAAGCTATTGATAATTTTTTAGTTTGGCTCATCATATTTAAACTTAACTCCACACTGTAAAATGATTATATCATTGAATATTTGATTTGTGAAGTAAAATTAAAAACACCGAACTTGTAACGGAGTTCGGTGTTTTTCTTTTTTTGTAATCAAGAAAGGTGGTATAAAATATATTTGAGTTTTAATGTTAAATTTTGTGCATATTATCAACAATCTCTTTTCTTTGAACCCAAACTTCCATTCCAAGTTCTTTTCCTGTATTTGTTAATGCGTCTTTGATTTCTTTGAATGAAAAGTTTGATTTTTCGATATTGCCTAGCAAAAACATTACGAAATGTCCTTGCATAAGAGTTTGTTTTATATCTTCGATGTTGATTTGATATTCAGCAAGTACGGTTGTTACTTTAGCTACGATACCAACTTTATCAACACCTGAAACTGTTACGATTATTTGTTGACCTGACATTATGCAATGTCCTCCTCTGTAGAATCTGTGTCTTTTTGAGTAACTTCTTTAGATGAAGTTGTAGCAGTTGTTGTAGTTGTTGAAACAGAAGGTGTTGCGCTAACAGCTTCGATTGCTAAAGGAGCTACAGGAGTTACTGATTTAATCCAATCAGGTACCATGTATTTTCCGATATTATATTTTTGGCAATATTGTTTTAATTCTTCTTTAATTTCAGGACACAAAATATACAATGCAATAATGTTTGGTACGCACATTGCAATCATCATTGCGTCAGTGATATCAATAATTGATTGAACGTTCATTGCTGAACCAATAATGATAAATAAGCAATAAATTAAGTTGAATGCCATAACTCTTTTCTTACCTTCACCAAGTAAGAAAGTCCAAGCTTTTTGTCCGTAATATGCCCAAGAAATTAGTGTTGACATTGCAAATAGTACTGCAATAACTGATAAAATAATTGGGAAGAAAGAAATTACAGATTGGAATGCGTTTGAAGCAAGTTCAATACCAGAAATTTCTCCGATTTGAGTTTTGTCCAAAACTCCTGAAAATACAATCGCAAAAGAAGTGAATAAACAAAGAATACCAGTCAAGAAAGTTTCTAATAATGCAATGAAACCTTGAGAGATATGTTCTTTTGTTTGAGCTGCAGCGTATACAATAGCAGCGGCACCAGTTCCAGCTTCGTTAGATTGTACAGAACGTCTTAAGCCTAATATGATTACACCAAACACACCGCCTGCAATAGCTGTAGGATGAAATGCTTCTCTAACAATCAATGCTAATGCGCTTGGAATATTTGCTACGTTAGCGAAGATTACAATTAATCCAGATATAATGTATAAACCACACATTGTTGGAGTTAAAACAGTTGTAACTTTAGCTATACCTTTGATACCGCCAACAACAACTAATCCGATTAATACAGCTGCTATTGTACCTAATACCCAAGCATAACCGTGGAAAATACTATTTTCGCCACCAGTGATAAATATAATTTGGTGTGCAGTTTGGTTGATTTGAATCATGTTTCCACCAGTGATACCGCCACCAATACAAAGAATTGCGAATAGAACTGATAATGGTTGACCTAACCATCTCATTTTCTTTCTTGTTAAACCGTGAGCGATATAGTGCATAGGTCCACCTGATACAGTACCATCAAGGTTGAATCTTCTGTATTTTACTGCCAATGATGCTTCTACGAATTTAATAGACATACCTAAAATTGCACCTACAAAAATCCAGAATGCAGCTCCAGGTCCACCTATAGAAATAGAAATTGCAACACCTGCAATACTTCCTATACCAATAGTTCCAGATAATGCAGTTGCTAAAGCTTGGAATGAAGAAACTTCACCGTTACCATCTCCTGATTTGTCTGATGGTTTTGAAACAACTTCGATAGCATGCTTTAGACCCCATACAGCAATTCCTCTGAAAAATACCGTGAAAAAAATCCCTGCGGCTAAAACCCACAAAATAATTAAAGGCACTTCTGACGAACCAAGTTTGATTGGTACAAAAATCCATGATGCAACAGCATCTGAAATAGGTGCAATGTGTTTGTCCATAAATGCGTCTACGTTCATAGCGCTTGCTTGTTGTACATTAAATAAAAGTGTCAAAAGTACGATTAATAGTTTGTTCATTAAGTCTTATTCCTTTCGGTTTTTAGTGTAAGGCTCTCAGGGTAAACATACCGTAAATCACCAACTTATTCTATAGTAGCAAAAACATGCCAATCTGTTGTCAAATCGTTACAAAATCTTAAAATTTTGTTGCAAATTTTGAAAAACTAAATCGCTAGAATTAAAGTATAGTGATAGTTTTCGTTGCATGTTGTTTCGTTTACATAATTTATGTTTTTAGGATGACAGAATATATTATTAACTTTCAAAAAAAACATTTTTAAATTTGGTTATTTTTTCATAAGAAGCTTCAATTTTATTTTGAAGTTCGATATCGTTTTTTGCAAGTTGTGCTAATTGTTCAATTATAGAGATAGTTTCAGGGGTAGAATCTCTGTAGATAAACATATCCAATCCTGCTTTAATTCCCATAGAGCATGCCTCAACTGCACCGAAAGCTGAAACTCCTTTCATAATCATATCGTCTGAAATTATTAACCCATCATAACCTAATTTGTTTTTCAAATATGATATTGCATTTTTACTTAAGGAAGTTGGGATTACTTCTTTGTCAAAACAGGTGCAATGAAGATGAGCTACCATAATCATTGGGATTTTATTTTTGATTGCGGATTTGAACGGCGAGATGTGAAATTTTTCCATTTCATCAAGTGGCAAATCTATTCTGGGAAGACTCAAATGGCTGTCAGCGTTAGCATCTCCGTGTCCTGGGAAATGCTTCGCGCAAGGAATTATTCCGTTAGCTAAATAAGCTTCGGAAACTATTTTTTCTCCTCTAATAACTTCTTCTGGATTGTTAGAAAAAGCTCTTTCTCCAATAATTGGATTGTTAGGATTTGTGTTTGTGTCAATGCAAGGTGCAAAGTTTAAATTTATTCCGAAATCTTGTAACTCTTTTGCGATTTCTTCAGTTTGTTGTTTTAAAAAATTTTCACCTTTTTCAAATGCAAATTTTGCTGATAAATATTTTTTCCCGTTGTGGATATTTTCAGTTCTTTCTACTCGTCCACCTTCTTGGTCGATTGACAAAAAAAGCGGATAGGAAGATTTTGCTTTGATATTTTTTATTAATGCTTTGAACTGTTCTTTTGATTGAATGTCTTTTGTAAAAAATATCAAACCGCCAAGAGGGTGGGTAAGAATTTTTTCGTACCCACCGCCTTCGCATCCTAATATAAACATTGAATATAATTTATCTTTAATGTCCATTTTTATACTGTAGCTGCAAAAAGTGTATCATTAAGCGGATAAAGAACTTTGAAATCTCCGTTTTCGATAACTTCTGCAATTTTTTCTAAAATAATATCTGATTCTTTTTCTGTTAAAGATTTTGCGCTTTCGTTTACTTTGATGTCAGAAGTTTCTTTTACTTCAACAAAGCCTTTGTTAGCTTTCAAGAATTCTTCATATTCATCAAGAATTTTTGTTTGAAGTTCGCTAATTTCGTAGTTTTGACCCATATAATATTTAACATCTTTTTGGAATTGTTTTAGGTATAATCTTACGAAATTTACTTCAGCTACAGTTTCTTTTTCATCGAACTCTCCGCCAAAGCAAAGGTTGTTCAAAACAGGCTTGTTCAAATCTTTGATGCAAGCCGCCCAAAGAATGCAACCAAGATAAAATCCGATGTATGTGTCTATTAAGTTTTGGATTTTATTATAATACATTTTAAATTTCATTTTCTTCTGGTTGAAGTTTGAAACTCTGTAAAGTTCAGAATAAATGTAATCAATAGTTGGTACAAATGCGCTTAAGTGTCCGATAAATCCAGGGTCAAACTGTGCGCCTTCTGTAAAGTCAAATTTTGTTGTCATTGTTTTTTCCTCTTAATATTTCTACTGTTAATCTAAAATTTTTTGTCTATAAAGTTGGTCATATTGAAATCTGTAACCATCTATAAAACTTTTCACTACTGCTTTTGCAAATCGTTTTCTTGCTGACCAGTATGATGTGTGTGCAAGAAAGAATGGTCGCCAACTCCATACTCCAGAATTGTCATAAATAAAACCGTTAGGGTCAGTGAATTCTTGTCCTACCATCTGTTCCATTTCTTGGTAAGTTAAGTTTCTTGTTGTTGGAAACGCAAGTGGATCTTCTCTAAAGTTTACTGATAACATAAACATATGATTTTCCATTATATATTTAAGCATAAGTTTGTTGTAAAAATTCAAATTGTAGTTTTTGTCAGCCAAATCTGAATAGAAAAGAACTAAAGGACTTGCAAAGTTTACTATTCCTTTTACTGCACCTTCTGGAGAGCAAACTTTTTGGGTTGCTTCATCAAGTGCAAGGTAATGCTCTTTCAAGCTTTCTACATTACTGTCAAAAACCAAATGACCTGCAGATGTGACGGCACCTAGTTTTGCTTCGGATAATGCCATTAGACAGGTGTTTGGTCGTGGGTTTTCGGCAACAAATTCTCTCATTTCATTAGGGACATCAATATTGTTGAATAAATGTTGCAAATTTAGATAAGGTAAAGTGTTGAATAAGTATTCATAAGTTATGAATGTTCCTGCGGAATACCCGTATAAAATAGTTGAATTGCCTTGCTCATATTCTTTTTTTACAACTTCATTCAAGTTTCTTACAATAGGAAGCATGTGGTGCGTTTTTTGAACCCAAATAGCGTCATGCATAAATTGAGTTATTAAGCTTCTTACGTGGTAAGCAATTGTAGGGCTAAAATCTTTTGACATATCTAGATGTTCAGATACAAAATCGAAATTGTTTTTACTATTGTAGCCCCAGAAAAAGATATTTGGTTCATCATCAATGGTTATACCTTCAGGGTTAAGCATTAGTTGATGGATTTGTTCATTGGTTTCAAATTGTTTTTTCATTTCAGGGTGAAGTTTTTTTACACCTTCTTCAAACCAAGTACGCATTTTTTCGTTGTTGTTGTTAGAACCATTTATGTATGTGAAATTTACAGTTGTTTCTGCCAGCGAAACATTTTGGCTTGAAATCAACAGTAGTAAAGCACATAATCCCTGTAAAATCTTCTTTTTCATATTATAGATATTATCACAAAACAAATTCTGCTCAAATATTATGTATTTTGTAAAGATTTAAAATAAATGGCAAATTTTTTTTTGTTAGAATTTAATATAAGAAGAAAATGATATCATCATGAAAATAACCCCTATATTAAATACAAAATTAATAACTTCAAGACCAATCCCAATGAGTTCTGAAAATACTACAGTGCAGAATTCTAACCGTAATTTGGGATTACCGATGAGTTATGCGCCAATGATTAGTTTCATGGCAAAGAAACATCATACTAAAGAGATGAGTTTTGATGACAAATTATTGGCTTTAGATGGGGTAACTTGTCCTTGTTGTGGTGTTAAAACTATCAATCGTGAAAAGGCGAATTATTTTGTAAATTGTGCAAATAAGGCATATACAGCAAGAGAATTTGCAAATGTTATGGAAGAGGTAAAACCATATTTAAGACGTCCGTATTTGTTGGCAGTTCAATATGTAGATAATATAGCGAATGAAAATCCAAATTACAGAGCTTCTGATGTTTGTAAAATGTTAGCTGCTGGTACTGGAAAAATTATTTTAAATAGATTTAAGTATGAAGCGAAACATTTAGAAGGTGTGCTTGAATCATCATATTTTTCAGATCTTGATAAAGTAAAAATCCAAGGTTTTGTAGAGTATTTGAATTCAGTAGAAGAAGTTCCAAAATGGGTTACTTTCTTGGAAAAATTGCATGAACATTTTGATGAGATAGAATCTCCTCAAAAGTGGGATATGTACATGCGATTAAAAACAAAGATTAGAGAACCTTATGATTATAGTGCTGCATTAAGATATGACTTAATGAAAGATGGGCTTAATTATCAAGGTCATGTTATGAAACAATTGTTGTCAGATTCAATTAGTAAGGTTGCAATATACAACAAAGACCAATCTGACAAATCAAGATATAATAGATTTATCATTTGTAATAGTTGTTCTGGTAATCCTGCTAGATATTCAATAATGCAAAAATCACCTAAATTTGAAGAGTTTGCTGAATCTCACATTATAAGTTTATCAAAATGTATTTCTGCAAATCAATTGGAAGGGGAAGCTTCTTATTTGAATGATGTAATAAATTTGATGAATAGAATTAGCAAAAATAAATTGAATTTGAATACTAGAATGCTTCAAGGAGCAGCTCGTTCAAAGATATTTACTGAAAATAAAAGTGAGTATGTATTTGACGAATTTGAGGGAATCCCTTGTGCTACTTGTGGAACTGAAATGCTAACTCATAGGCAGAAAATAGATTTGTTTGATCAAATTAGTAAATGCGAAAATCTTCATGAATTAAATAATTTAGCAAAAATGCATTCAAAGAATGTTTCGCCTAAAGGTCAAAGAATCGTTAAATTGTTTGATAAAAATCTTGCAGAAAATCCTAACATTACTGACAAGACTATGTTTAAACTGTTGCAAAAACAAATTGGTTATGAACTAGCTGTAGATTTAGTAAAACAGCAAATCAAAATAAAAGAGTTTGCTAAAAGGCATGAATTCAATTCCCTTGATAAAATTTTGTTGGTTGATTTTATGACAAGATTAGACGGTATTGCTGCAAGATGTTTAGCTGGCGAAGAGTTTATTTATGATGAATACGATAAAGCAATTCTAGAAACGCTCGATAAAATGCAAAATCCGCATAAAAAGAATTTGATAAATAATGTTAAAGAGAATATAACATCTTTGCATATCCAGGATGGTTTAGTAAGGCCATTACCGCATGTTGTAAAAAAAGTAGGAAGCCGTTCAAAGGCGATGTTTGAGAATATTTTTAAACTTGCAAGTTTGACCGTTGACCATACTGTTGCAAAGAGTTTAGGCGGGTCAGATGATTATTCAAACAAGATTGCGTATTGCAAGGATTGTAATCACGAAAAATCTGGGCGAAAATTTAAGTCTTGGGTTTCTAAACATCCTGAAATAAACAAAAATTTACCACTCCAATTAGAAAAAATTAGCGAAATTATTAAGCATAATGAAAGTTTGAATAGTTATCACGATTATCCGACTAAAGCTGCTGAAAAAGCTGTAAAACTTGCAAACGGGAAATTGAAAATAAAAACGGAATATAATACTTATTAGTAGTTAGTGTCAATTTTAATTTTATTTAAATATTTAAAGATAAATCCTGCACAGATAGCACCTAACAAGTTTGCGCCAATAGTCACAAAGACGCTTTGCCAGCAAGCCAAGTGCATCATCCCTAAACTAACGGCAACGGCAGGATTAAAAGCTCCATGGCAAAGTATGCTTCCTACTGTAAATATTCCAGTGGAAACAGTTGCACCTATCGCAAATCCATAATAAGAATTTTCTTTAGCTTTGCTTGTTGTAGTCATCAAAACTACATAACATAATGCAAATGTAAATAAAAATTCGCCGACAATCATAGGAAATATGTTAAATGCACACCCTTCGTAATTTGCCAAATGCCCTGAAAAATGGTTAATCATTAAGCAAGCTGTTGTGCCACCTAGTGTTTGCGAAATTACGTATGGAATAAATTCTTCTCTAGGCAAAGAGTTTCTTATAACCGCAGCTAATGATACTGCAGGGTTATAATGTCCTCCGCTTATGTATCCGCCAGAATAAACCATAACCATAAGAGCAAAACCTATTGCGATAGCATTAATAACTCCATCTCCTCCTAACAGTAATACTGCTCCGATTGTGAATACAAGGTAAAATGTTCCTATAAACTCGACTAAATATTTTTTATAACTCATATATTTAAACTCCTAACTTGTTCGAGTTATCATAATGTATTTAATATTAAGAGTTTTTGCTATTAGATAAGTGGGTAAATTTTTGCGGTAAAATATTTGTATGTTCTATTTTGAAAAAATTAATAACAAAACAATAATGAAATCGGACTTGTTAGGTGGTGTTGAACATTTTTTTACGACAAGAGAAAGCGTAATAAAAACGAAAGAAGAAGATTATAAGGCTCTTGTTGATGAAAACAAAAAAATGTTTGCAGATTATCTAAAAATTAGTTTAAAAGATTTGGTGAATCCTTCGCAGACCCATTCTGTTAATATTGAAGTGGCAGAAGTCGGGAAGTCTGATTATCCGGAATGTGACGGGTTGATATTAGCGAATAAAGAGCAAGGAATATTTTTAAATTTTGCGGATTGCACTCCTGTTATTATTTATGATGAAAATCTTAAAATAGGTGCAGTATCTCATGCAGGGTGGAGAGGCACTGCGGGGAAAATATCAGCTTTGACTGTGGAAAAGTTGGTGAAAGATTTTTCTTCCAATCCAAAAGATATAAAAGTAGCGATAGGTCCAGCAATTTCTATGTGTTGTTATAATGTTGGCGAAGATGTTTTAAAAAAACTTATATCGACAATTAAGAATTCTGACGGTGTTTACGAAATCCGTAATGGTGAGTTTTATGTTGATTTGAAAGAAATTAACCGTAGGCAGTTGTTGGAAGTAGGAGTTGAAAATGTCGATGTATGTCCATATTGCACAGTGTGCGACAATGATTTATTTTTTTCATACAGAAAAGAGAATGCGACAACAAACAGGCATAGTGCTTTGTTAAGATTATTCTAATAATTTAAAATATGATATAATGAGAAAAATTAAGTAAAAAGTAAGAGGGTTTTATGAAAAATACAGTTATAGTTGCAATATCTACACTAGTGTTAATTGTAGTATCTTATTTTTTAGGTTGTAGAAGTGCTTCTGCAGCTGTAACTGTTGGAAGTGAAAACTTGGATAAAGCAATAAATCTTGCGATAAATTATCTTTCAAAAAACACAATGCAAGATGGAAGATTTGTGTATAATGCAAGTGCAGACCCTAATATTAAATATGGCAATGCTCAATATAATGTGTTGCGTCATGCTGGAACATTATATTCTATGTACTTGTGTGAAAGGGTGTTGAAAAATTACACACTGAAAGAAAAACGTTTGCTTGCGTCAGAATATTTGTTGAAAAATTATGTGCGAGAAATAAAACCAAATGTGTATGCAGTTGTTTCAAAGCCTGAAGAAGAAGGCTTGAAAACTGAACAGGCAAAACTAGGCGGAACAGGTTTAGCGTTAATTGGGTTGTCGAACCTTTACACAGAAGGGAAAATTGATTTAGAAATTCTTCGTGGATTAGGTGAGTTTGCATTATTTATGCAAAATGAAGATGGGAGTTTTGTGGCTAAATATGATGTTACAAAAGGGAAAAAAGACACAGAATTTGAATCGTTATATTATCCTGGTGAAGTTGCGTATGGTTTGTTGTTCTTGAACGAAGTTGACCCTCAAAAAAAATGGGTTGATTGTGCTAAAAAAGCGTTGATGTATTTAGCATATTCAAGAAAAGATAGTGGTTTGAAAGTTCCATTCGACCATTGGGCGATGCTTGCAACAAGAAAACTTTTTGAAACGCCTAATAATGGATTGACTGCGGTAGAAAAAATATGGTTACAACGCCACGCAGAGCAAATGGCATATTCAAAAATTAACACGCAAATAGTTGACGACGGGCATGTTTACCAAGGCGGATTGTTTGACAATTTAAGATTATGCAGTTTGGGAACTATTATGGAAGGTTTTGTGGCAATTTATTACATAACTGATGATGTGCAATTGAAACAAAGAGTGTACAATTTCCTAAAACGTGGTACAGCATTCTTAAGTCGATATCAGGTAAAAGAAGGTGCTATGCAAGGCGGAATTCCAACAACTGCATATTGGTGTTTAACAAATTCTTTAGAATCAACAAAAGTAATTCGTATCGATAACGTACAGCACGTAATTTCAGCATGGATAACTTTTGTTGAATTGGAAAATTCTCTAAAATAGAGTGTAGTTTTGTTCTAAGTGGTATTTTATATGACTGGACTTTAGTACAGATGTGGTTCAACCACAAAAAAAGACCTCTTATTTTGGTTATCAGAGGTCAAGGTTGGTTATTTTGGTTATGTTATAGTATGTTTTTTAAGTTTCTTATTTAAGGGGTACATTCTTTTTAATTCACGTGAAGATTTTTATTTGCCATGTTTAGTTTAAATGTTTACAAAAGTTTATAATCCTGTAATTAAAAAGTCTGTTATTATATAGGTATGTTTACGAGAATAAAAAAGTGGTTTTTGGCAACGGTATTAAAGCGAAAGTATTATAGGACAGGCAAGTGTAATGCTTGCGGGAAGTGTTGCACCCAGATTTATGTGAAGCATTTCAGGCATGTTGTGGATGACGAAAAAGAGTTTGAGAAGTTGCAGTACATACACAGTTTTTATGCGGGTTTAAGGGTAATTGGCAAGGATGATATCGGCTTAATATTTGAGTGTACGCATTTAGACCCTGAAACTCACAAGTGCAAAATCCATAAAACCCGTCCAGCTATATGCAGAAGGTATCCTCAAGAGGAGTTGTTTTCGATGGGTGGAGCGTTGTCAGATGATTGTGGATACAGGATGGAGCCGATAATTTCGTTTTCAGAAGTATTTGAGAAAGTTCAAAAGAAGAATTCTAAATTAATAAGATAAAAATAAAGAGAAATAATAAAATTTTACAAAAATAGGAATAATTCCTACTTTACAAAATTAAAGATATGTAGTATAGTAATAAATGTAAAAGATAAAAGCATATAGTATAAGAAAGGTGGTAAAAGATGGCAAAATTTGTATGTACAGTATGCGGATGGTCAACAGAGGCTGACAAAGCTCCAGAGAGATGCCCATTATGTGGAGCAACAACATTTAAAGAAGTAGGTGGCGGTGCAAAAACATACGCTTGTGAACATAAAATTGGTGATGGTGTAGTAGAAGATAAAGAAATTATGGATGGATTAAGAGCTCATTTTGCTGGAGAATGTACAGAAGTAGGTATGTACTTGGCAATGTCAAGAGTAGCAGAAAGAGAAGGATATCCTGAAGTTGCAGAAGCATACAAAAGATATGCATTTGAAGAAGCAGAACACGCTGCAAAATTTGCTGAATTGTTAGGAGAAGTAGTAACAGATTCAACTAAAAAGAATTTGGAACTTCGTGCAGAAGCAGAGCATGGTGCTTGCGAAGGCAAGTTAGCAATTGCAGTAAGAGCAAAACAATTAGGATATGATGCAATTCATGATACAGTTCATGAAATGGCAAAAGACGAAGCTCGTCACGGCAAAGGATTTGACGGACTATTGAAAAGATATTTTTCATAGTGGCAGAAAAGTCAAATAAAAAAGCTCCCAATCGGGAGCTTTTTTATTATTGTTGTATTTGAATACCTTGATTTTTGTAATTAACTTGTTTTCGTTGTTGTTCGTAAATTTCGTTTCTTTCAGTTTCTGTTTTACGTAAGCTTTCAAAGCAGTAGTTTCTTGTGCTTCCTTCGAGTGAATTGCAGTGATTTACTGATTTTTCAAAGTTTGCACGACGTTCTGCCCAGTAGTTACTTTTAGTTCTTTCAGCGTCAACGAAATTGATAATATTCAAAATATTTTCTTTTTCTTTAAGGGTAGCGTTTTCGTAACCTGATTCACAAAATTCTTCCCATTTAGGGATGTTGAAATTATCATCAGAAGAATTGTTAGATGTTACTTCTATTGAATCAAGAGTAATTTCTTCATTATTGTCAGCGCTATCCACAGTTTGAGCTATTTTTGCCACTTCTTCAGTTTTAGCTTCAGGAGCAACAGTTTTAGCTTCTGGCAGGTCTTGGATGGGTGCAATTGGTGTAAGTTGAGGCGGTTCAACTTTAGTTGCTTCTTCTTTTATTTCTTGTTTAACTTCTTCAACCACTTCTTTGACTTCTTCAACTTTTGCGTCAGTTGCGTTTTGAATTTTTTCTATTTCTTTGCTTGTATTTTCAATAGATTCATTTAATTTTTGAGTATTTTCTTCAATTTTTTCTTCACTATTTTTAGCAGAGTCTTCGATAGCTTCGAGTATGTCTGTTACTTCGTCAGGATTTGGGTCTGCATAATTTTGAGTAGTATCAATTTTTTCTTCAATTTTTTGTTGAATATCTTCTTGAGCTTTTTCTACTGTTTCTGAAACTTCTTCGACTTTTTCTTCAATTTTGTTTGAAATTTCTTCAGTTTTTTGAATTATTGTTTGGTCGATTTTTTCAGTTTTTTCCTGAACTTTTTGGTCAAGCAAGTTTTCCACTTTTGGCAGAGAATCCAATGTTGAGTCGAATTCAAGAACCATAGGTGAATGATTATTTGACCTTTGAATAGTGTTGTTAAGATTTAAATCAATAGTATTTTCTTCAAGTTTAACTTCAGCGTTAGCCGAAATTGTGATTAAACTCAATAAAAATAATGATAAGATAATCTTTTTAGTCATAAATACTCCGTTAACATTACGCCTTAATCAATTCTTTAACTTCTTTACGTTTAACTTTGCGAGTTGTAGTTCTTGGGAGTGGTTCTTTTGATACAACAATGTTGATAGGACGTTTGTAAGGTGTTAATTGAGTAGACAAACGTTTGATTTCATCTTTGCAAAGTTTTTCGATAGTTTCATCATCGTATTTTGAAGTAAGTTCTGCGCTTGGAACAACAACGGCTGCGATATCTTCAGTACCATCTTTAGCGCCGAAAGTTCTAGAAACTCCAAGTACACAAACTTCAGCGAAGTAAGAGCTTTTTTCCAATACAGCTTCAACTTCTTCAGGGAATACTTTTTTACCACCGTTAAGTACAATCATGTTTTTAATTCTACCAGTGATGTAAACGTGTCCATCAGGAGTGATTTTAGCTATATCTCCAGTATGAAGCCATCCATCAGCGTCAATAACTTCGGCAGTTAATTCAGGTTGGTTGTGGTAACCTTTCATAATACAAGGACCTTTTACCATAAGTTCGCCAGTATCAGGGTCTGTTTTGTATTCGTAACTTTTGAATGGTCTTCCTACAGAAGCCAAATCATTACGTTTATCAACGTTAACAGAAATTACAGGGCTTGTTTCTGTTAAGCCGTAGCCTTGGTAAACTTTGATACCAATTCTTTCAAAGAAGTTACCTACAGAAACATCCAATGGTGCTCCGCCTGAAATACATCCCATAAAATGACCACCAAATTTGTCGTGGATTTTTTTGAATAATAATTTTCTTACTCCGTAAGATGGAATAAATTTAGCAATGAAATACATAAAGTCAAAAATTGCTTTTTTGTATTTTGGTAAAGCGTTCAATTCTGTTTCAATACCTGATTTTAACAGTTTTAAGAATGCAGGTACTACAATCATGAAGTCGATTTTTTTAGCACACATAACGCCAAGGATATCTTTTGGTTTTAAACTTGGAGTGTAATAAACGCTGAAACCAAAGTTCAAGAATGTACTGAAACCAACAGTCATTTCGAACAAGTGGTTCATAGGTAATATTGAAAGAATATTTACACGTTTATTTTTCAAGATTGCATCAAGTGGATATTGCAAGTCATCCAATTGCGCCATTATGTTGCCAAAAGATATTTCAACACCTTTAGGGTTTCCTGTTGTTCCTGAAGTGTAAATAATGAAAGCGGTTGCTTTAGAAGAACGAGGTCTCCATTTAGCTTCATAATTTTCAGGAATGTTGTATAAACTTGTGTATGGGCTTCCTACAGGAGGTTCATCCATAACAATAATATCTTTTATAAATGGCAATTCTTTTTGCAATTCCAATGCTTTTGGAAGACAAGCAAGAGAAACTAACATTACTCTTGGTTCACAGTCTGAAAGAATGTTAATTAATTCGTATTTTGTTAATTTAATATCAAGTGGAACTGTTTCCATACCAGCCATTGCTGATGCGAATACGCAAGCTCCATATTCAGGTTTTGATTCAGATAAAATAGATAGTCTTTCGCCTTTTTGAACTTGCAAATTGTCAATCAAATAACACGCAAGTCTTCTTGATAAAAGCCCGATACCTTTGTAGGTGAATTCTTGCCAACCCATAGCATTTTTTGCACCTAGTGCTACTGTTTCACCGTAAAGTTTCGTTCTCTCATCTAATAACGAAAGAATATTTTTTCTTCTGTATCCTATCATACACTATACCCCTCTCTTTTAATCCCAATAAATTCTAACTTTAGAATATAATTAATGTTGCCAAAAGTCAAGACTGTAAAGGAAAAAGCATTATATTTTGTAAATATTTTATTATGTAAAAAAAGCGCCAGTGATGGCGCTTAAAAAATGACTATAGAAAAACTACTCTTCACCTGATTGAACACCTGGTAGACATACTCCAAATTGACAATTTGAGTTGTAGTTATTTGATTTTTTAATATTGGATGCAGTATTTTTATCCGTGTTTATCATTTCGTCGTAATAGGGTTTAATATATTGTGGTCTAAATGCATCGGGTTTTTGAATATTTTCAACGTTGTTTGGAAGATATTTGTCTTGAAGTGAGTCTGATGGTGAGATTGTGAATGCACAAACTTCTCCGTTGATAGGGCAAGTTGAAAATGCAGGTATGCCAATAGCTATTACAGAAATTATTAACAAAAATTTTTTCATAATTAAATCGCCTTTCATAATATCCAACCATCTATATCGTAAGGGATATTACAAAAAGTTTCATTGCCGCAAAGTGGTATATTATTTAAATAAAATACTCAAAGCTTTTTCTATAACATCTTCTGCTTTTGGAACGTTAGCGCAAGCATTTTTGATTTCTGATTTTTGGCAAGTTCTAGCTCCACAAGGTTGGCAAGGCAAGTTCCCTGTCATTGTGAAATATTTTTCATCGTTACCAAAACATCCAAAATATTCTGTCCAAGTACAGCAGAATATTTCAATTAAAGCAGGTTTTGCGCTTGCCCATGCAATGTGCGCGCTACCTGAATCAGGAGCAATTACTAAATCTGCTCTTGAAAATAATTCTATTAAATCTTTTAGGTTCGTTTTTCCTACCAAGTTGATGCAATCTTTTGGGAAAACAGATGCGTCTAATTTAACTCCAGTTAATATAATATTACATCTGTCTTTTAATTTTTCTGCAACCTTAATCCAGTTTTCAATATTCCAATGTTTAGGTTCCCAAGTTGTTTCAGGTGCTAATATTACAGTCGGTTTTGTCTTGTCTAAATCTTTTGTTAAATCGTTAATTTTTTGTTTTATTTCTTCAGGTTGGTTTGGTAATGACATTTTTATCTCTGATGTATCATATCCAAGATATGTTGCATAATCTAAATTCCATAAAACCATGTGGTTTGAATCAGGTGAGGTCGGCAAAATTTCGTTTGCACCATATTTTGCACCCTCTGTCGAAAAATGTGAAAGAATTCTTCTTTTTGCTCCGCAAAAACGCATAAATGGCAAACTCTTTATTCTTCTTTGACAGTCAAATGCAATATCAAATTTTTCTTTTCTTAAATCAAACAAAACTTTAATCATTTGAAAAAGATATTTCAACTTAAGTTTATTTTTTCTCCAAGTGTACATCGGTAAAAAATGAACTTTATCTGCGCAAGGGTTTCCATCTAAAATGTCAAACCCTTTTTCTGTTGTAAGCCAATGAACTTCCCATCCGTTTGCCTTTAAATTGTTTGCAAGCGGAATTGTGAAAATAACGTCCCCTAAAGCTGAAAGTTTTATTAATAATACCTTTTTCATAACTTGATTATATTCCTAATAATTTTATAAGTAAAGTATAATGTTATGAGTTTCGCTCACTTTGTACGTTCTACTTCATTGACTTCTCAATGTTATTTCGAAGTTATATTTTACTAGCGTTCGAGCCTTTGTTCGGGAAATATTAATTTTTTGTTTATTTTTTAAAGAATTTCAAAAAACGATGTTATAACTATAATGTCGAATGAAATATATTCAAAAATAAGGAGATAATAAATTATGGCAAAAACAATTGGTATCGACTTGGGTACAACAAATTCAGTTGTTGCAGTTATGGAAGGTGGTAAACCTACAGTTATCGCTAACGCAGAAGGTTCTAGAACAACTCCTTCTATCGTTGGTTTTTCTAAAACTGGTGAAAAATTAGTTGGGCAGTTAGCTAAACGTCAAGCTATTCTTAACCCAGACAAAACTATTGCTTCAATCAAAAGACACATGGGCGATGATTATAAAGTAAACATCGAAGGCAAAGATTACACTCCTCAAGAAATTTCAGCTATGATTTTGAGAAAATTAGCTGATGATGCTTCTGCATACTTGGGCGAAAAAGTTACTTCTGCAGTTATTACTGTTCCTGCTTACTTTAACGATGCTCAAAGACAAGCTACTAAAGATGCTGGTAAAATCGCTGGTTTAGACGTGCTTCGTATCGTTAACGAACCTACTGCGGCAGCTCTTGCTTACGGTATGGAAAAAGAAAAATCTGAAAAAGTTCTTGTATTCGACCTTGGTGGTGGTACATTCGACGTTTCTATTCTAGAAATTGGCGATGGCGTTCACGAAGTTCTTTCAACTTCTGGTGACACTCACCTTGGTTGTGATGACTTCGACAAAAAAATCATGGATTGGATTTGTGATGAATTCAAAAGACAAGAAGGCATCGACCTTTCTGGTGATAAACAAGCTATGCAACGTGTGAAAGAAGCTGCTGAAAAAGCTAAAATTGAACTTTCTTCTGTTATGGAAACTTCTATCAGCTTACCTTTCATCACTGCTGATGCTAACGGTCCAAAACACTTGGAATTGTCTTTGACAAGAGCTAAATTCGAAGACCTTTCAAGAGATTTGTTAAACAGATGTAAAGTCCCTGTAGAAAATGCTCTTAAAGATGCTGGCGTTTCTAAATCAGATCTTGATGAAGTTGTATTAGTTGGTGGTTCTACTCGTATCCCTGCTGTTCAACAACTTGTTAAAGAATACACAGGCAAAGAACCTAACCAATCTGTAAACCCTGATGAAGTTGTTGCAGTTGGTGCTGCTGTTCAAGCTGGTGTTCTTGCTGGTGAAGTTAAAGATATCGTTCTTTTAGACGTTACTCCTTTGACTCTTGGTATTGAAACTCTTGGTGGTGTTATGACTCCATTAGTTCCTCGTAACACTACAATCCCTGTTTCTAAATCTCAAGTGTTCTCTACAGCAGAAAATAATCAAACTGCAGTTGATATCCACGTTCTTCAAGGTGAAAGACCAATGGTTTCCGATAACAAATCATTAGGTATGTTCAGACTTGACGGTATCGCTCCTGCTATGCGTGGCGTTCCTCAAATCGAAGTTACTTTTGATATTGACGCTAACGGTATTGTAAATGTTAAAGCTAAAGATAAAGCTACTAACAAAGAACAAAAAATTACAATCACAAATTCTTCTAACCTTTCAGATGAAGATATCGACAAAATGGTTAAAGAAGCAGAAGCAAATGCTGCTGAAGATAAAAAGAAAAAAGAAGAAGCAGATGCTAAAAATAATGCAACTAGCTTGATTTCTTCTGCAGAAAGAATTGTTAAAGACTTCGAAGGCAAAATTGATTCTGCTGACCAAGCTAAACTTGATGAACAAAAAAATGCTCTACAAAAAGCGCTTGATGAAAACAAAACTCCAGACGAAATCAAAAAACTTTCTGATGAGTTACAACAAACTATGTTTGCAATTTCTCAAAAAGCATACGAGGCTGTTCAAAAAGAAGAACAAGCTACTGCTTCAAGTGATAGCGCATCTTCTTCTACAGAAAACAAAGACGATGATGTTATTGATGCAGAATATGTAAAAGAATAATCGCTTACATAAATCTAGTTTATAAAATGCGGAGCTTTATTAAAAGCTCCGCATTATTATGGTTATAACTATCAATTAAAAAAGCAAGGTTATTAAAACCTTGCTTTTTAATATTAATTTTACTATTACACTTGAGAAACAGAAATGCTTTTTATGCCAGAATTTCTTGCGCTATCCATAAGCTTTACGACTGCGCCGTGTGTAGCATCGCCATCAGATTCAATCATTAAGCCGTCGGGGTAATCTTTAGCTAATTCTGCAATGGTTTTTTCTAAATCAGTAACCTGAACTTCTTCTCCGGCAATAAAATATCTGTCATCAGAGCTAACTGTTACCGTTAAAATTTTTACATCATCTTTCACTTGTTCTTGAGCAACATTTTCTGGCACTGTCAAGTTCAAACCTTGTTGGTCTAATAATGGAGCTATTACCATCATAATAATCAGTAATACCAAGAAAATATCTGTTAACGGTGTGATATTAATTTCGTTGAATTCTGTACGGTTATGACTCATTTTTTAGACTCCTTGATTATTTTCTTTAAGGTCTTTTTGTTCTTTTTTTGATAAAGGTTCGCCTGCGACAATTAGTTTTTTGTATTCTGCGTCTTGAGCTGCGTTCATAACTTTCATTATTTCAGCACTCTTAACTTTTTCGTCGGCTTTAACTACAACTTCTGGTTTTTCCAGATAATATCTTATGGCAACCAATTCCTCAACAAGTTTGTCTTCTTCAATTGGTGCGCCGTTCAAATACATTTGCCCGTCTTTAGTTATTGCGACAACCGCTTTTTCTTCTTCGATTGCGACCCCACTGTTAATTTCTGGAACGGTTATTGCGTTATCCATTGATTGAAAAGTCGGAGCAACAACCATCATAATAATTAGCAATACCAAGAAAATATCGGTTAATGGTGTTATATTGATTTCGGTAAACATTTTACCTTTTTTGTTTGTACTAATTGCCATAATAATTTCCCTTTGTTGGAATGTTTTTACATAGATGCGCTAGTTGCTTTTTTTGTTTCATCTTCAGAGTCTACGAAGCTTAAGAACAATAATTTGATTAGGTTAAAGTCATCTTCGTAATGTTTTACAATTGATTGGAATGAGTTGTAGAAAATTACTGCAACAATCGCAACGCCTAAACCAAATGCAGTTGCAATCAATGCTGAACCGATACCCATAGCAACTGCTGCAGATTGGTTACCTTGAGTTGCCAAATCTTGGAATGTGTACAAGATACGAACAACTGTACCAAACAAACCTAAAAATGGAGCAACACCACCAATAGTACCTAATATTGTTAGGTGGCTTTCTAGTTTTCTTGTTGCAAGTGCTGCTGCGATATCAAATGATCTAGAGAAACCTTTTCTTTGTTCTGAAAAAATTCTAACAGCTTCTTCTGTCACTTCGCCGATAACACCACCGCAATCCTGTGCAACTCTTTCTGCAGCTTGAAGATTGTTTTTTGCTAATTCTCTTTGAATTTTTGGAATGAAAAGAACAACATCACGTTTGTTTTCTTTGTAAAATAATGCTCTGTTCATAACTACACCAGCAACAAGGATTGAGCATACTAAAATAGGCAACAATACTGGCCAGTCTAGTTTAATTGAGTGTAATAGTAATTCCATTTTTTTCTCCTTTATAATGATTGCTTGTTTATTTTTTTATTGGTAACCTGCAGCCCCAAATACGTTGTAGTCAAACGTAAATTGAATATCAATACTTTGTCCTTTATAATCAGGAGGCAACGGTCTGAATGGTGCTGTTAATTTAACTGCATCAACAGCAGCCTTGTCTGCATTTGGTAGTCCTGATGACTTGTAAACACTGCAAGATAGTAATCTGCCATCTTTTGCAATTTTGAATAAAAGAACAACACGTTTGCTTTCGTTACCTTTTGGAGGGTCCCAATTCATTTTAATTTTTCTTTGGAGTTCTCTCATGTAAGGTCCAAAATCGGGTTCTCTAATAGTGTCTATACCAGGTGCGCCGTTTGGATTTCCAGGTCCTGGGTTTCCAGGGCTACCAGTGCCTCCTCCGCCACCTTTTGCAAGTTTTTGTCCAGAAGGGTTTCCGCCACCTGTAGGTGCTAATGATGGAGCTGGTGCATATTTTGCTGAACTGCTACCTGTAACAGGTCCGCCTGTACTTCCGCCAGAAGTTGCAGAACCTGAACCGCTTATAGGTCCAGTTGCGTATGTTCCTGATTTTGTTCCTCCGCTTGGAACAGGAACTTGGAATGCAGAACTTGGTTTTGCAACTGATTTTGGTGTTAATGGTGGTTTTATTGAAGGTTTTGCTGTTGGCGGATTTGGTTTTGAAACTTCTTTAGCCTTTGGCGCAGGTGGTTGCGGTTGCGGTTTTGGCTGTTGAGTTGGTTTTGGTGGAGTTGGTTGTGCAACCTGTTTTTGAGGCTCTGGCTTATTCACCGGTTGTTGTTGTTTTGGTTGAGGTGAAGGTTTTGGAGCTTGAGCTTGTGGTTGCGGTGCTGGTGAAGGTTTTTGGACTTGTGCTGGTGCAGGTGATGGCATTGATACTTTTTTATTCGGATCGTGATGTCCACCCGCTTGAGAATCAATGTCTGCTCGATATTTTGTGTTTTTATTTATAGGAGTACCTTCTTTTTCTACAAGCACGAATTCAATATCGTTCATTTTGGGTTTTGGTCTTTCAAAAAGGCTGAACGAAATTCCAAAGAATAGCAATATCAATGATACCAAATATACTGATCCCAAAACTGTTGGGTGAAGAATTGCAGAAATAGTAATATCTCTACCCAAGGTATCTTTGTTATTTTTTCTCACCATCGCAGGTATTGTGTATCCTGTGGTTTCTCTATTATCTTCGTCCCTTGTGTATCTATCGGTATATTTTCCTAGAATTGACATATCCTTTGGTAAACCTTTCACTCTATTGTTTTTATTTCGATTTAATTTTATTTTAAATTTCAAATAAAATTATCACCTGACTTACTAATAATTAGTATTATATATTGCAGGGTTAACAGTAATTGCTTGGGTAAGCACAAGTTCAATACCTGCATTAACAGGGATTTCTACGTTGTCGCCTTTGTCCCAGATAGATTTTACTAAACCGCCACCTGCACCGACTGCAGTGCCTAATGCTGTTCCTTTACCTATTTTGCCATCTGACATTGCACTCATAATAAGACCCGCTGTTGCGCCTGCTGCAGAACCTACTGCAACATCTTTTGCGTAATCTTTTGCAACATCAAGTTTTGTTCCGCCAACAAGTAATCCTGAATTGTCATCAGTTTTAATAACTGCTGAAATAGGGATTTGTGTT
This sequence comes from bacterium, assembly GCA_017559905.1. Lineage (GTDB taxonomy): Bacteria > Cyanobacteriota > Vampirovibrionia > Gastranaerophilales > Gastranaerophilaceae > Scatenecus. Next base: position 31,639 of record JAFYQF010000011.1, read on the forward strand.
CCGCTTGGTGTTATTATTTGAGTAAATCTAACCAGCAATTTGCCGTTAATGCTTCCTCTTTTAGCTCTTGATACTTCTAAAACCTGACCAACTACGGAACTTCCAACAGGTGCAATTATGTCACCCTGATAATGGTAATCAGCACCAAGTGCAACTGTTACGTTTTGTCCTAGAGTAAGGTTATCTGAATTAAGTTCCATCATAGTAATTGCAGGAATTTTTTCGCCTGCAGGAACTGTAATGATGTGTCCTTTTAAAGTTGTCGCTGTGTTTGGCATAGTTTGACCTTGCCCATAATATTGTCTTTGGTAAGCAGTGTTGCCTATACCAAAGTTTGGTTGTTGATATTGCTGTTGATATGTTGGGGTTTGGGGAGTATAACCAAAATTGCTACCTGCAAAAGAAACATTTGCTCCCAACAAAACTGCTACTAATACAAGACTAATACGCATATCCTTTATTCTCCCTTCTGTATTACATAGTTAATAATATTCTATTTTAGAATTCAAACATTGTCAATCTGTTAATATATGTGTAATTTCCATCGGTTCTGTTAGCACAATAATTAAATCCAAGCCCGATTGCAAAGTTGTATGTTCTCCCATTTTTCTGTTTAGGCTAGGGCGAAGTTGAATTGTGCCAATGCCTTTTAGGCGACCTTGATAATGAGGCATTTTTTCCCATTTTTGAGGTGCAGAAATCCCACCTCCGATAATATTATTATTCGAAGTATAAATATATGCCTTCATCGGGAATTCATATCCATCGGGTAATATTGCTTTAGCTATGCGGATAACCATAGATGCGTTAGTTCCTTCAACAGGTTCGTGCATTTTTTCTATGTACCCTTCAAACAAGGTGTTTTCAGGTAGAATTTTTGTATTATACATAAACAAATCGGTTATACCGATAAAACGCACTCTATAACCTTCTGTGCAATATTGAGTTGAAATCTCTTGAGCGTTTATTACTGGAATAAATGTGCCTGCGCTCAATTCGATTGGGGTGTGGTCTCTGAATTCGATTTGGATGTCGTCAAGTTTTTCAGCAGAATGCACTGCCATCATTGGTAGTCCGCATAATATTAATAAAAAGCTCAACAACATCTTCATAACCTTTATTATAACAGTTTTTCAGTGAAAATCAAGTTTAGAAGAATTTTAGAAATGTTAAGAATTTTTCAAATAACGCAATTTTTACATTCAAAAATACTTTATATATATGTGATGTAGTGTTAATAAAGGTTGAAAACAAGTGTTTAGTCCTGTAGCGTCAACAATATTTGCATTTAGGAATGCTGAAAAAACCAAAAATGGTGAAGTCGGCAGAAGTGTTGTAACTGTTGGACAAGGCGTTGGAGTTTTAAAAGAAGTTGCAAAATACGATAATATTTTTGCAGCAGGTGCAAAAGGTGCATTAGATGCATTTAACACTATGGCAAAAGAAAACAAAGCTTTAAGTTATGCTGGCAAATGTCTAAAGTTTACTGCTGATAATGTAAACCCACTAATTTGTGCATCAGGTGTGATTAAGGTTGCAATGTCAGATGATAAAGTTCACGATGGAATTGTTGAATCGGTATCTTTGGCAGGGATGTTCGCTGGGGAAGCTCTGATGAAAGATAATTTTAATGATTTCTTTAATGAAAAAACTTTCAAATCAATTGCTAAAAAAGCTGAACAGAGTGGGGTTTTGAAAGATTTTGCAGAGTTGGTTCAAAAATCAAAATATACTGGAAAAGTAGCTTCTGTTCTAAAAGGTGTTGCATTTGTAATGGGTTCAATTGGTTCATATTCTCTTGCGCAAAAGGTCGGAGAGAAGTATGCTGACAATATTATGGATGCTTTCGGGCTTGAAAGAAAAGAAAAAATCGACCAAAAGGTCTAGCCATAATGCCTGAAGATATGTTATACTTGTATTATGAAGAGGTTAGCGCTTTCATTTGCAGTATTTTTAACGATGTCAATTTTCGCAAATCCGTGTTATGCGATTAAGATTGGTTTGCAAACAGACGTTGAGAGTGTCGGTATTGGTGCGTCTGCTGAAACAACTTTGGTTGATGCAAATACTCACAAAACTGTTATGACTTTTGATGCTATGAAAGGTTATGAAATTATTCCTTACAAAAATACCATGGCAATCGCTTTGGATGGCAAGTTTTATCAGATTTATTCTGATAACGTGATTTTAAAATGTCCACCAGGTGGCTTTGTTAGTGCAAAGGGCAAATGGTATAGAGGTTTAATTATTGTTCAAAATAAAAATAAAAAGCTGACTGTAATAAATGATGTCGAATTAGAAGATTACATAAGAGGTGTTGTACCTGCAGAAATGCCTCCTAGTTGGGAATTAGAGGCTTTAAAGGCTCAAGCGATGGCGGCAAGAAGTTATGCGCTTGCAAACTTGGGTAAAAGAGCAGTTAACGGTTATGATTTGAAAGATACACCTGAAGACCAAGCTTATGGTGGAGCTTCTGTTGAAACAGAAAAGACAAATAAAGCGGTGCAAAGTACTTTGGGGCTTGTATTGACTTATAATATGAAAGTTGTACCAGCTTATTATACAGCTTCAGCGGGTGGAAAAACTCTAAACGCTTCGTCTGCTTGGGGAAGTGATTTGCCTTTTATCCGTTCAGTTCCATCTTATGATGATGAAGTTAAGAAAAAAGGTCACGGGGTTGGAATGTCGCAACACGGCGCTAATAATCTTGCAAAACAAGGTTACAATGCGTTTCAGATTTTGGATTATTTCTATCAAAACATAAAATTTGCAAAAGTTAGTGAATATAGTGCAAGTCAGTAAATACCTTGTAAATAGTGGGTTTTAAGTCTGTTGTATTCCTGAAACACTATATATATTTGAATATATCCGAAAAAATTTTCTAAAACCCCCTTGTCAAAAGCAAAGAATGTGTTATAATAACTTTGTCGAATACGAAATGCATGCGGAATAAGGAGAGATGGTTTCTGTATACCCGTAGGCGAAAATAGGTAAGAAGGAGGTTCGTAATGAACAAAGAAGAATTGGTAAAAGAAGTATCAAAAAAAGCAAAAGTTTCTCAAAAAGCAACTGGTGATGTTATTGCAGCTACATTAGAAACAATTGAAAAAGCAGTTTCTAAAGGCAAAAAAGTTACTTTAGTTGGTTTCGGTACATTTGAACCTAGAAAAAGAGCAGCTAGAGTTGGTAGAAACCCACAAACTGGTAAAGAATTAAAAATCGCTGCAAAAACAGTACCTGCATTCACAGCTGGTAAAAAATTCAAAGAACTTGTAAAATAGTTTTTGTAACGGATAAATTTAAACAAGAGGCGAAATCAAAACTGATTTCGCCTCTTTATTATTGTTATACCTGAATTATAAATTAACAAAGTTATTTACAATTGAATAGTTCTAAAAATTGTGTAATATCTGTAATTACCCCAGTAGATTACTAAAGACAAATAGTGGTGTTCCAAATCTGTTGATTCCAAGTAGGCTTGTGGGGTTGGTTTGCGTTGAGATGATGGGAAAACTTTTCCTATGGTATCTAGCGCCTTGAGGTGTAGTTTTTGTGAAATTGTCATTTTAGGTTGTGGAATATGGTCTTCGTAAAATCCCATTGGTACAATCTCTCTGTTGTATGTTGGGATTATGTATTTAATCTTGCCGTTATCTTTAAATAGAATGTACCATTCACCTTTGTGTTCTCGAGGTGTGAGGGAATAGTAGCCAGGTTCTATTGTTATTGATTTAAAATAAATAGGGCTTGCAAGTCTAAAAAGTGGGTATGGTGACCAACTCGTTGATTGGATGTCGTAGTATTCTCCAGGGTCAACATTGTGAACGTATTTGTGAGTCGGAACTTCTAAATCTCTGTAAACTTGTTCGAAATCTACATTCTTTGCAAATACGCTTGAGCCTAAAAATAATATTAAAGATAACAATAACAATTTTTTCATATCAGTATTTTAATGTTTTTAATTTAAAAATCAATCATTTGGATAGATTAGTTATTTGTATGCTATAATCAAAAAGTACAGAGAATAAGGAGAAAACAATGTTAAGAGGACCGTTTTTAGATAGAACTTGGATGGGACAAAATCCTGATTATGAAAAATCTGATATAGTAATGTTAGGGCTACCTTTTGACGGGACAGTTTCGTATCGTTCAGGCTCAAGATTTGCACCAGAACAAATTCGTCTTGCAAGTTGGGGTTTGGAAGAATATTCTCCATATTTTGACAAGCATTTGGAAGATGTAAATTTTCACGATGCTGGAGATTTGGAATTTCCATTAGGAAATACTTACAAAACATTAGATGTTATTCAAGAAAATGTTGAAGATATTTATCGTGACGGCAAGAGAGTTTTTGGTATTGGGGGAGAACATTTGGTTACATTGCCAGAAATTAAAGCCGTGTCAAAGTTTTATAGAGATTTAGCTATTGTGCATTTTGATGCTCATACAGATTTGAGAGAAGAATATATGGGTGAAGAAATGTCGCATTCTGCGGTAATCCGTCATTCTTCAAAAATTGTTGGTGCGCAAAATTTACGCCAAATCGGAATTCGTTCTGGCATGAAAGAAGAATTCGAATTTATGAGAAAAAATAATACACTTGCGACAAAATATTCTGATTTGGATGCTTTGAAAGATAAGAAAATTTTTGTAACAGTGGATTTGGATGTTTTAGATACTTCTATAATGCCTGGTACAGGTACTCCAGAATGTGGCGGATTAACTTTTAATGAATTAGTTGGATGGTTCAGATATTTGAAAGATTTTGACATTGTAGGAGCTGATGTTGTTGAGCTTGCACCAGATTATGATGCGTCAGGTGCGTCAACTGCTGTTGCTACTAAAGTTATTCGCGAATTATTAATGATTATGTAATATTTGCAAAAATTTTAAAGGGGAGTTTTTAGGAATGATAGAAAGAATAAAGTTTTTGAAAGATGAAATCAATAAGCATAATTATTTATATTATGTTGAAGATAATCCATCAATTTCAGACTTTGATTATGACCAATTGTTTTCAGAATTGAAAGCGTTGGAAGAAAAATATCCCGAACTGAAAACTCCCGACAGCCCTACGCAAAGAGTCGGGTCTGTAAGTGAAAAATTCTTGCCATACAAACATAAGTATCGTCTTTATAGTTTGGATAATACGTACAATTATGAAGATTTACGCTCTTGGTATGAAAAGATTGCTAAAGATTTTAAGGATGAAGTTGAGATAGTTTGTGAATTAAAAATTGACGGGCTTGCTATTGCTTTGACTTATGAAAATGGAGTTTTTACAACAGGCGTTACCAGAGGCGATGGGATTACTGGCGAAAATATTACGACTAACTTGAAAACAGTAAAAGCAATTCCATTAAAGCTCTTTGAAAATGTTGATGTGCAAGTTAGAGGCGAAATTTATATGCCGAAATCTTCGTTTGAAAAGTTGAACGAATATAGCATTGCTCGTGGTGAAAAAACTTTTGCTAACCCTCGAAATGCCGCTGCTGGCTCTATCAGGCAACTTGATAGTACTATTACTGCGCAAAGAGATTTGTCTATATTTGTGTATAATTCATCTTTTGAAAATATAGCAGATGCTCCGAAAACTCACTATGAAGGTATGCAATATCTGAAAAAGTTAGGTTTCAAAATAAATCCGAATATAAGACTTTGCAAAACTATAGATGAAGCGATTGATTATTGCAAAGAATGGGATACAAAACGTTTCGAGCTTGATTATGCGACTGATGGCGTTGTTATAAAAGTAAATAAGCTTTCTCAACAAGAAGAATTAGGCTTTACTGCTCGTGCTCCAAAATGGGCTACTGCGTATAAATTCCCGCCTGAAGAAGTTACTACAACTTTGTTGGATATTGAACTGGGAGTTGGGAAAACAGGTGCTGTCACTCCTGTTGCAATATTAGAACCTGTGAACCTTGCAGGTAGTACTGTTGCAAGGGCAAGTTTGCACAACTTTGATGAGATAAAAAGGCTTGATATCAGAATTGGTGATAAGGTTATGATTAAAAAAGCCGCAGAAATTATCCCAAAAGTTATTAAAGTTGTAGAAGATGATGAGCATTCACACAGAGCAGTTTATGTTCCACCAAGCGTTTGTCCTGACTGTGGTGAGCCTTTAGAAACAAGACCTGATGAGGTTAATTTGTATTGCTCGAGTCCAACTTGTTCGTCTTTATTGAAAGCTCGTTTGGAGTATTGGGCGTCAAAAGAAGCTATGGATATTGATAACGTTGGGCCAAGTATTATTGAACAGTTGTTTAATAAAGGTTTGGTGAGAACTCCTATTGATTTGTATAAATTAACAAAGGAAGATTTTTTAACATTGGAAAATGTAAAAGAAAAATCTGCAAGCAATATGTTTAATGCAATTCAAAACAGCAAATCAAAGCCTTTAAGCAAGTTCTTGACTGCTTTATCAATAAAACATGTTGGTAAAGAAACTGCTGAAATTCTAGCAAATGAATTCAAGACACTAGACAGATTTTATAATATTGGTAAGGATGATTTGTTGAATATTTTGAGTATTGGTCAAAAAATTGCGATTGAAATAAGAGAATATTTTAACAATAAAGACAATTTAAAAATGCTTGATGAATTCAAATCATTAGGCATAAATCCGACTCAAGAAGTTGAGCAGGTTAGTGATATTTTGAAAGGCAAAACTTTAGTTTTGACAGGAACGTTACAAAATATGACAAGAGATGAAGCACATGAGCTAATCAAGTCTATGGGCGGAAAACCTACATCATCAGTGTCAAAAAATACTTCTTATTTGATTGCTGGGGAAAATGCGGGTTCAAAATTAGATAAAGCACAAAATTTAGGTGTTATAATATTGACAGAAGATGAATTTCTAGAAATGGTAAAAGGAAATTCTCCTAAAGAATAGAAAAGAGTGTGTTTAAATGAAAAAGACTTCAAAAATAATTGAAATATCAGGGATTTCAGGACTTATAATGTTATTGTTTTCGATAGTATGTTTGTTTGTAGGTTTTGTATTATTTCCAGGATATCTTGCAATGACTTTGTGGAACAAAGCGTCGTCAGGAATTTTGGGATTTCCTGTACTAAATATATTTCAAGGCGTTTTGCTTTGGGTGATTGTTGCATTAGGAATTTATCTTGCACGTGGAGCAAAAAGTCCAATTGCTTTCAGGACAGCATCTCAATTAGATGAAAGAGAAATTGTAGATTTAATGGCAAGAATAAGAGAAAAAGCTATTGCCAAAAGAAATCAAGCTATGCTTTCAAACAAAGAAGAATTGAATGATGTTGAAATTTTTGATAGGGCTGAAGAAGAACGCTTAAAAAATGAAAATAATAAGGAGAATTTATGAAAAAGATTTTATTGGGGGCATTAATCGTTTCAATTATTGCAGGTGTTGCAGCTACTTCTGGCACAGCATCAACAATACAAACTGTAGAAGAACGTGGATATGTTAGTGCTAACGCTTCTACTGATAAAGAATTAGTTCCTGATACTGCTGAAATTTCAATTTCTGTAGTTACTTATGATAGAACATCTTTGCAAAATGCAACTGATGAAAACAAATTGATTTCAGACAAAGTTATTTCAGAATTGAAAGGGATGCTAAATACTGTAGCTGGAGATTATGTTAAAACAGCTAATTTCCGTGCTAATCAACTTTACAAGTACAACAATGGCAAAAGAACATTCGACAAGCACCAAGTTTCTAATTCAATAATAATTCATACAAAATCAATAGACAAAGTTGGTACAATGATAGACAAAGCTATTTCATTGGGTGCAACAGATGTTAGCAATTTGAACTTTACTGTTTCAAAATACGATAATGAATGTGACGAAATTTTAGCGGCAGCAACTAAAAAAGCTCGTGCTCAAGCTGAAATTATGACAAAAGCTGCAGGCTCTGAAATAACTGGTATCAAGGCTTTGAGCGGAAGCTGTTCAGCATCTGGCGCTCCAAGACGATACAAGTATGCAACAAACATGGTTATGGCGGAATCAGCGTCTATGGATGCTGCTGGTCCTTCTACTCCAATCGAAGTTGGAACTGTAAAAATTTATGCAAATGTTGATGCAAGCTTTTTTGTTAAATAGTTAAATTATGTAAAAATTATAAACTTTTTAGCAAAAAAAAATCTTTAGGGATTTTAATCTATCAGGCTAAAAAGGTTGACCATGAATATAGTAAAAACGAATTTAATTAACACGAATAAAATAGGGGTATTGCCATTTAGTGGCGATACTCCTGTTTCTGAAAATAAGGAATATTATTCAAGAGAGAACAAACCTGCAAAACATTTTTTGTATGGTGCGTTGGTTGCGTCTGCGGGAATTATAGGGTTATCAATAGCGGCTAGAAATGGGCTTTTTGCTAAAAAAGCAAGCAAGGCTGTCGACGAAATTAAAGACCTTGATGTTCTAAAAAACAATCCGATAGTAAAAGCTAAAAAAGCTTCAGAATCTTTTGCGCAAGTCGCAATTGGTGGTTCGAGAGAAGAACGTCTTAAATCTCATGCCGTAAATCCATTGATTTTGCAAACAAACATAAAATATCCAAAATCTTTAGCGGATGTTGATTCTATTACCCAGCGATATTACTTGGATAGAGCAATGCAACAGATAAGCGGAATGTCATACGAAGATCAATATGATGAGTTTAAGTTTTTGCTTGGCGTGTTAAAAGAACAACCTTCAGGGAGTTTGCATTGGGAGTTTGGTGGTATTCCTAAAGGCTTGAAAAGGGATAATTACGACAGATATGTTAATGAAATTAATGCGCTAACAAAAGAAGTTCCTGAATTAAATGACACTGTATTTTATCAATATAGATTTAATGAAGCTGTTGATAAAATGGATTTTTCTTGGTCTAACAATTTAGAAGATAATGCAGAAAAAACAAGATTTTTCACAAATGCTGTGAACAAAATTTATGGAATGTCTTACGAAGATCAGCCAAAAGCTTTGAATGAAATGTTTGGAGCATTGAAATCTCAAGATTTGAAAACTTTTGATTGGACTTTTGTTCCTTATAGAGATAGATTACATGGTGACAACTATGACAAGGCTGTAAATCTTATCAATGCAACTTCTGGAGAAGTTCCTGATTTGAACAAAACGGTGTTTTATAATTATAGAATAGCGGAAGCTTTTGACAAAAATGACTTTGTTTCTTGCAAGGACTATATACGTGAAAATGACAAGTTTAAGTTCTTCTCTAATTTTACTCAAAAAATGCATGATATGTCTTATGAAGACCAACCAAATGCTATGAGAACTTTGTTAGAAGCTTTGAAACAGGAAGATTTGAAAGTTTTTGATTGGACTTATACACCTGCAAGATGGAATTTCAAAGGCGATAATTTCGACAAAGTCGCAAATATTATTGATGAGTTTTCTAAAGAAAAACCTGAACTTAATGAAACTGTATTTAAAAGATATAGAGTTGAAGAAGCGCTTGATAAGTGGAATTTCGAGTTTTGTGATGGATTAAAAACTAGCGAAGAAAAATCAGGATTTTTCTCTGATTTTTTAAACAGAATTTATGGAATGAATTATCACGACCAACAAAAAGGAATGAGTACTTTATTAGAAGCTTTGAAAAAACAAGATTTGAAAACATTTACTTGGAATTGTATGCCAATGGCTGAAAAATTGCACGGCGATAATTACGGAAAGTTTATGAATTCAATCAATGAAGTTTCAGCTCAAATTCCTGAATTGAATGATACTGTTTTCTATAAATTAAGAATGAAAGAAGCTTTGGATAGAGAAGATTTTTCATTCTACAAAAAACTTAAATCAGAGGCTGACAAAACTAGCTTTTTCAATTCTTATATGCATAAAATCTATGGAATGTCTTCTGATGACCAACCAAAAGCATTCGATGCAGTTTTAACTGCTGTAAGAGAAGAAAATCCAAAGACTTTTGCTTGGAGTTTTAGTTTGTTGCCACAGAATTTGAAAGATGATAATCACAAAAAATTTGTTGATGCTATAAATAAACTAACTGCAGAAAAACCTGAATTAAACGACACTGTATTCTATAAATATAGAGTGGCAGAAGCTTTAGAGAAAAAAGATTATTCTATTTACCACAGACTAAAAACTGAAGGTGAAAAAGCGGGATTTTTAACAAATATATTCAATAATTTGACTAAAGTCGATGCTGACAATTTAGGAAATGAGTTCACTAGATATTTGCATTTTATAAAAACGCTTTCTCCTGAACAAATTCAAAATAAAGTATTGTTTATAATGGGACATTTCCCTCACGGTAAAAATATAGATATGGCAAAGATTGCGGTTAACTTCGCAAAACAAAACCCAGCTTACAGCCCAGTTATAGTGAGACATTTGGTTAAATATCATGCAAATGATGCTAACAAATCCAAGGATATTATAGAAATTCGTCAATTATTGCTAACAAATAAATTGAAAGCTGATGAAACCTCTCGCATTATAAACCGTGCAGATTGGTTTGTTGGGCATAGTTCAAACTTCAATAATTTAGATGCAATTTATAAAAATAATTCGAAGCTGGTTGATATTAGAAAAACAGCGTTTGAGTATGATGTATTCAACGGATTTACTTCTCAAGAAGCGCAAGAACTTGTTAGAAGATTAACTGACCTTCATGAGACATCTCAAGGTTCTCAAATGGAAAAATATCTTGGAATGTCATTAAAAGATGTTGTTGGCAAAATTAACGGCGCAATTAATAGACAAGCATAAATGATTTTAAACTTCTGCCTGCACCATCGCCTTTTGTTGAGATGACTTTGATTTTGTTTTTGTAATTCAAAGAAGTAGAACTTCCGCCATCGAAAGCCATAGCTCTTTCAAGTCCAATTTTCTTGCAATATTCTTGTACTTCAAATAATGTTGCAGGATGTTTGTCCGTAAAAATTAGTATATGCGCGTTTCCGTCTTTTATTCCAATTATAGTTCTTGCAACTTGATGGAGTACGGAACAAGATTCTCTAATTATTTCATCATCTTTTTTTACAATAAAAAATTCTTCTTCCAAACGTAATTCTGGCAAAATCAACGGCCCGCCTTGCGCTGAAGCTTTGATGTTGCACCCGAATGCAACAGGTGCATTGTGTGGTGCAATTTCGTATTTTAATTCGTTAGTGTCATCGCAACGAATAATTCTAAATTCTGTGCGGTTGTAAATTTTGTCTAAATGTTTTCTTAATACAGGATTTGTTGTCAAAGCTTCGTTGAAATGCGGGTCTTCTATAGTTACGTTGTCAGACACTATATAAGAAATCGTTTTTTCGTTATTAGGGTCAAAATATCCAGCATTTATGGTTAATTGAGCTCCTGAAGTTTTGTGAATTTCTTCGTTTGTGCGTAGGCTTGTGCTTGCGTAAAATTCGATTTTCTTTTTTATTTTCTCTCCGCTTAAAACAATATGATAAATCCCGTCATCATAAGAAATATCAATTGGTTTCTGTTTGAAAGCAAAGCTTGGTGTGCCAATTAACATGAGTATGAATATTATCAATAATTTTTTCATAAATTTTTAAATATCCTTTGATTTGTAAAAACCAACAATACCTAAAGAAAATGCTAAAGGCGGGAATATTGCAGTAATAAATGGATGCAAAATCCCTTTTTCTGCCAATAAATCGAATAGTGGTAATGTTATGTAATACAAGAAAATACAACCGATTGCAATAACAAACCCTACTAGTTTTTGTTCTCTTGGTTTGCTAAAGCCTAGTAATGTACCCATAATCGCTAATAATACGCATACAAAAGGATGGAAATATCTCTGTAGATATTTGTTTAGCATATCACGGTATTCTTCATCCATTTGTTCAATCTTAAGCAAATTAACATATTGTTTTAATTCTGTGTTGGTGATATCTCTGTCACGCTTTGTACTGTATGTCATTAATGTATATGCGTTTTTTGCACTTTGACCTTCAAGAGCAGTCATATCTGCATATTTTTCTATACCTTCGAAAATCCCGTCAGAGGAAATTTGATATTTTGTAATATCTTTCAAAAGCCATTTTTCGTCTTCATATTTCCCTGTTTCTGCAACGTAAATTTCAGATAACTGATGAACGTCATCATACATTTTTTTTGAAAAATCTAATACAATAACATTCGACATTTTGTCTTTTGTGAATTTTGATACAACAACCGCTTTTTTAGGGTGTCCACCTTCGTCTTTTTGGGTGTAAATATATTGAGTTGTCGCAACTTTGCCTTTAATCTCAAGTAATTTGTTGCAAGAATATGGAATTAATTTGTCGCAAGTGATAAAACATAATCCAGTGACGATTAAACTCAAAACCAACACAGGTGCTAAAATTCTTGCAAACGACATCCCTGCTGCACGGAAAATTGTTAATTCACTATCCTTGCTCAATTTGTCAAATGTAAATAATGTTCCAAGCAACAAACCTACTGGGAATGCTTTACCTAAAATTTTTGGCAATTCATACAAAAGAACAAGTCCTGCAGTTTTTAGAGTATAAACTCCAGTCAAAGCCTTTTTAATTGTACTCAAAAGCATTTCTGGTGCAATCCAAACTACAGTGAATAGCAATATCGCAATGAAAGTTGCCATAAATACTTGTGAGAAAATATATTTGTCATAAACAGTAAGTTTAGGAAGTTTCATTATAATGCGAAATCCTTTCCTAGATAATATTTTCTAGCGTCTGGGTCATTAGCAACATCGACGCTTCTGCCTTGAATTTTGATTTGACCGTCAAAAATAACGTAAGCTCTATCAGTGATTGATAGTGTTGCTTTAGGGTTGTGGTCTGTGATTAATACGCCCAATCCTTTGTCTTCTGAAATCTTTTTGATATTGTCTTTGATTTCGCCAATTGCAATAGGGTCGATACCTGCAAAAGGTTCATCTAACAACATAAAATCAGGGCTTGCAGCCAAGGCTCTTGCGATTTCAACACGGCGTCTTTCTCCGCCTGACAAAGAAACTGCCGCGTAAGAACGAAGTTTCAAGATACCGAATTCGCTTAAAAGTTCTTCTAATTTGCGTCTTTTTTCGTCAACAGTGAGTTTTTCGTTCATTTCAAGAACAAGTTTAATATTATCTTCAACAGAAAGTTTTCTGAAAATAGATGCTTCTTGTGGTAGATATCCGATACCCATTTTTGCACGGATGTTCATTGGGCTAGCTGTAATATCTCTGCCATTCAACAAAATTTGTCCGCCATCAGGTCGAACAAGTCCTACTACCATATAAAAAGTTGTGGTTTTCCCAGCACCATTTGGACCTAATAAACAAACGACTTCTCCCTTTTTAATATTAAATGAATTGTCGTTTACAACACGTCTATCGCCATATATTTTTATAAGGTTTTTTGCTTGTATCTCCATATCCTACCCCGCTCTTCAGTAATAATATTTTACTTTAAATAATTTGGTATTGCAATTTATTATTAAGCTTTGAAAAGTTGCAAATAGTAAAATTCCATATTTAAGATATGTTAAGTATATATAATTTATATGTTATAAACTTTTCTATGCTGGGCAAGACATGTTTATAAAACCATTTTCTTTTTCTTTATTTTCTCCTACACACTAACCTTTTACATAATTGGCCGCCCCGAAAAAGCGGCTATTATTTTTTTATGGGTGCGTGTTTATAGCAAATAAGCGAATAAGCTTGTTTTAAAAGTAATATTGGTAAAATCTTCTAATATTACTTTTGACTGATAAGTACTCACTCATTCGCTTATTTCCTAATTAACTTTAAATTTAGTACATATTAACTAAATTTCTAACTTCTTTGATAACTTTTTGGGCTTCTACTCTAGCTTTAGCTGAACCCTCTTTAATTATTCTGTGAACTTCTTCAGGGTGAGCTTCGTAGTAAGCGCGTTTTTCTCTGATGTCAGCAAGTTTTTCGTTGATTTTGGCGCCTAATTGACGTTTGCAATCTGCGCAACCTCTCAAGCCTTTTTCGCATTCACATTTTACTGTAGCAACTTCTTCTTCTGTGCCGAAGATTTCCCAATATTTGAATGCAACTTGGCAATCTTCAGGATGTCCAGGGTCGTCTTTTCTCATACGGCTTCTGTCAGTAATTGCAGACATAACTTTTTTAGCAGTAACTTCGGCAGTATCAGATATTTTTATGTCATTGCCGTAAGATTTACCCATTTTATTGCCGTCTAAACCGCAGATTAGTGAGCAGTGGTTTAGGATTGGCTTTGGTTCGTTGAAGAATTCACATTTGTAGATGTTGTTAAATCTTCTTGCGATATCACGAGTGATTTCAATGTGTGCAACCTGATCCATACCAACAGGAACAAATGATGAATTAAACATCATAATATCTGCGCTCATCAAAACAGGATAACCCATTAGACCGTAGCTAATTTGAGAATTTGTACCCTCTTTTGAGTGCAAAATTTTTGCCATATCTTTCAAGGTTGGGTCACGTTCAACCCAGTTTTGCGGAGTTACCATGCTTAAATAAATGTTTAATTCCGCAATTTCAGGGACTAGAGATTGAACATAAATAGTTGATTTGTCAGGGTCTATACCACAACTTAACCAATCTGCTACAACATCAACAACATCGTTTTTAAGATTTTCTGTTTTGTCATATTTTGTGGTCAAGGCGTGCCAGTCAGCAACAAAGAAAAAACTTTCGTATTCGTGTTGCAACTTTACCCAGTTCTGAATTACGCCCAAGTAATGTCCTAGGTGAAGTTTTCCTGTTGATCTCATTCCTGATACTATTCTTTTGTTCATATATTTATACCCTTTCTTCCTGCTCTATTATATTGCGAAGAACTCAAGATGTAAATACAGCTTTTTAAAATGGCAAAAGGGAAATGAGATTTTAGAATTTTTTCAATTTAGCATAAGCTGCGTCCATAGCTTTGACGCCTTGTTTTCCAAAATCAATAGTATACATCATGCTATCTCCAACATTTATGACTTCTTTGATATGTCCTATGCCAAGTTTGTCGTGGAAAACTCTTTCACCTTCTGAAAAAACGTATTCAACAATAGTTGATTGTTGTTCTTTTTCGATTTTTTCAGCCTCAATTTTTACTTGTTCTTCGGTTTGGCGTTTGCGTTCTTCTAGCATTCTTTTGATTGCGTTGTCTTTGAAAAACTCTTTTACTTTTTCATCGTCACGCTCTTTGTTAGCCTTGCTTTTTACTAAAATTGTGCGTTGAGCTGTTCTTTGAGGTTGTGGGTAACCGTAATTGTTGTTTGACTTTTGTACGTTACGGTTAGGGTTGTTGTTGCCACCGCTGGCAAGCCCTTTTGTAGGTGCAACAAACCCTTTGCCAAATCCGCTTGATGGTTTTACAAATCCGTAGCTGTCAGATTGTGCGGCTGCATAATTATATTTTGATTGACCCGTTTTTGCTTTAGAAACAGCATTTTGGAATGTTGAAGACCCGCTTGTTGAGCCTTCAAATGAAGTCATTTCTAATAGTTGACGTGGAATTTCTTCAATAAATCTTGATGGAGTGTAATACTTGTATTCACCCCACATTTGGCGACGTTTAGCTGATGAAAGATATAATTTTTCTTCTGCACGAGTTACTCCTACGTACATCAAGCGTCTTTCTTCTTCCATTTCTGATGGAATGTTTAATGTTCTTTGGTGTGGGAAAATCCCTTCGTCGCATCCTGCCAAAAATACCACAGGAAACTCCAAACCTTTTGCGGCGTGAAGTGTCATAAGGGTTACGTTGTTTGCAATGTTGTCCAAGTTGTCTGTGTCAGAAACCAGTGCAACTTGTTGCAAGAATTCGCCAAGTATATTGTCCATATCTTCTGGCTCATATTCTCCTGCTACGTTAACAAGTTCTTGTAAGTTTTCAATA
This sequence comes from bacterium, assembly GCA_017559905.1. Lineage (GTDB taxonomy): Bacteria > Cyanobacteriota > Vampirovibrionia > Gastranaerophilales > Gastranaerophilaceae > Scatenecus. The sequence continues at coordinate 47,479 of JAFYQF010000011.1, forward strand.
TCAGCTTCACTTTCAGGTGTGTTTTGAGCTTGAAGTTCTGCAAGATAACCTGTTTTTTCGATTACTAAAGTTACAAATTCTTGTAGACCGTAGCTTTTTTGCGCATCTCTAAATTTCAAGATTAGTTCAGAAAATTCTTTGATTTTTGCTTTTGTTCTTGGTGGCATATCATCGAATTCGTCAATTCTTTGCGCTGCCTCGAACAAGCTTATGTCAAGACTGTCTGCAAAATCTTGTAAGTTTTTGACAGAAGTATCTCCAATAGCACGTTTTGGTACGTTTACTATTCTTCTGAAACTTTGACTGTCGTCAGTGTTATAAATAAGCCTTAAATATGCAATGATATCTTTGATTTCTTTTCTGTCGTAGAACTTTAGTCCACCATAAATTCTATATGGAATTCCTGCAGCCATACAAGCTTCTTCTAGTGCACGTGATTGTGAATTTGTGCGATAAAGGATTGCGTATCTGTTGTAATCTCCGCCTGAATTCTGCTTTATTTTACTTACGATAAAGTTTGCTTCATCGGCTTCATCTTGAGCTTCAAAGTAATCAATTTTTTCGCCTTCGCCTTTGTTTGAATACAATACTTTGTCAACACGTTCAGTGTTGTTTTCGATAATTGCGTTTGCAACGTTTAGAATATTTGCAGTAGAGCGGTAGTTTTGTTCAAGCTTAATCAGTTTAGTATTTTTGAAATCTTTTTGGAAGTTCATAATGATTGTATAATCAGCTCCACGCCAACTGTAAATTGATTGGTCAACATCACCTACGACACAAAGCGAACGTTCTGGTGGGAGTTCTTCCAGATTGTTTGTGTACAACATTTTGACAAGTCTGTATTGAGCAAGGTTTGTATCTTGGTACTCATCGACCAGAATGTGTTGGAAACGATTGTAATAATAGGCTCTTACTTGTGCGTTTTGTTCAAGTAATTTAACCGTTAACATTAACATATCGTCAAAATCGATTGCGTTGTTGTTGTTTAGTGTATTTTCGTATTCTTCGTAGATTTGAGCAATTTTTTGGGATTTAAAATCTCTTGCGAATGTTGCAAATGTATATGCGTCTTGCATTTTGTTTTTTGCGTTTGAGATAACTGCTTTTACAAGTTTTGGAGCATAAACTTTGTCATCAAGGTTTAACTTTTTAACTGCTTGTTTGATGACTGCATTTGCGTCTGTTTCGTCGTATATTGTGAAATTTTTGTCTAATTTTTTCCCTGATTGGAAGTTGTAATTGTCAATGTTCTCTCTTAAAATTCTTCCGCAGATGCCGTGAAAAGTCCCTACCCACATATATTTAACAGTATTTTCGCCAATCATTTTGCCAAGACGTTCTTTCATCTCTTTTGCAGCTTTGTTGGTAAATGTAACTGCCAAAATATCTTTTGGTCGAACTCCGTTTTGAACTAAATATGCAATACGTGAAGTTAAAACTTTAGTCTTGCCACTACCTGCGCCAGCTAAAATTAACAGCGGTCCTGCGATAGTTTGAACAGCTTCTTTCTGCTCCTTGTTAAGATTTTCAAGTAGATTTTCCATGCTCCCCTATTCCCAAAATTAAATTTTTGTGTTATAATCAGCATAATCGAAAAAAATATTTATTGCAATTGTGATTTATCAAGAAAGTAGGAAAAATGGCAGATTTAGACAAAACAATTTTAATGAATACAGACGATACAAACAGAGAAGAACAACCATCAATTATGGTTCCTATGGATGAATTAGACAGAGTTAGTTCGGATTCTCCAGATACAATTGATGAATTGGCTCAAGAATTAGCTACAATCAGACAATCTGCCAAAAAAATTGCGATTATCGGTAGCCGTAATCTTCCGATTACTCACCAACAAATGATTGAAACTCTTGCGACAGCACTTGTTCGTCAAGGGAATACAATCATCACTTCTGGTGGTTCTTCAGGTACTAACGCTGCAGCGATTCGTGGAGCAATGAAAGCTAATCCTGATAAATTGAAAGTTATTTTGCCTCAAACAATTGGTCAACAGCCAAGTGATGTTCAAGATCAATTGATTGGCGTTCCAAATATTGTTGAGCATTCAGATAGAGCTATGATGACATTGGCTGATGCTTCAAGAGTTTGCAACAGAGAGATTATTGATGATTGTAATCAATTGATATGTTTCTTATCTCATACAAGTAAAACTCTACATAATGCAGTTCAATATGCAGAAGAAGGACACAAAGTTATTACTGTGTTCTACCTCGATTAGTGCTATCGGATAGGGTTATGACTGAAGATTTAATTAAAAAGTTAACGGGTAAAAACAAGCCTGACTTTGAATTTGCGGCTCAACATTTAGTTGATTCTGCTGATGTTGAAATGTTCAAGGCGTTGGTAGAAAAGGACGATTTTCTATTTGATTTTGTAAAAGAAAATGTTGCTCAAAGAATTGCGAATGCTGTTAATGAGGGTAATTATGAAAATTTACTCAAGTTTTTAGAATTTTATTCGCCATCTTATGATGAGGTTATCATATCTTCGCTTGCAAAGTTTGCAGATGAAGATTTGACTGATGAGATGTTAGAGCTTTTTGAAAATGGTAACAATGCTCAAAAAACTTACTGTGCAAAATATTTTGCGTATATTCAAGACCCATTGGCGATTGAACTTTTAAAAAAGAATTCGTATACAGAAGATGATTTTTTGAATTCAAATTGTGCATCAACTTTAGGGGTAATGAATGAGGAATCTTCTTACAAAGAGGCTTTGGGAAAACTCAAAACAGGTGATGAGTTTGAACAATTGAAAGCAGTCAAATTTTTAGGTGCTTATGGAAATTCTGAAGCTATTCCATATTTGATAGAAGTTATGAAGACATCGACAATGTCGGAAAATATTGCGGGTGAAATTCCTTATTTAGCTGATATTTTTAGTATTTTGGAACAGGATAAAGAAGGCGGTTTGTTAATTATAAATAATATAGTTAACGGATTGGGAGAAATTATTCCTTTGTCTTCAGTTTTTGATTATGAGCTTTATGAAGTTTTTGAGCGTTTAATGCACAATGCTGAAGATAGTTGTACTGCGATTGTGTTATTAAATGCTAACGAAAAATTCGATACTCTAACAGAAAATGATGAATACTTGTTTGATGAAGATAAAAATACTAAAAAAGAAATTCTTGATATCAAAAAATTATTGGGCAATATTCATAAGAAAGAACTTTTGGGCTTTGTTAATGCAGAATTGCGTGAAGATAGTCCGTTTGTGTATACTGCGCTTGACTTTGCTCAAGATATGTTTGCCGTGAGAGAACTTCTTAAATGTAGTAATCAAACGGTTATTGTAAAAACAGCAGAAGTGTTAAAGGCACACAATGAGTTGGATGATACATCTCGTCAGGTTGCACTTTTGAAAATTACTGATGATAATATAAAATCAATAATAAGAGCCCTTTAGTATTATCAATTATGCTATTGCGACTCAAAAAGGGAGTTAAGATATGGAATTGTTTGAAAAAAAATTAGAGGGTGAAATTGTTTTTGACGGCAAGGTTATGACTGTTCACAGGGACAAAATAGAGTTGTCAAATGGCGATACTTCTTTTAGGGAAGTTGTTGAACATTCTGGTGGTGTTGTAATTTTGGCATCGTGTTTGGAGAATAATGTTGAGAAAATTTTAATGGTTAAACAATACCGTTACCCAATTCAACAAGCTTTGTTAGAGTTGCCTGCAGGTAAACTTGAGAAAGGTGAAGACCCTTTTGGTGCTGCTAAACGTGAATTGGTTGAAGAAACAGGTTTTGAAGCTGATGATTGGCAAAATTTAGGGTTTATACATACTTCTGCGGGTTATAGTAGTGAAAAACTATATTTGTACAAAGCTAAAAATTTAAGGTTTGTTGGTGAGCGCCCTGATGATGGTGAAATTTTGAAAAATTGCAAGTATTCTAAAGATGAAGTTATAAATATGATTACTTCTGGCGAAATTACTGATGCAAAAACAATTTGTGCAATGATGAAGGGACTAATTAATGATTAAGCTTGTTGCAACTGATATTGATGGAACAATATTAGGCGGAGATTTTGAGTTTAAGGATTCCGTTAAAAACTGCATCAATGAATTGCAAAAAAAAGGTATAAAAGTTGTTCTTGTAACTGGCAGAATGCATTGTGCTGCGGTGAAAATTGCTCAAGAACTTGGAATTACGACTCCAGTTGTTTCCTATCAGGGTGGTATGGTTAAAGAAATAGAGTCTTGTGAAAAAGTTCTTTATCAAAGTGATGTAAATCCGCAAACTGCTAAAAAAATTATTGAATGGGCAAGAGAAAATAATGCCCATATTAATCTTTATATGGATGATGTTTTGTATGTTGAAGAAGACAACGAAATTATTCAAAAATACACTCAAGCACGCTTTATTGACTACAAAGTTTGCTCATTTGATGATTTAGAAATCAAAAACGTAAATAAAATTTTGGGTATTGATTATCAAGACGCACAGAGGGTTACAGGTTGGGTGGATGAATTAAAGCAGAAATATCCAAATCTTTATATTGTGAAATCAACTCCGTATTTTTGTGAAATTGCCGAAAATACTGCCACAAAAGGCTGTGCAGTCAAATTTTTGCAAGAAATGTGGGATATTAAAACAGAAGAAACTCTTGCAATAGGCGATCAGGATAATGATATTGAATTGTTAAAATCTGCAGGTGTAAAAGTTGCTATGGGTAATGCGTCTGATGCTCTAAAATCTTGTGCAGACTATATTACCGACCATGTTGATGAAGATGGTTGGGTCAAGGCAATGGAAAAATTCTGCTTGTAAATTACCTTAATAAATTGTACAAATCAGCGTTTTTATTCATAAAGTTTGTCATCCAAGGTGCAAAACATTTGATGGCAAGTTCTTTTTCCCTTGCTTTAATTTCAGCAACGCTGTATTTAGAGATGCAACCCCAAGTTTGTTGTTCCAACTGTTTGCGATTTAATCTTGTTTTGAGGGCGGCAGTGTATTTGTTTGCTTTGTCTCTGGAATGCCCATTGGCAACTAATGAGTTTGGTAAATCTCCAAAAAGTCCAATTACAAAGCCGTCGTAAAACTGTTTTTTCTCTGCATCAGTGTATGCAAAAGCTGTACTGGACGTAAACATCATTAATGCACAAACAAGTATTAAAAATTTTTTCATAAATCCACCAAAATAACTAATAACGTTCTTTATTATAACTCATTTTTCTTTAAGCTTCAATCCTTTTTAAAAGAACTACTGCGTGTGCTTCGATTGCAAGTTTCTGCCCGACCGCATCCATTTTTTCATTAGTTTTAGCCTTAATACTGATATTTGATTGTCCAATTTCTAGGATATTATCTAAAGCTTCTCTCATTTTTGGTATATAAGGCATCATTTTGGGTTCTTGAGCAATGATGTTGCTGTCGATATTAACAATCCCGTAGCCTTTTGCGTTAATTTTTTCGTATACTGATTTTAACAACAGAGTGCTATCTGCATCCTTGAATTTTTTATCTGTGTCAGGAAATAATGTCCCAATGTCGTTCAAAGATAATGCACCTAACAGGGCATCTATTATTGCGTGTATCAAAACATCAGCGTCAGAATGTCCCATCAAACCTTTTTCGTGAGTAATTTTTACACCACCGATTATTAAATCTCTACCGCTGACAAGTGTGTGTATATCGTAACCAAGACCTATTCTGTACATTATAATCTCTCCGTTGAGGTTGTGGCGCTAGTTCAAATATTCTTTGATATAAGCAGAAGGGTTGTTCAAAATAAATTGAACGTCATCTGGTTCTTGAATATATCTGTAAGTAATTTCTTTGTCCGAATTTTCTCTTTCCACGACTAAATGTCCATAACCAGCAAGTCTGCCAAGATAACTTCTTCTAACTCTTACTAGGTGAATTTTCTTGAGTGGAATTCTGATTTCTTCAATATTCACAAAACCTCGTGTGATGTATAAATTGTTTGTTGTGATAACAATTCGGTCTGAAAAATATCTCAAAATCGGATGAATAATTGGGATTAAGAACAATAAAGCGATTATAAATCCCCAAAGACCAGGAATCATTACATAAAATTTCCAAAAATAAACGATAAATATTGGAGAAAATACGCAAGGCCAAAACATTGACATAAAATGCTTTTTGATTTCATAAACGACAATTTCTTCGTCTTCGCTTGTGTAATCATTATTTTCTTCTTCAAAGAAATCGTCCATTCGGGTTTCTACAGCCGTTTCTGTTTCTGTTGAAGATGGCTCTGGAGATTTTATTACTTCTTCAGTTTGGTTTGAAGGTAATGTATTTTTTTTCTCTGTGAATTCGTTTCTTAAATCTCTCCCGCAATATTTGCAGAAGTTGTCAGAATCGTTTACTTGTTTACCGCAATTTGGACAAAACATAATTAATCCTTTTTTTATTCTGTATTTTATCATATAATGAAGAAACGGTCAATTAATTTAATTAGGGAAAGGGCTGAAATATATGACTACAACTATAAATTTGGATAAAGAAGAACTATTAGATTTGTATAATTCTGATTTGAAACTTTTATTGGAACTTTCATCACAGTATTTGAAAGATGAAGTTGAATTTTGTTCTTTGGTGAATGCTCGCAATGGAAAATGTTCTCAAAATTGCAAATATTGCGCACAAAGTTCTCACTACAGAACTGATATAGAAACTTATCCGCTTGTTGACAAAGATACTGTAAAAAAAGCAGCGCTTGAAGCAAAAGAAAATAAAGCGACAAGGTTTGCGATAGTTACATCAGGCAAAACACCAGATGAAAGTAGTTCAGATGATATTATTGATTTGATAAAAGAAGTAAATCAAATTGATGGTTTAAATAGTTGTGCTTCAATCGGGATTTTGAATGAAGAATTGGCTAAAAAATTAGCAAATAGTGGTCTAAAACGTTTTCACCACAATATAAACACTTGTCGTTCTTATTATCCTGAAGTTTGTACTACACATACTTACGAAGATAGAATTAACACCTGTAAGCTTGTAAAAAAATATGGAATGGAGCTTTGTTGTGGTGTTATTTTGGGAATGGGTGAAACTGTAGAACAAAGAGTCGAAATGGCTATGGAATTGGCAGAAATTCAACCGGATTCTATTCCGATTAATATCTTGATGCCAATACCTCAAACTCCGTTTGAAAATTACCATGACAAAATTGATGAAGAAAATATTTTGAGAACTCTTGCGGTGTTTAAAATCGCAAACCCAAATTCAATCTTGCGTTTTTGCGGTGGTAGAATGAGGTTGTCTGAAAAAAATCAACGTTTAGCTATGAAAACTTGTGTAGAAGGAATTCTTACTGGAAATTACCTTACAACAACTGGCAAATCTCCAGAAGAAGACATTGCCTTGGTTGAAGAATTGGGTAAAAAAATAGTTTAAATTGGTTAATAAATAAGCGAATTTGGGATTTGGTATATTCTCATGTTCGCTTATTTACTATATCTATTTTTGCGATATAATAAACATAAGAAATGTGTATTAATTAAGAGGGAGAATTTAATGAACAAAAGCCAATCAGCGGGGTACGTTATACTTGGAGCAGTTATACTTTTGTTTACTGGGACTGTGTTGTTTAACAGCCCAACTACAGAAACAAAAGAATTGTCTTATTCAAATTTTTTGGAAAGATTAAGTAACAAAGAGTTTCGCAAAATTGAAAAAGCTGACGAATATTTGATTGCAATTCCAAAAGAGCAACCAAAACAAGATAATGAAACAAAAACTTCTGTTCCACAAAGTCCTTTTTTGCAACTAGATAAGCAAGTTCCGACAGTTCAATATAAGGTTTTGACACCTTACGACCCAGAGATTATGAAAAAGTTAGAAGCTTCAGATGCAGAAATTGCAGTGAAGAAGCCTAGTGAATCTTCTCAATTACTAGGTCTTTTAGGCTCAATGTTTTTGCCTTTGTTGTTCATTATTCTTTTAATTGTTACTGCAAAAAGTATTCAAGCCGGCGGTTCGCAAGCTATGTCTTTTGGCAAAAGCAAAGCTAAACTTATGCTTGATAGCAAAGTAAAAACAACATTCAAAGATGTTGCAGGTATCGATGAAGAGAAAAAAGAATTAGAAGAAATTGTTGACTTTTTGAAAAATGGTGACAAATACATAAAATTAGGTGCAAAAATTCCAAAAGGAGTGCTTTTGGTTGGTTCCCCAGGTACTGGTAAAACATTGATGGCAAAAGCTGTAGCTGGCGAAGCTGGTGTTCCTTTCTTCTCAATAAGCGGTTCAGATTTTGTTGAAATGTTTGTTGGTGTTGGTGCAAGTCGTGTTAGAGATTTGTTTGA
>JAFYQF010000012.1 GCA_017559905.1 bacterium
ATTATTATATATAAAGCGATGTCAAAATAGACGTAATAAAAAATATTCTTTATTGGTTGGTTTCAATTGTCCAACTTTTAAATTTAAAAATATTCTCCCATACTTTTATGAAATTATAATGTTTTCAAAACTAACTGTCAGTATAAACAAACAGGACAATAGTGAAGTAATTTAAGTAATTAAAAGAGGGCAGTTCGCCCCTAAAGTCCAAGCACAGAGGCACTTCCCTCAAAATGAGAGCCCGATGTCCGTTTTGTCCTAAAAGCATCCGAACAAAGTCCCTTTTTTTTAATCGCAAAAAGCCTGTGTGTCGCTATATATTTATATCCGAACCGACGGACATCTATAATTACCTCAGTTGAAATAAACTACCTGAGAGCTATTTTTCAACTTTAAGGGGAAGTGTTTAGCTTCCGTTTAAATCGGACTTAAACGCCATTTAAGGGGAACACAGCTTCCGTCTTGTTTCAGGTAATTTAAAACAACTTTTCAATTTTGCTTGTAAAAAATATCGATACACCTCAAACCCTTTAAGGTGGAAGTTTTAGTGAGAATTTTTAGGGTAAAAATGCCGATTTAAAATTACTTCATTAAAGAAATAGAATAAATTACTTTTAAATTACTTTTAGAAGTAATTTATTTGAGTAATATTTCATAACATTCAGACACAAAACAACACACTTCCCCCGAACTGACTTCCATTTTGAGAGACTACGATTTATCATACGAAAGACTTAATGGAGGTCATATGAAAACAGACATATTAAACAATATAGAAACAGATAAAACTTGGATTGATGTTGAAACTGTAGCCAAGTTGAAAGATGTAACGAAGAGAGCAGTCCGCCTCGCATTAAACTCAGGTAAATATGAATTTAAGGTTGAAAAGAATCGTGGAGGTAGAACATATAAAATTAAATTAAGCACCCTCGAGGAAGATTTACAAATTAAATATATAAATGAATATTATAACGACTTCAGTAATATTAATAATGAAGTAATAGAATTAAATAATTTTGAAGTAAAACAGGAAAAACTGATTTCTGCATCACAAAAGAAAGTTGCACTTGCTAAATATGATTTAATAATGTGTTGGTTAGAATTTAGAAGAGAATATAACAGAGATAAGAAATTAAATAAATTCAAAATTTCTGAAAAAGATAAAAACGCTGATACTAAATTTTTAGAACTATATAATACAGGTTATTTATATGAAGAGATTTTTAATACAATTGGAAAAGTCTCATTCGGTTCACTTTATAGATGGAGAGCTTTATTACACTATAATTCAGATTGGACAGCGTTGGTTGGTCAATATAAATATTCAACAAGGAAAGAATATAATACAAGCCTTAACGAAGAACAGATAAAGATTTTTTTACAAATACTTTTATCCCCAAATAATTTTTCAATCGGAAAATCAATCGGCTTAACTAAACAAATCTTAAAAGAGAGAGGCTATGAAATACTCCCTAAAGACGTAACTTTTAGACGTTATGCAATGTGGTTTAGAGATATGAATTATGATAAATGGATATTGGCTAGAGAGGGACAAAAGGCTCTTAAAGATAAGGTTGAGCCATATATAGTAAGAAATGCAGCTCTGCTAAAACCAGGGCAAGTTTTAATCGCTGACGGCCACACGTTAAACTTTCAAATAATAAATCCTTTTACAGGCAGACCTTGTAGAGCAACATTATTAGGGTTCTTGGATTGGAAGTCGGGAGGGCTTGTCGGTTACGACATAATGCTAGAAGAGTGTACACAAAATATTGCATCAGCATTAAGAAATGCAATTTTGAATATGGACCACATTCCTGAATATGTTTATCAGGATAACGGTAAGGCTTTTAAAAGTAAGTTCTTCAATGGAGATAAAAGGTTTGAAGAGTTAGGGTTTACAGGAATTTATCGACAACTTGGTATAAAACCCATTTATGCCACTCCTTATAACGCTCGGGCAAAAGTAATCGAGCGTTTCTTTTTAGATTTTCAAGAAGGCTTTGAAAAATTGATGCCTAGTTATATAGGAACGAGCATTGAAAATAAACCTGCTTATATGAAAAGAAATGAATCGTTGCACAAGCAAATTCATGAGCAGAAAGCAAATTTCGTTCCAACAATAGAACAAGCAAGAATATTGATAGATAAATGGCTTGAGTTCAAACACTCCCAAGAATGCGTAAATGATAATGGGAAAACCATTCAGGAAGTAATTGATGAGGCTGAAAAACAAAATATTAATGAACAATTATTAGATGATTTAATGATGGCTCAAGAAATAAAAAGTATTGGTAGAAACGGCATTAGATTCTTAAAAGCTGATTATTTTGACGAAGCTTTATATGGAATAAAAGAAAAAACAGTAATTAAATATAGTCTTTTTGATTTAAGCTACATCAAAGTTTATACCTTGAAAGGCGAATTTATATGTAGAGCAAATCGTGTAACCTCAACACACCCATTAGCAGCTCATATGGGAGATATTAAAGATATTGAGGATTACAAACACAAGATTGAAAAACAAGCAAAATTAAGACGTAGAACTATGAAAGCTATTAAAGAGCATTTTAAGTTAGAGGATGTGCCTTTGATAGAGGCAAAATTAACTGATGAAGTTAATGATGTTATCGAACTTACACCAATAAAAGAAGTTGAACCAAAAGAACAGAAAATTATCCCTAAAGTTAAAACTTCCATAGTGGCAAGACCAATTTTTAGAAGTAGTTATGAGAGATATGAGTGGCATATGCAAAATGGCTGCATATCGATTGAAGATAGAAATTGGTTAAGAGATTATATGCAATCTGATGAATTTAAAGAAATATATTCTGAATAAGGAGGACAAAGTGAGACATAAATTTGTGAAAACAAAAAACGTAAAAAACCTAATTACTATGATGAATAATCTACAAAATCGTCCCGAGGGTGTTCCTGGTATGGGTTTGGTATTTGGAGAACCTGGGCTTGGTAAAACCTATGCGATTACTTGGTGGGCATTACAAAATGATGCTGTATTAATAAGAAGTACCAATTTAATGTCGGCAAGATGGTTGCTTGAAGAATTAGTTCACGAGTTAGGGGAAATTCCTTATACAAAATATTCAGATTTATTTAATCAAGTAATCGACCAATTAATAAAAAGACCTAGAATTATTATTGTTGATGAGACTGATTATTTAACAATTGATTCAAGAGCTGTTGAAACTCTCCGAGATATTCACGATAGAACAGATGTTCCAATCGTATTAGTTGGAATGGGAACAGCTGAGAGAAGGTTGCAGAGATATAAACATTTATACGATAGAATTTCGGAAATCGTAAAATTTGAACCATTTAGTAAACAAGATTTGCATCAAATTATTGATGAATTATCTGAAGTAGAGATAACAGATTGTGCAAAAAAACTAATGCAAATCCATACTAATCGTTTTCGACAAATAGTAAAAATAATAAATAAAGTTGAACAACTCGCCAAATCTAATGGCTTAAGTTCAATAGATGAAATTACATTAAAGGAGGTGTTGAGAAATGACACAGATAATGATGAGAACATTGAAAAATAAAATACTCAAAATAGCTAGGGGACTTGGAAAATTTACTGTAGAAAATTTATGTTCTATTTTTGAGGGCACAGAAAAAGAATACAATATTTTAATCGCAGTAGATCAGCTTTTAGATAATGATGAGATTAAAAAGGTTTCAGAGACGGAATATATTAGTATAGTCAGGCCCGTAGTAAAACCTGAAGAGAAAAAAGTTATTGAGAAATATAACGAAACCAAAGACTCTAAAGAGGATACTTGGTTAACTGTAGATGAAGTTGCAATTATTACAAATTTAAGAAAAGAAACAATTATTGCTCGTTGTCTTTCAGGAAAATATGAAATAAAAGCGAACCCTGCAAGTAGGAGGACAAATCCTGAAAGCACATATTTGATTAAAAGGTCATCTGTTCAATTAGTCCCACGTTTAACTTCAAAGGAAATCGCTTTTTTAAATAAAGAGGTTAAAAAACTTTTTAATAATCAGGAAGAAGAACGATTATACAAAATAGCATCAGACCGAGGTAAGGAATATATTTATAGATTTCTAAAACTATTAACTTTAACCAAAGGTATGGATACAAAAGAATTAAAGGAGTTCTTAACTGTAATAAGTTTTAAAAACCCACGATTAGCATATTCTTATAGTCAGTTCTCTGCTAAAAGAAATGAATATTACAAAAAAGGATTAGCCGCAGTTATACCTAAACATTCAGCAAAAGACCATAGAACTCCTGAAGAAATGAACCGCAATGCGAATTATAATAGATTTCCTGTTTGTTATACCAATACAAGTAAAGACCAATTGGATATAATTTTCAGGTGTATTTGTTTATCAATACCAATTATGGATTGTGTCCATTTAACTGGCAGATGTAAAACCGCAGTATCAGATATTTATAAATTTATAAAAGGATTTATTTATGAAGAGCAGTATAAAGAGTTGGAAGAACATTTTCAAAAAGATCCAATAATAGCTTCTGTTCGTAATTTTGCAAAAGAAACAATTTATTTATATTGCTATGATAACAGAATTTTCGTAGCAAAAAAGCCATTAACGTCAATAACTCCAATGCGAAGAATGACTAAGGAAGAGTTTAAAGAAATTAAAAGGGTTTATTCTCTAATTTATAGAAGAGTTAATACTTGGACTATGACGAGATATCTTGAATATCACGTTGCAACACTTTGTTGGCAAATAAGATTATGTTGTTTTGAACAACAAATGAATGATTTATATAAAATGCTAAATCCTGATTTTAATGGTGTATAGATTAATCAGGATCTCTTTGTTTTAGAATTTTAGACAAATCAGATTCTGTATATTCTTTAACTCTAGCTTCTTGCATATCTTTTTTAAAACTTTTAAAACATTTTTCGCAGATATAAAAGCTGTTTTGCTTTGTATGTTTCATATTTTTGACGATAAAAATTCGAGAATCAGAACCGCAAACCATACAAGGCATTTCAGTCTCTTCCCTTAATTTTACATACTTAATCATTAACCCATCTCCCCGTTTTTATACATGCTACATGTTGAAAAATATTCTTCAAGAGCAGCCATTAAAAAAGAGCCTCTATATTTGGGAGAGAAGCTCTTGAGTATTGGTCGAGTTCATGTACATGTAACATCTGTTTGATTCAAAAAGCAAATTATATATTTTTGTAAACTAATCTTCAATTGGACTAATATTATCCATTTCAATGTTATATTTATGCCCATCTTGGTCAACGCAGGCTGCGAAAGGAATATCTTCATATCCACCACCATTAACAAAGAATCTGTTTTTCCAAGTATAAATAATTAAACCAACATTTCTTGTTTTGTGATTAAAAATCTTTGTTCCGTATAGCGTTGGGTCTTTATCTATCATAATTGCCTCCTACTTGCTTTCTATAAATTTAACGATATCAGCTAAGGTTTTGCCTGTGTTTATTAGTTGGTTTTTGGGATAACCTGAATAGCAATTACTTCCAATAACTGATGCATATTGTTCGTATCCATACTCGAATACATAATCGTTGTTGAACTTGTAAATTGTTTTGTTTTCCATAATTCTGTCCTTTCTTTTTGTACGAACATTAATCACTCGCAAAAGTTTAATTTTCAACTCATTGCAAGTGATTTCGTATCATTCAGACACAATATTATTTTTCAATTTTTATTAGTTCAATTTCTGTTTCATCAGGTTTTTCAGGATCAATAATGAATTGTGGCCAAAAACAATATATTTCATTTGTTTTTAGGTTTTTACAATAAGCAACTTGAGGGTTTGTTTCATTGTCAAAAGCTAAAACTTGATATTCACAAGTGTCGTTGTTTGGAAATCCTTTAAGTTTTTTTAATTTGTAGATACCATTGAGTTCAATCATAATAGTTCCTTTTTTAACCATTTATCACTCAAAAAAACAAAATTTAAAGTCATATTTTTTTATTTTGTATCATTTGAACACAATTACCAATCCCTGCCCCAAAGACTTCTTTTTTCTTTTTCAGCATTAGCTTTGAAGAAGTTTTGATAATGTTCTTCGTATAGTTTTGTATATTTTGCTCGAGTCTTTGGATTGTTCGTACTTTCGGCTTTTGTTCTAGCTTTAGCACCTGCGACATACATTCGGTTGTAATAAGAATTTAATTGTCCGTTTGTCATCTGATTAAGGTCTGCGACAGTTTGTTTAGCTCTGACGTTGTTTTTCTCATTAATTGCTAAATAATAAGCCGTTTCTCTTAAACTTGCTCTAGAACGAGCTTCGTTAACTTTACTCATCTGCTTATCAAGTGCAGCAGACTTTGCCTCGTAATCGGCATCGCTCATACTAACATTTTTAAAATCATTTAAAACTTTTTCTAATTGAGCTTCTTCAAATCTAACTTTTGCATTTTCTTTATTCATTAGATTACGACTATTAATCAAAGCTCTATTTAATTCTTTATCGGTTAAATCTCTATATTTTTCTTGATAATATTGGCTTGGAGTTACAAGTCTTGGTGGATTAGCTGATGCCCCACCACCACTTCTGCTACCGCCTGAACCTCTGCCACCCATAGATTAGTCTCCTTTCTTTTTTTCTATATCGAATGAAAGCCAATTCTTTTCTTCAGCAGACCAAGTAATTTTTCTGCCTGATAGCTTTGCCATTCTTTTAACTACTTTATCTATTTGTTTTCCACTAGATTTATGTAAAACTTGCCAGTCGTAATCTTCCTCATCACGAGCATACGATGGATTTTTCCATTTACCTAAGTCTCTAACTTGAACGTTTATAAAATCGCCATAATCTTCAACTCTGAAATCGCTACTTCTGATGTAACCATCGGTGTCAACGTTACGAATTAGTTGGCTTTTTAAATCATAGACAGTATTGTCCATAGACATTTTTGCTTTAGTTTGTCTTGGTTTCTTTTCAGTTTTTACACCATTTTTAAGATTCTCTGCTCGTTTTGCACGTGCTTTTGCTAAAGCATCAAGACGTTTTTGTTTTAACAATTCTTCTTTGCTTAATTGAGCTTCTTGTTTTTTCTCTATTGTAGCTTTACTACTTGTTCCTGCATTTTTGCTACCACCTGAGCCTCTGCCACCCATTATGACCTCACTTTCTTTTTAAATTTATTCATATATGGTTCGAACCAACGGATATTTTTATACTCGTTAAGTTCGGTCAGTCTGTTTCCATAAATCAAAATCTCTTTCGGTTCAAGTTGTTTTAACATTTCTTTAAAACCTTGCAAGAAGAGTTTTTTAGCCTGTGGGTCATTGAGAACTCCAACTGTTCCAATTGCAACAACTGAATTTTTAGGAATTCCCAAGAATGTGTATTTATAACTAGATTCATCAGACCAACTAACTGTCGGAATAACCTTAATTCCTTTGCTTTGCCAATAACAAGTACACCAACGATTCCTGTAAACTTGCCAAATTTGGTAGGCTTCAGGATAATTTGTGTACATAGAAAAGTCAGGAGACAACACCCCTGCATATTTTTTCAATTCTGAGATTTGAGAATCAGGATTCTTCCAACAACGCTCGAATCTATAATCATCTAAAAAGAAGTGAGCAGTTCCGTTTCTATTCCCATCAACTCTATATGGAATCAGCTTTTTTATTTCAAATTCATCAGCTTTTATGTCTGGTATTCCATAAGAATTAGAAGATGGGAAAAATCCTTTTTCGGTATTTTGTACGTTTAATAAATTTCGCCAAGTCATATTAATCCACCTTATTAAATCTTTTAATCAAACTTTTTAACTTTCTTTGATCCCGTTTCGACATACAGGATTTATATTTTTGTGCAATTTCGATAATTTGCTCTGCGATGTTTCCGGCTTTTTCTAAGTCGGTTTTATCAGCAATAATATTCGTTGTTTCTTGGTTTTCAATCCTAACTTGACCATATCTCGCAAGTTGCGAGATACAGTCAGCTAGGCTTTGAAGGAGGGCAGAAAATCCTAACATATTTTTATTTCCTTAAATCAGCTACAACCACAAGCAAGTAATTTGCGAATGTTTCAAGAGCATTAACTCCCTGATGGAAGCAATAATTATCTAAATCATTCGGGCTTGTTTTAATCTTTTCTTTTAATTTGAAAAGACTGTCCAAAGCTGGCTGAGTGTAACGAGCAAGATTCTCGTATAGTTTTGTAATATATTTGGGTACGTTTTTGTCGATTAACTTCAAAACGTAAGGTTGAATCAAGTCCCATAATTCGTTTAAAACTTTCCAATCTTTAAACCTTTGCCAAAAACTCATAGTAGTCTCCTTTCTTTGTAAATGTATATTTTCCCTGTTTGATTTTTTCTCGATACCAATTGATTTTCTGCCTTAAATAATTTCCGATACTATTCGCACTCAAGTTCGGCAAATAGTGAATATATGTGATGTCGATTTTGCCTTCACGCAATTTCTTTTGACGGCGTTGGTCGAATTCATAATGTGTAAATACACTTTTTTCATCAACGATTATTCCGTACTTTATTGATAAATAAGCATTCAAACAGCACAAAGCCTCGATTTGCTTTCTTGTAAGTGGATATTTAGTCTGCTTTTTTGATTCGGTAAATTCAGCCATTCCACAAACTGCCAAGCCTATGCAACCCGTATTGCCACCACCACAATGCTTTGCATATTTCCCGTCATAGCAGTTAACATTGTCTTTCGGCTCATAAATCCCTGCAAAAATTCTGCCGTATTTATCTATGCAATAATGGTATGCTTGTAAATCTGTATCGCAAGGTTTATTTGAACCTGCTGTCCAATGTAGACAAAATTTAGAAAGTGAAGTCATATAATCTCCTTATTTATATTTGATGCAAACGTGAACGATTTGAGCAGGGGGCTGGACTGTCGTAGAACTTCCATATGTCGGTTCAGAAGCATTGCCAGTTGTCATTGTATGAGTATGAGCTCCATTTGAAGTTGTTGTATGAGTATGTGCTCCTGTAGAAGAAGTGTATGCACTATTTGCGTTTACAGCAGCACCACCCCAACCTGCTTGTTTGTAATTTCCTGTTAAAGTGGTAGTTCCATACCGGCTCCCTGCATAATTGTCAAAACCGATATCGTGCTTGTGACCTCCCGCTGATTGGGCTGTATGGGTATGAGCACCAGCACTTGAAGTTGTACCACTATGCGTGTGTTGAGGTAAACCCGCAATTATAATAGAACCAACATTACTCCCCGGTTGTAAAAATCTTTTAGAGATATTGTAGTCAGGGATTCTAAAAGTGCCCACTTCGTCATCTATTTTATTAAATTGATTTCCTAAAACTTTATACAAATCTGTGTAATCCAAAATGTTTAAGGAATACCCATCGCAAGGTAAACAATCATCAGGTGTATGTAACGTAGGAAATGTATATAAAGCACCGATTTTACCTTTAGTTAAGGTATTTTTTGAATAACCATTCTGATTTAATTGATTAGTCCCTAGATTTAATATTTCCATATTTACCTACTTGTATTTGATGCATAAATGTACGACTTGTGATGGAGGCTGAACTGTTGTTGATTTCCCATAAAGAGTATTTGAAGCATTCCCTGTTGTCATAGTGTGAGTATGCGCTCCGTTTGAAGTTGTTGCATGAGTGTGCGCTCCTGCTGAACTAGTGGCTTGTGTTTTCCAAACCGTACTAGTATAGTCATCTCCTGAAGTATAAGGAGCTGTGCCTGATAATCCCTGACTTGAATGACCTTCGTTGATTGTATGAGTGTGAGCTCCTGCTGATTGAGCAGTATGGGTATGAGCCCCATTACTTGAAGTTGTGCCACTATGAGTATGTTGTGGCAAGCCTGCTTCGATTATTTCGCCAACGTTGTCTCCCGGCTGTAAAAATCTTTTTGTGATGTTGTAGTCAGGGATTCGGAACTCATCATTAGATTCTGTACCAATGTTAAAGGTTTTACCAATAACTGAATAAAGTTTATCGTAATCAACTATTTTTAAAACATAGCCATCACAAGCTAAGCAATCATCAGGTACAATTTTTATTGGGGCTGTAAAAATAAAGCCAATTTTATCCAATGTTAGCTTGTTATTATGATAACCATTTTGATTTATTTCTTTTGTGTTTAGATTTAAAATTTCCATAATTATTTATACTTTATACATAAGTGAACTATCTGAGAGGGAGGTTGAACAGTTGCGGAAGCTCCATAAGTTGTGCTTGAAGCATTTCCTGTTGTCATAGTATGAGTATGTGCTCCATTTGAAGTTGTTGCTCCTGTCCAATTTTTTGATGCTTGAAATCCAACAGCATGAGTTGTTGCTATTTTTGAATCAAAAGTGTCGATTGAATAAGAAGTTGTAGAAGATATTGTTTTGTTAAATAGAGCTCCAGAAGAAGCTGGTACTCTGTTTTCGCTAGCAGAAATACAAGTATGTCCAATAATATCCATTGTTCCTCTTGTATGTGTATGTTCTCCATTACTTGAGGTCGTTCCACTATGCGTATGTTGAGGTAAACCTGCTGCTATTTTTGTTCCTGCACCACTTCCTGCTTGAAGAAAAAGTTTTGTTATATTGTAGTCAGGAATTCTAAATTCATCATTTGCTTCTGTGCCATCATTAAATTTTGTTTTAATAATTGAATATAAATTTTTGTAATCTGCAATTTTTAAAACATAGCCATCACAAGCTAAACAATCATCAGGAACATAATCTACTGGTGCGGTAAAAATCATTCCAATTTTATTTTTGGTTAATCTATTAAAATGATAGCCATTTTGATTTATTTCTTTAGTATTAAGCGATAATATTTCCATAATTTATTTGTATTTTATGCATAGATGTACGATTTGAGACGGAGGTTGAACAGTTGAAGATTTACCATAAGTTCCATTTGAGGCATTTCCTGTTGTCATAGTGTGAGTATGTGCTCCATTTGATGATGTTGAACCAGTCCAAGTACGAGAGGCTTGGAAACTAGCCGTCATACCATTAAATGTTTTACCTCCACCGACCCCATAATCTGGAGCCGTATCATTATTTAATGCAAATGCACCATTAGCCAATGTGGTTAAGGCTCTGAAAGTAGAACCAATATTACCGGTTATATCCATAGTTCCTCTTGTATGAGTATGAGCACCATTACTTGAGGTTGTTCCACTATGCGTGTGTTGAGGTAAACCTGCTGCGATTTGCGTTCCGATTTTCGTCCCCGGTTGTAGAAATCGACCTGTGATGTTGTAATCAGGAATTCTAAATTCGTCATCATTTTCTACACCTGTGTTGTAAGTTTTTCCAATAGCTGAATAAAGTTTTTTATAATCAGAAATTTTTAAGACATAACCATCACAAGCCAAACAATCATCAGGGATTATATTTGCAGGGGCAATATAAATAAACCCGATTTTGTTTCGAGTCAGCTTGTTTATGTGATATCCGTTTTGGTTTATTTCATTTGAATTTAGAGTTAAAATTTCCATATTATTTGTACTTTATGCAGATGTGAACAAGTTGTGATGGAGGTTGAACTGATGACGATTCTTTATAAATAGAATTTGATGCATTGCCAACTGTTATCGTATGAGTATGAGCGCCATTTGATGTAGTGGTATGTGTATGAGCACCATCAGTAGAAGTCCAACCTTGGTCTCCAGACCTATACCAACCTGAGCCTCCTCCTCCACCGCCTAATCCATTAAACCAAGCAAGCTCATGTACTATTGGTCTGTGATTATGATTCCCTGCTGATTGAGCGGTGTGGGTGTGAGCTCCATTACTAGAAGATGTTCCACTATGCGTGTGTTGAGGTAAACTTGCCTCAACTAATCCACCTGCATTTTGTGATGGTTGTAAAAACCGACCTGATACGTTGTAATCAGGAATTCTAAACGTGCCTGAAGCATCGCCACTCTTGTTGAATTTAGTTCCAATGACTTTGTATAAATCCTCATAGTCACTTATTTGCAGGGAATAACCCTCACAGGACAAGCAGTCATCAGGGGTAAAATCAATGGGGTAAATAAACAATGTGCCAATTCGTTCTTTTGTTAAAACATTCTTGTGGTAGCCGTTTTGGTTAATTTGGGGGTTTTTGAGTGTGTTTACTTTCATAAATTAGACAATTCTTCTCTTAATGTGGTAACTTGCTGATTGTAGTAATCGAGCCACGTTTCGCCTGTTGTTTCATCTTTTATTGATGGCTCGCATATTGCACGAATTCTTTTAGAATCAAGCTCTAAAAGTTGTCGTTCGATTTCTGATTTCCGAATAGCGACCTCCTTTTCTATGAGATAGTTTTTGTATTCTTCAGTATTTGAAATATCTACAAGTGAAGTTTCGATTTTTTTGAATTTCTCGGGATTGGTTTGAATTTCTTGTGCAACATCTTCTGCTACTTTTTGAAAGCCTGTTTTTACTGCTCCAACGTATTCGATCGTAGAGATTTCTTTTGTTTCAATATCAACTTGAAGTAATCCTCTAAAGTCAGGTTCAATTACCCAATCTGAGCCACTCCAAATTGCGACTTCATTTTCTTTAGTTTCAGGAGGCTCTTTGAATGTTGCTTGTGCCGGAAGCAAATATTCAGACTGCCTTCTTGGGTTTTTAATTGCAGGGTATTTACCAACAAAGGCTTTACCCTCTGAATTAAAACTGTAGTAATACTTTGTATTCATTTCTTCTCCTTCATTTATTTTTCGCCACCCTCAAGAGTAAAAACTCCAACGGGTACGAGGTTTGTTTCCTGCCAAATATTTAATAGATAGATGTAGCTTGCTAATGGCTCAAGAATTTTGAACCAAATGTCATTCGCTTGATAATCAGTAGGTTCAAGCATTTGTGTAAAAATAGTGTTTGATAAAGCTACAAGACAATAGCCGTCAGATTCGTGATTGACAAATAAATTAAAATTCTTTGTTGAAGAATCGTCAGGGCATAAATCGATAACGTCTAAAACCAAGTTCTTTTCAACGTGATGAGTTTTACTTGTGGCTGTTGTGTAAGTAAAAGGTGCATTCGCAGTAATATAGATGTGAGTTGTTTGGTTTCCGTCAAAGGTGTATGTTTCGACTTCGCCGATGCTGATTCTTGTTAGATTCAAGAAAGTTACAACACCCATTAATTGCGTACAGTCTGCATCCGAAAAACATTCTGCACCTAAAACCAGACTTTCTTTAACATAAAATTCGCCATAATTTGTTGCTGAATAATGCAATGGTTCATCTTCGTATTCGCTCAAAGTTTCTATTGTACCGAATGATATCGTTAATCCTGAAGTATCAATGGCAACAATTGTCGCAACCTCCTCGCTTAATTCGGTGTCTTTGTAAACCACGACATCTTTTGCTAAAGTAACCTCTTGTGCCGTATAGAAAACCCCAAGCGAACTTGATGTGTATTGCCATATTTTTACAGTTTCACTTGATAATAAATTCGGATTCCCTTTAGTGTCTAATCTGCAAGAATTCAAGCAGAACGGAGTTAATATGCTTTTTGTTTCAGGTTCAGGTATAAACGCATTCGGAATCAAACCATCTTCGCCCACAGGAGCATAACCCCCTGCTACACCTTTTTCATCTAACTTTTGATATTTATCTGAAATATTGTTTAATGTTTCATCAAGCACATCCATTGTGACAACATTCAAATTCGGATTAATAACCAATTCTGCCAATTGAGTATTTGACATCTCTAGTTCAATCCTAATCGTGAGTTGTTTTACTGTTCCACTTTCAGGAGCTTGTTTCGTTGTTTCAGGGAATTTAGTAATGACAAGTAAATTATTTTCCTCATCAAAAACCCCTGCCTCTCTTACATCAAAACCTCCAACCTCAGCTGGAACTGTTGTGACACAATAAAAGCGATTTTCAATCCATTCACATTTCTCGATATTTCCACGCCAAACCTCATTCACAAGTTTAGTTTGTGATGTGCTTGGTTCATAATAACGACCATTGCCATCGCCCAAAGCTATATGTGTAACTTCAAACGGCAATCCGTCAGTTATACATCTCAATTGTTTTTCAGCACCATAATCCGTAACTAATGAATAAAATTCTTCAGCCATTTTTACTCCTAGAATTTATTGTGATTGTTTCTTCCTCAATTAAGGCTGCGTAAGTATGCATACGAGCCAACGTAGATAAGTGAAACTGAATTTCCTCTAACCAAGAACGTTCATTCTTGTATTCGTCAATCAAAGCTCGTAGCTTTGTTTCAGTTTCTTCGTTGATTGAACGATTAAATATCTGAAGAATTACTTTGAAATGGTATGGATTACCTCCGTAATTAAACCATTCTTCAATATTTCCTACGATATTTAATGTCTTAAAGATTTCTTCAAGTGCATATTTTGTACCTTTATATCTATGCATCTTGATTGAGGATTTAATTAAATTTCGTTTTTCAGTATCACTTAAAGCCTGCAACCAACCTTCATCCCCAGTTATGTGATATTGTTCTGCTAAGTGTGGCAAAGCATCAGCGGGAACATTGTCTATAATTGAGACTAACAAAGAATCTAAATTTAGTTTCGCAAATCTTTCTTCACAGATTTCATCAAATATTTTTAAGTTAACATCATTAATTGGTGCTAAAGAATTCTTACTCATCAGCATATCCTCCAACTTCTATATTGAAATCAACCAAATTTGCCCATTCAGACTCGATAATATCGATGTCGCTCGGTGTTTCTAATTCAACTTTGAACACTCCGTAAACGCTGTTTAAAATAGAAATAATCTGTGTTTGAATGACGTTTTTTCCTAGTTTTTCGGCAAGTGAAATTTTGTATTCATTCAACTTTGCATGAATAGTTGTTAAAACACTAGTGACATCAGCATCTTTGTATAGATAAATTTTTGCCTTTATAGAAAAATCGGTTTGCTTTGGCGATAAAACCTTAACTAAGTCCGTCAAAGGTCGAATTTTATCGTCTGATAAATAAGCCTGAACGATTTTCAAAATCTCGTCATTAGGATTTCCGTCAGTTGTTAATGGGTAAATATTAACGATACCAGGGGAGGGGGAATTTATTGCAACATCAATTATTGATTGGTGTGCCGTTAAAGTATGGTATTTATACGCACCACGACTTCCTGCATTAGAAAACTTTTCAGGTGCTTGTCTAATTCTTTCTCGTAAACTTTCAGCTTCCTCATCATCTGCTCCACCCGCTGAAATGGTTGTGTTTTCAACATCGCTTATATATCCCAACGGAGTGATTAAATTATTGATTGAGCCAATAATATAATTATTCGCAGCAGATCCCGGAGTCTCACAAGATGCCTCAGCAGAAACCTCTAACTGTCCTGATTTCAAGATTACAGTTTGAGTTGTTTGAAATATAAACAAGCCATCTTTAGTTTCAACCTCAGTTCCACTTTCAATTACAAAATCAAAATCCAAAGGCTCATCAACCTTAAACTTTAAAACTGTAACTGAGCAATTAGCAAGAAGTTTCTTTACCCCTAAAGGCTCGCCAATGTGTTCAAGAATATCAAGAGGAGCATAGCTCAATAAATTCTGCTTTGCCGTTTCTTGAATTTTCATTCTTAAAATGGTTTCTCGATATGCTCCGACATCGACCATCAGCCTTTCGATTTGTGCAGGCTGAAGAACTTTGCCTGATTTTTTTTCATAAAGCTCAACCCATTCTTTTGTAATGAGTTCGGGGTCTCTATCAATAAAATTCGGTTCAGGTAATTGTGTCATAACTCTACCTCTGCAACTCCTGTTGCGCTTGATTCTTTCAAAGTCCATTCAACTTTGACTACAATATTTGATTCGTCAATCTCGACATTTATCGACTTAACTTTTATCCTCGTTTCCCAAAGGCTTATTGCATCAGTTGCCTCTCGGATAATATTTGGAACAGCCTCATTCACAGGGTAATCGACATATTTATACAAGTCAGAGCCGAACGTAGGTCTATGAGGAACTGAGCCTTTTCTGGTTGTAAGAATTATTGCGATGCATTGATTAATATCGTCAACACCCTCAGCAACACCACCGATTCCGTTTAATTTATACTGCCAATCGACGTATGTAATCTCGTTTAAATTCGTCATTACATAGCCTCCTTTGGTGCTGATGTCGCAGCTCCTTGATTTCCTGTGTGAGTATGTCCGTTGTAAATATCCCTCATCGTTTGCATTGATGAAGTTTTATCAGTAATGTCAGCATTAGACTTTATGCCTTTAGTGTTTGTGAAAGTTCCATCGTGCTGAATATCCCCAACAAAACGAATATTCTTAAACACAACTGTCAAAGTTTCGGTTTCTTTATTTGCATTAACCAAACTTCCATCTTCAAGATTCATTGAATACTGAAGTTCGCTTTGTATTGCAGGGATATCCTCACTTGAATAAATTGCTCCAAGAATAACCCCATCTTCAGAGTTTTCATCCATCAAGCAAACAACCTGTTCGTTAATGTCAGGCATAATATAGAACTTGTCCTTTAATGTTTTAGTCTGCATTATAGGAAGCCAAAACGAAGTGGAATCATCATCGCCAAAGCTCACACGAGCTAAAACATTTATTGGATCTATTTGAGTTACAATTCCAAACCTTAACACGATACCACCTCGCAATAAGTCTTGTAACCTGAATTTCTATCAAGAACGTGTCTTGCTTGTTTAATGTGGTACTTACCTGAAAAATGTCCGATTCCTTTGAGTTCGATATTACTTCCGGCTATTAAATAAGGATTACCCATCAACTCGATTGAGCCTTCTATTTTTGTGTCAGCAGTATTTAGTGCTGCGTTTGCCTGAATAATCGCTTGTTTTTTACTAGAACATCTGACATTTATTTTTAAAGTATCGCCCTTTGCGACATTCTCGTTTCTTGCAGTTGCTCTGACAGTTTTCTTTTTCTTGGCATCGTAATAAGAAACCTGAACGGCTTTATACTTCTGACTTGTTTTCTCTCTTAAATTAATATGACTCAAGTCGGATTTATAAAATATTTGCAGGGGTTTTGCACCTTTGAGTTGTTGCACATCATAAAAGACAAGATTATTTTCAGCGATTTTAAAAATGTATCCATATTGTTCGGCTAATTTAGTAAGGAACGTCAAATCCCTCTCTTGATGTTGGGTAATTCTATCAACCCTCACATCTGCAATCTCGCCCACCAAAGTGTATCCGTGTCTGTCAGCAATCTCTTTAGCGATTTGTTTCAACGTCTTATTCTCATATCCAACAGAGTTTTTTTGACGAAGTGGTTTCTTAATTCCTGTAGCCAAGCCTTTAACCGTTACAACATCAGGTGGCGTATCATACTCCAATTCGTCTATTTCAAACTGACCACAGTTCAAAAGTTTCTCTGCCTCATAGCCAATATACGCACGCAAGCAATCGCCCTTTGTTGGTATCCAAGCATCTTGCCATAGCTTTTCAGAATCCTCAAAGCTAATCTGCAACTCGTCAGATTCGCCATGTTCAACATCAGTATATTCAATGCTTGTAACATACGGGGAAACGTCTTGGGTAATATTTTTTTGTTCGTAGAATAGTTCAAAAATTGGTCGTAACATCTATTTTTTCCATGGGGGTAAATCAAACTTTATTGTTTCGGATTCGTCTAAAACAGGGATTCTTAATTTTATTCCTGCCTCTAAAATTGGCTCTTTCGGAACATCAGGATTTGCTTTAATAATTGTTTCGTACAAGTTTGGGGAATGATAAAAACGATTAGAAATTAAGTCCCATCGGTCATTATCTTTTGTGATGTAGGTATAATATTCCGTCATTTTTTCTTAAATCCCTTCTGTTCTTCTTGCTCTTCAGGGATTTTTCCTGTGTATTCTCTTAGTCGGACATCCACCTGAATAGAAAGTAAATCACCTTCAGGACTAGCCTGTTCAACAACTTGTCCTATTTCTTCAATGACAAATACTCCGACATATTCGCCATTACCTTTGATGTACTTGAGTGGTGTTGCTTTATCAGCCACATCAACCAAGTTTTTTATTTCATCTTCCGGTACACAAAATGTGCGATGGAAGTTTAATTTTAAGTTCTCTTCAATCAATCCTTTGCCCAAGAATTGAAGAATCGGTTTGTTTTCGATTCGTTCGTGTTGTGCGTAATTGTACGACATTGTTTCGGTCAAGCCGTTGAAGTAAGTTATTAGTTCAAATTTTATATCTCCAAGCTGAGCGAACATTAGTAAGCTAACCTTTCTTTTCGTTCTAATTCACGTTTTATAATCGCAACCACTTCATCTTTGTGCTGTTTTAAGAGATTTGAGAAGTCATCTTTAGAAGCTCCACTCGGCATTGTGATTGTTGGCGAATAAGTAATTGTAAATGTCGAATTGGCATTTTTAACTCCTCTCACGTTGCCTTTTAATCCTGATGAAACGAATCCCAATGACTTGTACATCGCAGCCATTAACGGAAATGGTTTTATTGTCGATGCAATAGTCTCAACAATTTTTACTTTGTTTAAATCTTTTAGTGGGCCTGTTTTAGCAGGGGAATGTGGTAAATGGTCTCGGATAATTTGTGCGTGTTTTCCTATTGCCTCTTTAGTCTTTCCAATCTTTGATAAAATTCCTCCGGCAAGCATATCGCCTATTTTTTTACCAAACTCAAAGACCTTTGTAATTAGCTCAACAATTTTAACTATTATCCCTGCAATAGCCTTACCAAACTTAACTCCCATTTTCTCGGCTGCACCACCCGTATCCTCTACAGGCTTAATAAATTTCTTGAACCAACCAATGACAACCTGAATAAGTTTAATCAATGGCGAAATCGCTTGACCGATTCTTTGGAATAAAGGCATTAAAGGAGCAAAACCCTCTTTTAACCCTTGCCATATCCCTTTAAAGAATCCTGAAATCGGTTTCCAATATTTGAATATAACAAAGGCTACGGCTGAAATTGCCAAAGCTATCCAACCCAGAGGGTTTGTGAGCAACGTAACAGTAAAAGCACGAAAAGCGATAATCGCAGTTCGTATCATATTTGGAATAGCAAGAAAACCCTTTTTGAACGCATTTAAACCATTCATAAAATTAGCAGGAAAACTCTTTATCGAAGTAATTGCCCATTCTTTTAATGCAATTGATGATTTTAAAATATTACTTGGTAGTTGTGCAAAAGAGGTTTTTAAATTGTTGTTGATTCTTCTAATATCAGCAACAACCCCACTTTTTAATCCGAAGTTTGACATATCCAAGCCAAGTGGGTTTCCCAATTGTGCAATTTTTCTACCATAAGTTAAATTGTGAGCAGTAGAATGCAAACCAATAAATTCAAGAAGTTTAACTGATGCACTAGCCAAAACAGGAGCAAGTCCTGATGCGTATCTTAAAAACATTCCATACCCTGAAACCAATTTGCTTATTAACATACAAGCCGTTCCAAGAGTAGTCAAAATAACACCCAAACCAATCGTTCCGATAATTGCACCGAATATTCCTTTTTGTAAAATAGGGTGTTTGTTTATCGTTGTAAGCATTTTATTCAAAGCCTCTAAAGGTGCGTGTAAATGTGGAAATACCAACTCCTTCATATTGATTTTCAAGAGTTTAAACTGTTCATTTGTGGTTTCCATCATGTGAGTAAAGTCAGAATCAACAACACCACTTGCACCTAAAGCCGATGCTTTAATCCTTTTATACTCATCTAAATTTTGCAACATTGGTTTCAAGAAGTTCAAAACTTGTTTGTCTTGGAATACTTCAGAAATTCTGAACATATCCCCACCTGATGCCTCTTTCATAATTTCGACAACTTCAAGTATTGGATCTAAACCCTGTTCAGCAGAATCAATCAAGACTTGTTTTAGATTAACTCCAAATACTTCCTCAAAATTCTTAACTGCCAATGGCGATGTGACTTTTTGAATAAAGTTTTCCAAATTATTCGCCGCCTCGGAAGCTTCCCCTGCACCTTTCATTGCAACTTGAAGTGCTGCACCTAAAGATGCTACGGCAGGAGTACCTCTCATTCCTAACATACTTGCACCGGCAGTTAATGATGGGAATGCTGAAGCCATATCCTTAAGTTCAAATCTTCCCTCTTTTCCTGACATCGCAAGAATATCCATTGATTTTGCTAAATCATCAATCGGCACTTTTAAGTTATCAGAAACAGAAAACGCTGTTCTTGAAATATCTACAATCGCAGCTTGCTCTGCCGTTGCAGTTCTTCCGATAACATTCATATAGTCTAATGCTTTTTCAGGATCAACACCCGAAGCAACTAAAACATTCAAACCCTCAGCGATTTCACTCCTGAATTGGTTAGTATAACGAGAAATTGAGCCGAGTCGTTTATCCATTGAT
Source organism: bacterium (assembly GCA_017559905.1). GTDB lineage: Bacteria > Cyanobacteriota > Vampirovibrionia > Gastranaerophilales > Gastranaerophilaceae > Scatenecus. The sequence goes on from JAFYQF010000012.1 coordinate 20,289, forward strand.
TCCAATTGTTTGGCTGACAATTGTCCCACGTTTCCAAGTTCTCTTAATTGATGTTCTAAAGCCAAAGCCTCAGGTATTGCCTGTGTTATTCCTAATTTATATGCTAAAGCACCACCTCCGACAGTTAACCCTGCACCAAGTTTTGTCATATTTTGACCCAACTGGTCGAGGGTTTCAGAGGTGGTTTTTATTTTGTTCTGCAATTTATCAAACTCTGCATTTGATTTTGTAACAGCATCACGAATAACCTTTGACATTTTATCAAAGGCAACGAGGGTTAATGATACTTTCATCATACTGTCGAGCATTGTTCTTCTATATCCTCATTAATTTTCATCGTGTATTTAATAGCTTGTTTACACCAATATGCGAGAGTCGGAATTGGCATTCTGCCTATTTCTGAATATTGCCATCCTGTGATTTTACATAAGTGGATGATTGATTGGGAGTCTGGCAAGGCACAGTCGGTTGTGTTTCTTGTTCCTTTTCCACGTTTATTGTTGTCGGAGTTTTCTTCTCGAACTTCCCCGATATTTCCCCCTGCAACGCAATCACGTCTTCTAAATCCATTTGAAGAATGTCCTCATAAACTAACTTGTTGCCATCTATTTCTGCCAATTCAGCGATTAAAGCATAAGGAATTTCTTCAGGTGTTTTAGCCTTTGTCTGTGCCTGCAACAAGTCAAAGCCAACTCCTTTGTGGATTGTTGCAACTTTTCCTGATGGTAATGTAATGGTTTTTGTCATAAATTTACTCCTTCAAATTTTTCTATTTTTTAAATATCTAATTTTTTATTATTCAAGTTATATTTTTACCCCGTTCAAAAAGTGTTCAAAAACCTCTGTATTGAATTTTAGGGGTGGGGTTGGTATAAATTATCATTTCAACCTTTTTTAAAAGCCTTAAAATCGATTTTAAAAATTTTGTGTCATCTTCAAAGTTTCATATTTTTTTCGTGTAGAAATTTCGACTGGACTATATGGAACTGAACAAGAAATTAAAGCCAAAGCCAATGCCCAAAATCTATCTGCGTGTCCGTTTACTTCCGATGTGTCAGCATCAAACCTAATATTTCCTGCTTTTGTTGCAACCCGTCTTATTGAGTGCAAGTCCTCTCTAATCTCGTGGTCTTGAGGAATAAACACCGACTTATCTTCAAAATTTGTCCTCAGATTATATGCCATTTCCTCTTTGGATTTGTTTGTGAACATAACGGGTTCGACTCGGTATTTACCAAAATCTCTCTGAGCTGTTTCTGCTAATTGCATACCCAACCCTGTCGAGTCTATACAACATCTGCGTAATTTAGAGTGTTTAAGAATGGCTGAAATTATTTCGTATTGAATATGGAACGGAGTCTTTTCTAATACTTTGACTTTTCTTGTATATTTGATGTTTTCTAATCGTTCCAAGCACCAAATTACAGTTAAGTCCTTTCTTCGACCGATATCGATTCCAACATATAAATCGCCTTTGATGGTTTCCAATTCTCTTAAAACATCTGCCATCTCACAAGTTGCGATTAAGTCGTACGGAAGAAAAGCACAGGCTTCGTCTATCGCCACGCAGCAGAACTCTTGCAACCAAGTAAATTCGTCAAAACAATCCTGCCGTTGTTCTTCAATCCATTCTTCACGTTCTTTTGCAGTTGTTTTTCTGCCGTAGATTTTATCAACTAATCCCTCTTCAACTGCCAAATGAATAGGAACTTTGTGATGACTCCACTTCAATTTACCTTTTAAAACTTGGTCGATAAATTTGTAATACATACAATTCTGACCATTATGTGTCGATAAAATTCTGAGTGGATAACCCCACGTTATGCAGGGGCGTGCTGCTTTCCAAAGTTCAACAGGGTTATTGTGAAAAGCAAATTCATCAAGAACAACTTTCCCACCTTTTGAACGGAAGCCTTTAGGGTTTGAAGATAATGCGTGGATCTTTGTGCCGTTTGCAAATTCTATTACAAATGCCTTTATATCTTTGTCCTTATCAAGAACAACTTCGCCTAAATGTTTGGCAGCGACATTGAATAATTTAACCCATTTTTCGCAATAATCTATATACTCCCTAGCAGCAGACTCATCAGCAGATGAAAACCAAACCGCCGGAACTGTGCGCTTGACACAATCTCTTACATCTTCATAACTTTGTACATACGTTGCTCCTATTCTTCGGGACTTTTCCCAAATTTTTACTTTTGATTTATCGTTCAACCACCTTACTTGGTAAGGCAAAAAGAACGAAGTTTTATTCTTCTTCGTTGTTTTCGTTTCTATCATTCGGTACTATACCTAAAATGTTTTCTTCAATTTCTGCTACAATATCGTCAGTTAAGCCTCTTTTTTTATCCTTTGGCTCTTCATGTTTAGCAACAACATCTTCGTAATCTTTGACTTTTACGAACATTGGAATCAATTTGCAAAAAGCATACATTCTGCCTGATTCTATTTTTTCGCCACTTTCCATATCGGCAGAAATATCATTCATTAATTTACGAGCAAATTCATATAATTCCTCATGAAAAGTTTGTTTTGATTTAAGAAAATTCCTTTTCGCAGTTTCCCAACCATACTTTTCTTTCCATTGCAAGACAGTTTTTCTATTGAGGTTCAACCTATTAGCAATTCCCTCAATAGGCATAAATTCATGAATATATAGCCTCTCAGCTTCAGCTACCAAATGCTCTTTGCTATTCAAGTTCCGACTCCAAATTCTTTATTTTTACTGACAATGTTTTCATTTCAGTTTGAACTTCATTAAGCCTATTAACTGAAACAAGAATTTTATCCATATCAAGTTTTAAAATTTCCTCGTATGGACTTAAGTAACTTCTAATAAGGACTATTAATCCTGATGCCTCTGTATCTAGAGAACGGAAGTTTTTCTTGGACTCTGCAAGCAATCCTTTTAATTGCAATCTTTCAGGATTCATCTAAAGAACCTCCTTCTTTAGAATTGGGCAATATAGATTATTGTCGATTTTGCTTTCCATTCTTGAAAGTATCGCTGTGTGATATTGGTTTGTTTCCAATAACTCCTTTAAGATAGCGAAGTTGTTTTCAATAATCTTTGTAAAAGTCTTAATGTGTGATTGGTGGTATAAATACCAAATTGCAAAGATTAACGCAGGAAATCCTACACTTTCAACAAATGGGGTTAATTGATTAAATATTTCCATAAAACTCCTTTAATTAGTTTTGAGAAAAGAGAAAAGGACAGATGTGTCCTTTGTTTTGTATTCATTTATATATCTGACTATAACCCTTGTGGGAGAGTGGTTTCAAACGAAAAATGCAAAGACTTATTCATTGCACAATGCAAAGCATAAATCTATGCAAAAGACTTTTGAAATCGTTGTGGCACAAGGGTTAAAGTGTGAATATACAAATTTCCCTGTTTAAATTATGGAGATATATAAAAGAATGAAATTTTTTGAAGTATTCAAAGCCGGAACATACCCACAGGGTAAGTTCACAAAAAAAGAAATCGCTGACATTGCGAAAAACTATGACCCACAATTCTGCGAAGCTCCAATTACTATCGACCACAAACAAAGTGGCCCTGCGTATGGTTGGGTAGATAAAGTTGTAGCAGAAAACGATAAGCTAAAAGTTAGCTTTAAAGACATTCCTGAAGAATTTGAAAAAGAAGTTAAATCAGGAAAGTATAAAAAAGTTTCAGTTGAATTGTACCGAAATTTAGAAGGCAAAGGTGCATACCTTAAAGCCGTATCTTTTTTAGGTGCAGCAACACCTCAAGTGAAAGGTCTTGAACCTATCAAGTTTATGGAATCAGAGTCTGACACTTATGAATTCGTGTCAGAAGATGAAGAAGAAAAATTTTCAGAAGAAGATGTTGAAGACCTAAAAAAACAAATTGAGGATTTAGAATCTCAAGTTGCTAATTATAAAGAAAACAACAAAAAACTTGAAACAATTAAATCCTTAAAAGAGAAAATCGCAAACTTAACCGATGAAGTCGCAACTTTCAAAGAAAAAGCTGAAGGTAAAGAAGAAATCGAAAAAGAATTAGAAGCGATTAAACTCTCTATTAAACGCAAAGAATACGATGACTTTATTGAAAAACAAATCGATAAAGGCATTTTAATCCCTGCAAACAAAGACATCGTGCTTTCAGTTTTACAGGAATTAGACAATATTAAAAAGTTTGGCGAAGATTCAGCAGTCGTTTCTGACTTCAAATCTTTTATTGAATCTTTGCCAAAACAAGTTACATTCGACGAGGTTGCAACTAAAGACAAACAGTCGGATGCAAAAAATGATGTTGAAAAATTTGCAAATGCTGATGAAGAATCGCTTGAGATTTTCAGAGAGGCAAAAGCACTTGCAGAAAAAGAAAACATCTCATTTAAAGATGCACTACTAAAATTAAACATTTAAGGAGTTTAAATGGGAAGACTTGAACAATTACGCATAAATGCGTACCTTTCAGAAGTTGCTCGTGGCTACAACAACAATGCTTTTATTGCACAAACTTTGTTCCCGACTATTTATTCTGAAAAAGAGAAAATTGATATTTTTGAATTCAACAAAGAAGCTTTTAACCTTTACGATACTGAAAGAGCAATTAGAGCTAATTCAAACGTTATCGCTCCAGAAGGTTTTAAAAAGCACACCACAACTCTTACTGAACACGATTTGTCATACCCTATCGACTATCGTGAAGAACAAGAGGCTGAAAAAGTAAAACTTCAACTTCACGCTACAAATGTTGTTACTGACGGACTTCAACTAAAACACGAAAAACAATGTGCTGATTTAGTCCAAAACCCTGACAACTATGCAACTGAAAACAAAATCCTACTTTCAGGAACATCTTGTTTTACTCACGCAGATTCTGACCCTATAAAAGTTATTGAAGATGCGAAAAACGCAGTTTCTCAAAAAATTGCACGAGATCCAAACACTATGGTACTCGGACAAGATGCTTGGCAAACTCTTCGCCAACACAAAAAATTAAAAGAATTAATTTCAAACAACCTCAATAAATTAGTCACTCTTGACCTATTGAAAGAGATTTTTGAAGTTGAAAACATCGTTATCGGAAAATCAATATTTGCAAACGCAGAAGGCAAATTTGAACGTATTTGGAAAGACAACATCATTCTTGCGTATGTTCCAAATTTAGGTGCATCAAGAACTGAATACGATCCATCATTTGCTTATACAGTCCGTAAAAAAGATGCTTTGCAAATTGATGAATACACAAAAGAAGGTAACAAAGTTAAATACATTCGTGCAACTGATATTTACACTCCATTCTTGGTCGGTGCAGAAGCAGGGTATTTAATCTCTGGTACTAACGGCTAGGAGGAATGAATGGCTAAATACAAAGTGAAAAATACTTCCATTTTGCACAATGGCAAAGTTTATGCAGAAGGCTCAACTCTTGAACTTTCTGAAAACCAAGCAAAACGTCTTGAAGATTTTGTTGATTTAGTTCCTGAAACTGCAACAAAAACTCCAAGTCAAACCAAACCTCAGACTAATAAAACAAAGTCTGAAACAAAAAACCAAACCAAAACAAAAGCAGAAACTAAAACCGAAACTGTAAAACAAGACGGCGAAGGCTCTGACAATAATGGAGGCTCTGATAATGACAAATAGAAAACATTACAAACCACTATTAATTGAATCAGTAAAAGTTCCTGTTGATGTTGAACAACAAAGATTTATCGGATTTGACGGCAATTATTGTGCTGAAAATAAAAAAGCATTGGGTGTTTGCGATGTTGCAACTGAAAAAGAACAACTCGCTCCTGTTGCCGTATTTGGTATTTTGCTTGTAGAGGCAGGTGGCACAATCACAGTCGGAGACTCAGTTGCTTCCGATTCTGAAGGTAAAGCCGTCACTACAAGCGATGCTACTGCCGTTAATGGCTACGCTCTAGACTCAGCAACGGCAGGACAAGTAATAAGAATTGCAAGAGGAATCTAGCAATGTATTGCACGATTGACGATATTGAGAAACACACCTCCTCCCCTACTCTTATCCAGCTCTCTTCTGATGATGGGCAAGAAGCAGTCAATCGTGTTGTTGTCGAAGAGGCAATACTTTATGCTTCTACACTCATCGATGGGTATTTGAGAGGACGATACTCTCTGCCTCTTGATACCCATTTTCCTTTGCTACGAATTATTGCAATTGATTTAAGTGTCTATCGTCTGTATTCACGCAGAATGAGAAACGAAATGCCTGAAGTAATAGAAACAGCATATAAAAGTGCAATCGCTACTCTAAGAGATATTCAAAAAGGAATAATATCCCTGCAAAGCGAAAACGATACTCTAGAAACTTCTGCGTTCTCGCCTGATGAATATAGGACAAACAAGACAATTATAGATAGGTTATTTGGGAAACAAAGATTAAGTGAGTATTGATTCTATTGAAAAAGAGATTATTCAAAAACTTAAAGTTGAATTCCCTGATGTGTTGGTTCAGGGTTTCCCCGATAAGCCTGCTGAATTTTTATTACTGCATTCCATCGGTGCAATTCTTGTACATTATCAGGGAAGCAATTATTCAAACTCAAATGCTCTTGCTTTCGTAACTCAAGAAAACAAAAAAGAATTCTCAATAACGATAGTCACAAGAAACCTCCGTTCACATAACGGAGCATACGAATTTTTAGATAGAGTCAAACAAACTCTAACAGGATTCAAAATAGATGGATGCACTCCTCTTACCCCAACAAAAGACTTTTTTATCTCTGAAAATACAGGGATTTGGCAATACGGGATTAATTTTTCCCTAACTACTCAAAACGTACAAGACTTAGAAATATTTTAGTATTTACCCCATAGGAGTTATATATGGCTGCTAGTTTTCTTCATGGTGTAGAAACCATCGAAATCACAAAAGGTGCACGCACAATTTCAACAGTAAAAACTGCTGTTGTCGGAATTGTCGGAACTGCACCATTAGAAGATGTTGCTGATGAATATAAGACGATAAATACACCGACTCTAATCCTTAATGAAGTCGATGCCGTTAAATATTTTGGCAACCAAAAATCAGGTTATACAATCCCTCAAGCCCTGCAAGCAATTTTTGACCAAGGCTCAGGTATTGCAATAGTAATTAACGTCTTTGATCCTGAAAAACACGAAACAGTTGAAGACGTAACCATTGGCGATATCAATGGAACAATTGACCCAACAACAGGCAAAAGAACAGGCTTAAAAGCATTTGAAGATTGTTATTCACTATTTGGATATTATCCAAAAACAATCATCGCTCCTGTTTTCTGCGAAGATACTGCCGTTGTTACTGAAATAAGTACAATCTGCGACAAAATTAGAGCAATGGGAATCGTTGATGCTCCCGTTGGTGCTTCTGTTCAAGATATTATAACTGGTCGTGGGCCTGAAGGAACAATTAATTTTAATACCTCATCAGGTCGCATAATCCTCTGCTATCCTCATTTAAAAGTGTATGATGCAGAGTCAGACTCGATAAAACTTCAACCTTACTCTCAAAGACTTGCCGGCGTTATCGCAGCAAAAGATGTTGATAAAGGTTACCATTGGTCTCCATCTAATACAGAGATTCAGGGAATTGTCGGCATCGAAAGACAATTAACATCAATGATTAACGACCCAACTTCAGAAGTAAACGCACTTAACGAAGCAGGAGTTGTGACTGTTTTCAATTCTTACGGCTCAGGTTTCCGTACTTGGGGCAACCGAACTGCTGCCTACCCATCATCAACTCATCTGACTAATTTTATAAACGTTAGACGTACTGCTGATATTATTCACGAATCAATAGAATACTCAATGCTACAATTTATCGACTTCCCAATCGATAACGGCTTGATTGATTCTATCTGCGAAACAGTTAACCAATTTATCAGAACTCTAATCGGCAGAGGTGCATTGATTGATGGTAAATGCTCATTTAACCCTGATAAAAACCCTGCAACCGAAATCGCAAACGGACACCTCTTGTTCGATATCGAATATATGCCACCAACACCGGCAGAAAGAATTACTTTCGAGTCATTTATTGACATCGAATTACTCAAATCATTGGGGGCTTCTTAATGTACTGTTCAGTAAATGATAACGGTGCATTGGAAGTTCACACCGATGGCAACGATATTTGCTTTAACTGCAAACATCTGAAAAAATGTCCACTCGTTCTTGCTCTAAGCAAAGAATATGTTTTTCTGCACTACTCTGATGTCGAAATCAAAGACTGTGCACTCTTCAAGAAATAGGGAGTTTATATGTCAAAAATTGAAATTAACAAATTAACCAACGCAAATGTTTACATGAATGGAGTAAACTTACTCGGTAGAGCCGAAGAAGTCCAACTCCCACAAATAAAACACAAAATGGCTGAACACAAAGCTCTAGGTATGGTAGGCTCAGCCGAATTCTTCGCAGGGATTGATAAACTTGAATGCAAAATCAAATGGAATGCTCTTTATCCAAATGTAATGCGTATGTGTGCAAATCCTTTCTTGGCTACTATGATTCAAGTTCGTGCCAACCTAGAAACCTATAACGGCACAGGAAGAATCAAAGAAGTCCCTGCGACAGCTTTTTTAATCGGAACTTTTAAAGAGTTTCCGTTAGGGAATATAAAGCCACACGAGAATGCTGAGTATGAAACAACTATGTCTGTTACTTATGCAAAATTAATCGTTGATGGCTTGGATGTTTTTGAAATCGATGTGCTTGAAAACATCTACAAAGTCAACATGATTGATATGCTTTCAACTTTCAAAAAGAACACAGGAGCATAGGGTAGATGGAAGAATCAATCCTTAAGCAAAAAGCCGTTAAGAAAAATCTGACGGAAGAAATTGCAACACGAAAACGTGCATTGAATTTCTATTCACTAGCCAACATCCTTCCCGATCCTGATATTGTTTTGCGTAAGCAGGGCAAAGATATGAGGATTTATAAGGAATTGTTGTGCGACCCTCACGTTTTTGCTTGTACTCAATCAAGAAAAGCAGGAGTGCTTTCTCTTGATTGGGATATTAATCGTGGACTTGATAAAGACGAAAACGCACAAGCGATTGAAGATTTGCTTAAAAAACTAGATATTCATAAATTAATTAATGATATTCTAGAAGCTACTCTTTACGGATTCCAACCTCTAGAGATAAATTGGAAACGTGAAAAGTCAGGGAAAATACTCCCTGCAAGCATAGTTGCCAAGCCTCCTGAATGGTTTTGTTTTGATGATGAAAATAATCTAAAATTCAGAACTAAAGAAAATTATTACGGCGAAATTGTTCCTCCAAAAAAGTTTTTATTGGCTCAAAATAATCCAAGTTACAACAACCCTTATGGCGAACGCACACTCTCTCGTGTATTTTGGAATGTAACCTTTAAAAAAGGTGGATTAAAGTTTTGGGTTGTATTTACTGAAAAATACGGAATGCCACATCTTATCGGTAAACACCCACGTGGAGCATCAAAAGAGGACACCGAAAGTCTGGCAGATATGCTTGAAGAAATGGTGCAAGATGCTATTGCCGTCATTCCTGACGATTCTTCAGTTGAAATTCAAGAAGCCAATAAATCATCATCTGCTGAGATATTTGAAAAGCTAATCAATAAAATGAATGCAGAAATTTCTAAAGCTATTCTCGGTCAAACTCTTACTACTGAAATTGGCTCAAGTGGTAGTTATGCTGCGAGCAATACACATATGTCCGTTCGTCAGGATATTATCGACACAGATCGCAAGTTAGTGGAAAGTGTTATTAACCAATTAATTCGTTGGATTTATGAATTAAATTCCCTCAATGCTGAAGTTCCTGTTTTTGAAATGTATGAGCCTGAAGATGTTGATTTGAATTTAGCTCAAAGAGATAAAATCCTCTTTGATACAGGAGTTAAATTCACAAAAGAATACTTTATTAAAAACTACGGATTAGAAGATGAGGACTTTGAAATAAGGGAAGAAGTTGTTATCCCTCCGTCTTCTGATTTTAAAGAGTTTAAAGAAAAAACATCAATTCCCGGACAAGAACAAATTGAGGAATTATACCAATTCTTAAGTGGTGCTGATTTAACAAAACAAGCTCAATCAATTCTTGCACCATTAATTTCATTGTTTGAATCTTGCGAAAGTTATGAGGAAGCCTACGAGCTACTATCCTTAAAGAATTTGCATTCAAAAAAGTTCGAAGAAACACTTCAAAAAGCTCTGTTCCTTTGTGAACTGCAAGGGAGGTCAGATGGACTTGAAGAATAAACAACTAACTTTTTTTGATATCTTTTCAGGAATTGGTGGATTTAAAATCGCATTAGAACGTGCCGGTTTTAAAAGCATCGGCTTTTGCGATAATGATGAATACGCAAATAAGCTCTACCGAGCATATTTTCAAAATGATAAGGAGTTATTTTTTGACGATGTCACAACAATCAACACAGCAGAACTCCCCGATTTCGATATCTTATGTGCAGGATTTCCTTGTCAATCTTTCTCGATTGCAGGAAAAAGACGTGGATTTGAAGACACAAGAGGCACAATGTTTTTTGAAGTCGCACGGATTCTTAAAGACAAAACACCCAAATATTTTATTCTCGAAAACGTTAAGGGCTTACTTAGTCACGACGGTGGAAAAACTTTCCAAAGAATTCTTGAAATTCTCTCCGACATTGGGTATAGCGTTCAATGGCAATTACTTAATTCTAAGTTCTTCGGAGTTCCTCAAAACAGGGAGCGCGTGTACATTGTTGGATGTTATGGAAAAGAATGTATCGGAAAAATATTTCCTCTCGGAGGAATCAATGAAGAGAATCCTAGCGAGAATAGTTTAATCCAACTAGAAGAAACAAAAGGAAAATCACAGGGTGCTCGTGTTTATAACCCTAATGGAATAAGCTCCACTCTAACTGCAAATAGTGGTGGATTGGGTGGTAAAACAGGACTCTATTTTATAAATCAATATTATTTCAACTGCAAAAAATCCGAACTTTCTTCTACATTAAAAGTCGGTGGCGATGTACCAATGGTAAATATACCAAATGACTCAATAGAGTCTTTTATAAACAAGCCTCGCCACGACCAATACAAACCTTCTGATATTGTTCAAACTCTTAAAGTTGCTGGCGATACTCCATTAATGAGAGTTAAAAACGGAACTAAAAAAGGATACGATATCGCAGGTCCCGGAGACGGAATTAGTTTAGCATATCCACATTCAAAATTGCGCAGAGGTCGAGTCGGTAAAGGTTGCTCTCAAACACTTGATACTTCTTGCAATATGGGAACTATTGATGATTTTAGAATTAGAAGATTAACACCTCTTGAATGTTTTAGGCTTCAGGGCTTTCCTGATGAAATGGTTGAAGTCGCTAGAAAAATTAAACTCTCGGATGTTAGGCTTTATAAAATGGCGGGAAACGCAATTACTGTTAATGTTGCTGAAGCCGTTGCTAGAAAGATTGCAGAGGTTGAAAATGCCAAATCTTAAAGCACTATTCAAACTTTCCCCTGCACTAGCGATTAAATATTTCAAGAACAAGAAAAATAAATTCACTTGGGATTGGTACGAACTTTGGCAAGATGCACATCAAAAGTCATTCACAGTCGCTAAAGCAATGCGTGAAGATATCCTAAACGACATTCGTGCCTCATTAGATAAAGCTCTCTCAGAGGGTAAAACCTTCAGGGATTTTCAGAAAGACTTAAAACCAACCCTGCAAAAGAAAGGGTGGTGGGGCGAAGTAGTTGTCGTTGATTCAAAAGGTAATGCCGAAAAAGTTCAGCTTGGCTCAATGTATCGATTAAAGACTATCTATTCCGTTAATATGCAAGTAGCTTATCAAACAGGAAGATACAAAACTCAGGTTGATAATGTCGACAATCGACCATTTTGGGAATACGTTGCCGTCCTTGATTCAAAGACCAGACCTGAACACGCACAACTGCATGGACTTGTTTTTAGATATGATGACCCTTTTTGGGCATCTTTTTACCCTCCGAATGGTTGGCGATGCAGATGCAGAGTGAATGCATTATCCCCTAAAAATCTCGTAAAAAAGAATGTTAAACCATCATCTTCAGCAGGACTTTTATCACAAGAAGAACAATTGGTTTCTAAAAAGTCAGGCGAATACAAGCCTGTAACTGTTTATACTGACCCACTTACAAATAAGAAAATTGCGCCGGATGTTGGGTGGAGTCATAACCCTGCAAGTGGATTAGTTGAAACATAAAACAGCAATTGAACGGCATTTAAACCCTGTTCAAACGATATTTTGGTAGTATTCAAATTATCCCTATATATTTACCCCTACCCCTATTCAAACAGTATTCAAAAGGAGTTCATAATGACAATAGATAGAAAAAGTTTAATCAATTGGGTTGGTGGCAAAAGATTACTTCGTAAAGTCATCGAACCATTAATACCTACCGATATTAAATCCTACATCGAACCATTCGGTGGTGGTGCTTGGGTTTTATTTTACAAAGAAAAATGGGCAGATTTAGAGGTCTACAACGATTTAGACGGCAGACTTGTAAACCTATTCAGAATCGTAAAATACCACCCTAATGCATTTAAAGAAGAGATAAAATACCTTCTTGGCTCTCGTGAAATGTTTTTGCAATTCTTAAACGGCACTTTTATTACTGATATTCAAAAAGCTGTTCAATTTTACTTTTTAATCACACGTTCATTCGGTGGTCGTGGCGAAACTTTCGGAACAGTAAAACGTAGTTGTGGTGGTGCAAGCAAGTCTCAAAAAAACGTGCTTGAGAAAATCGATGCAATTCATAATAGGCTCGATAAAGTAATGGTTGAAAATCGTGACTTTGAAAAACTAATCACTCAATACGACTTTGAAGATGCATTTTTCTACTGCGATCCACCTTATTCAAAAGGCTGTGGTTATGAAGTGACATCAACTGCAAACTTTGACCACGAAAGATTAAGAGAAGTTCTTGGAAACATCAAAGGTCGCTTTTTACTTTCTTATGACGATTCCCCTAAAATTCGAGAACTCTACAAAGGCTTTGAGATGGTCGAAGTCGAACGATTAAACGGAATCAATAATCGTCAGGGAACTAATCGTGAAAACAAAATGTTCAAAGAATTATTAATTGCAAATTACCCGATAAAAGACTTATTTGAAAATGGCAAATAATCCAATAGAAATCCGAATCGACAATCAAGAAGTCAACCAACGACTTCTTGAACTTGCTCATAGAGGCGAAAACCTGCGACCATTGATGAAAAACGTCGCAGGTATTTTGGCTTATTCAACGGAAGAAAATTTCGCTAATGAAGGCAGACCAAAGTGGACTGATTTGGCTGAATCAACAAAAAAGAAACGTCAAAAAACAGGACATTATCCCGGACAAATTTTGCAAGTTACAGGGCAGCTCGCATCTTCAATATCCACCCACTATGACGAGGATAGTGCCGTTATTGGTTCAAACATGGATTATGCTGCTATCCATCAACTTGGAGGGCAAGCTGGGCGAAAGAAAGCCGTCTCAATCCCTGCAAGACCATACCTACAACTGACCGATGAAGATTTTGAAGAAATCTTGGAAGCTACTGAGGAGTTCTTTAGTTAGCTCAAATATTCGACAATTATAAATAGTAGAGGTTAAGAAAGGAGGGTAAAATGACTACTGTAGAACCAATAAGAAACAAAAAAGATGTCGAAAAAGTAGAACGATATCTTGAAAAACAAAGCAAAAGAGACCACTTAATTTTTGTGTTTGGCACGAATTCAGGTCTTAGAATTTCTGATATTGTCGCACTTAATGTTGGCGATGTCAGAGGCAAAAACTATGTTCAAATAGTTGAAAAGAAAACAGGAAAGCCTAAAAGGTTTCCGCTAAATGAAAAATTAAAAAGGCTTATTGCTGATTTCGTTAAGAATAGACGAGATAGAGAGCCTTTGTTTAAATCGCATTGGGGCAGAAGGTATAATAGAATAACTGCATATTATATGATTAGAAAAGCCTGCGAAGACGTTGGTATTGAGGCTAAAATCGGCACACATTCTATGAGAAAAACTTTTGGCTACCATCATTATCAACAATTTAAAGATGTAGCGATACTGCAAAAAATATTTAATCACTCTAGCCAACAAATAACATTGCGTTATATCGGAATAGAACAAGACCAAATTGATTATTCATATTCCAACTTTGTTTTATAACTTAAAACACTCTCTAATAAAGGGATTGCATTACATTTTAAATGGATTACAATTTATCCATTTTGTATTTTTTAAAACTTGTAAACCCTAAAAGTTGCCTCTATATCTGAGTTTTTTACAAATTTGTTACAAGTTTCAAAACATAATGTAGCAGACAATTTTTGAGAAAACAATCAGCCGAATGTCTATTTTTACGGCATAAAAAAATTGCATTACTTATTGGATAAAATGTAATCCAATAGATAACTGGAAGGCTCTCAAAAATGTATAAACATCAAGCAAGAATGACTGGTCGTAGACGTGAAATCCTGATTCTTATTGCAAAAGGCTACAATAATAAGCAAATTGCAAGAAAAATGGGATTGTCATTATCTAATACAAGAATGCAAAAATGGCGTTTATATTGTCATCTTGGCGATATCCATTCTGCGATTGATGCCGTTTATATGGGATTACAAAGAGGTCTTTTGGAATTAAAGGATTTATCGGAAGCAATAAGAGAGGAAATTGAAGATGTCAAAGTTGAAAAATCGCTGTGTAATTGTACTAAAAGATGAAGAAGAAAAATCGTATAATTACAGAGTACCAAAGGAATTATTTTTAAAATTTCAAGAAGAACTAGCACAATATCGTTCTGAAAGTGCAAAACCTAAAGCAATCATGTGTGTTGAAACAGGGGAAATTTTTAGATGTGCGAGAGCAACTTATAAATGGCTTGAAGAAAAAGAACTGCATGTGTCTTATTCCTTTGAGGCAAGTATTAAAAAGGCTTGTAATAATCCAAACCGAACAGCTTATGGTTTTCATTGGGAGTTTGTTGAATTAGGCTGATTTGCATTTTTGTTTTTCCTTATTTGTTAGTTTATTTTCTGTTCCCTCTCCTTAGGGAGAGGGCTAGGGTGAGGGAACAACCTCTATAAATTCATAGGATAGACTTTAGTCTACCTTTGGAGTTTGGTGGACTGAAGTCTACCAAACTTTGCTGTACTGTACTTTCTTTATTATTTTTTGTTGATTTCGAGGATTTTACTGGTTAATTCCCCGTAAGTTTTACCATTATATTCACTTAATTCATTACTTAAATCTTTAGAACAAATCCATAATTTATTGCTAAAATTTTCAGCTATATCATCAGTTAAATAATTAAAAAATATATCTTTTTCAATTGAAATAATTTTTTTTCTGTCAAGCCCAAAGCATTTTAAGAGTTTAAACTTAACCGGTTTTACAACAACCATGTCGAAACAAGTATTGATCCACTTACCTTCCTTATATGCACTTAATAAAACTTCAACATCATGTTTTTTGCAAAAGTCAGTAAATACTTTATTGCCCTTAATAGAATTAACAACCTTTTTTGCATGTTCAGGAAATTCCTCTTTTCTATACAATCCGGCGTAATCAATTTTAAGAGCTTGAAAACTAGGTTTTTGAACTTTTTGATTATTATTTTGATTAAATTGTCTGATTGGTAATACTTGCATAATATGTACTCCTTAATACAATTGATTGTATCATAAATTAAACTTATTTTATATTTTGTGCTACATCTTTTAAATCTGCTAAATTCTCAACTTCATATACAATTGCACTTTTATATTGGCGTTCCATTGCTTTATCTAATTCAACACCTATTTTTGCTGTTCTTGCAGTTGCTATCATATGAGGGTCAGAATATTTAGCAAGAAATTTTGGTGCTCGTGTATTTTTACAAACTGATGTTATTTGTTTTAATACATTACCGGCATCATCTTTTGTATAAATAAAAAAGGAATGATAATTTTCTCTAAGTGCATCAGCGATTGGTAATCCTGTATTAGAACGTAACCATTGTACACTATTATTTAATTTGCAGCTTTCCATACCTTTTTTTGAAAACATATATGAAAATTTTTCAGGATAACAAAATAAGTTTTGTTTAAATATATTTAAAAAATTGTCTAATTTGGATCTAAATTTACATATTTGCTTGCTTACTAATTTAGTACATTCTTGTATATTATTAGGATTGGTAAATGCCTTATGTGGAATTTGAACTATATATGTGCCTTTAAAGTTAGGTTGATTATTTATACTTTTATTATAGCTTTGTACTTGTTGAATCGGGTTGATTTGCATAACACACACTCCTTACTGGTATTAACCCCGTAAATCTTAAAATTTGCCTAAATTGTTACAATGTTAAGCCAACGTGTTACAGCTTGCAAAAACGGATAAATCCTATATAATTAGTCTTATAGTTCTGATATGCAGAACAGGAAAGGGAGATTATTATGAATAGAGAAGAATTAATTGCAGAAATTTCTAAATCTGCAAAAGTGACTAAGAAAGAAGCTTCAGAAGTTTTATCAGCTACAATTGATGCAATTCAATCAGCTGTTAAAAAAGGCGACAAAGTTACTCTAGTTGGTTTCGGTACATTTGAAGCTAGAAAAAGAGCTGCAAGAATCGGCAGAAACCCACAAACAGGCAAAGAATTAAAAATTGCTGCTAAAACAGTTCCTGCATTCTCAGCAGGCAAAAAATTCAAAGAAGCTGTTAAGTAGTTAATTATAATCTTTGAAATAAAAAACAGGCAAGCCATCTCGGTTTTGCCTGTTTTATTTTATAAATACAACTCCATTTATGACTGCAAACTCTGTTGGTTCTAAGTAGTTTATTCCACTATTTATAAAATAAGCCTCGTTTGTTTTTATGTATTTTTCATTATCGTTTATATTTTTTAGGGCAATGTTTTTATTTTTTCTAATCCCTAACCAAGTTGAGATTTCATTTTCTTTATCGTATGGGTCTAAAACTTTTAGAGAATTGTTTTCAACTGCAACGACATTTGCATAATGCCCCCATTTTCGAGTGTAAGTACCATCAGAATCCTTTGTATAAATTCCAATATTAATTATTGCGTATCCGTTGTTTTCCAAGTGCTTTTTCAAAAGGGTTAAATCAATATTTGAACTTCCTTTGAACTTACGCACTTTTTTTATTCCGTAATATTCCATAACAACTTTTTTGTTCTGAGATTTAAAATATTTTTCTAATCCTCGACAAAGATTATAAGTTGTTGTTCCGTTTTTGTTGGTTTTTTGAATAACTGCAAGTTCTTGAATAGATGTTTTACACTCAGGACATATCGTTTTTATTAGATTATATGAACTGGTTGGAGCACAAGTAAACTCATCAGGCTGTTTTGCAAATTCTGCAAAACAAACCAACTGCAAAAAAACAAACAAAAATAAAATCGAAAGAACTTTTTTTATCATAGAAGTATTATAAACCAAAAAGTCGGGTTAAACCCGACTTTTATTGTTAATTTATTTATTATCCAAGTAATTCTTTTAATTTATTTATAACAAAGTCTTCGGCTTTATTAGTTTCATTTTTTTTACTTCTTTCATTTATTAAACTTTGAAGCCTATTTTTAAAAACGTGCTCTTTATCTGCTAAGTTTTCGTTCATTTTATGTGAATATATTTTTTCAATATTTATAAAATTATACTCTGGAAGAGAATTTAGGCTATTAATGAATTCTCTTGCCAATATTTTAAGCGCATTTTCCGGGTCTAATCTCATTGGTGGAAGGGAACTTTGTGATTTCGCAGGTAGTCCGACTTCAATAGTAAAATCATAAATCTTTTCATTAGGCATATCTATATTTTCTTTTGCAGCTTTTTTTATATAAGTATCTTGCAAGTCTTTTACTTTTTGCATATCAGCATCTAATTCCAATTTTGCACTTAATATTTCTCTCCAATGTTCATAATTATCACGATATGCGAATTGTTCTTTTACAAAAAATTTAATTTTACCATCATATTTCTCAAATAACTTTTTTATATGTATATTATCAAAAGTTTTTAATAATTCTTGTTGTACTACAGGATAGTTTCGAGCGGGTCCAAAATCAATGCCTTTTAAAGCTTTAAAGTTTGGTCTTGATTGATTAATGTTTGTATTTAAATTTACTTGCATACATATACCTACTTTCTTTATATTATACAAGTATATAAACCTGTAAATAAAAATTTTTGCCTAAATCTTTACAATGTTAAGCACGTCTAAGCTGATGAATTACTTTTGTAGTATAATTTATTCACTAGATTAAGGAGTGGTGTATTATGAGTATGATTACAAGAATTGGTTTTTCTACAAGAACTCTAAACTCACACATTAGACCTATCAATGCTCAATTTTTTAGACAGCCTAAAGAATGGTCTCGTATGCAAAGACTTGGAGATTCTGTTTTGAATATCATTGATGGATACAAACCCGTTGTAGTAAAAGGTATTGATAAATCAACTGGGAAAAAAGTTGCCTTAAGAGATGATAAAGGTAGAAAACTTATTAACTGGGTTAGAAATATTAAGAAAGACAATTTTGTAATAACTGACACCCTTAATTTCAACGGAACAAAAATAGTAACTGCAAAAGATATTAATAGTGGACAAATTGTAGCAAAAGAAGTTGGTAAAAGTAACTATCAAGGCTCAGGTTTCTTTAAAACAAGTTTTGAAAATGGGAAAGTAAAAGCTATTAGACAATTCTCTGATAAAATTACTAATGGAAAACTAGAATCTATAACCGAAATATTTTGGTTTGGAAGAAATAATGACGGTAAATTAAATAAAAAAGTCTTTGAAGATACTACAAGTTGTCCTGTTCGACAAGAAGTTGATAAGTTCATGTTAGAGAATTGTCCTGAACTTAGCTTATTTAACAAATAAGGAAAAACAAAAATGCAAATCAGCCCAATTCAACAAAATAATACAAGTTTTGGAATGGCATTATATATGCCAAAGCCTTCTGCGTATTCAAAAATTCTAAAACCAAAAACCGCAGTTGAAACAGAGATTTTCAAAAAATTAGTTTCTTATGGGGAAGAGCTTGAAAAAGCAAGACCTCAATTAGAGCTATTAGCAAAAGATGTTGATGTGCATATAACACCATATATTAGAAAACTCCCTCAAAAACCATCATATAATGGTTGTACACCTGAGGAATGTCAAAGATTATTTAGTGGATATGAGTGTGATGTAACAAATATTGGTAAAAAAGTTGGTAAAAATATATTCTCTAGGTGGTTTTATCAAACAAGAGCAATATCTTCCAAATTTACTATTTTTCAAGATTCTTCTTCAATGTCAAAATCCATTGAGACAAATATACCGATTTTAAAAGAAATGTTTATTGAGAAAGGTTATTTATCTAAAAAGTAAAGTAGGTTAAAAATGCAAATCAGACCAATTCAACAAACTCAATATCAAACTGCAAATCCTTCTTTTCAAAGACTAAGAGGGGTTAAGTTTGTTGAAAAGGTAAAAATTGCAAATTACGCATTAAAAATGAAAAAGCAGGGGTATCAGTTATTAAAAAACCCCAAAGGGACTCCTAATACAGTTGTTAGCGTTTTAAAATATGATAGAACATACACCCCTCAGACATTAGATGTTCTTGAAAGTTATGAGCAAATTACTAAAGATTTCTCAAAGCCTAATGATAAAATAAAAACTATTCTTAATATAAATCATTACACGACATTAGTTGATAATGCAAAGAAGTTTATCGCTAGAACTAAGACTAAAGAGTTCTATAAATTTGGTGGCGAAGAAGAAAAACTTTTAAGCTATAAAAGTAAAGGTCAAATACCTGATAGGAATAGAAAAGCAATTGTCGATGGCTTAAACGAAGAAATCTATGATAAAGACGTCTGCAAAGTTTCTTTAAAATTTAGACCCCATTACCCTGATAGTTTACGCTTATTACCAGAATGTAATATTAAGACGATTAAGGAAAGTTTATATACATTAGAATCTGAAAAGATGATTAAAGAATCAACAGAAAACAAATCTAATAATAGTTTTTGGAAAAACTTGTTTAGTAACTTGTTTAAGTAATATAGTAAGGTTTTAAGAAAATGATAAACGCAGTTGATTTAATTAATACAAGTAATGAAGTCGATTAAAAAAGTAACTGCAAGATATTAAATAAAGGTAGTCTTTAGACTACCTTTTAAATCTATACTGAAATATCGATTTTATTAGCTTTCTTAGTTAAATCACTAACCATTTCTGAAATTGGTCTATGCAAGTCAACCTGTAATTCTTCTGAAATAACTTGTTGTCCTTTATTTTCTTCTAATAGGTTTTTCACTATAGTAGGTACTTTCTTAATTGGTTTACTTGGGTCATTTATTAATTCCTCTGGAATAATTCGTTTACTTCTATTTTCTTCCAATATGTTTTTCACTATAGTAGGTATTACTCTTTTCTCTTTGCCTTTGAAACCTATTTGGCTTGGAGAGTACATAGCACTTGTATTAACTGTTGTCATATCACACCTTCCTTAAAAAATGATTATTGCATTCTACACTTAATATACTTAAAACAAAACAACTTTTAAAATTGCCTTTTATATTAAGATTTGTAACACACAGCTTGTGAATGAAAAGGTTGATTTTAGGAAAATAACTGCAAGATTAATATATTAATAATTTAAACCTTTGATTAAATAAAGGCAAAAAAATATTTTCTGATGTTTTAGTACAAATATGAAAGTGCAATTTAATCAATATCAGTATAATCAATATGTGCATAGCAAGGCAACAACTCCTATATTTAATGGAAAAGTTACTACTATGAGAGAAAAGCTACCTTTGCTACTAACAGAAACAAAAAGATTATACCAGACTAAGCCAAATGCAACAATTAAAGATTTTGAGACAATAATCAAAAAAATTTCACCAACATTAACTGTAAGACTTTTTTCTGAAATACCTAAAGGGAGCAATATTCCTCTAAGAACTGGGGCTTATTATAGTCAAATAACAAATACAAATCTTTACACTAATGAAATAAGTGTTAAAGATAAATTTATATATCTTAATTTCAACGACCGAAGTTTGTCTAATCTAAAAATTTTTGGAGATTTTGTTCATGAAGCTACACATGTTGCACAAGATGAGTCGGCGGATAGGGTATCTACAGTAGATTTTACAAGAAAAATACTACAGTCCAAAGCTTCTGCTATAGAAAAAGAACACTCTTTGATAGGTGGTTCTCAAGGCTTTAATACAATCGAATATTATATTCATTTACCTCTTATTGAAAACTTAAGAAAAAATGACGATATGCCTAGCAGAGTACCATATGCTGATAAAAACACGTTGAATTTGATGTATAAAAACATAACCAGCATGTCAACAATAGATTATATCCAAAATGTTACAAAACACGTTCTTGGCCAATTAAAAACAAAATTTCCTTATCTTAATGATAATTATATATTGCAAGATATTTATAGAAGAGCTGGTCGAGAGAAAGAAGCTTATGAGATGAGCTTAAAATTTTTAAAAGATGTGCTAAAAATTAACGGTGATACGGATTTAGACTTTAGAATATTGTTATATGATGACTTTGGAAAAGCTATCAAAGATATGATTAATGCAACCTAACACACAGCTTGTAAATGATAAATTGGTTTTGAGAAAATAACTGCAAAAGATTTACATTGTAACAATATAGCTTAAGCTTAAGCAAATATTTTATTTACAGCTTTTATATTGAATATGAAAGTTAGTGCAATTAATTCATATAATTATAAAACTCATTCACTAAAACAAACCTCAGAACCAAGTTTTGAGGGTAAATTACAATTAAAAGAAACTGCAAACAAAGTTTTTACTAAAAAGAATCTTTTTGAAGCTAGTTTGTTATTAGTTCTGTTGTCAAAATTAACAGATATAGCGGATATTGATGTTTCTGAGATAGTAGATTTTGTGAAAAATACGGCAATTATTTCATTCTTTGCAGTAACAGAATCTCCCAAACAATTAGAAGAAAATATAGAGTTCAAAAAAGCCGAAACAATTGAAGAAGCAAGAGCTTTTGCACAAGAAAAACTGGGTATTAAGAAATTCAAAATCAATGATTTAGAATACGCAAATTGGGTTAATGAAGGATTAACTAATATTTCTAATAGATTTAAAGGAAACGTGTATTTCCCTCGTAAAATAGCTTATTATCCTTTTAAACAGTTGCCAGGCCTTGCTTGCTATTGGCCTATGATTGATTCAATTCTCATCAATAAAAATAGAATAGAAGAACGTGTAAGTAGGCTAGAAGATTTACTACAAGAAAATTCTTATGAAGATTTGACAAAATACAATCTTGGTAAAGGATATGATGATTTTTGTAAAAAATTAACTAAGGCTTATACAGAACCTGAATCTTTATCGCTTTTTGAAAAATATTCTCTTGTTGGCTCTATTTATCATGTAAAAGAACGGATTAAACAATTAGATAATAAAAATCCTAATGAAATTAATACAAATGACATAAATATTTATGGCAATGTTTATGAAAATGAATTTGAAACTATTTATCATGAAGTAGGGCATTGTTTTGATTTCAAATCGGATATGGCTTTTGTGAAGTTTCTTGATTTATTTAGAGGTAAATCCGAGTTAAAGAACTTACAAATACCTAATTATCCTAAAACCAACAGACTTGAGTTTGTTGCGAGTATTTTCTCCGGTATTATGCAGGGTGAGAAGTACCAAGATGATGTAATGAATTTGTATAAAGAATTAATCAAGTTTAAAATGCCAATTTAGTATTCATAAATAACAATTTTTGAGTTGGTGTTCATATATTTTTCAGAATCATCAATTTCGCCAACATAACTAAAACCACACTTTGAAAGCACTAATCCTGAATTTGGGTTATCAATATGATGCCAAGCCCAAAGGTGTTCAAAGCCTACTTTATTGATTAAGAAGTTTTTTACATGCCGGACAGCCTCAGAAGTAATTCCGTTATGCCACCATTTTTTGCCTATACAATATCCGATTTCACAGGATTTTAGTTCTTCGTTTATTTCGATAACACTAATACTACCGATGGCTTTGCCGTAGTAATCAATGCACCATTGATAGAAATTAGGTTTTTTATAATTATTAGTCCATTCGGTTAGAATCTCTTTTGTAACCTCAATTGAGCTATGCGTATCCCAAGGCACATATTTTGTAACCTCATCATCACTTGCCCAATGTGAGAACATCATTTCTGCATCCTTCATAGTAAAAGGTCGCAGGGTTAATCTCTCTGTATGTATCTTCTTACTCCCCAAATGTTTCATATAAAAATTGTACTACAAACTAGAATTTAATGACTTCGATTTTCAACTCTATGTAAAAATCCTACAAAGAATGCCAGGGAATAAAGTACAAGTTATTAGTAAAAATACAAAATATGCACCTTTTACTGTCGACTTAGACTCTGAATATTTCCAAATTATAGGGAAGGTTGTTTGGTCAGGGGGGCAAGGTTGATGTTTGTTAACAAATACTTTGCATATTTAAAGATATTGTAATGGAGCATATAACTTTTTAAATCTTACAACACAGGATTTTATAAATAAAAAAAGGAGGTTAACCTCCTTTTTTTAGTAGTTTTCTTTTATGCTAAAAGTAGAAAAGTCGTTATTTGAATTTAACATACATCTTGCAGTATACTCAGTTTCTAAATTGAATGCATTTTTAGCCTTGAAACCAATTACAATGTCGTTAACATAGTCTTCTGTTTCCCAACCGGTTTTAGAAATTAATTTCTTGTAAGTCGATGGGTAATTTAAACTATTCTTGATACGAGCTTCACACATTGCTATATGAGTAGGCATTAATTTTTCTAGTTTTTGTGATTCACTTAATGCACTAACATTTTGTAAGATTTCTTGTTCTGAAAGATAGAATCTTTTTCCATTATTACAGTCTGTAATTATAATAATATTATCTCTAGTGCTATTGTCTGAAAGCATTACCCAAGTAATCTTGTCACATGTTTTGTTTCTAGAAACAATTTCAGCAGCTTTAGGTAGCAATTCATTTGATTTCTTAATATTGGCTACGCCATGTTTTTTGATGGTTTTGTCATAACCTTTACCAAATTCTGTTGGTAATATGTCGTAAGCGCCATCCTCAATAGGTGCTTTATATTCAGCTTCCTTTTTGCGTGTATTTGTTTTAGGCTTTTCGGTTTTTACGTTGTCTTTAATAGCAGATTTGTTTTCTGCTGAAACCTCTTGTTTATTTGACTCTGTACTGCCGCTAATAATACCAATAAGCATAAATAGCACAATTATAGAAATGGCTTTAATTTTGCCATAATTATGTAATTTAATTCTGCTCTCAATAATATTACTTGTATATGGGCAAAGTAAGCCCACTATTAGCAGAACCAAAAGAATACATAAGGGATTCTTTTCTGAAAATATCATAAAGAAGAACATTGCTGCAAAGAACCAGCCTAAAACTATTCTAAATGTATTTGTAAATTCAGAGAAAGAGATACTACCTTCTTTATTTAATGACTTTTTAATGAATAAACCCGTGAAGGTTAATATGCTAAATGGAGCAAGAAAAAGAAAACAAAGTATTAAAAACACTTTACTCAATGTAGAACTTTCTGCTTTCTTTGTTTCAGTTGTAAGTGCACTACCACAATTATTACAAAAATTGGATCCATCAGTATTTTCATTTTGACAATTTGGACAAATCATATTATTTCCTTTCATAGTTTAAAGTCCTAACAACAACTCCTTACCCATTTCTTTTGTTGCATTTATAAATTTGTTTTTTATTGTTTTATTATTTTGTAGTTGTTCAGGTTCTTGTGTCGAATCTGGTTCATTTTGTGTAAATGGATCTATGCCACCTCCTGGCAAAACTCCATTAGGAAATCTTTCTTTGGCTTCTGCTTCTCTAGCCTTTTTTATCATATCTAGCTCTTGGTCAGAAGCGTAAATGGTTTTTTCTATTCTAAAAATACCTTGCTGAGTTGAATATCTGACAGGTTTTGGTGTTGTGTAATCTGAATTATTAGCATAACTTAAATTTTGAATGTTTAATATTAAAAGTGATAATAGAATTATCTTTTTCATACTTACTCCTATAAAATTTATTGCAAATTTAACTCCTACTGTCTTTATGATACTACAAATAAAGATAATACTTATTAAATTTATCATAGAGTTTTGTAGTTTTTATCATTTCAATTTAAAATGTCTGACAGAAAGAATTGAAAAACTTCCCCTTAATTTTCGCAAAATTGAAATTTTCAAAATATTTTGTCCGACATTTTCAATTTATTTTGACAAATTATAACTTCGATTTTGAGAAAAGTTTTTATATTAATTAGAACATTAAAGTTGTTTTTTTGATTTTATTTTGCCCAAAATTATCAAACCATCTGTGACAAGTAATCAAACCATGTGTGTCTTTACATTTGGACAATCAAAATGATAACCTAACACCTCTTTTTGAAATGTTTTTAAGGAATGCAACTGTCTCAACATCAACCCAAGTATTATCGGTTTGAATGTTTTGTAAAATCGCATCGTTTACCATTCTTGCCTCCTTTCGCAGCATACGAATGATAAATTAGAAGTTCTCATTTTGGAACTCTTTTCGAGGGAAGTGTGTCGGAATGTGTTGTAGAAAAACTAAATCATTAACGGCAAATTAAACAATTACAATGTTCATCTTCATCCTTATGGTATGGTTCAATAACCGGCAAAACTTGATAATATAAAAAAGCTGCATCTTTATATTTATCTACAAAGCGTTTTTCTTTACCTGTAATTTCAGAATGTATTTCAAAAGTCCCAAAATCTATACCCTCACGTTCTAATGAGCAAACTCTAGTTATGCCAAACCAAACTTTACTACATTCCTTTAGAGGCTTAAATTTAATATCTTTAACTCTCATTTCAGAACCACTATTGATATATTTACACATGTTAAATTAGTGATATACTAAAGTAGCAGTAAATGTTTTACAAAGATATTAAAAGGAGATTATTTTGGAACTCTTCATATTATTGGTCATCACACTACTGGTAGTGGTTCTTGGACATATGAAACAAGAGGAAGAAGAACTATATTCAAAAAAAATTTCTTCGATTAAACGTAAACCAGAAACAGATAATCATAAAGATGATGATAATTCATTTCCTGATTACAATTCAGAAGATTTTATTATAACATTAGCCACAGATGAAAAATTAGCAAAAATTTTATTAGAATGTTGTGAAATTGCTGATCGTTGCTATGAAAAAGAATATGTTGTAAAAAATCACGTACCAGTTGTAAGAACCATTTTCATAGCAGAAGTTCTTATGGCTATAACATCTGTCTCTTTTTTATCACTAACCATGTTAAAAAGAACAAATGGTTTCGAAAAATACGCCAAATCTTTGGCTGTAGGGTTAGTTTCAAGTATTATTACAAAAGATTTATTATCATTACCTCTTAACCAAGTTATAGAAAACATGAATTTTAGATATGACATATACAAAGAAGAAATATACCCTTTAATAAAATATGCATCAGATAAACAAAGTGTAATAGAAAAGGCTTTAAATAAAATAAATAGGATATATAGTGGGGACATAGGTATGCTTATGGTTCTGAATGATTTTTCTGCATGTTTTATATCAAAACAACTTTATGAAAAAACCCCAGAGATAGTATTAAAAACGAACAAAGAAGGCTATCAAGAAACAATAAAATCACTAGCTCAAAAGTGTTTTTTATTTGAAGAGAGATTACAGCAAATAATATCTAATTACAATAACTCAAATAAAAATAGTGAACTAGAATGTACCTCCCTTGCATCGCATTTTGATCAGCCTGAGGCATATTTATTAAATAGATGTATCGGAACTTTTCGACTTTTAAATAATAAAAATAATAATATTTTTTACGTTGAAAAAAATAGTTATGATGAATTTGTTTATATTGTAGAACTATATATATATCTAGTTGCTATAACAATAACTTTAAAGAGTGAAACATATAAAACAAAAGAAGCTCAACACGAATTCATAAATACTGCAATAGACACTATAATCACTTATATCACTAAAAATAAAAATTCTATACTTTTCAAACGCTCAAATCCTAATAATATTATAGAAAATTTCATGTCATATTATTACTGCAGGGAACAGCTATGCGATATGTTCGCCGAGCGTCTTCCAATATATTCTAATGGTTATATTCGTCTGAACAATATTAACAGAGAAGAATCTAATGAAGATATTAAATTCAAACTAGCTTGTGCAAATTATTCAGAAATAATGATGGCTTTAAATAAATTCCTTCTTAAAAGTTGGAAATATGTTGATGAAGAAATATATGGATATTATGATGGTAGAATCCCTCCAGAAAAAGAAACGCTTGCAACACTAAAACTTCTTAAAAATATTGAGGGTCTAGCAATTCAATATATTGATAGCCTAAAAAGATAAAATAAGTCCGCTTGGACATCTAAAAATATTCCAGTCGGCATCTTATAATCCTTTATGAGTACAGTTAAAATAATTGTATAATCTTTTTCATGCTGACTAAACTGGGATTCGGGTACGGGTCCCTTATCTTTATTCAGTAACCAACCCACATTGAATGGCTTTAGCTGTAGCTTGAGTTCGGTCTTTTACTTCTAATTTTTCAATAATTTTAGAAACATAGTTTTTAACTGTAAATGTACTCAAACAAAGCTCTCTGCCAATTTCAGCATTTGATTTTCCTTTTGAAACCCCAATAAGGATTTCTCTCTCTTTCTGTTAGTTTGCAGCATAGAGCTTGTTTGATGTGTAGACAATAAATAAATTACATTCAATAAATTACATTGGTGGAATAATTATTCCCTAATTTTTATTTTCAATTACATTTTTTGCAAATTTTTGCAATCTTGAAAATTCAAAACACAAGTCAAAAATTGCCAAAACTGAGATTTTACGCATCAGCAAATTTTAAATTACTATCTAGTTAGGATATCTGTATAATACAACTAAATTTTAAAATTTGCCTAAAATATTACAATGTTTAAAAAATTCTTCATTGACAGAATAGACACTTGAGGTTTAAAATATCTTGTATAATAATCTGAATAAGGTCATTAGTGTTAGGAAAAAGGAGAGAAATATGTCCACATTTATTGAAGATATTGTAGCTCGTCAAATTTTGGATTCACGAGGCAATCCTACTGTGGAAGTTGATGTTAAACTTTCTGGTGGTGTTATTGGTCGTGCAGCTGTTCCATCTGGTGCTTCTACTGGTATTTTTGAAGCGTTAGAACTTCGTGACGGTGATAGTAGCAAATATTGCGGAAAAAGCGTAATAAAAGCTGTTAATAATATTAATAATTTGATTGCTCCTGAACTTATTGGTGAAAAAGCTACTCATCAAAAAGAAATTGATACTTTTATGATTGATATGGATGGCACTGAAAATAAATCAAAACTAGGTGCAAATGCTATTTTGGGTGTGTCTTTGGCTTGTGCGAAAGCTGCATCTATGGCTTACGAAATGTCTTTGTATAGATATTTAGGTGGTATAAACGCTCTTACTCTTCCCGTTCCAATGATGAACATTATTAATGGTGGCGCTCACGCTGATAACAATATTGATTTTCAAGAGTTTATGATTGCACCTGTTGGCGCAGAAAATTTCCACCACTCTTTGCAAATGGGTGCTGAAGTTTTTCATTCACTAAAATCAATTCTAAAATCACGTAATTTAGCAACATCAGTTGGTGATGAGGGTGGCTTTGCTCCAAATCTTCAATCAAATTCAGAAGGTGTTGAAGTTATTATTGAAGCAATTCAAAAAGCTGGATATACAACAGATCAGGTGAAAATTTGTTTAGATGTGGCTTCTAGCGAATTTTATGAAAATGGAATTTACCGCCTAAAAGGTGAAAATAGAGAAATGAATAATGCTGAAATGGCAGGATTTTTGAAAGATTGGGTAGAAAGATATCCGATTATTTCTATCGAAGATGGTATGGCAGAACAAGATTGGGACGGCTGGGAAATTCTTACTCGTGAAATTGGTTCTCGCTGTCAACTTGTGGGTGATGACCTGTTTGTTACAAACACAAGACGCCTTGCAGAAGGTATCCGCCGTAAAGTTGCTAACTCAATTCTTATCAAAGTTAACCAAATTGGTACTTTATCAGAAACTTTAGATGCTATTTCAATGGCACACGCTGCAGGGTATACTTCAATTATTTCTCATCGTTCAGGCGAAACTGAAGATTCTTTTATTGCAGATTTAGCAGTTGCTGTGAATAGCGGTCAAATAAAAACAGGTTCAATGTCACGCTCTGATAGAATTGCAAAATATAACCAGTTGTTGAGAATTGAAGAAAAACTTGGTTCGGCCGCAAAATTCTTGGGAATTAAAGCTTTTAACGGCGCTGGTAAATAATAATTTCGAAAATAAATTTTTAAACCCGTACTTTAATAGTACGGGTTTTTTGATGTAAGCTTGACAGCAGAATCTTTTTATAGTATTGTTAGGTTAACCTAACAAATGAGATAAAAATGAAAATACTTACAGTAGCAAAATACATTGATCAACCCGCAGTTTTAAGCAAATTACATTCTAAAATGCCAACGGCTTTAGGAGCTGTTGGCGCTGGCGTTTGGGGTTACGAAACTTTTTATAAAGAACGAGGTGATAGGAATTTAACAAGAAGAGCTTTTAAAAATGCTGTGACAATTGCTTCTACTGTTGGTGCTTCTTTGATGGCTGCAAGAGGTTTGAAAATTGGCAATAAAACTTTGATGAAAGGGCTTTTGGAATACACTCCGACAGAAAAAGTCTTGCAAAACCAAGCAAAAGCAATTGATGAATTTTTGAAAGCAAATGTTGTAGATGACAAATTGACTTCTACATTGAAAAATTCTAAAAACAAAATGTTTTCGCTAAAAGATATTGAAATCATTACTGAAAGAATGCCAAAGAACAAAAACACAAATGAATTTATGCAAAAAATATTACCAAAGCCAGAAAATATAAATTCAAAAGAGGTTTTTGGTGAAATAAAAAGGTTATCATTGATTGGTTTAATTCCAGTAATAGGAGGTGTTACGGGTGGAATTCTTGCGGATTATATGACTGCAACAAATTCTAAAAAACGCACTGCAAACAAAGTAAAAGAAGGAATATACCAATATTTGGCAAATATTTTCTTATGTAATGTTGGGGCAGGTGCGGCGCTTTGGGGTAGTGAAAAAATGGCAAATGCCAAGATTATAAAACCATTAACACCAGTGAAAAAATTGGGTGTAATACTGGCAGGAATTACTGCAACAGGGATTATTGGCGGAAGCGCTATTGCGAATTATTTGTCTAAAAAATTTATTAATCCTTTGTTTGCACAGAAAAAAGATAGAAAAGAAGGTTTGTACAGTGAACGAAAACCTGAACCATTAGATATAGCACTTCATGCGGACGACATTGCTACTGCTGGAGTTTTGTCAGGGTTTAAATGGATAGAACCTGCGCTTCCTGTAATGTATTTTATTTCAGGTTACAGAGCAGGAATTGGTTATAGAAATAATGGTTAAACTCAAGGATAAGGTTCATAAAAAAGTTGGATTTAATTTTGATTATTTTCTTTTTGGGCTTTTAATCTTGCAAAATCAGCTTTGATTTCTTCGGCTTTGGCAGAAAGTCTGTTATATACTTGGGAGTTGATTTCGCCACCTATTAGGATAAGGATTGATGTGTAGTACAACCAAACCATCAAAACCGCAAACGCTCCGATTGTTCCGTAAACCATGTTGTATGTTTTTAGGTTGTTTACGTATAATGAAAATCCCCAAGAACCTAACAACCAAAAAGAACAGAAGAACAAAGTTCCAGGTAGGGCGCTTGTTCGTTTAAATCTTTCATTTCCTCTCAAATCAGGTAAAATATAATAGATTAAAAACGCCATCAAATACAATGCCAAAAATGCTACTGGCCAACGTAGAGTAAGGAGCATAAGCGCAATTTCATCAGACAAATGTAGATGATTTATTAAAAAGTTTATGATTACTTTTCCAAATACGATTAAGTTTATTGTCAAAAACATAACCATAGTGTTTACAAGCACCATTATTAAAGACAAAACCCTTGTGTAAATAAAGTTTCGGGTTTCTTCAACTTTGTATGCTCTATTCAAACCTTTCAAAATGATAGCTACTGCATTTGTAGATAAAACCAAAGTTACAATGATACCAATAGTAGCCATTAACTTGCCTTGAGAGAAAATCATAACTTCTGATAACACTGTCAAAATCAAATCCATAGCTTGTTCAGGCATGATTTGAGAAAGGAACATTAGGACAGTATCCATATAAGATTTGTTTCCCATCCAACCAAAAATTGCCATCAAAAAAAGCATAAATGGGAAAATACCAATAACAAGCATAAATCCCATTTCGGCTGCCATACCGAAAAAATCGTTCTTTATAACAGAAATTATTAATCTTTTCACACCTCTTATGAAAGGTTTAAAAGTCATAAATTAAATCTCTCTTTTCTTAATTTCTTCCAAAATTTTCTTTATTGTATCTTCTACAGAACATTTGACAACACATCCTGCAGCAAGTTTGTGTCCACCACCACCAAAGACTTCACAGATTTCTGCGACATCTTTAGACTTACTTCTCATTGAAACTTTGCTCATATTTGCATTGAGTTGACGAACAACAAAAGCTATTTCTGTTGTGACGATTGCTCTTAATTTTTCTGTCAAACCTTCAGTGCAATCTTCAGGAGCATTGAATTTTTCAATATCTTTTTTGAATACGGTTGTATAAGCAACTTTGTCATTTTCGCAAAATTCAGTTTTGCTAATGCAATAAGCTTGAAATAAAACGTGATTTTTTGAAGATGATTCATAAATCTTCTTGTAAATTTCTGATGGTTTTACTCCAATCGCAATCATATCTGCAGCCGATTTTAGTGCTTTTTCTGTTGTATTGTCATAGCGGAAAGAGCCTGTATCAGTAAGTATTGCTGTATAAAGACAAGTTGCTGTTTCAAGATTGATTTTCCAATCTAAACCTTTAAAAATGTCAGCTAAAACTTCACCACAAGAACTTGCGTCAGGGTCAATAATGTTTAAATTAGCAAAACCTTTATTTGTTTTGTGGTGGTCAATATTGGTGGTTGATTTTGCTTTGTCAAAAAGAATTTTTGCATCACCCATTCTGTCAGGTGCAGCTACATCAACGGTTATTACCAAGTCAAATTCTCTTGATTTATCAAAACTTTCAAGCGTTTTAATTTTAGAAATATTAGGTAAAAATTCGTAAGTTTTAGGAATTTTTGAAACGCAAAGAAGTTCGCATTCTTTTTTAAAATTATTTCTTATGATTTCTGACATTGCACAAATAGAACCTAAAGTGTCGCCGTCAGGGTTTATATGCGAAATCACAAGTATATTTTTTGAAGACTTTATGATATCATTTAATTGTGAGTAACTCATTTCTTTATGATAGCACAAAAACGAGGATTAGGGAAATACAGTTTTGATGGAAAAAGTTCTTTATACAGATTTTGTTGGTACAGACAGTATTATTGAAAAAATGCTTGAACAAAAAGAGATAAAAAAAGCTATTACAAGAAGCAATTTGTATCGTTTTTGGGCAAAAGTAGCAGGTGCAAAATTTGCACAAAAATCTCGCCCTTATTCAATGTTGGCTGGTGGAGTTATGGTGATTGCTTGTGAAAATACTATTGTTGCACAGGAATTGATGCTTAAGAAAACACAAATTCTTGTAAAATTTAAGCCATACTTGGAGTCTTTGAAATTAAAAGTTACAGATTTGCGATTTGACGCAAAAAAATGGTCTGTTGATTAATTTTTTCTATCATTTTGAACAAACATCTGTCATCCTGAACGTGAGTGAAGGATCTCAAATGATAGAGATTCTTTAGCACTTCGTGCTTCAGAATGACATTATTAGAGATTTTTCTTCGCTCCGCTCATCAGAATGACGTGATAAGAAATTCTTCAATGTTTTGTTTTTAAATAAAAATATAAAAAGTGGAGTTTAAATTTTTAAACCCCACCTCAATTATTTTTTACAAAAGTTTTATGCTCCTATGCAACTGTTTAGATATTCAATTGTACTTATTTTTTCATCATAAAGGTATTTTATGAAATTTAAGTATGCAACATCGTAAGAAGTTATGACAAGATTAATTTCAAAACCGTCGGTGCAGAAAGGTTCGTAGTCATAAACGACGTAGCTGTTATATTTACTTTTCCATTCTTTGCGTTCTACTCGGCTGTTGTTTTCTTCAACAATATCTTCAAGCCAAGCAACTATGTCTTTGTTTACATTTTTTATTTCCAAGCGACTATATCTTCCGCAGTCGTGGCAATCGTTTCCCATCAGCATAATTATCTCCTTATCAAAGGTTTTAAGCTTTTGTTATATTGCAATTGTAATTGTTTTTTTATTTCAAATAATCCCCTGTGGGGGTAAGTTGAAATAGTATTTTTTGGCAATTTTTTGCGTAATATTACTTAAAATTATATTGAAGTTTTTTTTCGATAGAGAATATAATATTCATGCAGTGTGTGAAGGATTTAGTATTATTCAAACTCACTAATAATCACTAAAAATAGTGACAGAAAGGATTAAAATGGTATTAGAATTAACTGCGGAGCAATTGGAACGTGCTATAAACCCTACTCATGATATTAAACTTTTTGCAGGACGTTCAAACGCAAAATTGGCTCAAGAAATTGCAGACTATTTAGGCACATCAATCGGTCCTATGGTAATTAAGAATTTTGCTGATGGTGAAATTTATGTTCAGGTAAAAGAAAGTGTTCGTGGTGATGATGTTTTCATTATCCAACCGCTTTGCAACCCTGTAAATGAAAATTTGATGGAATTATTAATCATAATTGATGCTTTCAAACGTGCAAGCGCAAAATCAATTACTGCAGTAATTCCTTATTATGGATATGCAAGACAAGATAGAAAGACTTCTGGTCGTGAAGCTATCACAGCAAAATTGGTTGCAGATTTGTTGACAACAGCAGGTGCAAACAGAGTTCTTGCAATGGACTTACACACCGGTCAAATTCAAGGTTTCTTTAATATTTTGGTTGACCACATTTACGCAACACCTATTTTGGTAAACTATATTAAGAGCTTAAATATTGACCCTGATAATATGGTTGCAGTAAGCCCTGACACTGGTGGTGTTCAAAGAACAAGACACTTTGCAAAACAAATTGGTTGTTCTCTTGCAATCATTGACAAACGTCGTGACAAACATAACGAAGCTATTGCATCTCACGTTATTGGTGATGTAAAAGGTCAAGTTTGTGTAATGTTTGACGATATGATTGATACTGCAGGTACAATTTGTGAAGCGTCTAAATTGTTAATTAGAGAAGGCGCTAAAGAAGTTTATGTTTGTGCAGCGCACCCTGTATTTTCTGGTCCAGCTATCGAAAGATTGGCAAATGCACCTATCAAAGAATGTATCGTTACTAATACAATTCCTCTTGATATGTCAAAAATGCCTCCAAACATCAAGCAATTATCGGTTGCTCCACTTTTGGGACAAGCAATTTCAAGAATTCACGATGATGAAAGTGTTAGCTCGCTTTTCGGATTTGAAAAAGATATCCAAGTTTCATAAGATGTACTTGGAAGATGAAAAAGACAAAAATATACCGTCCAAATATTTGGACGGTATTCTTTTTTTATTGTTTTCTATTTTTTGTAGTTATTTCAAAAGGTTTTTTATCAAATATTTTTGCACAAATCATTGCTATTGATTTGACGTTTTTATGTTCAAGTCTGAATGTATTATTTTTCGTAATAACAAGTAATTCATAGCAATCGGTTTCTTCCATTTCTTCGTCATATTCGTCTTTGACGGTTTTCATAATTGTTTCGATAGAGCATTGGAGAACATCTTCGTACTTAAAATGAGTTTCTACTACAGGCTTGTCAAATTCGGTGTAAGTACATCCGATTTCAGCGTCTTTGCATTGAAGTGTTACTTTAACAGTGTCTTTTATATTTAGTACAAAAATACCGCTTATAACAGTAATCAAAATGATTAAAGTTATAAGAATTATTTTGATTTTCATTATTTAATTCCCCATTTCTCTTGTAGTTTGTCTAATTTTCCAGTGCGGGCGTATTGGTCTAGAAATATGTTTGTATATTCACGAAGTTTCTCAGACTGATGACCTTTTCTAAACGCAATTGCGTAAGGTTCAACAGAGTATCTGCCTGAAAGAATTTTAATTGATTTATCTTTGTGAGTATAGCTTAACAAAATTGTATCATCAGCGATTAGGGCATCAGCTTTTCCTTCTTTCAAAGCCTTAACCGCACTATCATAATCTTTGTATCCTATAATTTTGCAGTTAGGAAGTAAATTTCGGATGTTGGCTTCTGTAGATGCGCCATAAACAATAATAACTCTTTTGTTATCAAGTTCTTTGATTGTTGTAATTTTGCTCCAATGATTTACTAGAATAGCTTGTCCAGCGAAGTAATAAGGTCTTGAAAAGTCCATAATTTTCATTCTCTTATCGGTGATAGACATTGTTGCAACTAAACAATCAACTTTGCCTGAATTAAGATAAGCAATTCTGTTCCTCAAAGTAACAGGAACGTATTCAACAGCATTTTCGTATTTGTTTAAGATAGCTTTAGACAAGTGAGAAGCCAAATCTACATCAAATCCGTAGTTATAATTGTCTTCGCCAATAAAACCGAAAGGTTTTGAATCGGTTCTGACGCCAACAACTAATTTGCCTCGTTTAATAACTCTGTCTAAATCGGTCATTTGATCTTTTTGACCACATCCGCAAAGCACCAAACACATTAATAACAGAGTTAAAAAAAGCTTTTTCATACAGTTCCCTCTCATAAAAAATAATAACGAAGCCGTATAAAATTGTCAACTTTTGACAAAGTTGCTAATAATTTTTATTTAGTGTAGGATAATCTGTGGGATAGTTATATATGAAAAGATTAGTTTTATTTGTAGTAATAATATGTATGTGTTTACCAGTAAACGCAGAAGTAGTGAGAGTTTCGCTTGATGATGCTGTTCAACTTGCATTGAGCAACAATCTTGATTTGCAAGCTAAAAAGAAAGAATTAGGGGTTGCAAATGCGGATATAAAAATTGCAAACAAATTGCAAAATCCTGAAGTTCAATCAAACATTTTGATTGGACGTGTAAGAACAGGTAATTCAAGCCAAGTCGGATTGATGTTTCCTGTAGAAACAATGAAACGTAGTGTCCGCAAAAAAGCTGCAATTGCACGCAAAAAATCTATAGAAAATGAAGTCCGTCAATTTGAGCATGAATTGAAAATCAAAGTGATGAAAGCTTATTTTGATGTTTTGTATTACAAATCTGTAGTGACTATTTTGAATGAGAGAAAAAGCTTGTATGAAAATATGTGCGAAATTACTAAAAATCGTTCAGAATCACTTTCGAATTACAAAATAGATATTCTTCAATCTGACATTCGTTATAAAAAATTGTTAATAGAATTGAACAGGGCAAAGGCTGATTTAATTCATGCACAGTTTGCATTGAATAAAGTAATCAATCTTGAATCTACAAAAAATATGTATGATACTCAAGAAACATCTTTGTTTACAGATGATTTAACGATTTTGAATATCGAAATTCCGCATTATGAAATCATAGAAGCAATAGCAATGAGATATAGTCATTCAATTAAAATTGCGGATAATAGAATAGAAGAATTGGGACAAGAATATATTCTTGCAAAACGCCAGCGAATTCCTGACATAAATGTTGGTGGAGGATTTGCTTGGCAGGCAAAATATCACGATGAAGGTAATTGGTGGCCTGGAGCTTTTGTCGGCGGAGGGTTTAATTTGCCTGTCCTATATACATATAGAGCAGATATTGACAAAGCGAAATTTGTTTTAGAAAAAGCTAAAATGGATAAAGTTTCTTTTGAAAATAAATTGAAAATTACTTTAAAACAAAATTATAATAATTTTAAATATTCAAAAGAAAATATGAATTACTATAAAGAAATTTTGAAAGAATCGAACGAAATTTTGGAAATGGTAACTAAACGCTATAAAAATGGAGAAACGGCTTTTATTAACTTGATTATGACAGAAAATAATCATCAACAGGTTTTAAATGAATATTTAGTTGCTATGGATTTGTATTACAGTGAATATCTCGATATGATGTACAATGTCGGACACGATGTATTGTTAGAAGAAGAAATTTTTGAAGAAGAATAAATTAATTAGAGATTTTTCAATTTTTACGAGTTTCAGAATAACGTAATTGGAAATTCTTCTTCGCATTCGCTCATCAGAATGACAGAATATAATTTCAGAATGATAAAAAATAAAACCTCCCTATGAGAGAGGGAGGTTGCTATTTAGTCTGGTAGTGTGTTTTACATCTCCTAAAGGGGTTGCAGGAGGGAGTTTTATTCATTAGCTAAACCTTTTTGGTGAAATTGCATTAATTTCGCCAAGTGCCATTGTTTGGCTTTAATATCATCAATAGAGTTTTTTATCTCCTCAAGTTCCGCAAGAAGAACTGTTAAATCCTTCTTTTGCGGAACATAAATTTCTTTTTCTTCCACCTCTAGCCAAGCAGGTGAAAAACATCCGTTTTCAAATATTTCTTGCATATCCATATCGAATACCTCTTTTTTGCATAACAAGTGAATCGGCGAATAGGTTAGCCCTTTTTTGAAAAAAGTATTAAACAATATTCACCAACATTGTTTTTAAGATTAACTCTCTTACTTGCTTATGTATTTACTCTTTTTGTGCAATGAATGATTGGAACAAATCTACCAAATCAAATTTACCGTATTTGAATGGGATTGCTTGTTCTGCATAATCGGTTCCTGTAATACTTTGCAAATCTTGCATTTCTTTAAAGCTCATTGAGTTGAAATCAAAGCTTGTCATTTCACCGTAATCAATCATTAAATCTTCCATATCAAGAATTTTTTTATCATCCATTGTACACACTCCTTATGTTAGACTAATTTACAAGTTATAAATCGGCAGGTTTAACTCAAAACTTTAGGCTTTGGTGCAAGTTTGTTACAAATGTTAATAAATAGCGAATTGCATGTTGATTTATTTTGAAAAATCGCTAAAATCATGGGTAGGTATTAGAAGAGAGGTTATTTTATTATGGCAAATCATAATGCTTTAAATGGAATATATAATGGATTAACAAGTACATATTCGGCATTAGCTTCACAATATAAGGATGGAGTTACTGCAGAAAATATATTAGAAGCGCAGGGAAAAGTTACGACAAATGGTGCAAACACAATTAACACCACATTTGCGTCATATTTGCAAAACAATTTTTCGGCAATAGATGACAACAATGATGGCAAAATTTCTGCAATGGAAATGCAAAATTTGACAAATACTATGTCTGCACAAGGTTTGACAAAAGAACAGTTCACTCAACTTGCCCTATCAGGCAACAGTGGACTTTCTACTTCAACCATCAATAGCATTTTAGAACATTTTGAAGATATGGACACTAACGGAGATGGAAAAATCACTAATGCAGAGATTGCAGCTTTTGATTTAGACAGTTCAAGACAAGAGAAAATGGATGAGTTCAACCACAAATTTGCAACAAACATATCAACATTTTATGGAAGTGATTCTGCAGATAGCACATCATCATACAGTATGTTGAGTTACAAATATAAAAAATCATCAGATTAGTTAGTAACATATTCTTAATAGGAAAGGATTTAGACTCCGAGGTTTTCAGACAAATCTCGG
This sequence comes from bacterium, assembly GCA_017559905.1. GTDB lineage: Bacteria > Cyanobacteriota > Vampirovibrionia > Gastranaerophilales > Gastranaerophilaceae > Scatenecus. Next base: position 59,115 of record JAFYQF010000012.1, read on the forward strand.
AGTTTCTATTTTTTTAGAATTACCCACTTGAATAACCAAAATTGGTAATGTTAGCGAACGGCAATAAAGTACATAATCAGGTATGAGTTTTTTAAAGAAACTTAATGGGTTTTTAGGAATAAAAATCCAATAATACAAGGAGGTAAAAATGACTATTAAAAAACTTAGTGTGGCAGCTGCGATTGCCGTTGGAATAGCAACTGGTTCCTTGAGTCAGGCAATGGCTGCTTGTCCGTGTGCACAACCTATGCCGACAGTTACTGGCGGAGCTTGCCCTATTGAAAAACAAATGCCTGTTGTGACAGGTGGAGCTTGTCCGTGCGAAACTCCAGCTCCAAAATGTAACAAGTGCAAAAAAGCATTACCTGATTGTGAATGCCAAAAGCCAGCACCTTGTGATCCTTGCGAAACAAAAAAATCTGATTGTGGTTGCAATGATGAGATTAGCTGTGATGCTCCAGCTCAACCGGCATGTGCGGTTTGCCCTACTACAGGAAAACCTGACAGAAAAGATATGCGCCAAGTTTACGGCTATCCGAACGCTGTTTATGGTACAAACAATTATGTAGGTCAACCTGCAAACTCTATTCTTTCAACAGAAACTTCAGCTTCTGCTTCTGCTAATACTTTGTCAAGTGACATCAATGGTACAACTATTTCTCGTGATGGACAAATTACAGGTGCAGCGTCACAGTTGCCTTGTTTGAACGAAGCTCCAGCTCGTCATAATGGTATTTTGATTGACAGAGATGAAAGAATTATGGACGGTAATAATTGTCCAATTGATATCGAAACAGAAAACTCAATTGATGCTGTAAAAAAGTCTTTTGTCCCATACGAAATTAAAGAAAATACTTGCACAGGTGCGGCTTCACCAATGAGTAATACTTGTATGTTCCCTGATGTACCAAGCAATTATTGGGCTTCTTGTGATATTGATAAATTAGCTATAAATGATGTTATAGTTGGTTATCCAGATGGTATGTTTAAGCCAAATAGAAACATTTCACGTGCAGAATTCGCTACAATGCTTGTAAAAGGTTTTAATTTAGACAATTGTGGTTTGACAAGAGAAAATTTATTCAAAGATGTACCTGCGTCAAACTGGGCAAATCCTGCAATTGCAAAAGCAGTTGATGAAAACTTACTTGCTGGCTATCCAAATGGTCATTTTAAACCAAACAACCGTGTAACAAGAGCTGAAGCATTGACTTCAATTTCAAAAGGAATGACTTGTGATATGGATGAGTGCAAGGCTGATGAAATTTTGAGCAAATACGCTGACGGTAACACAGTTCCAAGTTGGGCAAAAATTCCTGTAGCTAAATCACTTCAAAATGGTGCATTAGCAGATATGCCTAACCCAAATATGATTATGCCTCACAAAGATGCAACAAGAGCAGAAGTTGCTTCTATGATGCAAACAGTTCGTGTGGCTTTAGGTTATGATACAAATCCAAAAACAGCAAACAATATTTGCCCTGCTTGTCCTGTAAATAAAAACGCATTTATTGAACAAGAAGAAATCGTAAAAATTCCTACATTGAAAGTTAAAATGATTGACCAAATTACTGCAAAATCTTCTCACGTAGGTCAATATTTTAGAGCAAATACTCTTGAAGATGTAACAATTAATGGCGTAACTTATCCTTGCGGTTCAACAGTTACAGGTCAAGTTGTAGAAGTTGTGAGACCATCTGGCTGTGACAAAGGTGCATTGAAATTAGCATTTACTGATATTAAAAACGGTGATTGCAAAACAAAACTTCCAAAACAAATTCTTCAAGCACAAGTAAATAAATCAAAACAAGTTAACCCAGTTGCAAGACTTGTTGAAATGCCATTCACTCTAGCAGGTTCTTTAGTTGGTATCACTGGTAGAACAGTCGGTGGCGTTGTTACAAACCTTGGTAATGCTGTAGAAAACGTATCTAATGATGCAGGTTATATGTTAGGACACGTATTCCAAGGCAAGTTTGGTGCTGCTGCAAGAAACTTGGGTGATGGTTTATGGGAAACAGTTAAAGCTCCAATTGACGTAACTAGAACTGCTTTATCAGGTACAGTTGGTTTATTCCAAACTACTGGTGATGAAATCACTTATCTAGTTGACCCTAAAGGTCAAAAGATTGCTGCCGTAAACCCAAGAGAACATATTACAATCGCTTTTGGTTGTTCTGGTCAGTAATAATTCATAAACAAATAAAAAAGACCGATTTTTATAATCGGTCTTTTTTTATATTTTGCGTAACTATGATTCTACATATTCTCTTAAGCGTTTGCTTCTGTTTGGATGACGAAGTTTTCTTAACGCTTTAGCTTCGATTTGTCTGATACGTTCACGAGTAACGCCGAACAGTTGACCAACTTCTTCTAATGTTCTTTGGCGTCCGTCGTCCATACCGAAACGTAATCTTAAAACATCTCTTTCACGAGGAGATAATGTGCAAAGAACTTCTGCCAAATCTTCTCTTAAAAGTTCTGAAGCTACTGTTTTGATTGGAGCATCAGCTTCTTTGTCTTCAATAAAATCGCCTAAACGAGAATCTTCTTCTTTACCGATAGGAGTTTCTAAAGACAATGGTTCTTGAGCTATTTTAATAATTTCACGAAGTTTTGGTATAGAAACGTTCATTTCAATAGCAAGTTCATCTTCAGTTGGTTTTCTTGAAAGTTCTTGAGCCAAACGACGAGTAACTTTTTTAAGTTTATTGATAGTTTCAACCATGTGAACAGGGATACGGATTGTACGAGCTTGGTCTGCGATTGCTCTTGTGATTGCTTGTCTAATCCACCATGTTGCATAAGTTGAGAATTTGAAACCTCTTTCGTGGTCAAATTTTTCTGCTGCACGAATAAGTCCCAAGTTGCCTTCTTGAATCAAGTCCAAGAAAAGCATTCCACGACCTACGTATTTTTTTGCAATAGAAACTACTAAACGCAAGTTTGCTTGTACAAGTTTTCTTTTTGCAATAGCACCTTTGTCGCCACCTTCAAGAATTCTTCTTGCAAGTTCAATTTCTTCGTTTGCAGAAAGAAGTTTAATTCTTCCGATTTCTCTTAAATAAAGTCTAACAGGGTCATCAACTGCAATTCCTTTTGGAAGTTCAAAATCGTTAGGATTTTCTTCTTCTTCTGATGAACTCATCATGTAGATGTCATCAACATTCATTTTTGGACCCATTTTAGATGTAACAATACTTTCGATATTATCAGTTGAAATATCCATGTTCATGTAATTTACATCATCATTGTCGTGGTCAAGCGATGAATCCTCGTCGATATCGGGGATGTTTAAGTTATCATCTTCTAAAATGCTGACAATTGAGGAATTTGGTTGTCTTTTTTTAGTCATTTATTTTCTCCGAATTTAGTCTTTTGTTTAATCTATCTCTGAGCTGCATTTGCAATTTTAGGGCTTCGGTTTCGTTATCAACAGCATTAATATATAATTTCCGTAAATTTTCTTTTTCCTTATCCCTTTGGCATTGGAAAATCTTGTTTTTATTTTCCTGAATTACCATTCTAAAGTCCTCGGGGGTTAAATTGCTGAAAGTTTCCGAAATACTAATTAAACTTGTTAAAACTTGCTGTACATCAGGGTTTTCGTGGTATTCCGTATATAAATTTTCAATCAATTCCTTTACATTATTTACGGTACATATTGATTTGTCAATTGTAGATTTTACATTTATTAACGTTTCATCTGTAAATGCAGTATCGCCAATCATTTCGTTAATTTGTTGGAAATTAAAATGGTTGTCTGTTGTGAAAAAAACGCTCAATAAATTTTTTTGCGCTTTTTCTAAAACCGTTACATTTTTTGTTACAATTTTAGTAATTTGTTGAGAATTTTCTTGTCTTGCGATTTGGGCTTGAACTGTTCTAAACCTTTTAACTTCTTGCTCAAGCGCTTTTTCGTCAATGCTTAATGCTCCTGCAACCATCTTTACATATTCGCTTCTGATAATATCGTTATTGATTTCTTGCAATATTGGAATGATTTCTTTTACGAAACGATTTTTTTCTAATGGAGTTTTGAATTGATTTTTGTTTTTCAAAAGATTGTTTAGTTGAAAATCAATTAACAAAGGAGAAGCTTCGATAATTTGTTTAAAAGTATCTGCTCCTACTGTTCGTATGAATTCATCAGGGTCTTTGCCTTCTGGTGGACAAACTACACGGATTTCGCAGGCGTATTTGTCTTGAGAAGATGCGATGTAACTTTCGTCAAATTGTTTGATATGCCCAAGTCCTGTGAAAGCTTCTTTAATAATTTCAGCACCTCTACCTGTAGCTTTTTGACCTGCGTTGTCGGTGTCGAATGAAAGATAAATTTTTCTTGATTTGGTGTATCTTGAAAGAAGTTTTATTTGGTCAGGTGTCAATGCTGTTCCGCAAGATGCTACAGCGTTTTCGATACCGTGAGCTTGAGCCGAAATTACGTCAAAATATCCTTCCATTAATATAACACTGTCTTCTTTTTTTATGGCTTCTTTGGCAGTGTAAAGTCCGAATAAAACTTTGCTTTTGTTGTAAATTAAAGAATCTGATGAGTTCAAGTATTTTGCTTGTTGGTCTGCTTCCAGTGTTCTTGCGCCAAAAGCTACGTAATCTCCTATTTCGTTTTGAATAGGGATGATAATTCTGTTTCTGAAACGGTCTATAAATTTGCCGTCTTTGCTTGGCAAAATCAAACCAGCTTTTTCTAAAACTTCATCTGAAAAATCTTTTTTAAGGTGGTTGTATAACTCTGTGAAAGATTTTGGAGAAGCTCCAAGTGAATATTTTTCGATAATATCTTTGTTAATGCCACGTTTGTTTAGGTAATTAAGCATTTCGGTTATTTCGGAACTTTTGCTGTTCAAAAGCATTTCACAGTAGAATTCTGTTGCTTGTTGGCAAGCTTTTAGCATATTACTTTTCAGGTCTTTTGATTCAGATTGTTTGAAGTTTTTTGGAACTTCAAGCCCAAACTTCTCCGCTAAATCAATAATCATCGGATAAAATTCAAGACCTTGAGTTTTTTGGATAAACTTAAGTGCGTCGCCACCTTCTCCGCAACTGAAACATTTGTAAATCCCTTTTTGTGGGTTTACTGTAAAAGAAGCTGTTTTTTCATTGTGAAAAGGACATAATCCCCAATAGTTCGCGCCTTTTTTGGTGAGGATAACCTCTTTTTCCACGACTTCTACAATATCCAAACGGTCTTTAATTTGTGATACTAATTCCTGAAATGTTTCTGCCATAATTTCACCGTAATAGCATTTTAGCATTAATAAATTATTAGTAAAATACCCCTTTACAAAAATAAAAAAAAAGAGTAAATTCGATTTATGAGTTTGCAGGATTTGTCTGAATATTTAACTTTTTTAGAGATAGAAAGAGGGTTAGCTCAAAATACTATTGATGCTTACAGGCGTGATTTGTCTAATTTTTTGGATTATTGTTTGTCAAATGGTGTTGAAAGCGTAAAAAAAATTGAAAGAACTCATATTAACGGATATTTTTTATCAATTCATGAAAAGAAACTTTCTCCAACAAGTGTGATGAGAAAAACAGCTTCTATTAGAGGGTTTTTCAAGTGGTTGTGTGCAAACGAAATTTGTGAAAAAAATCCTGCCCTAACCCTTGAATCACCGAAAGTTCCAAAGCGTTTGCCAAAGGTGATGACCATAGAAGAAATTAACAAAATCCTTTCTGAAAATCTAAATAAAAAAGAAAAATTAATAGTTGAACTTCTTTATGGTTGTGGGTTGCGGGTTTCCGAGTTGGTTAATTTGAAAGTAAACGATGTTGATTCTTCGGCTAAATATTTACGTTGCGTTGGAAAAGGTTCAAAAGAGCGCATTGTGCCAATAGGTTCAATGGCATTGAAAGCTTTGAAAAATTATGAAAAAGAACGCAGTTTGATTTTGCAAACGAAAGGTAAAACTTCAAAAAGTCTTTTTCTCACAAATGACGGTAAAAGTATTACACGCCAAGAGGTTTATACTTTTATTCACTCATTGGGTGCAAAAATTCATAAATCAATTTCTCCTCACACTTTGAGGCATAGTTTTGCGACTCACTTGCTTGAAAATGGTGCAGATTTAAGGGTTGTGCAAGAACTTTTGGGACACAGTGATGTTTCGACAACTCAATTGTACACTCATATCAGCAAGAAAAGATTAAAAGAAGTATATTTTGCAATAAACGGTTGAGCATGATAGTATGCGGATATGTTAGACGTTTTTATAACAAGTTCTGAAGCAAATCAAGGAAAAACATTTGTCACTGCAGGGATTTCATCAACATTACAAAGTCTAGGCTATTCGACAAGTGTGTATGCTCCTGTGCATTTGGGTGGAGTAGTCAGAGATGGGTTTTTGGAAGCCCCTGACTTGTTGTATATAAAAAATTCTGATAATAATATAAAAACTTACTACAGTTATCTTCTTCAAAATGACAAAGATCCGATTCAATCTGCTGAAGAACAAAGGATAAGGATTGTTCCTAATACTTTGTTTGAAGATTATCAAGAAATTAATAATCGTTTTGAATGTTTGATTACGTTGGGTACAAAAGGTATACAAACTCCTATTGCACCTAATTTTACGGAAATTGATTTGGTGAAACTTTTGGGTTTGCCGTTGATTTTTGTTATTTCACCTACAAAAGTAAAAATTGATGATATTTTGATTATGGCAAATCAGGCTTATGTTCAAAGGATTCCTGTAAGAGGAATAATTTTTGTTGATTGTCCGCTAAAAACAGAGGATGCCAATTTAAAAAACTTGCCAAAATTAATAGAAAAATATGCAGATACAAGAGTTATTGGTGCTTATCCAAGTGTGGAGAATATTTATTCTCTAACCCCTGATGAATTGATTTCTTATACGCTATCTGGCGTTAATTTGGAAATGGTTTTTGGGACTAAAATTCCAAAATTAAGCTTTTAATTTCATCTAAACAGAGGATTAAAATTCATCTTTGACCGTTTAAAATGATACTGGGCGGGGTTACTAACTAATATGGGGAGAGAAGATGGGAAAGATGAATTATTCGGACGAATCTGCTTTTTACCCACAGAATAGCGGGGAATTCTCAAGTTCAATTACGAAAACTTGGACAGAGCAAGCTATTGAATGTTATTCAATTGGATGTAATTGTAAAAAATGTTCGCTTGCTGGTGGTAATTATTCCTTCGTCTGTCAAATGCCCAAAGTTATTGATGTTTTGATTAAATTTTCAGGTAAACCGACTGTTAATATGGCATAAGCAAACTCCTTCTTGATTTGTAAAGTTACAGCGGACATTTTGTCCGCTTTTTTATTGACTTCAATTAATCAAATGATGATTTTTTTTTGAAAAACATTATAATATAGGTATGAAAAAGTCTTTAATTTTGTTATTGGTTTTAATAATGTCAGCGGGATCTGCTCATGCGTTTTTGGGGTGGAACAATGATGATATTGATACAGAAGGAAAGGGTTATTTGGGCACTCTGCCAAACATAACAAAACCTTATGAACCTTCTGAACCTGCTCAAGGTGCGCCAATTTTTGATAAGACAAAACAATTTCATAGCGTAAATGAATTAAAACCAATACCAAGAGAAGACCCTGCGTTTGTTAATATAATTTTGAAACAGGACAAAACAAGTCAATATATTAACGATTTGAACGACTTTGTTTTAATTCTTGAAAAAGTTTACGATTCTATTGAAGATGGTGAAGATGTTCAAATGTTTATGGCAAGAGTTTATTTTTTCAATAAGCACGCAGAACATTTTAAGGATAAATATTTAAACAAGCCTGAAAGTTATTATGAAACTTATCAAAAAATTTTGGATGTAAGTTTTAGGGCAAGAACTATTGCGCAATTGAGAGCAGAAGCTGAAAAATATAAGCCATATCTTGCTTATTCAGGTGCTGGTAAAATTTACAATTCAGAAAATATAGATGAACAATTAACTTTGTTGAAATACGAAATTGAAACAACAATTGTTATGTTGAAAGAAGCTGAATAAATATTAAAAATAACTTAACATTTTGCCTGCCATGTGGCGGTGTGTTATAATTTTAGCAGAATGGAGAGTTTTAAATGTTAAATTGGCAACATATATTTACCGATATACCTATTTTAATCGTATTATCGACTTTTGTAATCGCAATATTATTCTGTTTAAACAGATATTTTTATGTAAATAGAAACCTAAATATGCTTTTGAAGTTTTTGCAAAACTTTAAAAAGACTGACTTGAATTTCAGATTTAAAGAAATTGATGAGTGGATGAGCTTAAATCCATACGTTTCTGGAGCGTGGTTAGAATTTAAAAATACGCTTGTATTTTCAGAATCAGTAGCGTTGAAAGGTCAAAATAACAACATTACTTACAAAGAAGTTTCTTCTACTGTTCAAAATATTCAAACAACTGTTGACCCATTGTATTTCTTTGACGAAGACTCATTAGTTAATTCAAAATTTAACTCAAAATTTGTTGGTGCAGTACCTACGATTTTGACAGGTTTCGGTCCGTTATTTACGTTTTTGAACATCGCAATTGCGTTCGGTAAAGTTGACTTTGCTTCTCAAGAAAAAACAATTTCTTCTGTAGCAAGCTTGATGTCATCAATGCAGGTAGCTGCGTTGGTATCAGTATTTGCGGTAGGATCCAGCTTGATTTTCATTATTATTGAAAAAGTTGTTTATAACATTTTCTGTAAAAGATGTTTACTTCGTTGTCAGTCATTAATTTCTCATTTGTTTGATAACATTTCATCAGAAAAATTCTTGTTTGAACTTTTGAAAGAAACAAAAATTCAGAACAATAATTTGCAACATTTGATTGCTGGTATGCCAGAACAATACAAAGTTGCTATGAACTCAAGTATCGCATCAAACCTTGTTCCATACCTTGAAAACTTGATTTTCGGTATCAACCAATTGAACAAACAAATGAAAGATGTTGCTAAAGGTGGCAAACAAGATGAAGTGGATGACTTGTTTTAAGGGATTTTAAAAGATGGCAATTGGTGGAAAGAAACATAGCGCAGGCGAATTTGAAGAAAACGTATTCTGGACGACAATGTCCGACTTGATGTTGGGTATTGCGATTGTTTTTATGACTTTGTTTGTACTTGCCATGACTGGTTTTACGCAAGAATCTATTAAACTACAAGAAAATCAAATGAAGGCGACGGAGGAATTGGTTGAAAAACTTAAGGATGCCGAAATTGATGCTGAAGTTGACAAGTTGACTGGGAATGTAAAAATTTCAGAATTGCAATTGTTTGATTTGAATAGTTATACCCTAAAACCAGAAGGGAAAGCTCTTTTAGATAAATTTGTGCCTATATATTTAGATACATTGTATTCAAAAGAGGACATTGCAAATAATATTACTAATATTATTATTCAAGGGCATACTGATTCTCAATCTTTTGTAGGTTTGAAAACTATTGATGAACAGTATGCAAAAAACATGGAATTAAGTCTTCTTCGTGCAAATGCTGTTGCGCAGTACGCAATTCGTACAAAATATGACAGAAAAAACAGCGAAAGGTTTCGCAAAATGTTGGTTGTTGAAGGCAAAAGTTTTTCAGAGCCTGTTTTGGTTGATGGTGTAGAAGATTATGCAAAAAGTAGACGTGTAGAATTGAAAGTAAGAGTTAAACCAAGAGGGTTTGCGAAAATTTTTGGATTGAATTATGGAAACAATTAACGAAAGCAATATTTTAGAAACAATAAATATGATTAAACTTCACAATCTTGATATAAGAACTGTGACTTTGTCATTGAGTTTGAGAGATTGTATAGATAGCGATGTTGATGTAGTTTGCCACAACATTCGCAATAAAATTTTGAAATATGCAAAAAATTTGGTTGAATATGCAAACGAATTGGAGAATGAATATTCTATTCCAATTATTAATAAAAGGATTGCAGTTACTCCGATTTCTTTAATAGGCGAGGCTTGCAAAAATCCTGATTATGTAAAAATTGCAAAAACTCTTGATGATGCTGGTAAAGAAGTTGGCGTGAATTTTATTGGTGGATTTTCTGCGCTTGTAGAAAAAGGTTGTACAAAAGGCGACAAGCTTTTGATTGAAAGTATTCCTGAAGCTTTGGCTGTGACTGATAATTTGTGTTCTTCTATAAATCTTGCAAGTTCAAAGGCTGGTATTAATATGGATGCTGTTTTGAAAATGGCAGAAGTTATTAAAAAGTCAGCAGAACTTACAAAAGATAGAGATTGCATTGGCGCTGCAAAGTTGGTTTGTTTTTGTAATTCTCCTGGAGATAATCCGTTTATGGCAGGAGCTTTTTGTGGAATGGGTGAGCCAGAATGTGCGCTTAATGTTGGTGTTTCAGGACCTGGTGTTGTAAGAGCTGCTATTTTAGATTTGCCTGAAGGTGCAGATATGAGCGAATTGGCAAACAAGATTAAACAAACAGCTTACAAAATTACAACAACGGGAGAGCTTGTTGGTAGAAAGTTGGCAAAAAAATTAGGGATACCATTTGGTGTAATTGATTTGTCATTAGCACCGACACCTGCAGAGGGTGATAGTGTTGCTGGTATTTTTCAGGCTATGGGTTTGGAACATGCTGGTGCTCACGGTACAACGGCAGCGCTTGCTATGTTGAATGACGCTGTTAAAAAAGGTGGCATTATGGCAAGTTCTCATGTTGGAGGTTTGTCTGGAGCTTTTATTCCTGTTTCTGAAGATGCTGGCATGATTGAGGCGGCAAGATGCGGATGCTTAACTTTTGATAAATTAGAGGCTATGACGTCAGTTTGTTCTGTTGGACTTGACATGATTGCGATTTCGGGTGATACTCCTATTGATACCATTGCAGGAATTATTGCAGATGAAATGGCAATTGGTATGATTAACAAAAAAACAACCGCAGTTAGAATTATCCCTGCCATTGGCAAAACTGTTGGTGAAACTATTGGATGGGGTGGGCTTTTAGGTGAAGCTCCAATTATGAAAGTTAATGGACTTTCTTCTACTAACTTTGTTAGACGTGGTGGTAGAATCCCTGCACCAATCCATAGCTTGAACAATTGATGGAGAATTAAATTCTCATTGGAAATCTATTGAATCAAATTTGTAATTTTATTTTTTCTTTGTCATTGATTTTGAGCGCAGAGTTCTGTGATATGTGATTGCAAAGCGGTGAGCTTCGTCACGAATTCTTTGGAATAAAAATAATGCGCTTGAATTTTGTGGCAAAATTACTGGGTCTGAGTTATTTGGTAGAAAAACTTCCTCGTGTTTTTTTGCCAAACTTACAACGTCAATTCCTTCTATTCCCAGTTCTTCAATGATTTGCATAACGCTAGAAAGTTGACCTTTTCCGCCGTCTATAATCATTAAATCAGGTTTGTCCCAGTTCTTTTCGCCCAATCGTTTTAATCTGCGTGTGAGAACTTCTTTCATTGATAGAAAATCGTCAGGTTTACCTTCTGTTGATTTGATTTTAAATTTTTTGTATTCAGATTTTTTACTCAATCCGTTTATGAAAGTAATCATCGAAGCAACTGTATTTGTGCCTTGAATGTGCGAAATATCGTAGCATTCAATTCTGTGTGGGAAATTTTTTAGCTGGAGTTTTTCTGCAAGATATGAGCCGATTTCGTTGAAATCATCTCTTATTTTTGACATTTTTTTGAGTTTTGCATTATCTAAAACGACTTTTGCATTTTTGTCTGCCAACATTTGAAGTTCTTTTCCTTGAGCAGATTTTCCGTAACTGATTTTTACTTTTTTCTTCGCAAGAATTTCTAGCCATTCTTCGTATAGAGATTTTTCGCCGATATTTTCCAATTCATTCGATACAATTTTGTCAGGATAACCAAGTGTAAGAGAGTTGTAGTATTCTTTGAAGAAAGTCGCAAAAAATTCTGTTTTGTCTTCTGCTTCAACTTCGTAAACAAAATCTTTTTTGTCGATTAATCTTCCTTCTCTTACCATCAAAATTACTATCGCAAAAATTCCGTCTTCTGACAAAAATGAAATAACATCTTCGTTTAGGCTTGTGTTTTCGTAAACAACTTTTTGTTTTTCTAATGTTTTTTTCAAATCTAAATAACTGTCACGAAGTCGTGCAGCTTTTTCAAATTGTTCGGCAGAGGCAAATTTTTCCATTTGAAGTTTTAATTGTTCCATCAATTCGGATTGTTTACCTGCAAGAAATAATTCTGCTTGTTTGATAATTGCTTTGTATTCATCACTTGTTATCATGTTTTGGCAAGGTGCCATGCAACGTCCTATGTGATAATACAGGCATGGGCGGTCTTTGAATTTTGGAGTTTTGCATTGCTTTAATGGAAATATTTTTTTTAAAAAATCAAGCGTTGAATACATTGCTCTTACATCTGTGTAAGGTCCATAATATCTACCTTTTTCTGGGTTGATATTTTTTTTGCGAATAACTTGTATGCGTGGAAAATCATCATCAGTAATTAAAAAATATGGATATTTTTTGTCGTCTTTTAATAAAATATTGTATTTTGGTTTATGTTTTTTTATTAAATGACTTTCTAAAATTAGAGCTTCGACTTCTGTGTTTGTAATAATATATTCAAGTTTTTCGATTTGTGAAACAAGAACTTGAACTTTTACGCTGTCGTGGTGCTTTTTGTTGAAGTAACTCATTACACGGCGTTTCAAAATTTTCGCTTTTCCCACGTAAATTATTTCGTTATCTTTGTTGTAATAAAGATAACAACCAGGGAGTGATGGAAGCAATTTTAGACTCTGTTTAAGATTTTCATTCATTAAAAATTAACCTCATCCATAAAACTTTTAACCCATTTAATTAAGTGTGGTAATTCGTAAGGTTTTGGCAGGTATAAATCTGCACCACTGTTTAGGACAAGTTCTTTGTCATGAAAAATTGATGTTACTATAATTTTTGTGTTAGCAAATTCTTGTTGTGTGCGTATGTCTTTGCAAACCTCAAGTCCCTCAAATTTCTCTGCACTTCCCGCATCAAGAATAATAACTGCAGGTTGGTTTTTTATATTGTTGAAATCCTCTACGATATGAATTTCATAGCCTTGAAGTTCTAAAATTGTTTTTAGTAAAATTTTCATTGCTTCATCTTGTTCAAGTATACAGATTTTGTTGTTGAAACTGGTTGTTTCTACAGAATTTTTTGCAGAAAGTTTTGCTCGTTCAATCAAATAGTTTGAGTGGTTAGGAAGTTTTGCAAGATTTTTTATGTTGACAAGTGATGAAAATAACTGTGAGGCGTCATTGTATTTGTTAACTTCGTTTGTGACAACTCCGATGGTTGCATTAACAAATCCTGACCTCATGCCTGCAATTTCATCTCCATGCATAATCATATAACCACGTTTGATATCTTGTGGTGAGTAGAATTTTTTCGCTACAGAATCAAATGCAAAAGTCAAAAAGTTTGCTATTTTTTCTGCCTTGAGTGAGTTTGTAATTATTAAAAATTCATTTTCGGAGATGTTTCCCAGATAATCATCTTCATTCAGTGATGATTGCATAATTGCACAAAAAGTTTGGATGAGTTTATCTGAAGCTAATTCTGTGTAAGTTTCTCGATAATTTTTGAAATTTTCTATACTAATTAATAGGCAACCCCACATTTCTTTTGAAGATAAAACCCTTTTCAAAGCACGAATTGAATAGTTTTTGTTTGGAAGAAGTTTTTTGTTGTCCAAATTAGATTCAAATTCTCTGCGTAAATGGGCTTTCATTCTCATAGTGAATTCTTCACTGTTGACAGGTTCGCTTAAAAAATCATCAGCTCCGTTTTCTAAAGCGTTTAGTCTGTCTTGTAACTCTGCAGATTTTGACATTGCAACGATAATTGGACGCATATTGTATGTGAGCGCTCTTATTTTTTTGCAGTAATCACCTAATTCTCCCTCGACGCTATCTGAAATTAATATCAAATCAGGTTCTTGGTCTTGGATTGTTTTCATTGCAGAAATTAAATTTTTGCTTACAAAAACTTTTGACAATTTATTTTCTAAAAGTTTTTTGTATTTAACTGAAAGTTCACGACGTTTATCTATAATTAATGTTACTGATTGCATATTGCCCTCGCTTGTTTTTCAACGTTGCTTGCGGGTATAAATATTTCGAATGTAGTTAAGTATCTGTTGTTTTCAAGTTCTTTGCAATAAACCGCAATCTTCCCATCCATTTTTTCAACTAAATTTTTTGTAATGTATAATCCTAAACCACTTCCTTGAACACGTCTTGTGAGAGGGTTGTCAATACGTGAAAATTTTTTGAAAATTTTTTCAAAATCTTCTTTCCTAATTTCATCGCCAGTGTTGGAAATTTTTATAGAAACATATTCGCAATCTTTGCAAAAACCTGTTTCTATTGCTATAGAAGAATGCAAATCCCCGTATTTTGCAGCGTTTTCTATTATGTTTGTTAGAACTTGTTGAAATTTATCTTTGTCAACTAATATTGTCGGAGTTTTTTCATCAATGTTTAAGCTGAAATTTTTATCTCCGTGTTGATTTTTTATAACAGAAATTACTGTTTCCACAAGAGGTTTAACAGAAATTTCTTTCAAAATGAGATTTTCATTTCCTGTAGAAAGTTTTGTCACAGAAAGCATATTTTCAACAAGGTTGATAAGTCTGTTAGATTGTTCTTCTATAATTTTTAAAAATCTTTTTTTGCTTTCATCATCCAATTTTTCCCAAGAAGAAAGCATTGTTTGAGAGAACCCCCTGATAGAAGTCAATGGTGTCCTTAATTCGTGACTGACGGTCGATATAAAATCTTCGTAATTTTTCTCTATCTCACTCATAATCCAATTATAGCAAATTTTAGTGAAATAGCAATAAAACTACTTGTGACTAAATGGTAGAATTTTTAATCCTGTTGATTGTTTTTGTTTATCGTGGTTTTTGTCAGGAAGTTCATAGCATTTAATGCATCTCGCTTCATAAGTTTCATCTCCACCAATCATAATTAATGGTGAATTTTTATCAGCAGGTTTGCCGTCAATTAATCTTTGGGTTCTCGTTGCATGGTCACAACCGCATTTCATACAAACTGCGTGAAGTTTGTCAACAGTAGTCGCAAGGCACATTAGTTGAGGCATTTGTCCGAATGGTTCAGCTTTAAAATCAAGTTCTAATCCCGTTCCAATCACTTTTTTGCCATCTTCCATCAATTTTGCAATTACTTTTGTTATGTTGCTGTCAAAAAATTGTAATTCGTCAATCGCAACAACTTCGTCTTCAGGTTTTACAAGGCTCAAGATATGAATTGAATGTTTAACCTTAATTGCATCAAGCCACAAACCGTTACGTGATTCGATATAATCACCTTGAGCACGTGTGTCAACTTCAGGAGAAATTACTTTGACTTTTTTCTTTGCAATGATGCAACGTCTGATTCGTCTTAATAATTCTTCTGTTTTTCCACAACTCATCGGCCCTGTAATTAGCTCGAAACTATACCCTTCCATTGTTCTCCCCTGTAAAATCTCTATATCATCCCTCTATGCATTTTATTATAATCCCATTTGAGAAAAATTAAAAGTTAAAATTTGTTAAACTTTTTAGATAAAATAAACGCCGGTAAGAGCATTACCGGCGAAGCTTCACTTTAGATTAAAAGTAAAGAGGTGATGATTATTGTAATTGTAATTTACTGCCTGTTGCTTTATAAAGACCGATGTAATCTACCATAAATTCTGCCTTTTGTTGTGCAACAAGCTGGTTTATATAGAGCAAACTCTCTCTCTTTTGAGCTAAATCTAATAACGAAATTGTGCCTTCGTTATATTTCATTTCAGTAAATTTGAAGTCAGCATTTTCAAGATTTGCCTGTTTTAAAGTTTGTTCAACTTTTTGTTTATCCATTTTAACTTTTACTAACGCATCACTAACTTCTTGGATAGCTGTAATGTTTGTCTTGTAATAGTTTTGAAGAACTCTTTCGTAAGTTGCTTTTTTAAGTTTTAAGTTAGCTGTATTTCTTCCGCCTGTGAAGATTGGGGCCATAATACCTCCAGCTAAACCTAAAAGCATATTGCGTGTTGTGAATAAACTGTTGAAGTCATCTGATGAGAAAATTCCGCCACCTAATAAGTTGATGGTTGGTAAAAATTCTTTTCTTGCAACTCTTACGTCAATACCTGCTTTTTCTACAGAGTTTTCTGCTTTTAAATAATCAGGACGTTGTGTGATAACTTCTGATTCTATATATTCAGGTACAAAATTGTTGTAGTTAATTTCATCAAGAGATGTTCTAGCTAATGAATGAGCGTTTTCTGGACTTTCACCTATTAGTACGCTCAATTGGTGAAGTAAAACTTCTCTTTTTTTGTTTAATTCGATTAAATCTGTTTCACCTTGAACTAAATTTTTGTTAGCTCTGATAACATCTGTAGTTGAAACTAAACCTTCCTCGTTGCTTAATTGCATAAGTTCGTGAATTTGTTTTCTCAAAGATACAATCTCTGTCTGAAGTTCGATTGCCTTGTCAAGGCTTACGATATTCAAATATGTAGAACCTACTGCACCAGCTATTGCGATGTATGCGGCTCTTTCTTCATATTTTGAGTTTTCCCAATTCTTTTTAGATGATTTTGTTTTATCTCTGTTTTTTAAGAAAATATCAGCTTCGTAGCTAACAATCATCGGCAAGCCTAATGTCAATTCTGTTTGTGTGCTTCCTGGCATTTTCATCCAGCCACCGCCACCGCCAGCCGTAAATTGTGGAAGTTGGTTTGCAACTTGCAATTTTGTTTGATGATAAAATTCTTCAACATTCAATGTTGCCATTTTCAAATCGTAGTTGTTTTCGATAGCTTTTTGAATGTATCCGTTTAAAGTGTTGTCGTTGAAGGTGTTCCACCAATCAAGATTAACGTATTCATATTTATAATCATCACTAACTTTTTTATCTTTTTTAACTATGCTTTTGAATTGTTTTGGAGAAGCAGTTGTTGTAGCTTCTGCGAAAACAGGGGAAATATTCAAAGTTGTGAAACTTAATAATAGTGCTAATGATATAACCTTTTTCAACTTAAATTCCTCTCAAAATTTTCTCTTGCTTTTTCAATAATACTATGCTAGCATAATATTGTTGTAAATGCAACATATTTTTTTTACAACAATATTATTATAATTATAATACAGACTGGAAATATGACTGATATAAAGTTAAAGCATTATACAGAGAATATACATTACGAGATGGAACAGACGGTTAGGTTGATGAAAAAATTGCAACTTCAGATGTTTCAAAAGTTAGGGTTTGATATTTCTCTTGATGAGTATGCGGCGTTAGATATTGTTTCTATTAATGCGGGGATTTGCCAAAGAGATTTGGCGAAATTGTTATTGAAAGATAGAGCAAATACTGGTCGTATTTTAGATAGTTTGGAAGAAAAAGGTCTGGTCACCCGTTTTATTGATACAAAAAACAACAGGCTTGTTAAAAAAATGGGGATTACTGAAAAAGGTTATAGAAAATTAAATGAAATTACTAAAAAAATAGAAGTGCATATATCAAGTTTTGCGGGGAATTTTTCGCACGATGATGTTGAAAAAATGCATGAAATGTTGAAAAAATTCCGTGGGCATTTAGAGGATGTTGTAGAGATGAATATATAAATATAAGATAAAGAGGTAGGAAATGACAGAAGAAAGAGAAAATATTCAATCAGAAGAAACAAAACAAGAACACAAACCAAAGAAAAGATTTATAGCTATCGCAGCGGTTGCTGCATTGGCAGTAGGTGGTGTGTTTTTTGTTAGAGATATGATGATGTATCAATCAACAGATGACGCTTATGTTGAAACAACAACAGTTCAAGTTGCACCACGTGTAAGCGGTCAGATTACAGAAGTTTTTATCACTGATAACCAAGCTGTAAAAGCAGGTGATTTGGTTGCGAAAATTGATGCCGCTGATTACGAAGTTAAGTTAGCAAGTGCAGAAGCTAAATATGAAAAAATTCTTTTAGACCAAACAAATGCCAAAGCGGTTTATACTGCTGCAAAAACTAACATTGATGCTGCAAAAAAAGATTTAGACAGATACACAAACTTATATAAAGAAGGTGCAGTTTCTAAACAAGTTCTAGACAACGCTCAAGTTAAATATGACAACGCAGTTGCTCATATGACAAATGCAGAACAATCATTGTTATCTTCATCGAACGACAAAGTTGCAGATGCTAATTTAAAAGAAATGAAAGCTAATAGAGATAAAGCTCAATTAGATTTGTCTTATACAGAAATTTATGCTCCACAAGATGGAACTGTTTCAAGCAGACGTGTTGAAAAAGGTATGTATGTAAACGTTGGAACACCTTTGTTTACAATCGTTCCTCATAATGTTTGGGTTGTTGCAAACTTCAAAGAAAACCAACTTCGCCACATGAAACCTGGTCAAGAAGTTGATATCAAAATTGATACTTATCCAAACAAAGTTTTCAAAGGAAAAATTGATTCTATTCAAAGAGCTTCAGGTGCAAAATCAAGCTTGTTCCCACCTGAAAACGCAGTTGGTTCTTTCGTAAAAATCGTACAAAGAATTCCTGTTAAAATCGTGTTTACTGAAGAAATTGACCCTAATGAATTCAATGTTATTCCAGGAATGTCAGTTGTTCCAAAAGTTAAGGTTAAGTAAAAAAAGTAATTAGAAAAGATAAGGTAATACAGAATTTTTAAATTTATTATTTATTAATTCCTATTACCTTATTTTAAAAAGGATATGAAAATGTCAAACGAGCAAGTTCCAACAAATGAAGAATGGCGCCCTAGCATAAATCCTTGGGTAATGATTATGCCCGTTATGGTTGCTGTTTTTATATATGTTTTAGACGGTACAATTGCAAACGTAGCATTGCCACATATGGCGGGAAGTTTCTCTGCAACAAGAGATGAGTCTATGTGGATTTTGACAAGTTATTTGATTGCTGCGGGGATTGTAATTCCTGCTGTAGATTTTTTCAGCAAAGTTTTTGGTAGAAAAAATTTCTTTGTAATCAGTATTATGTTATTCACATTTGCATCAATGCTTTGTGGTATGGCAAAAAGTATTGAATTTATGATTTTCGCCAGAGTATTGCAAGGTTTTGGCGGAGGCGGTATTGTTCCTATTTCTCAAGCAATTATTTTAGAAAGTTTTCCAAAAGAAAAACGTGGGCTTGGGATGTCAATTTTTGGTATGGGCGTAATTCTTGCACCGATTGTTGGACCTGTTTTGGGTGGTTGGATTACTGACAATTGGACTTGGCCGTGGATTTTTTATATTAACGTGCCTTTTGGATGTATCGCTGCAATCTTGTGCCACAAAATTATTGAAGATCCACCTTATGCAAAACGTAGAAAAGATGTGAAAATTGATTTTAAAGGTTTTATTTATCTAACGATTTGGCTTACGGCGTTCCAAACTTTTTTGGATAAGGGAAATAATGCTGATTGGTTTAATGCGCCTTGGATTTGCTGGACGTTTGCAATATCTGCGGTTGCGTGTATTCTATTTTTCCATTCGCAAATTACTAATAAAGATTCGCTTGTAGATTTATCTGTGTTTAAAGACAAAAACTTTTCTGCAGGTACAACAATTCAAGTTGTGGTACAAGCGGTTTTGTATTCTTCATTGGCTATTTTGCCACAATTTTTGCAAAGTATGCTAGGGTATACGGCGTTTTTAAGCGGTGCAACTATGATGCCAAGAGGTTTTGGTAGTATGGTTGCGATGGTTTTGACGGCAACAATTTCTAACAAAGTTGATAACAGATTGATGACGGCTGGTGGGTTAGCGTTAATTGGGGCTGCAGGTTTGGCGTTTGGTTCATTGAATTTGCAAATTTCAAATATGAATGTTGCAATTCCAAACTTTTTTATGGGTATGGGAATGGGGCTTGCTATGGTTCCTTTGATGAACTTGTCGGTTGAAACTTTGAAAAATGAACAGTTGACAAACGCTACAGGTATCCAAAACTTGTTGAAAAACATTGGTGGTGCAATCGGAACTTCGCTTGTAGCCACTATGCTTACAAGGTTTGCGCAAGTTCATCAATATATGATGGTTGGAAATTTGAGTGATTTGAATACTGTTTTTGTGGAAAGAGTTCAGGCAACAACAGGAGCATTATCTTTGTACGTTCAAACAGATGTTGCAAGGCATATGGCTGAATATACAGTTTATGGACAATTGATTAAACAATCAACACTTTGGGCGTTTATTGATTCGTTTAGGGTGTTTGGCATTTTGTGTTTTGTCGTAATTCCTTTGCTGTTGTTTTTCAAAAAAAGTAAAAAACAAAGTTCTTAAAATGGATTATAGATTTTAGTGTAATGTAAATTAAAAAAATTTGTGCTAAAATTATTTAAAAATGAACTTTTTCACTAGAAAAATCGTTATCTTTTTGGAAACAGGAGAAAGTAAATGAAAAAATTTTTATCGTTATTTTTAGTATTTGGAGCAGTTTTGTCTGCAGGAACACAAGCTTTTGCGGGTGATGCGGAAGATGCAAGAGCATTTTTTGATAAATATGTAAATGCAGCTAACACATACAGTCCAACAATTGAAACTATGTATTCGCCAAACGCAAAAATTACAAGACAAGTTGTTAAACCTGATGGCACATTGGTTAATGTTGATACTGACACTGCAACTTATATGAAACAACTTAAACTTGGTCAAGCTGGTGCAAAACTTCGCAAATACAAAAATACTTACACAGATATAAAAGTTGAAAAATCAGGTAGCGGTTACAAAGTTAGTTCACTTCGTCAACCTTCAGGAGAAGATTACAAACTAAAAACTTACATGGTTGTTACAAAACAGCCTAACGGAAGTTGGTTAATTACTGAAGAAATGATGCAAACAAAAGTTCAAACTTTCTTGAAATATGCTAACAAAAAATAATGGAATGTAATTATGCTTGAAAAATTCAGATTTTTAACTGCTGGCGAAAGTCACGGCAAATGTTTAACTGCGATTATTGAAGGACTTCCGTCAGGTTTTGAAATCAGTGTAGATTTTATAAATCAGGAACTAAAACGCCGTCAGGGTGGTTATGGTCGTGGCGACAGAATGAAAATCGAATCTGACACGGTAGAAATAACATCTGGTGTTAGGTTTGGCAAGACTACAGGTGCGCCTGTAACGCTGGTAATCTACAATAAAGATTTTGAAAATTGGGAAAAAATCTTGAGTGTTTCGGCTGAAGATTATACGGAAGAAAAATCTTTTACAAAATATCGCCCTGGACACGCTGATTATGCGGGTTCTGTAAAATATAACCATAAAGATTTGCGTGATGTTTTGGAGCGTTCTAGTGCTAGAAAAACTGCGATAGAAGTTGCAGTCGGTGCTGTTGCAAAACAAATTTTGAAACAATTTAATATAAACGGTTATTCAAAAGTTTTGCAAATAGGCAAAACAACTGAAGAAGAAGATTTTTATGCAGAAATCGACAAGGCTAAAGAGGCAGGCAATACTTTAGGTGGAAGATTTGTTCTTGTGTTTGAAAACATGCCAGTAGGTTTGGGTTCTTATGTTCATTGGGACAGAATGCTTGACGGTAGAATAGCACAAGCATTAATGAGTATCCCTGCTGTTAAGGCTGTTGAAATCGGTAATGGAAGACAGGCATGTGAGTTAACTGGACGTGAATTCCATGATGAGATTTTGTTGAAAGATGGCAAAATTTTCCGTGAAACAAATAATGCAGGCGGTATTGAAGGCGGTATGACTAACGGTGAAAATTTGGAAGTATACGCTACAATGAAACCGATTCCGACTATGAGAATTCCATTGAGAACTGTTGATTCTTCAGATATGTCAGAGGCAGAAGCGCATTTTGAAAGATCAGATGTATGCGCAATTGAAGCTTGTGCAGTTGTGGCAGAAGCTCGTGTTGCTTGTGTTTTAGTGAATGAATTTTTGCTAAAATACGGCGGTGATAGTCTTGAAGAAATTCAAAAAAGATATTAATTCTAGTGGATATTGAATTTTGAATTAGCGCCCAGAACTTTGTCTTTAAGGCGTTTCCAACCTTTGCCGTAAAAGTATCGCAATTGTTCAGGGAATTGTTCTTCGATATCAAGCAAATAAATGTCGTGAACAATAAATTCTTTCATCAAGAAAACAATATCTTCATTTTTTGTCCAAATGCAAGCAACGTTTTCATGTTTTTTAGATTCGATTTTACCGAAAAGACCTTCTTCGTTGTCAGCTGTAATGAAAACCATTCTACCGCCGATTGAGTGTTCAATTTCTCGTGCGCTAGAGTGTTTGAAAACTGTGCCAAACATACAGTCCAAGTTGTCATAACCAACTATTTTGATATCAAGTCCACGATTGTATGCGTCAAGAAGATTGTTTTCTATGTATTTAAAATCTTGCGACCAAATTTCAAGGAAGATTTCTTTTTTTGCGTTTTTAATAATTTCGATTAATTTTGCACGAATTTCATCAGTGCCGTTGATTGTTAATATCGGTTCTGTGTAATCTTCTTTTACGTTAGGAAGTTTTTTCTCAAGATAATCAAGCGTTGATGTGATTTTTCTTTTATAACGTTTTGTGAGTTCTTTCGGTTTAATTGGTGTGTAAGTGATTGGCTTTGTGTTAGAACTCATAACTATTTGAGAATTTTCAAGCGCTTTTAGTGTATCGTAAGCTCTTGATTGAGGGATGTCAGCAAGTTTGCTAATCTCATAACCTGTTGCAGGATATTTTTTTAGCAAAGCAATATAGACTTTTGCCTCGTAACTGTTCAAACCAATTTGTTTTAAGCTTTCGATAATCTCATTCATAAGCTGATTTTAGCAAATTTTTATTCGATAGACAAATTGTTATCTTTTGTGAAAAGATTTTTAACCTTCGTTTTTAGTGAACGTTCTTCTTTTATTTCTTCAAGGTATGCGTATTGACTAATGTTTTCGCCAAAAGGTCTTAAGTCAGATTTGTGAGTAGAATATCTTCTTGCTCGTTTAAGGTGTTTCATATCTTCAAAACGAAGTTTTTGAACCATTTTGTATTTATTTTTTTGTTCTTTGTTCAAAAGTTTTTCGAAATCTTCGTCGTAAGCATCACAAACTTTTTTAACTTGTTTTGTGAGTCTGTTCATTTCTTTTTTGATTGCATTCATTTCTTTTTTAGAACCGTTGTTGGCTTGCAACTTACGCAATTGAGCTTTGTAACCCATAAACTCATCAACAATCGGAGTCATTTCTTCATAGCGTTCTTTTTCAATTTCTCTAGTTTTTTTGATTTGAGCAGGAGTTAGATTTAAAACGTTGTAGATTGTGTTTCTGTCTTTTCTTACTTGGTTTAGCATTGTATAAGCTTGAGTTGATTTCTCAACTTGTATGACTTCGTTTTCGATACTTCTTGGAGGCATAATCATCTCTGCAGAACAAACTCCAGAAGTCATAAATACAACTGCACACAATGGTAAAACTTTTTTCAACATAATAATTTTTCTCTCCCCTGTTTACGAGAAAATTTTTGCATAAATTAGTGAAAAATTCAATATATTAAGTTTTGAGTTTCAGTAAAAAATCTGTTTGCATTTGATTTTTGTCTTGACTATAATATTGATAACTTGTGACACGAAAAAAGGAGAGATATTATGTCAAGAAAACCTATTATTGCAGGAAACTGGAAAATGAATTTATTACGTTCAGAAGCTAAAGAAGTTTTTGAAGGTGTTAAAAATTTTGTAAAAGATTATACAGCTCAAGAATTGCCAACAGTAATTATTGCACCTGTATTTACATCAATTGCAGCAGTAGAAGCTGTTAAATGTGATTGCGGATGCGGTGGCAACAAAATTTCTATCGCTGGACAAAATTGTCACTGGGAAAAATCAGGCGCTTACACTGGTGAAATTTCTGTAGAAATGTTAGCTGATGCTGGTTGCGATTACGTTATCATTGGTCACTCTGAAAGAAGACAATACTTCTCTGAAACAGATGAAATGATTAACAAAAAAGCAAAAGCTATCCTTGCTGGTGGCTTGATTCCAATTATTTGTTGTGGTGAAACTCTTGAACAAAGAGAAGCTGGCGTTACAGACTCTTGGATTGCTGGTCAAATCAAAGCTGCTTTAGAGGGAATTTCTTCTGAAGATGTTGCAAAATCAGTTATCGCTTATGAACCAATTTGGGCAATCGGTACAGGCAAAACTTGTGATTCTGACGAAGCTAACAGAGTTATTGCAATGATTAGAAACGTTGTTAAAGAAGTTTCTGGCGCTGAAGCTGCTGATGCTATCAGAATCTTGTATGGTGGTTCTGTAAAACCTTCAACAATCGCTGAACAAATGTCTAAATCAGACATCGACGGTGCTTTAATCGGTGGTGCATCATTGAAAGCTGATAGCTTAAATGAAATTATTGCAAACACTATGAAAGTTGCTTGCAAAGCATAAGTCGTAAACAAATAAACTAAAAAGTCTGTCTTTTTAAAAGCCAGACTTTTTTTATTGAAAATTTATTTTTTATTCTTTAACAAAAACGATTGTTCCGTTTTCGCAGATTGCTGAAATTTTGTCGCCTTTTTTGAATTCTTGGGAAAGAATTCTTGTTGAAAGCGGAATTTCTATATAATTTCTGATTATTCGTCTTAAGGGTCTTGCGCCGTAAAGTGGTTCATAACCTTCGTTTGCAAGAAATTCTTTTGCACTGTCTGTGATGGTAAGCTCAATATCTTGTTCTGTAAGACGTTTTCTTAAGGATACTGATTGAATATCTACTATTTTTTGAAGCTCTTGGCAAGTCAATGCTTTGAACATAATTGTTTCATCAATTCTGTTTAAAAATTCAGGTTTAAATTTTTCTCTCAAAGCTTTTGTCAAACCTTCTTGTTTAGCTTCTTCTGATAGGTTTTCGTCCAAAATTATACTGCTACCTAAATTGCTTGTCATAATAAGAACTGTATTTTTGAAATCTACAAGTCTTCCTTGTCCGTCTGTAAGTCTTCCGTCATCGAACATCTGTAGCATTATGTTGAAGATATCAGGGTGTGCTTTTTCAACTTCGTCAAAAAGCACGACTGAATAAGGTTTGCGTCTTACTGCCTCTGTGAGTTGTCCGCCTTCTTCGTACCCTACAAAACCAGCAGTTGAACCAGTCAAACGTGAGATGTTGTGCTTTTCCATAAATTCACTCATGTCAATACGAATAAGTGCATCTTCATCGTTAAACAAAATTTCTGCCAAAGTCTTTCCTAATTCTGTTTTACCAACGCCTGTTGGACCTAAAAATAAGAATGTTCCAATCGGACGTTTTGGGTCTTTTAAGCCTGAACGTGCCAAGCGGATTGCATTTGAAATTTTGGTTACTGCTTCCTCTTGTCCAACTACTCGCTTGTGCATAACTTCTTCCATTCCGATAAGTTTTTTGCTTTCGTCTTCTTGTAGTCTGTTGATTGGAATTCCTGTCCATTTTGCAACAATTTCGGCAATATCATCTCCGTCAATTTGTTCTTTCAAAAGACATTTTTTTGATGAATTTGAGTTGAAAGCTTTCAATTTTTCTTGCATCTCAAGCATTTGAGAATATTTAGCTTCTAGAGCTGCTGTCATTGTCGGATTTTTCTTAAATTGTTCAATTTGGCTTTTAATTTTTTCGATATTGCGTTTTATTGCAGCGCTTGATTCTAGGACTTTTTTCTCTTGTAGCCATTGGTTTTTAAGTTTTGCAATCTTTTCTTCTAAATCAGCAATTTTTTTCGTGATTTTTTCTAGTTTTTTCTTTGAGTCGGCAGAAGACTCTTTTTCAAGAGCTTTTCTGTTCATTTCAAGTTGAATTTTTTCTCTGATAAAAACGTCTATTTCTTCAGGCATGGTATCGATTTCAATACGCAAAGCTGATGCAGCTTCATCAATCAAGTCTATAGCTTTGTCAGGAAGGCATCTGTCAGAAATATATCTGTGTGAAAGAGTTACAGCGTCAGTGATAGCGCTGTCTGTAATTTTTACGCAGTGAAAACCTTCGTATTTTTCTTTTAATCCACGCAAAATGCTTATTGTGGTTTCAATTGAAGGTTCATCTGCTATTACTGGTTGAAAACGTCTTTCAAGCGCTTTGTCTTTTTCTATGTATTTTCGATATTCATCAATTGTCGTTGCACCCAAAACTCTAATGCTTCCTCTAGCAAGCATTGGTTTCAAAAGATTTCCTGCATCGGCAGAGCCATCAGCAGAGCCTGTCCCCATTATTGAATGAATTTCGTCTATGAAAAGCATATAGTCATCAGAATTGTCTTCAATTGCTTTCAAAACATTTTTAAATCTTTCTTCAAATTGCCCTCTATATGAAGCCCCTGCAAGAAGCGCGCCAATATCAAGCGCAAAAATTCTGTCGTTCTTCAAACTTTCAGGAACATCTCCTGAAATAATTCTTTGAGCAAGCCCTTCAATAATTGCCGTTTTACCAACACCAGGTTCACCAATGATTACAGGGTTGTTTTTAGAACGGCGGTTTAAGATTTGGATAGTTCTTCTGATTTCGTCATCACGTCCTATAACAGGGTCAAGTTTACTATCTTTAGCTCGTGCAGTTAATTCGATTGTATACTTTTCAAGTGCGTCTTGTGGAGTTTCTTGGTTTTGTTGTCCAGTTGATTCACTGCTGTTGCTACTGTTCAAAATTCCTTGACCTCCGTGCTTAAATGTTTCATTGCCTTCTTCATCAATAACTAAAATTTTTCTTACTTCGTTTAGCATTTTGTCATAAAGAAGGTTTTTGCTAACGTGATGTTCTGCAAAAAATGTATCAAGTTTTGGGTTGTTAATTTTGAACAAAGCAAGAAACATGTGTTCAATATCTGTTTCTTTACTTTCTAAAGCTTCTGCTTCTTTGTCTGCAATTTTCATCAAATTGATTACTGCAGATGAAAATTTGACAGGTGCAAATTGACCTCTTGAAATGTATGGAAATTTTCTGACATAGGTGTTGAATTTGTCCTTGAAATCTCCACCAAGCCCTACTCGTTCTAATAATATTTTAGGCATATCATTTTCATCTAAAAACAGTGCAAGCATTATGTGTATTGGTTCAAGTTCAGGATAGTTCCTTGAAAGCACAAAAGATTTTCCCGCCTTAATTATCGCTTGCAAATGTTCAGATAAAATCATACAACTGCCTCCTTTTATTTTATTATACGAAATTATATTCTTTGGTAATCGTTTAAAAGAGGGAAAATTTAATGTGAGGATGTTACTTTTGGGAGGAACTTATGCTTATTTGCCTGTTAACTTGTTATTTGCATAAATCCGATTTTTATTTTATAATTTAAACACTTGATAGATGTTGGTCGTTTTCTTGTTTTGAAAAATATTAAACGACTTGCAAAATTGAAAGGATGTTAATTATGGCACAACAATTTAATGCTCAAAATATTAAAAAAAGAACTTCGCTTTTGGTATTTTTGAAAGGTTCAACTGCACCTTTGGTTTTGTATGTTGAAAACCCAGAAGCTATGTATGAAGAATTTAAACAAGCAATGAAAAATCCAACTCCTCTATTCATTGAAAGAGAAACTGTTGGACCTTTGAAAAAAGTTTGCTTTATTTCAAATCAAATCGCATCACTAGCATTACAAGAAGAACAATACATGTAGGAAATTCGCAAATGTCAAAAGTAATCTTAATCGAAGATGTTGAAAATGCAAAAGACAAAGCCCTTCGTTGCAAATTGGAAGAACAAATTGAAGGTATTGAGTCAAATGGTCCAATTTGTGCAGATTTAGTTGTGCGTTCGCTTGGTGAATTTATTGAAGTAAGCGGAAATGTTAAGGGAATTGTTAAGCTCGAATGCGACTTGTGTTTGAAAGAATTTGAGTATGAGCTCGATTTTGATATTGACGAGATGTATGCAAAACACGCTCTATTAGACGATTACGGACAAGAAACCGAATTGAAAGATGGACAGTTTGTGACAGATTTGAATGGTGAAAATGAGATTGATATTTATGACTTATTGTATCAATCTGTAATATTAAATTTACCAAATAAAAAAGTTTGTGGTATAAATTGTAATGGGGATAAATTTCTCAAAGAAGAAAATTTATCTGATCCACGAATGGATGTTTTCAAAAACATCGAAATTAACCCGAAACATAAGTAGTAGATTAAAATAAAAAGGAAAAGAAAAATGGCAGTACCTAAGAAAAGAACAGGACATTCAGCGCAAGGTAAAAGAAGAAGCAACTGGAAAGCTACAAAACCGGCAACTACAAAATGCCCAAATTGTGGTGAAACAGTATTAACTCACACAGTATGTACAGCTTGCGGAACATACAAAGGTAAAGCAGTTAGCTTGAAAGACAGAGTTGAAGAAGTAGCAGTTAAAGAAGAAAAACCAGCTAAAAAATCAACTAAAAAAGCTGAAGCAGTTGAAGAAGTTAAAGCTGAAGCAGAAGTTGTTGAAACAGTAGAAGCTGAAGTTGTTGAAGCAAAAGAAGAAGCTGTTGTAGAAACAGAAGTTGAAGCTGAAGAAGCTACTGAAACTGAAGAAAAATAACAATTTATAGTGAATGGTTGGGAATTATTTTCAACCATTCACTTTTAACCGTTAAATTTTTGAAAGACTTTGAGAGGGAAATATGGTAACAAGAATAGCAATTGACGCAATGGGTGGAGATCACGCTCCTCACGAAATAGTAGCAGGTGCAGTTTGGGCAGCTCAAGAATATGGTGTTGCATTAGAACTCGTTGGTAAACAAGACCGTATTGAACAAGAATTAGATAAAATTAGTCATGAAGGATTTTATTCTGATTGTGGTAGAAGAGGCAAACAACAGAAAATTAAGATTGATACTTCTAAATTAGATATTAAAATCACTCATGCTTCAGAAGTTATTGAAATGGGCGAAGCTCCAGGTCAAGCTATTCGTAAAAAGAAAAAATCATCAATTGTTTTGGCAGTTGATGCTGTAGCTAAAGGTAGTTCAGATGCATTGGTTGCTGCAGGTTCAACAGGTGCAGCTATGGCATCAAGCTTGTTTGGTTTAGGCAGAATTCCAGGAATTGACAGACCTGCAATCGCAGTTACTTTGCCTACAATTAAGAAACCTATCGTTGTAATTGACGCTGGTGCTAACAGTAATTGTACACCTGAAATGTTGTATCAATTCGCAATCATGGGGACAACATTCTCTAGAAACGTTTTGGGTATTGAAAACCCTCGTGTTGGTGTTTTGAATATCGGTGAAGAAGCTGGTAAAGGTAATGAACTTGCTCAAGCTGCTTACAAATTATTAGAAGAAAGTCAAGGAAAAGTAAACTTTGTTGGTAATATTGAAGGTAAAGAAATTTTCTTGAGTGTTTGTGACGTTGTTGTTTGTGACGGTTTCGTTGGTAACGTTACATTGAAAGTTACAGAAGGTACTGCTCAAATGATGTTTAGAATTTTGAAAGAAGCTTTCAAATCTGAATTAATGGGCAAAATTGTTGGCTTGTTAGCAAAACCTTTCTTTAACAAAGTTTATACAAGGATTAACTATGAAGAATTCGGTGGTGCATTGTTGTTGGGCGTTAAAGGTATAACAATTATTTCTCACGGTAGAAGTAAAGCTTATGCGATTAAAAATGCTGTAAAAGTTGCTAAAAACGCTGTAGAAACTGGTGTTATCGAAAAAATTGCGCAGTATAGCGAGGGATAAAATTAATGACAAACAATTTAAAGCCACTAAAAATAGCAGGTGTAGGATACAGTTTACCCAAGGCAGTACTCACTAATGATGATTTAACAAAATTGTATGAAACTTCTGATGAATGGATTTATACAAGAACAGGTATTAAAGAACGTCGTGTTGTTTCTGGGACAGAAGACGCTACTGATTTAGGGTTTGAGGCTGCTCAAAGAGCTATTGCAAAATCTGGAATTGACCCAGAAGAAATCGATTTGATTGTAGTTGCATCTTCAGCCCCACCTGATTTGTACCCTGCGGTTGCATGTCATATTCACCAAAGATTAGGTATCAAAAAATTTGTCCCTGCTTTTGATATTACTGCAGCTTGTTCTGGTTTGATTTACGGAATGAGTATTGCAAGAGCTTATATTTCATCAGGAATTTACAAAACAGTTCTTGTTGTTGCAACAGATAATAACTCAAGACTTTTGGATTGGACTGATAGAAGCACTTCTGTACTTTTCGGTGATGGTGCAGGTGCAATGGTGTTGACAGAATCAGATGACGGTGTTGACGATATTATTTCAATTGATATCAAAGCTGACGGTAACTATGGACATTTGATTTCATTGCCTTTTGGTGGTCAAAACTGTCCGCTTGTTGAGCCTCATGAGGTAAAACCTCAAAAAATTCAAATGAATGGTCGTGGCGTTTATACTTTTGTTGCAAAAATTCTTCCGCATTATGTTGAAGAATTACTTGCGAATGCAGGTATGGTATCTGATGATATTGATTATTTAATTCCACACCAAGCAAATATCAGAATTATTCAAGCTGTTCAAGAAAGATTGGGTATGCCTGATGAAAAAGTAATTTCTAATATCGAAAAATATGGAAACACATCTGCAGCTTCTATTCCAATTGCTTTGGCAGAAAGTGTTGAGCATGGTAAAGTTAAACTAGGTTCAACAGCTATTCTTTGTGGATTTGGTGCTGGTATGACTTGGGGCGGAGCGATCGTTAAACTTCGTGAAGGAATCTGTTAATGAGTTTGAGATTAGGCTTTTTATGGGTTGAACCCTAAAGGAGCTGGGATTTCAGTGACTTCGCATGTTATAAACACAACTTGTCCTTGCGATGATATTTAAAAGTTAAAATATATAAATAAGAGGGTGATTTATTTACCCTCTTATTTGTTACATTTACCTTGAAAATTGTATAATTTCGTATATTTGTAGTATAATTTATACAAAGGAAGTAGAGATAATTAGAGGGATATATTATGAGTAAAAAAATTGCATTCCTTTTCCCTGGGCAAGGTTCTCAAGCTGTTGGTATGGGAAAAGATTTGTATGAAAGTTTTGAATCTGCAAAAAATGTTTATGATGTTGCAGATAAAGTTTTAGGCAAAAGGGTTTCAACTTTTTGTTTTGAAGGTCCAGAAGAATCTTTGAAACAAACAATAAACACTCAACCATGTATTGTTTCAACTTCAATTGCTGCGTTAGAGGCGTTGAAGTCAGAAATGAATATTACTCCAGATTATGTTGCAGGTCACTCTTTAGGTGAATATTGTGCGATGTATGCGGCTGGTGTTATGGATTTGGAAACCACAATGACTGCTATCCAAAAAAGAGCTGATTTGATGAATGAATCTGCTACAGGTGGTGCTATGTCTGCAGTTTTGAATGCAAGTGAAGAAGTTTTGAAAGAAGCTTTGGAAGAAGCTTCTGCAATTGGCTATGTTGATGTTGCAAATTACAATTCTCCAGCTCAAGTTGTTATCACTGGTGATAATGATGCAGTTGCAAAAGCTGGCGAAATTTTACTTTCAAAAGGTGTAAGAAGAGTTGTTCCACTTCCTGTGTCAGGTGCTTTTCACTCTAAATTTATGGAAAAAGCAGGTATGGAATTCGAAAAATTTGCTTCAGAATTAGCTTTGAATGATGCAAAAATTCCTGTAATTACAAACGTTGATGCTCAATCAACTGTTAGTGCTGATGATTTCAGAGTAAAAATGCCAAAACAAATTTATTCATCAGTATATTGGACTCAAACTATTGAAAAAATGGTTGCTGACGGAGTTGAGTTGTTCGTTGAAATTGGACCAGGCAAAGTTCTTGCTGGTTTGAACAAAAAAATTGCACCAGAAGCTAAAGTTTTCAATATTTTTGACAAAGCGTCTTTGGAAGCTACTATTGAAGCTTTGAAATCAGAACTTTGTTGTGAGGTGTAATGAGTTTAAAAATTGGTTTAAAAAATCAATTTTTTTACAAAAAACATCTTGATTTGACTCCAAGAAACATTTACCTTGCATCAGGCAGGGTGATGTCTAAAAAGGAAGTTGACAAAACTTTGAGCAGAATTGCAAGAGAGGCAAAGTGGGATAGTTTCAAAAATTCTATAAAAGAATTTTTCGGTAAAATATTTAAAAAAGGAGATAAATAGATGTCAGAAAAATTAGCATTAGTAACAGGCGGTTCTCGTGGAATCGGTAAAGCATGCGCAATCGAATTAGCAAAAGCTGGTTACGACATTGCAATTAACTATGCAGGTAATGTTGATGCTGCAAACAAAACAGTTGAAGAATTAAAAGCGCTTGGCGTTCAAGCAGAAGCTTTTAAATTCGACGTTTCAGATAAAGACGCAGCGGCTGCAGGTATTGATGAAATTATTGCTAAATTTGGTAGAATTGATGTTCTTGTAAACAACGCAGGTATTACAAGAGATGGTTTGTTTATGAGAATGAGTGATGAAAATTGGGAAGCAGTTATCAATACAAACCTTTCAAGTGCGTTTTATGTTTCACAACCTGTAGTGAAAGTTATGATGAAACAACGTTCAGGTGCAATTGTTAATATGTCATCTGTTGTAGGTGTTTCTGGAAATGCAGGTCAGGCAAACTATTCTGCAGCAAAAGCTGGCTTAATTGGTTTGACAAAAACATTAGCAAAAGAACTTGGTTCTCGTGGAATTAGAGTTAACGCTATTGCACCAGGATTTATCAATACTGATATGACAAAAGATTTGGATACTTCTAAATTCACTGATTTTATTCCATTGAAACGTCTTGGTGAGCCTGAAGATATTGCTAAAGCAGTTAAGTTTTTGGCTGTTGACGCTGAATATGTTACAGGTCAAGTATTAGAAGTTGACGGTGGATTGATTATCTAGTCAAGCGGATGGGTGGATTTATTCACTTTCAAAAAAGTAAAGATTTTTAACAATCCTTGAAGTGAAATGTAAAAATCTTGCAAAAAAATCTTGTATCGTCTATAATGGTATAGACGCGAGAGCTAAAAAAATAAAATCGTGTAGTAATACAATAATTAAGAGGAAAAAAAGATGAGCACATTAGAAAAAGTAAGAAAAGTTGTAGTAGATCAATTAAGCGTTGATGAAGCTTTAGTTACTCCAGAAGCTAGCTTCACAGCTGATTTGGGTGCTGATTCATTAGATACAGTTGAATTAGTAATGGCTTTCGAAGAAGAATTCGGTTGCGAAATTCCTGATGAAGAAGCTGAAAAAATCCAAACAGTTCAAGATGCAGTTAACTACATCGATTCTCACAAATAATTAAACTTAAAAATAAGAGGGTAAGCTAATTGTGGCTCTACCCTCTTGTTTTGAAAAAAGGTTTTATGACAGTTTTCTGATAATAAAAGAAACAAGTCGAAATAGATTAGGGATTATTGATTTTTACTTTGCAATAATCAGATTAGGTACAATAAAAAGGTAGAAATATGGCTAAAAGAAGAGTTGTGATAACAGGGCTTGGCGCAGTAACTCCTTTCGGTGTTGGCGTTGATAAATTTTGGAATAGTCTTGTTGAAGGAAAAAGCGGAATTTCAGTTACTGAATTGGTAGATACTGAAAGACACGTTGTTAAGATTTCTGGTGAAGTTAAAGGTTTTGACGCAGAGTTATATATCGACCCAAAAGAAGCTAAAAAAATGGACAGATTCATTCAGTTTGCAATGGTAGCTGCTGAAGAAGCTTACAAAGATGCAAAACTTGAAGAAGTAACTGATGTTGACCCATACAAAATTGGTGTTATCGTAAGCTCTGCTGCTGGTGGTTTTAGAACTTTTGAAGACAACCACGTTAGAATTATTGAAAAAGGTCCAAACAAATGTTCACCATTTACAATCCCAATGTTAATTGTAAACATGCCTTCAGGCAGGATTTCAATGAAATATGGATTTAAAGGCATAAACAAAGTTGTAGTTTCAGCGTGTGCTACAGGTACACATTCAATTGGTGATGCATTCAGAGCAATCCAATATGGAGATGCTGATATAATGATGGCAGGTGGTACAGAAGCTACTATTTGTGATGTTGGTTTAGGTGCATTCTCTAGCGCTAGAACACTTTCAAAACGTAACGACGAACCTACAAAAGCTTCTCGTCCTTGGGATGTTGATAGAGATGGTTTTGTAATGAGTGAAGGTGCTGGTGTTTTAGTTCTTGAAGAATATGAACACGCTAAAAAACGTGGCGCTAAAATTTATGCAGAACTTGTTGGTTATGGTCAATCAGCTGATGCTTATGACGTTGTTGCTCCATGTCCAGAAGGTAAAGGTGCTACTTATGCAATGAAAGCTGCGTTATGTGATGCAGGTTTAGAAGCAAAAGATGTTCAATATGTAAACGCACACGGTACAAGTACTGGTTTAGGTGATATTGCTGAATCTAAAGCTATCGAAGCTTTATTCGGTGATAAAGTTACAAATCCAAACTTGATGGTATCATCAACAAAATCAATGCACGGTCACTTGTTAGGTGCAACTGGTGCAGTTGAATGTATCGCTTGTATTAAAGCTATTACAGAAGGTATTGTTCCTCCAACAATCAACCTTGACAATCAAGATGAAAGAGTTGGAAACCTTGATTATGTTCCACACAAAGCAAGAAAAGCTACTGTTAATGTAGCGCTTTCAAACTCATTTGGCTTTGGTGGTCAAAATGCTTCTGTAATTATGAAAGCTGTGAAATAGTAGAGAAATCTATTAATACCGAAAATCGCCTCTGTAATATGAGGCGTTTTTTTTGTTTTTTAATATATAAAAAACGGAATGGTTTTTAGCCATTCCGTCTTTATTATGTGTATTTGAATTTAAACTTTTACAGTTTTAAGTTCTTCTTCAATTTTAGCTAATATAGAATCAAGTTGAGAAGAATCTTTTATTCCACCTTGAGCAAAGTTTGGTTTACCACCGCCGTTTGCACCAGTTGCACGTGCGATTTCGCCAACGATTTTGCCTGCTTGAACTCCACGTTTTACAAAGCTATCTGAAACTTTCGCAATAACAGTTTTGTTGTTTGCAAGGATTACAATGCTTTCCCCAAGTCTTTGTGAAAGGTATTCAACGCCAACTTTTGCAGCAAGTGGATTAACGTCTTCGATTTTAGAAATGAATAATTTTCCGCCATCGATATCAACAGCTTTTGATGCAAATGTTGAGAATTTAGCTCTTGCGTTTTTTTCTTCAAGTTTTTCAACTTTTTTGCCCAATTCGCGGTTTTCTTCAAGAACTTTTTCAATACGTTCAACAACTTCATCATAGTGTGCTTTGAACATCAATGAAATTTTGTCCATTTCACGAACTTTAGCGTTCATAAAGTCAAATGCTGATTTTGAAACAACAAGTTCAATACGTCTTGTGCCTGCAGCGATTGCACCTTCTGAAACGATTTTTACTAATCTCAAATCTCTGATGTTTCTTGCGTGTGTACCTGCACAGAACTCTTTTGAGATACAAGTTTTGCCGTCTGTGATTGATACAACTCTAACAACATCGTCATATTTTTCACCGAATAGCGCTGTTGCACCTGTAAGACGTGCTTGTTCAATGTCCATAACATCAGTTTTTACTTCATAACCTTTTGCAATCCAGTTATTCATAATTTCTTCAACTTTAAAGATTTCATCAGGTGTTGTTGCTCTTGAGAATGTGAAGTCAAAACGCATTCTATTTTCTTCAACTTGAGAACCAGCTTGGTGAACTTCATCTCCCAAAACTTTAATCAAAGCTGATTGAAGCAGGTGAGCTGATGTGTGGTGAAGTCTAATTTCTTCTCTGCGAGCAAGGTCAATTGTAGCTTTTACGTTTTCGCCGATTGTGATGTCACCGTTGATAAGTTTTGCACGGTGTACGAATAAGCTGTTAACTTTGAATGTAGTTAAAACTTCAGCTTTCATATTATCGTTTTCGATAACACCGCTATCGCCTGTTTGACCACCACATTCTGCGTAGAATGGAGTTTTGTTTAATACGATATCAACGTATCCTTCGCCTTCTACTGTTGCAAGAATTTTGGCATCAGCTTCGTTTTCGCTGTAACCAATGAATTCTGTTGAACCAACTTCTTCTTCAATTTTTGCGTATTTGATGTCGCCTGTAACTGAAATTTTAGCTGTTGCAGCTTTTGCACGTTCTTTTTGTTCTTGCATTGCAACTTTGTAACCTGCTTCGTCTACTTTTAAGCCGTTTTCTTCTGCGATTTCTTTTGTAAGTTCAAATGGGAAACCGAAAGTATCATAAAGTTTGAAAGCGCTTTCGCCATCAATGTCTTTTTTGTTTGCGATAAATTCATCAAGAAGTTTGTAGCCTCTGTCAAGAGTTTTGTTGAATCTTTCTTCTTCCTTTTTAATTGTATCAACGATTTTTGCTTTGTTTTTAACTAAATCAGGATAAGCTTCTCCGTAATTTTCCACAACAACGTCAACAAGTTTATATAGGAAAGGTAAATCCATTCCCAAAATTTTACCGTGACGAAGTGCACGACGAAGAATCATTCTCAATACATAACTTCTTCCTTCATTACCTGGGATTACGCCGTCAGAAATTAAGAAAGAAACACATCTTGCGTGGTCAGTGATTATGCGAAGTGAAATATCTGTTTTTTCAGATTTTTTGTAAGCAACTCCGCTCATTTCTGAAACTTTGTCTAAAATTGGTTTAAGCAAATCTGTTTCAAAAGTTGATGCAACGCCTTGGCAAACCATTGTAATACGTTCCAAACCCATACCTGTATCAACGTTTTTGCTTTCTAATGGGGATTGATTACCTTCTTCATCTTGGTATAATTCTGTGAATACCAAGTTCCAGATTTCAACCCATCTGTCGCATTCGCAAGTGTCGATTCCGCAGTTTGGATCAGAACATTTGTATTGTTCACCCAAATCGTAGTGGATTTCTGAACAAGGTCCGCAAGAACCTGACGCTCCAGGAGGACCCCAGAAGTTGTCTTTTTTGCCTTTGCGTTTAATTCTCTCTGCTGGAACACCGATACTTCTCCAGATGTCAAAAGCTTCATCATCTGTTTCAAAAATTGTAATCCAAAGTCTGTCTTTGTCTAATTTCAAAACTTCAGTTACGAATTCCCACGCCCAAGGAATAATTTCTTTTTTATAATAATCGCCAAAAGAGAAATTACCTAGCATTTCAAAGAATGTATGGTGGCGAGGAGTTCTTCCTACGTTTTCGATGTCAGAATCTTTTCCGCCTGCACGAGCGCATTTTTGACAAGATGCCGCACGAGCTGGGTCGTAAGGTGATTTTACAATTCCTAAAAATATAGGCAAGAATTGTAACATACCTGCAGTAGTCAACAATACTGTAGGGTTGTCAGGTACAAGACTTGAGCTTTCTACAATAGTGTGTTGATGTTTATTTTTGAAATAATCCAAATATAGTTTTCTAATTTCATTTCCTGTTAGCATTTTAAATTCCTCTAGTTAATTCACTTTATAGGGAAATTATACTATAAAAAAGCTTTTATGATTAATAATGCTTGGCAAAAAATTATATTTACTGGTTTTACTGTTATTATGAAGCTTCACAATACTCCCAATTTTTTAAATACCGTAAAAAAAATAGCTCCCATTGAGGATTTGAAACTTTTTGATGAGGATTTAAAAGTTTTTAAAAATCTTTCTGCTTTAGAGAAAGATAGTTTTGAGTATAGAAAAAGTATGTTAGAAGAGTCTTTAAATCAATATTTAGAAGAGAAAAAGAACATATTTTTAAATTGTATACCCGAAAAAAATCGAAAAATAGGTTCAAAGTTTATGGATTTAGCTGGGTACAATGAATTTCTTATTCCTCATTTAGGTAAGCCAAAACCTGCAGAATTAGAGTATTTATATTCAGTTGCAAGTAGAAAAGATATGTTAGGAGAATTGAGAATTCCTGCTAATTATTTCCCTGCTTTTTCTCAAAAAATTAAAATTGAAGGCTTAAAACAATTAGAGCCTATGCTATTTAGCAAAAATATTTTTGGACAATGGAGTTATGAACCTGAATTTTTCTTGGGGTTGGGTAAATATACCCAAAAACAAATTGAATTAATAAATAAACTTGCAAGTTGTAAAGTTGAGCCCGAGTCGGCAATTCATATAGTAGAACATCAGAATTTGAATAGTGCAAAAATAATTGAAAAAGCTGAAAGTTTGAATAAAATTTATTCTAAAAATTTAAGAGAAATTAGATTTTTTACAAACCGTTTAGGTGAAAATTATTTATGCGCAGAGCTT
This sequence comes from bacterium, assembly GCA_017559905.1. GTDB lineage: Bacteria > Cyanobacteriota > Vampirovibrionia > Gastranaerophilales > Gastranaerophilaceae > Scatenecus. The sequence goes on from JAFYQF010000012.1 coordinate 97,266, forward strand.
CAACTTCCTCCATCTAGTGTTAAACCAAGTGCGTTGAATTATGAAGAAGTTTTTTCGAGAATTGATGAGGATGTAAATCCTATTGAAAGACAAAATTTGAAAGCTGATATTGATGATTTAGTCGAAAATATTTATTCTAAAATCTCAAAAAATGTTTGTAAGTTTAGTGAAAAAGATTTAGACAAAATAATTTCAAATTTAGTAAATGGAATTCCTAACACAAAAGAGAGTGAAGTTTTAACTGTAATTCAAAAAATAACTCAATTTGCGAACTATTCGTCTATAAATCCATTAGCTAAAAAATTGAGGGATTTGAATGTCGGCATGATTGGTTCTTATGGAGAATTAGGACCTGTATTTTTGTACTTTAACAAATACAAAAATCTCTTGGAGTTGAGCGAATCTCTAGTTCGAAATGGTGCGTTTTTTGTTACTAAAAAAGATATCCAAAATCCAGAGTATATAGCATTTTTGAAAAAGGTTAAAGATAGTCCTGATTTGGATAGAATAAAGTTCATCAATCTTGAGGGATGGTCGAATGGAGTTAATCTTTTAGGTGACGATACAAAGTTAGAAAAATCTGCTAAAAGAGTTATTTTGAATGCCAAAAAGATAGCGAAACAAAATCCAGATTTGACTTTTGAAGAATGCGTAAGTAAAGTTTTAAATTGGGAGTTAGAGAAAAGATTTGATATTTTAGGCTTGGATTTAACTACAATAAGGTTGGGCAAGCCGGTTGGCAAACAATCAATTTTGGAACAGATGCAACCTGTAATACCATCAAAAAATATTGTGGCTTCTACTATTGAAACTGTTGCAAAATCTTTTACAAACTCAAAACAAGATTTTAAAGATTTGAGTAAAGCGATAGCAATGTATTATGACGAGACTGTTAACATTTATACAAAACAAAAAATGATTGAATCGTTAAAATTATTAGATTTTAAAATAAATCAATTTTTAGCGCAGAATAATTTATCGCGTGACGATTTATATTTTATCAGTCCAGAATTAGAGGGGCAAAGAAAAAGTTTTGATGTAATAAATAAAATGTATCAGGATTTGTTTAATATTCCAGATGAAAGATTTATCAAAATTCAGGATTTGGGGGATTTGCAAGATTATTCGTCAAAATCGACATTTGTTATATTAGATGATGTTGTAGGTAGTGGAGAATCAATGGTGCAGGTTGGAGAATATGATATTAGTGCAGATGTATATTTGGAAGGTAAGCACATTTTATTTGCACCAATAACTGCTTCTGATAATGGGATAAAACATATTCAAAAGGTTATTTCTGATATGAGTCGAGAGAATAACGATTTTGTAATTACATTGAATGAAAATATGATAAATTCAAAAAGTGTTAAATTAAATGCCATAAATGATTATTTCCATTCAACTAAATTTGGTGAAAATGCTCTAGGAGAAGAAGGTTATAAAATGTCATCACAATGTACAGTTTTCCCTTATATGTCACCTGATAATAACTCTGAATTATCGACTTATTTGACAAGTTTCTTTTTGCCGAATTTGGGTGGGTTAAAAAACAAGACTTTGAATGCTTCTGAAATAAAAGAAATGATTTATGTTCACGATGTTTTTGGAACTGTAAAAGAGAATTTGTTAAAAGACCATATTCGTGTTTATTCGCCAACGGTTTCAAAGCAAAATCCTGTGAAAGAATTTTTAAAGAAATTATTTTCTGGTAATGGTTTTAATCGTAAAAATAACATAACTTAAAAATCTACTTGCGTGAAAAAATTTTCGTGATAAGATTAATTACGGAGGGAATATACAGGTACCCCAGAAACCAAACGCTTGTCTAGACCCTCTGTTTAAAAAAGAATATAAGCCCTGGTAGCTCAGCTGGATAGAGCAACCGCCTTCTAAGCGGTGGGTCAAGGGCTCAGAAAAACAAAAATTTGACAATTAAATAAATAACAAGATATGCGTCTGTAGCTCAGCTGGATAGAGCATCTGCCTTCTAAGCAGAGGGTCCCGCGTTCGAATCGCGGCAGGCGTATTTTTTGTGCCTTTTTTTCAAAAAGTTGCAAAAAAGTTGCAAATTTTTTGAAGTTTTATATTTTTATTTTGGTTTTGTGTGTGATGTGTTTTAAGGCTTGTGAAATTATTTTTGCATGCATTTGTATTCAACAAGTTGAGAAAATGCGACAGGGGACGCCATAACTACTTCATTTTAGACTACATAATTTAAAAATAAGAGAATGATGTGAAAAAATAAAAAAAATACCTGTCAATTTCTTGACAGGCAAAAAACGTTACAATAAATCTTTTATGTTCCAAACATTCTAATCTTTGTTTCTTGTGTTTCGGCGTCCTTTTCTTCATAAAGGTTTTCAAGTAAGGAATCCCCAAGTTGCGCAGATTCTGGCATTAAATGAATATAAGTATCAAGAGTAACTTTGTTTGTTGAGTGGCCTAATTGCTTTGAAATATAAGGAAGTGGCACTTGTTGAATAATAAGTGTACTTGCATAAGTATGTCTTAAATCATGAAATCTTATGCTATCAATACCCGCAAGAGCTAAAGCCGGTTTAAATCTTCTTTTCATCATATTTTGTGAATCCATATAGTTGCCATTTGCATTTGGGAACACTAGATTTAACTCACTTTTAGGACAGGCCATTTTCCATTCTCTTAAAAATTTTGTAACTGTTGATGATATTTTAACATTTCTATCTTTGCCTGTTTTTGTTGTGCCTAAAACTCCGTGAGTATAACTTTTGTTTACAATGATATAACCTTCAACAAAATTGACACAATCCCAAGTAAGAGCAAATAATTCACCTTCTCTTAAACCTGTATTTACTGCAATATAAAGCAATGGATAAAAATCAGGATAGTGTTTTTTTACTACGGCTAATAATTTATTAGTTTCTTTAATTGTTAATGGTCGCATTAAAGTATTATTTTTGACTTTTAAACTTCTTATTCTATTAACGGGGTTTTGATAAATTACGCCAGAATCAATCATATAATTAAAAACAGCGCCAATAGTTTTCTTGAAATGATTTATAGTTGAATTAGCCAAACCTGTTTTTGTCATATCCTTAATAAAATTTTGAATGTGCAATGGCCTGATTTCTAATAGTTTTAAATCTCCTAAGTATTCGTAGATGTGATGTTTTAAGTAACCTTCATAACCAACCCAAGTTGATTTTTTGCAATAGATTTTGGCATAATTATCAAGATATAATTCAGCAGCTTCTTTGAAAGTTAATTTATCATTTGCGACAAATAGACCTTTATTAAGTTCATCAATCATTTTAGCTTGAGCTTTTTCAGCTTCAGCTTTTGTTGAAAAACCGCCTTTTGTTTTTCGTTTTCCGGTTAGGTCTTTGTAGTCAAATTCCCATTTATTTTTAATTTTATTCTTTCTTACTGCTGGCATAACGCCTCCTTTTATAATCAATTTAGCGTGTTATTTGGCTTTTGTAAGCCCTTTTGCTAACTTTTGCTAATTGAACTTTGTGTCTCTGTGCCCCTTTTGGGGCGAGCACTGTACCAATGAGGCGGCACGGTGCTCGCGGTGCTCAGTTTTATTAGGCTACGTCTTGTGCAACTGTATTTATTCTGATGAATTCTGCTAGGTCTTCTTGAGAAAATAATACTCTTGAGCCAATTTTGATGTATTTAATTTCTTTTCTGTGTACCCACCTATAAAGTGTGCTTGTTGATATATGTAAATATCTAGCTGTTTCTTGAATGTTTAAAAGGTTATTCATTTATATCACCTCCCCTGCACGCTTAATTTCCTCTTTTGGACCTGCAAGTAATGATTGGATATACGTTACATCCTCAATTGAATATGGAATTACTAGTGCGCGTTGAGACTTACCATTAAAATTTACAACTCCATACTCGCAGCCGTGTTTTTCTGCAGAATTTCTTATTTCTACTGCTTTAGGAATATATTCACCAAGCTCACTAGTTGATTTTAAAATTTGCCTAAAAGCAGGCATAATTGTTTTTAAATAAATAGCTAAGCCTTTTTTATTAAAGATGTAATCTTGGTCTTTATTTAATCGAGATTGTCTAAACATTTCTGTTAAAACTTCTATAAAGGTTTGGAAATGGTCTTTTGTCGCAGTTACTTCTGCATAGCGACCTAAATACTCCTTTAAATTGTCGTACATTTCCTTTATATCATCACCAGCACTGTTTCTATCTAAATCAGCTATCATAAACAATAAATCAATACCTGACATAGCTACAGCAATATTTTTCATACTTCTTGTATCTATACTTAAAGTTTTTGATTCAGCGTTAACTAATTCTATATTTAAGTAATTCTTTTTCATAAGTTCTTGAATTAATTCAGGGAAATTAAGACAACATAATAACTCTGGCAAAATTAAACCAATTAAATCATCTCTAATTGCATTGAAAGGAATTGCTTTTTTAAAGTCAAAATTTTCTTGCTTAAACTCACTAAAAATTAATCTTGACATAGTTTGTTCATTATTAGGTAGCATACTATTTGAAGCAAAATGTACAGTAGCATTTATAGCCTTGATGTCTTGATTCTGTCCATAGCTTGTCATTATTTTTCTTGGTGTTCTATCATAAAAAGATTTTACATTTTCTGGAAATTGCTTTTTAATACTTCCCTCAACTTCAGCATATAGTAGAGGGATTTTGTTATAAAATTCCATATTATGTGCAACATTTTTGCTTGTATCATTCCCACCATTAATAAAACTCGGGTCATAGCCAAATAGATTGGCAATTAACTCCAAAGCATTGCTTTTTCCGCTTCTGGCTTCACCATAAATGTAACTAACAGGAAAAGCTTTAAGTTCTTTATAAATAATATCTACAAAAGGAGACATTATAGCATTTCCAATGAGCATGAATGGTTCAATACTATTATTGTAAGCCTCTAAAGTATTTCTAATAAGTGAAGCGGCTAAAATATTTATAGGCTCAGGTTTGTTTTTAAAATAATTCCTATAAATATTTTGAGTTTCATTCAAATAAGCATATCTTGGATTTTTAAAATCTATAGTTGAGCCAACGGGATATTTGGGAGCTTTCATTCCGTTAGTAACATTCAATGCTACTTCAATATTATCATCAAGCTTTATCACGCCTTGTTTTAAAAAAGAATCTTTTTCTGGTTCAATAAGCATATTTTCTTCAATATCGTAGCAAGCATTATTATAAAGCCAGTACTTTTTATCCTTAATACTTGCATAACCAGGATTTTCTATAACATTTAAAGTTCTATCGCAACTCATAGATTCAGAATGTAGAACAGCTTTTAGTTCGTCAGCATTTAGACAGCTAAAATGTAAACCCATTGTATTTAATTTTTCACTTATACTTTCAGGTTTTGTTATATCATCAATTGACAAAATGATTAATTTTGTAAGTTTTCCGTCAAGCAAAGTTTGAATTTCAAATTTATAAGAATCTTCTGTATTGAATTTAGTGTTACTACTGATAACTTTTCTTGTAACTTTAAATATGAAATTTGTTTCTCGTTTTAATATAATTTTTTGTCCACGATGTTTTACTGAATAATATCCATATTTTGTAGGATAAATTCCTTCTGGTAAACTTGAAAGCTCATGTTTTGTTTCTTCAGTACTTGTAAAAAATTTTGCTTTATCAAAATTATCATCATATTTGATGTATTTAGACAACATGCTTTCAGGTAAAAGTTTAATATCTTTAGGTAGAATTCTTTTAGAAAATTTATTTTCTTTTGCTAAATTATACCAATCTGTAAAATCTTTGAAAGATTTATTTTTATCATTTTTAATGAAAGGTAGCGATAGTTCATAAACCGGTATTCCCAATTCTTGTGCTATTTTCTTTGTACTTGCTTTACCAGTTTTATCTTTATCAAGGCAAAGAATTACTTTTTTAAATTTTTTAATATAATCAATGTTTAAATTTAAAGCTTTTAATGTATTTCCTTCACCGTTACTTGCTGTGACTATTGTGTAATTATTTAATAACTTATTTTCTTGAAGATATTGAAACATTAAATGTCCATCTTTAAACCCCGCCATAACTAAAAGGTTTTCATTGTTTGTTTTATAACCGTGAATTAAACACAATGTTTTCTTAGGGTCATCAGCATAACCTTTGGTTTTATGAGAATGTTTATAATTGTGATTGTACCTAAATTCATATCCTATAAATTCATTATCTAATGAGTACATAGGAATGGCAAACCAATCTCCCAAATATAAACCAATCCCTGAATGTTTAATTGTAAAATCGTTGTAACCTTTGCTTTTTAATAATTCTATTGCTTCTAAATTTTCATGAAGTTCTTTCTGCATAACTTTCATTATTTCAGGATTGTTATCAATTCTAGAAGTTGACACTCTTTCTCTCGAATTAATATTATTTTGATATATTTTATAAAGTTTTTTTGCATGTTCTGGCTCTCCAAAACAATGTATAATTCCTTTTGCAATGTTAATTTTTAAATGATTATCATCGCTATCAGCTCCTTCTTCCTTACAAAAAGGACAAGGATAAATCATTTCGCTATTTTTTTCTTCTTTTGGCTCACCAAATACAGCCACAACAGATTCTCTTGTAAGTTCTAAATTACCCATAATTTTCTCCTTTCTTGGGTTTTGTGTTCTATAATTTGTAAGCGCTTACAAGTACAATATAGCGATTTATAATTTTTATCGCAACTCGGGTAAAGCGTTTTAAATCAATAGTTTTGACATATTTTTACGGCTTTGTAATTAAGATAAAAATTCAAACGAAAAATATTTTACTTTTAAAATTTATAAATAATCACAAACAAAAATTTCAAAATATTCATGCAAAATAAAGCACTTATTTTCAAAATGCTTCATAAAGCTTAATGCAAGAAACGCATAAAGTGGTTGAATCTATATTACTGCTTTGCTTTTCGCTCTCTGTGAATTCTTGTTGTTTGAGCTCGTTTATCAGGCTTTAACAAACACTCATAACAGAATAATGCTCGTTTATCGTATGTTAAAAATTCATTATTGCAGGTCATAGAATGATTAGAACTCTTGTATTTGCATTTATTTTTATAGATTTCGCGTCTCATTTCATTATTATGCAAAGCGATGATTTCCTTTTGTAAGCTAATCATATCTGCAAAAGTAATTCTTTTTTCTTCTAAAATATCTTGAATTAATCCTTTTAATTCTACAGATGAATGAGGTTTAGAGTATTTAATAAAATCACTTATAACTTGCTCATCAAAATTGTTCACCCATTCAGTTTTAACGAACTTATAGCCAATATTAATAGGCTCAAATCCGATAGAATAGTTTTCTTGAGTATATTTGTTATCATTAAGTTTTAAATCTATAGCTAACTGAATTGTGCTTAATTTCCTTGCTGTTTCAAGTTCAAAAATATCAACATTCACAAACCTTTGAGAAACACCTTTTTCTTTTATTTCATTAAATAAATCTTTTTCAATATGCCAATTTAAATAACTCAAAGGCTTGTCAAAATTTATAATATACTTACCTTGACGATAGTGCTTTAATGAATCCCATAATTTGTGAACATTAAATTGGAAATATTTTAAATATGTATATAGCCCATTAATGTATGAAATAAATTCAATAGAATTGTTTTCATCATAAGTGCTATTTAAATTATCTTCAAGCATTTTTACAATTTTTTTTAACTGTTCATTCCCTTTTAAAACGGAGATAATTTGAGCATATTTTTTATAATGAGAGCTTAAATCAGGAGTAAAATTAATTGTGATAGGATAGACTTTATTTAGCTTCTGAATCTGTTTTAACGCAATAATAAATTCTAATTCATTCAAGCTATCAAGTGAATTAACAAGATTTTTTATTAGTTCTAAATTAGGCTCATTAATTTTAAGATTCTCACAAGATTCTTTGCAATGTTTATCTAATAATAAATACAAGTCTTGTAGCTCTTGTTTATAACTAGAATTTTTGAAATCATCATCAAAACCTGAATCAATAGAAATTAAATTAAAGTTCTTCATATATAAACCTTTCGCGAAATATTATAGCACAAGAAATTTAAAACTTCACAAAAATTACATAATTACAAAAATTACGTTAAAAATAAAAAATTAAAAAATAAAAACAAACATAATAAAATTTATTTATTAAAATAAGTGTAATTTTTGTAATTATGTAATCTTTAAAAAAGTCTAGCAATACACAAATTATAATTACCATAAAAATCGGTCTCCCTGTTTATTTGTATAAGAAAATCAAGGACACCGATTAATAAATTGAAAAATATTTTATTGTTCAATTATCAAAGGAACAATTCATCTATTAATTTTTCTGCCATACATCTTATATGTACAGGAGTATTAACAATTCTAGCAGTTTTTACATTTCCTAAATAGTTATAGAAATCTTCACTTGAAATTTTCTTTAAACATAGTTCTAATGAACATTCTATTAATTCCATTTCATCTGCAAGTTTAAACTGAATATTTTCTGATTTATACATTTTTGATAAATCAAACATTCTTTTTACTACTTTATTTGCGTAAGGCTTTAAATCATCAATCAACCAAGGTGGCGCAATTTGTGTAACATATTTATTTGCATAGTCATAAAAGGCGCCCTCTCTTAAAGTTGGTTTGGATTCTACTTGTGGCTTAGGTTCAATATTATTACCCATAATTGCAAATAATATTAATCCAAAAACAACAAGCATTAAAAATGTAATTGCCATATATCCCTCTTTAAAATTATTTATAACTTATTCGTGTTTCCAAATCTATATAAAGGTCTTTCTCTTGTATAACTTGAATCGTTGTAATAACTTCTATTGTTATCCCTCTGCTTATCATAATAATTTTGGTACATTTGTTGATAAGCTCTAGGATTTTCCATTGCTTTATTCTGAGTATCATATTTACCCAAACTCTGTTCATATTTGATTTGCTCAACTGTGTAATAAGCAAAAACTTCTTGTGAAATAGCAATAAAAGTTGAAACAGTTAGAGCAAAAGTAAAGAATTTCTTCATATCAAACCTTTCTTAACCACGCTTAGTATTAGTCTTTAAAGTGTTGATAATTAAAAGATTAACCAATTTATCGCACGGTCAGTTTGTTCCATTGATTTCATATTAACACGAAAATATGCGTATGAGTAAGAAAGACTTACAAAAGTTTGGAAAAAGATTAAAGTCATTGAGGATAGATAGAAATCTAACTCAATTAGAGTTGGCTGAAATTCTTGACATGTCACCTAATTTTATTGGGATGATTGAAAGAGGTGAGAGAAATACAACTGTTGAAAATGTATTTAAAATCGCAAGAGCCTTGAATGTTAAGCCTTCTAATCTTTTTGAGGAGCTTTAAGGTAAAATTAGCGCGTTGTTTTTACAAAAATAAATTTTGCTTTCTTATGTTTATACGCGTATAACTAGCTGTTTTGTGGAATATCAGGGACGCTATAATTAGATATTTATGCTATTATTTGACTATGGATATTTTGATAGTTGGAAATGGTTTTGATTTAGCACACGATTTAAAAACTTCTTATATAGATTTTTTGAATTATTGTTATGAAAAACTTTATAAACCACGAATGACATATCCTCCATCAGACCCTTACTATCAAAATTTGTGGGTAAAGCATTTTATAAATACTCAAAGAAATATGGGTGATACTTGGATTGATGTTGAAAAAGAAATTTTTAGAGTCATCAAGTTAGTTAAAAATTTAAGTATTCTAAAAAACACAACTCATCCCAAAATAAAATCTCAAGTTTTTACTATTAATTTCAATGATAATATATTTATGTTTGATAACATTTCAAACTACTTACAAGATTCTTTTGGAACTGGCGAAGTTGGAGCAAAAGGATACGTAAGGATTCAACCTCACAACAATTTAACTTACAGTACATATATAGCTAATCCAATAGGTTTTATTAACTTTTTATATGACCAATTAAGAGATTTTTCAAAACTTTTTGAAGAATATTTACTTAATGAGATTTTAGCCAATATAAATCAAGATTCACCTTATGAATTATCTCTTAAAGCTACTGGCGTAAAACCTAACAATAAAGAGGTTTATTTGCTAAGTTTTAACTATACAGATACTTGCGAAAGACTATATAATTCCAAAATTAATACCTATTGTAATATAGAAAAATTTGAGCAGATTTTTGTACATGGTAAAGCTGGTCAATGTGAAAATTGCAATTTAATATTAGGAACATATAGTTTTGAAAATGTAAATTCAACAAATCCTAGCTTAAGTATTTCGCATGACTTTAATATTTTTAAAAAACATAATCAAAGACATAGGTATAGTACTATTAATAAATATCAGGATTTATTGCAAAAATTAAATCCTTTAGATAAAAGAAAAAAGGTAAGACCTGTTTTTCATATTATTGGTCATTCTTTAGATGAAACTGACCGTGAAGTATTAAAGCACATTTTAAATGCAAATAAAAATTCTATTATCAATGTTTATTATCACAATGAAGAAGCACAAACCAGGTTGATAAATAGAATTAATGATATTATTGGAGAAGAAGAAGTTATGGCTAGGGTTAGATTTATTTACCAGCATGATAAAGAAAAAGGTATCTTAATCCCCAAAGACACACAAGAATAAATCTACGGGGCGCCGTAACTAATTATTTAAAATATTCTCAACTTCATTGATTATATTAACAATTTTTCGTAGAGCAAAATAGTAATCAATATTGTCTTGTAGCTGTAATTCTTTATCTACCACGCATGAATCAGAAGCTAACGCACTAAGCCTAGCTAAACATTTAGCCTCTAGTAATAGGTGTCCCACTTTGTTTAATTTATTATCTTCCATTCTAATAGCTCCTTTTATGCATTATGTCGCAAAAGGAGGATGATTTAAGTAAGAAGAAATTTTGTTGCAAAAGTTAGAATATTTATGGACATGCTTACATTTCTTAGCAAACTTCACATGATGAATTTATTTATTATATAATTTTACAAGGTGAATATGATGAAGAAAGAACATAAGAAATTTAAAGTTGGTAGTTTATTCGCTGGTGTCGGCGGAATTTGTTTAGGATTTCAGAACGCAAATGCAGAAGACAAAGCTTACGAATTAGTATTTGCCAATGAAATTGATGAATATGCTTGCGAAACATATAGAACTAATTTTAATCATACTTTGCTCGAAGGTGATATACATAAATTTTTAGATACTTCATTGTGTAAATCAAAAGAAGAAAAAGAATATTACGAAAGTAAACGTCACCATTTATTTGATTCAAAAATAGATATACTCAATGGTGGTTTTCCTTGTCAAGCGTTTAGTATTGCGGGTGAAAGAAAAGGTTTTGATGATGAAAGAGGCAATTTATTCTTGCAAATTGTTGAATTAATTAATCAAATGGATAAATATTCTCAAAAACCCAGAGTGCTATTTTTAGAAAACGTTAAAAATCTACTTTCTCATGATTCGGGAAGAACTTATAAAATAATCAAAGCAAAACTGGAAGAATGTGGCTATATAATCAAAGAAAAAGTCCTAAATACAATGAATTATACAAATCTTCCTCAAAACAGAGAGAGAATATATATAGTAGGATTTTTAAATAAAGAAGATGCTGATAAATTTACTTTTTTTGATAATTCTGAGAAATTTATAAAGAAAAAAAGTGCTAGTGAAAGAGCCAAAGATGTAGAAAAAGTAATAAACTATAATGTAAATTATACAGATAACAAAGAATTTTATTATACAAAAGAAAAATATCCTCATTATTTCTTAGAAGATGGTATTAATTTAACAAAAGAAGTTAATGAAAAATATCAATTCTATCAATGCAGAAGAGGAATGTATGTTAGAAAAAATCAAAGCAATGTATGCCCTACATTAACGGCCAATATGGGAACTGGTGGCCATAATGTACCTTTAATAAAGGTAGATGATGGTGTAAGAAAATTAACACCAGCAGAAACTTTTAGACTTCAAGGCTTTCCTGTAGGTAAAAGTTATTCTTTACCGGTTTCTTTTAAGGGTAGACCTTATTCTAATTCACATCTATACAAACAAGCAGGTAATGCTGTTTCAGTTGATGTTATTCAATTATTAGCAGAGGAAATTTTAAAAATATTAGATTAAATATTTGCGTAAAATTTTCTGAAAGTTTCTTGCGAATTATCCAAAAGCGCAGAAAATGTAAAATATTTATTTTTTACACTTTGATTCAGACAGGGTATTGTTTCCTTAACAGCACCAATTTCAAACATATCATCCTTATTCATGATACCACTTATATACATAGGTAAATCTTTCCATTCTGTTTCTCTTAATAACTTATTGTATTCATTTTCATCATTTTTATAATTATACAAATATTTTACAGAATCTGAAATGTTTTGCCTTAACGTTACTAAATTTAAAAAATTTAATAAATGTGTTTTAGGTAATGTTAATTTAGCTTGGATTAAACAATTAAAAATATGATTATCCATTTCTCTTGTTGTATACATTGGTACATCTTGCATACTGCTTCTATATTTTGTTGATTTTATTTCAACATTTAGTTTTGGCTCTTTTCCATTTATTGTCCTTATATCTTTTTCATATTGATAATCAGTTAAGTCCTTTTTTTCTAAATCCCATAAGTCAAACGCTAAACCAATATCATATCCATATTGTTTTGCATGTTTCATTACTGCAATTTCAGCAAGTTTACCTAAAACATCATTTGACAATCTTTGATTCATATCTCTATCCATTTCTGCTAAACCATGAGGAGACTGTCCCATTTTAATATAACAAGCTATTGAGAATTTTAATGCAAATAAATAATCCTGCTCGGTGATTAAAACAGTATTGGGTAATATTGAAGTGTTATACCAATTTAATAAATCTGATTTTAAGATTTTGTAACCGTCTTTGCGCCCTATTTTTATATGTTCAAAAGGAATTGAAGTGTAATTTACATCCTTAAACCAAGAACTTCTATTGCCAGCTTCTTTATTTTTTTCTTTGTAATAACATATTAATCCTCTAAATTCACCAGAAAACAGCTGAGAAAATTGTTCTAATGTATAAAGACTTTTGTCATTAAAATCTATAACATTCTTCAATTTATCTTCTGCTTGATTAGGTTTTCCTATATCTTCATTTAATATTATTATGCTCATTACAGCTTCCTTATTTTAAAACATTTTTAATTTGTGCAATATCAGTTAAATCTCCGGCTTGAATATAGTAATTTTCAGCATCCATTCTAGTTGTTCCATTTAAATAACTATTTTGAGGGAGAATAAAATCATTATTGATAATGTATTTAAACATGTCTAAAGTTATAAAACCAGGAATGTCACATTCCCATTTTTCATTTTTAATAAGTGTTTCTAATTGTTCCCTTGAACACAAATCTGAATACAAAAGTTTTTGAGATTTAAGTATTTTTTCTCCGTCAGGTTTTACTCTAATCAAAATGGTTAAATCATACTGAGCATTATTAGGTAAGTAAAATCCTTCATTATTCCAATCTTTTGTTTCAAGTAATATTAAATTACCAAAGTGTTTTGTAGATTTTATTGAAATTTTTTTATTATTACAAATAAAATCTGCGTCATCCCATTTTCCTAATTCCCATTTTTCTAAATCAGGTCTACCTAAGTCAATGATATTGTTTTTTCTTAAATAATAATAAATACCAAATTCAGATAATTTACCTTGAAAAGTATTTATAAAAATTTCACCATTTCTGCGTTTGTGTTGTCCACCGCTTCTATGGTCTCTATGTTCGCCTTCTTTCCCAAAAGTCATATCATAAGCAAAATCAAAAACGGCATTGATAATTTCTTTTGAAAAAGCGGGAAGTGGTTCAAACCTCTTTTTTCGAGTTATAAAATATTGATTACTTTCTTTTCTTAATTTTTCCATACCTAACTTGAATCCTAGATATGCTAATGATACACTAACCATGAAGAAAAGCATAGGAGTAGCCATGAAAAAGTTAGAAGTTAAACTTAAGGACGGTACAAAAGTTATAGGTGATGCTTTTGACGAACAAGATTTTATTAAACTTAAAAATATTTTTAAAAAATGGCAAGATATCAATACTGATTTAAAGTCTCTCGAAGGAAGAACTTTGAATGTGCCAGATGTATTTAGTGAAGCGTTATATTGTATTTTCTTTAATGCCGTTAGAACTAATGGTACTGCTCATTCCTATGATTGTGTTGATATAGAAACTGGTGCAGGAATCCAAATAAAATCAGCTTCTATTCCGAATGATTGCACATCATTTGGTCCAAAATCTACTTGGGACGAATTATGGTTTGTTGATTTTGCTCCAAACGGCTATGTTGACGGTACTGTAGATTTTTATCATATAACCCAAGATGTCTATTCTTTAGTTTTAAATCAAGCTAAAAATGAAACATTTAGAATGCAACAAGAACAAGGACGCAGGCCACGCTTTTCAATGAAATCTTGTATTATTGTTCCTGATAACTTGAAGCCTGTTAAACGAATATCATTGGTGGATTAATTATGAAAACATTACAAGAATTAAAAAAAGAAGTTCAAATTTTCAGAGATGAAAGAGATTGGAAACAATTTCATACTCCTAAAAATCTAGCAATGGCTCTATCGGTAGAAGCCTCTGAATTGGCAGAATTATTTTTGTGGGATGATAATGAGACATCTTTTAATACAGCTTTAAATAAAAATGAGAATTTAAAAGAAGAAATGGCAGATGTTCTTATTTATTTGCTTTCAATGGCAGATGTATTAAATATTGATTTATCAAAAGCTGTTTATGAAAAATTAGAAAAAAATAGAAATAAATATCCAATAGAAAAATCCAAAGGCTCTTGTAGAAAATATACGGAACTATAACCGATATTCATTTAATTCTTTCCAATCACTATGTTATCGCTTCTTTTTAAGTAACTGTGCCCCAACGATAGCAATTTAAAATAATATTTAATTATAAAGATTTTTATTTGCTCAATAGCGGTTCTATTTCAGCTATTGCTTGCTCATGAGTCTTCCCCTGAGCTTTAAGTATCTGTATCTTTTTGGAAATCTCAAGGAGTTCTTCACTACGTTTCAAAGCTTGAGGAGATTCCAAATCCTCCATTAGAGCCAATGCCTCTTCTTGAGAATAACCTTCTGCCTCTAGCTCATTCAGCTCTTGAATATAACTGCAACCGAATAAATTGTTTGTATAGGTTTTCATAAGCATCTTCTTACCCCTTTTAGTAGATTAATTGTTTTTCAGTTTTTCCTGAACATCTCCTAATAGATTGTCTAATTATCATATAAACTTTTTCTTTGATTGTCAATTTTCAATAGCTTTATATCTCACTTAAAACAAACTGGCTTTATCGATAATTTTATAAAAAAAAGAATGACTAAAGATAGGTTAAATTTTGTTGTAAGAAGTAGTTTTTTTTTATGTAATATATAAATAGTTAATCCAAAACTTGCTTATATTATAATGGTATATATGGTTATTAAAAATTTTTATTCGTATTTAAATATAATTTTAATAATATTTTTTTCAACATTACCAGGAGTAGCTTCTCCTTTTGAGTATAAATATTCTAAAAATTGGAAGTATGTTTATCATAAACATAACGAAAGTTCTTATCAACATGCATACTGTTCTAAAGTTGGTGGAATTGAAGAATATCTTCTTCCTGATAAAACAAGAGTAGATTGTTTAACGGAAACTCATGCAATTGAATTTGATTTTGCTAATAAAAAATATGAAGCAGTTGGACAAGCTTTACATTATGCAATTATGACAGGGAAAAAACCCGGTATAGTTCTTATATTGGATAAAGATTATTTTGATAAACAAATATACTATTATAATCGTCTTGTAAAAATCGGTGAAATATATGATATAAAAGTTGACTATGTTACCGAAGATATTCTAAATCTAAATAAAGAGCAAATGTGTTCCTATAAAGATTGTAAATGTCATAAAAAGAAAAAATGACAAAATTTTAATATTTTTTAATTAACCACCGCAATTTTTACAAGCTCTTCCGCCTCTTTTAATAGCTTCCTTTTTATCTATTTTAATACAATTTTTTGTACATCTATTAGCACTTGCACAACTATAATTATGATAAATTCCAGATTGTACATTGTAAATAACGGTTTCTGCAAGGGCTACAGAAATATTAAAAAATAAAATTGTCAAAATTAAAGTAAAATTCATTAAATTTTTTTTCATAAATTATCCTTCAGTAAAATTATTTTGTATCAATATATTCTCTTAATTTTGCCATATCTAACCAATAACTATATATTGGAGAAACAATATACTCATTATTCATATTTATAACACCACAATATTGTTCTGCATCAGTTTGCCCTTTGCAAACAACAGCTTTTTTCCCATCAAAATTATATGCAAAAATAATGTCATACTCATATGGTGGGATTACAGGATTTCCTAATTTATTTATTATTGTATATTTTTTTTCACCTAACCAATTTTTTATTGCAACAACAGCTAATCCATTTACAAAGGGATTTGCTTCTTCAAAAATTGGTGGTAGCACTTGTTTAGAATATGGACTGTTTGAACAAGCATAATAATATTTATACTTACCATTATCAAAATCTTTTCTTTTAACAACATATTCGCAATTAGCTTCAATCATTTTTGTTTTATTTCTTGAAGACATTACGAACGAATAATCAATTAGAAATTTAATTATAATTTGCAAGGACATTATTATTAAAAGAAATATTATTATTGTATTTAAATTATTTTTTATATTCTTTAACACAGTATCCTCCAGTAGTTATATAACAAAATTTATTGTCGAATTTTTGCACAATAGCTAGCCCTGCTTTATAAAATTCAAGCGCATCTTTATATTGAAAATCAATTACAAGATTGCCATCAGTATTTATATACCCCCATTTACCCTCTTTTTTTACAGCCGCAAATCCATTATAAAATCGTTTTGCATCATCAAATATAAAATCTGTTAATAAATCTCTTTTTTTAACGTCATAAAAAAGAATTTTGCCATTAGTATAAATATTTTCAGGAGTATATATACCGTCATTGCCAAGAATAAAATATTTATCAGAATTGCTATCAATATAATCAAAATTTGTAGGTATTAACCAAGAATTACTATCTGTATCAAATACCCCAAATTTATTATTTAATTTTACTTTGAGAAAACGTTTTGAAGGATGCCCATAATCTCCCATAAAAGAAGATATTGAATCAAAAACTGGTAATAATAACATTTTACCATCTGCTCTATATAATCCATATTTGCCATTAAATGATTCTACAATAATAGTTCCAGCAGCAGTAGTAATTTCTTTGTATATCATAGGAACCATTACTTTTCCATTAAAATCTACAAAGCCAACTTCAAACCCTCGAAAAGGAATAAAGTTATCTCTTAAAACAATCCCTAAAGGTGTTATTGTGTAGCCAAAAGTCTTTGCAATAAAATTGCCATTTAAATCTTTTATTGTTGTAGAATTATCTTCTCTTTCAATAATAAAATTTTCTTTTGGAGGAAACGAAATGGGAATTGGTTTGCATTCCATTAATTTATTATCAGGACTAAGGCAACTTTCAATAGTTTTTTTACCCTTTACAACATTAATTCTTTCATATGAATCAGTTTTTCTATATTGTTCTCTTTTTTGTAATGGAATAATCCACTCGTGTTCATTGTAAGCTATACCTGAATAGTTAACCCATAAAACTTTTTTATTCACCAAAAAGATGTTTTTTAAATGATTTAAAATTCCTAATTCAATGAAATCATATGCTGGTTTTAAAATTATTTCACCAGTATTTGATACAACTCCATACTTATTATTTTTTTTAATAATAAAATAATTTGTTTCTTTATTTATATTAAAAATATCTTTATCATATTTTAATATTTCTGAGCCATCTTTATTTAGTAAATAATTATTATTTTTGTCATTAACAGGTAGTAAAATGTTATTATGGTAAACAGCGCTCTCAAGAAGCCATTTTTCATTATCTGAAAAGTTATTTTTTTCAAATAACCACGTCATTAATATGACATTAATAATAATTAAAAAGAATATAATAATGTATTTATAATATCTTTTTAAAAATAGAAATGCTTTATTATAAATCAATATGCAAAAATTTTTAAATTTTTCCATAATATAACTCCTAAACAAAACTTTGAATAAAATGATTATATCATGTAAAAGAAAAGTTCGATTAATTATTGTATATTTAAATTATTATTTCGCTAAAAACTAGCTTGATAAGCTGATGACATACTATATTTAACTATTACTATCTAAAGTAGGGGTTAAGATAGGGTACAAGTAAAGGATACAAGATAAAAGATAGGGTATAAGAAGAAAATTAAAGACAAAAACATAAAGGAAACTAGCCTAACTATCATTTGTAATCTCCAAAATGCAAAATTTTTCTATAGCTCTATTTAAGTTTAGCTATATATAAAATTACCCCTCCCCCACCCGTGTCAAAAGGGGTACTTTTTTGACTCAAAAAAGGAGGAAGTTGCAAATAGGTTGCAAAAATTCTGATAAGCACATCTCAATTATGATAAATTGTGAGAATAAAATTGACTCCAAATTCATGCACCACAATCAATAGAAACAAATTCTGATAAATTGTGGCTGCAAGTGAAAACCCTTGCAAATAGGACTTTTAGCTTCTTCTAAGCGGTAGGTCATTGGTTCGAATCCAATCCAGGGTAGATTTAAAGGGACTAGTTTATACTGGTCCCTTTAAATTTGGGTTTGCGCCAAGATGTATTTTTTGTCCGTTTTGACTATAAGCAAACAAATGTAGGTTTGGCATTCTTGCCTAACAACACTAAATTATAGCGGTCGGAAGTAGTTTAGTTATCTTGAAACCAAATTGGACTATAACGGACTTTGTTTACCCAAAAATGGGCATTAAATTTTTATAAAATTAGCAAAAGTCAAACATAGTTTAAAATATAGCCAAGAAGTAAATGTCCATTTTAACATTGTAGAACAAATATGCAAAACAAACAATTCTTAATTAAGAATATGCTCCACAAATAAATCAATATCATTATCTTTTTTTATAACATCACAAACTTTAAACGACCCTTTTATTAAAGTTTCAGGATTTGCTCTATCAACACATAGCATCCTGCTTCCTTCGGGCATTAGCATATGGTACCTGATACTTGCTTGATTAGCAGCAATATCTTCAACTATTGTTTTTGCAGAATATCTACCATGTGCGTAGATTTCATCTGGAGATGTCCAAATATATCCAGGCTCTGTGTATATATCTCCTTTTTTTAATTTAGATATTTGCTTATAGAAAGGATTATTTGTTTGTAACATTACTCCCCTATATTCCATGCAATTTGCTTTCAAAGGTTCAACCTTTTTAAATGCTTTATCAAGTATTTCTTTACTTATAAGTTCCTCTTCGCTAAATTCAACTAAATATGGCTTATTTGCTAAATTTTTTGCCACTATTGGATTTGTTTTAGCTAACTCAATAGCTCTTTCTTTTCGTGTTATTTCCATCGCATAAGTTGAAGCATCGCTAGAAGAAAGACTTCCAAAACCTCCTCTATATTTTTCCGGCAATTCTAACAATTGCTCATCAAATTCAGCTCTTCTGGGAACTTCTGCAACGTTAATATATCTTCCAAAATGTTTTTTTATATAATTTATAAAAGGATTATTAACAGTTAATTTATCTGTTTTAACTTCACTACAATATCGCAATCCTTTTATATTAGTAATTTTTTGTGGTTTTGAGCACAACAAACTTTTGGCAAGTTTTCCGCCTCGTTCAACCATGAAATTGAATGCGATTTTTTCTAATCCCATAAAAATTTTTCCTATATTATCCCCTATGCACATATAAAGTATTTTGCTCTCCAAAAATTGCCTAATTATAAATAAATATTACGCAACATTTTCCACCAACCAAGTTCGAAGTTTGTCGACTAAGGGGTAGATTAAAGACTCACTGGAAAGTGAGTTTTTTGTTGGATTTGGAATTTAAAAGTGTTCTATAAAAAAGTGCATCGTTTGATGCACTTTTTGTTTTATAATCTTTTGTTTACCAAAATTTATACCAAGGTTTTGGGTTTGTTTTTTCGTCATAGTCATTTTTAACAGAGTCTGCGATTTTCATCATTTCTGCGACTGTAACGTCTGAACCGCCGTCAGAATCCTCTGCTTGATAAGGTTCTACTCGTTGTGCGAATTGATGTAAATTTTCGGCTGTTACTGGATAATCGTTATTGGTATAACCTGTTGTTAATGTACTGTGCAAAGTTTCAAGATATTCTTTCTTTGTCATGTTTGGTGATTCTGGTGTAGAATTTGATGAAAATTGCAATAATATTAAACCAATATCTGGATTTTTTGATTTGAAAGATTCAATTCTGCTTCCGTCTGAATATTCCATTCTTCCATCAATGTGCCAATTTGACACAAACGTTCTTGGTGCTTGTACTTCCCCTGCCATAAAATTCTCCTATTTTTTTAAATTAATACCCCATACATTTATAAAGTTTTTTTAGGTGGGAGAATTGCCATGATGTTTTTTTAAGAGTGAGGCATTGTCCCTTGAAACTTGCATTATAATTGGATTATGATGGGATTGTTTAGATGTTTACAAACTTTACATTTGCTAAAATTTTTGGCAATTGGGGTTGTTTTTTGATATTTCGGCGGGGAAAATGAAAGAACATAAAATCATGCGAAAGCTTGATTATTATTTAGTTTGGGTTTATAATTTTTTTAAAGTTTTGTTGATTTTTATTGACAAAAAACGTTGTGAGGACTAAAATGGTGCTATGAATTAATAGTTGGTAAATGATGGAGAATATAGGTATTGTATAAAATGACCTGTGTTCTTTTTTGTTTATAAATTGATGTTAATCAAGAAAAGGAGAGTCATATGGCAAAAATTAATGGTAAATTGGGTATTGATGAAAATTTGCTTGGTACCGAAGCTGACGATATCATTAAAGGTTTCGATGGTGATGATACAATTACACCAGGTGCTGGCAATGATATAATCACAGGTGGTACTGGGAACAATACAATCAATGTTAGCCTAAATGGTAAATTTGGTGATGATACAATTGTTTTAACAAAAAATGAAAATTTAGTTATCAATGTTTCTGATGCTGGACAATATGGATCAAGTTTCTTAAGACAATATGCTACTACTGTTGAGGGCAAAGATTTTATCGTTAAATTCTATGGTGAACCAAGAGATGCTGAAAACGGTTCTTATAATGAAGAATCTTATCTTGGTTCAATAAGACTTAAAAACTTCGCTGCAAAAAATGGTGTTGGAGAAAACGGTTCAGTTGTAATTAATATTCCTGAATTAGGTACAAGGTTTGATTTAACAGATGAAATTTTCACAATTGCTGGCGTGAATGATACACAAAGCAAAATGGTTTTATACTCTAATGATGAAGGTATTACATCTTGGGTTAAAAAAGGTACTATTAATGGTACAAGACTAGGTGAAGATTTTTGGGCTGCTGATATCACAGAAGGATACGGTAAAAATAAAGATAAAGGTGTAACAATCAATGCTGGTGGCGGAAATGATAGAGCAACAGGTTCTAACTTTGCAGATAAAATCAACGGCGGAGACGGTGATGACATTTTAGACGGCTACAAAGGTAATGATGTACTAAATGGTGGCAAAGGTAACGATGATTTGTGCGCTGATGAGGGTGATGATATCCTAAACGGTGGTGATGGCAACGATATCCTAAAAGGTGGAGCTGGCAATGACATTATCACAGGTGGCAAAGGCAAAAACACTATTATTCACTTTGCTGGTGGTGGAAACGATGTTATCAATCTAACAAAAGGTGAACAATTAACTTTAGAAGTTACAGGTGTTTCTGAACTTGCTGATCTTGAAATAAAATTATCAGACAATAAAAAAGATGTATTAGTTTATACTTCTGAAACAGAATATATTACTATCAAAAATCTTGGTTCTAAAGACGTTACAAATGATTCTTCTAAAAAGAAACCTGAAGATGATAGTACAGTAATGATTAAAGTTAATGGTGTAGAAAAAGATCTTAGAGATTATGTTTATAACACAACAGTAGATAAAAACTACACAGGTACTTGGTTGAATGACCATATAGATGCTAGTGGTATAACAACTGCATTTGATAAAAAAGGCGTTAAAGGTGTTAGCATAAAAGCTGGTAAGGGTGATGATGAAGTTATCGGTTCAAAATTCAACGATACTATTTATGGTGGCGATGGCTATGATTACATCAATGGTGGCGATGGCAACGACTTTATAAAAGGTGAAAAAGGTCAAAGCTACTTAGTTGGTGGTGCTGGCAATGACACTATTGAGGGTGGCTCAGATTATGACTGCATCGAAGGTGGTGAAGGCGCTGATAAAATCAACGGCGGAAAAGGTGATGACTATTTAGTTGGTAATGAAGGGGCTGACACAATTAAAGGTGGCGATGGTGATGACACAATTGTTGCTTCTACGTATTTAGGTTCATCAAAACCTGCAGGAGTTAATACTGTAACTGATTATTATAGCTATTTCTTGGCAGATGAAAATGCAAAGAGTATTGATGGTGGAAATGGCAACGACGTAATATGGGGAAGTGCTGGTGCTGATACGATCAAAGGTGGCGACGGTGATGATAAATTATATGTTTTTGGCGAAAACAGTGTAACATATGCCGGAAATGGTAATGACCTAGTTAACCTATATGGAAATACAAATAAAACAGTATATGGTGGCAATGGTGATGATATTATCTCTATCGAATATGGTAAGGCAACAGTTGACGCTGGTGCTGGCAATGATACTATTTGGGGTGGTTATGTATCTGACTCAAATATAATATTTAAAAAAGGTTCTGGACACGATGAATATTTATGTAGAACAGAAAGAGATAACACAGCTAATGATACTTTAGTATTTGATAATATATCTGCTTCTGCATTAAAATTCAACCAAGATGGTGAAGATTTAGTTATTTCTTATGGTAAAAATGATAGTGTTACAGTTCTTGGTTATTATGCAGAAGGTAGCAACTCTGCTGATTGGAACATATATGTTGAAACAAAAGATGGCGGAAAAGTATTACTATCAAATATGATTAATTCAGTTTATGGCACAACAAAGTTAGATGAAATTGTAACTGATAAAAAATTTGTTTATACATTCGCTGGTAATGATAATGTCACAATTACTGGAGATGGTTCAAAAGTATACGCTGGAGCAGGTAATGACACTATCACTGGAGGCGCAGGTAAGGATTCTTTATACGGGCAAGATGGCAATGACAAACTTTACGGTGGTGCAGGTAATGATACTATCTCTGGAGGTGCAGGTAACGACTATATAGAAGGTGGCGATGACAAAGATTCACTTTATGGTGGTGACGGCAACGATACTATCTACGGTGGTAATGGCGATGACCTTATAGGTAATTCAGCTTCTGAAGCTGGTGATGATGAATTCCACGGTGGCGATGGCGTAGACACTATCTATGGTGGCGCTGGAAATGATACGCTTTATGGCGATGCTGGTAATGACAAAATTTATGGTAACAGGGGCGACGATACCATCTTTGGTGGTGCTGGCAACGATATTATTTATGGCGAAAATAACAGCAATGACGCAGGAACAGGCAACAACTATATAGATGCTGGTACTGGTGATGATACCATCTATGGTGGTGCAGGTATTGATACTATTATCTTGAATGAAGGTAAAAATACTGTAAATGCCTATGACGGTGATGATAAAATTTACGGTGGTAATGGTGATGATCATATTACTGCTGGTCACGGTAACAACTATGTAGAAACTGGTGATGGAACTGACTATGCTATTTGCGGTTCAGGAAATGACACAATCATACTTGGCGCTGGTACAAAAACAGTTACATCTGCAAAAGGTGATGATGTTATCACATTAACTAAATCTATTGCTGAAACAAAAGTTTCTGTAAAAGATTCTGACGGTAATGACACTATCAACCTTGCAGACAACAAAGATAATGTTAATGTTGTATTCAATATTGACGCAGAAGGCAACATGGATTACGACGGTGTTAGATTAATAGCTGATTCAGATGTAGATTCTTGGAAGACAAACTTCTCTACAATCGGCGGTATTAAGCTTACAACTGATACTACTGACATCGAAACAATCACTACCGCTGATGGTTACCAATTAACAGCAACAGATATAAATACATTGAAAGAAAATGTTGCAAGTTGGTTAACTGCAGATGGCAGAAGCTACTCTGATGTTGAAGCTGTATTATCAAGTGGCAATGATACTGATATCGCTGCTCTTATGGCACAATTTGAAAATGCTGGTTGGGAACAACAATCTGTATAATAGAATTGGGTTAAAAAATAGAAAAAAAGAGGCAAATTTCTTTGCCTCTTTTTTTTTGTTTAATCGTAAAAATTACGTAAATTTATGTATTGTTATACGCTAAAAATATATTTATAATGGGTATAAGTTAACTTATAGCTTGGAGGATATTATGGCAAATTTTGACGAATTAAGCATTCAAGGTGGAGCACTTAATGCTACTGATTATAGTGATAAAATTGAAGTTAATGGAGCTAATATTTTAGATGCCAAATTAACTGTCAAAGCTGGCAAAGGTGATGATAATATAGACGTTTCAAATTATAACGGCAAATTGTATGTGTATGCAGGTTTAGGTTCTGATACAATTTCAGCGTCTGCAGGTAATAATTACTTATACGGTGAAAGCGGAACAAATACTTTTATTTTAGATGATGCTATTCAAAATACAATAATTTCAGCAGGCAAGGGCAAGGCAATTATTGATTTGTCTGCATTTAGTAATGTAAATGCTTTATTTTTCAGTGATGGACAACATTTTACAAAGGTAAAAAATGATTTAGAAATAACACTAGGAACAGATAAAAAAGCAACAATCAAAGATTTTTATAAATTACGTGGAGAATATATAGTTAAATATGCTGGTGGCGAGTTTGATTTAAGAAATTTACATATACAAACTGATTTGAGTACTTTAACAAGCGCAAATTATACAGGAACTAGACTTGTAGAGACTGTGTTTGGCGATTCTAGAAACAATGTAATTAAAGGTGGCGATGGCGACGACAATTTGTATGGTGGAGATGGAAACGATACTATCTACGGTGATGGTGGCAATGACTACATAGACGGTGGCGCTGGCAATGATAAAATCTATGGCAAAAAAGGTCATAACACGATTAATTACTCTGGCGGAGATGATATAATTTATCTTGAAAAAGACGCTCAAAATACAGTCCAATTTAATGGATATACAGTAACCAACAAAATTAAAAAGGGTAATGACCTTGTTCTAATTTTTTCCAAAGATGATGTTGAGACTGGGTCTATAACCATGAAAAACTTCTTTAAAATAAACAGTACTATAAAATTTACTCCACCAGAAGAAATTATATTTGAAGTTTCTGGAAAAGGAAGAATAAACGGTAGTATTTACAATGACCATATTATAGGCAGTGCTTCTAATGACACTATTTACACCCAAGGTGGTGAAGATTTAGTTGAAGCAGGTTTGGGTAATGACAAAATTTATTCAAACGGAGCTACTCCTGATGTTGTTTTTAACAAAGGTGATGGCAATGATACTCTATCTGGTCAATTTGGAAATCTAAAATTTTCAGATGTTGATTTGACAACATTGGTATACGAAAGAGTTAAAAACAATTTAGTAATACAATATTCTGATACTGATAGCGTAACTTTGTTGAATTATTTCAAAGATGACAAAACTACTATTGCTAATATTGAGGGTGCAGATGGTATAAGTAAACCTTTTGCAGATGTTTTAGGCGCTAATCAAAAAACTTATACTTTCAAATATGGCGATGGTGATGTAAAAATCTACCCACTAATTGGTGCTGCAAACAATATTCTTAATTTAGAGGGTGCTGGATTTAATTTTGCCAACGCTACAGTGAAAAAAAGTGGTAACAATTTAATATTTTCAAACTTTAGTATGGAGCCAAAAGATAAAATTACTTTAATTGATTATTTCAAAACAGGTGATAAAATTAATGGTCGTATTCATATAAATGGAAGATTTACAGAAACTTTATCAGGATTAATGAAATTAGATGTTAACATGACTAGTACAAAATACAATGGCAATCTTTTTGATGAACAAGTATTTGACACTTCTGGAAATGATACTATCAAGACAAAAGATGGTTTTGATAGAATTACCTTAAGTGCTGGCGGGAATGATATTGTATATTGTGGTTCTGGTAATGATGTTGTAATTGCCATTAATGGTGATAACAAAATATATGGCGATGCTGGTGATGACGAACTTACTGGTGGAGCAGGCATTGATAAAATCTACGGTGGTGTTGGAAATGATGATATTGATGCTGGCGATGGCGATGATATAGTCGACGGTGGTTCTGGAAATGATACCATTAACGGTGAAGCTGGCAATGATACTATCAAAGGTGGCGCAGGCAATGACACAATTAATGGTGGTGCTGGTGATAATCTTATTTATGGCGGTGCTGGTAATGACATAATCACGATTGATAATGCCGAAGGCAAAGTTGAGGGTGACCTTGTTAAAGCTCAAGCTGGAAACGATACAATAAACATAATGGTTGCTGGTAATACTGTATATGGCGATGCTGGTCATGATACAATTATTGCAAGCTCAAACAGTAACTATATCAATGGCGGAGCTGGTAATGATAATATTACCATTAACAAAAGCCACAATTTTGTTGATGGTGGTTCTGGTAATGATATAATACAAATAAACTCTGATTATTGCGAAGTTAATGCTGGTGCTGGTAACGATACAATAACTTTGAGATGTTCTAATACTAAAGTACAAGGTGGCGCTGGTAATGATACGTATTATATCATGAATGGTGGTAATACAGTTGCAGATTCTGCAGGTAATGATATGTATTATGTTCGTTTCATGGCTGATTCGTCGCAAACATATAACATTGAAGATACTAAAGGTAAGGATACTTTAAGATTTAATACATATTCTAGAAGTGAAATTGTGTTGAAAGAATTCGATGTATCAGTAGATTTGGCGACAGGTAAAATTGTTAATTATGCTGATGATTCGGTTGTCTTTAGTGCTGAAGGTGGCGCTGGTTATGTAGATTTGGGCAACTATTTCGGTAAAAATTGTATCGAAAGAATTGAAACCAATGACGATTACTATATCACAAAAGCTGAAATGCAAAATTTACAGCAAGAAATCGCAGCGTGGTTGGTTGAAAACAATTGTGCATCAGTTGATCAATATCTCGCAGAAAACAGTATGTCTAACATTTCTGAAAGTGCGGAATTGATGGCGTTTGTTGAAAATATCAACTGGCAAAAGTAATTTTATATAAACTTTTAAAATAAGGTTGAAACAGTTAAAACAATATGCTATAATAGTAGTAACAGTTAAAAATACTGTATTTTGTTCATTTATGATGGAAAGGGGCGAAGAGCCCCTTTCTCATTATATTGGCAAATAAATATTTTTAACAAATTGACGAAAATGCAAAAATGGTTACAATGAGGATATGGAAGTAACTTTTGACCGATACTCTTTAATAATTGATGGGAAAAGGACTTTTATTAAAAGTGGTGCTTTCCATTATTTCCGCACGCCAGGTGAAGAAATGGCGTATGACCGTTTTCTGAAGATGAAAGCTGGTGGGTATAATGCTGTTGATATTTATTTTAATTGGAATTACCACAGCAAAAAACAAGGTGAGTATGATTTTTCTGGGATAAAAGATGTCCGCAAAGTTCTAAAAGCTGCAAAAGAAGTAGGATTGTTTGTAATCGCAAGACCAGGCCCGTTTATTAATGCGGAAGTTAACGCTGGCGGTTTGCCGTTTTGGCTTTTGAAAATGGAAGATGTTACTCCACGAAACCGTGTTGGTACAGTTTATAAGTATTCTGAAAAATACATGCAATATATTGCGGAATGGTATGACAATATTATTCCGATAATTAAAGAGTTTGACAATGTTATTCTTTTCCAAATAGAAAATGAATACGCAACTGATACGATGGAAGAAGATTATATGCGTCAGTTGTATAAAATGGCAAGAGATAGAGGTATAACTTGTCCAATATTCCATAATGACGCTTATTTTGCAGGGTTATGGGCGGATTGTGTTGATATTTATGCGCTAGATTTGTATCCTTATATAAATCCAAATCAAAATTGGAAACAAGACAATTTCTGTTTTGATACTTTGGATAATGTTGAGGATATTTTTAGATGCGCTAAAGAAAATTCACCGCCTTTTATTGCGGAAATGCAATCAGGTTGGTTTGATAAGTGGGATGGTTCAGGCTACAAACACATAAGAGAAGCTTTGGGTGATGAACATATTAATATAATGACTAAAACTGCACTTTCTCAAGGTGTAACGCTATTTAATCATTATATGGCTGTTGGTGGTACAAATTGGGATGATTTGGCTTGTGATGAAGTTTATACAAGTTATGAATTCACTGCTCCGATTGATGAATTTGGGGTGATGCAAAGCAATTATTTTAAAGCCAAAGAGTTGAATTATTTTGTTGATTCCTTTTCTTTTACGTGTACCGAACCAAAAGATTTTAATTTTAATCAAGAAAATATTTATGCAAAACTTCGCCACGATAATGAAAATAATTGCGATTGGTTGTTTTTGCGCAATATGAATTCTGAAAATACTGAAATCTGTCTTTTTGATGAAAAGAAAGTTATTTTAAAACCCTATGATATGAAGATTTGTCCGATTGATTTGGCGCTTAAGGGTTGTGAAATTGAGTTTTCAGATGTTGAGATTTTTGCAAGGTTGCAGAATGAATTTGAAGATGCTGTATTTTTGATTGCTGATGAGAATGCAAATTTGTATATTAAAAATTATGGCGTTGTTTCAGGCAACAAACAGGATTTTGACAATTTAGTGTTTGAAAATGACGGCAAAAAGACAACTTTGGTATTTTTGACAAAGCCTATGGCTGATAGAAGCTGGTTGCTTGATGGGAAAATGATTTTTAATGCTGATTATGTCTTGCCAAATGGCGCAGTAGCTTTAGAAAAAAATACGGAAGTCGGCTATTTTGATTTGGAACATAAGTTTTTCAAAAAAAGCTTTGTTGTTGATGAGTTTAAACATTCTTCTAGAGCAAAAACGTTAGAGATTGAAAATATTGAGTTTTGTGCGCCCGAAATTGATGTGGATTATGATTATTCTGCGTGGAAAAAGATTTCTGACAAAACAGATTCTTTATCTTGTGATTTGTTTGATGAATTTGTTTGGTATAAGTGTCAGGTTCCTGATTACTTAACAGAAATAACTTTGAGTGCAAGACACTTGTTTGCTGTGTACGTAAATGGTCGTGAAATCTTAAATAGAAACAGCTATAAATTGGAAAAATTGCAAGAAGTTCCTGAAACGATTTCTGTGACTTTGAATAAGAAAATTTTGACTGAAAAGGTTAATGAATTGACTATCCTTGTTCAAAATTTAGGGTTTGATAAAGGTTTTTCTGGTGATACAAACAACCCACGTGGGCTGGTGCTTTGCCATACTTTGCCTGAATATCCTCTAGAATTCAGCGTTTGCGAAAAATTGTCTATGGAACGTGGAGATTTGCGTGAAAGCGAAAACTCTTATTTAACCAAAATTACTACAAATTTTGATGTTGATTTTAAAGATAATGTATTTTTCGCAAGGTATCTTTCTTTAGAAAACTTCCGCTATAGTCGTGCAACAATATTTTTGAATGGCATAAAAATAGGTAGATATATAAAAAGAAACAGAGTTCAAGACAAATTTTATTTGATTAATGAATTTTTAAAACCTCAAAACACGCTTGAAATCGTGGTTTGGGAAAAAGATAGAAATGTAAAATCACTTTGGGGCTTTAAATCTGATATGAAAAGTGTTAAAATAAAGATAGGAATGTTTAAGATGTATCAAATTTTTAAATAAATGAGGTATCAAATGGCTATAGTTCCAGAATTTTTGATTAAAAGGATTTACCAAAAAGGCTCTTTGAAAAAACTTGCAGATGGTGCTAGTTTAACTCTGAAAAATGTTTTAGGTCCAGGGTTTATTAGTGGTTTTAATTATGTGAAAATCAATGATGTAATTTTTAAACCTGAAGATGTAAAATTTATCACTAATAACAATGAGCTTTTGGGAACAGAGGTTTCAGAAGCTTCGCCAATAGCTTTCAGATTGGGACAGGTTGGTGAGCTTGTTATGAATGGACAGGCATGTCTTTTGGAGGGGATAAACAAAATTATTATTGAAGTTATGAACCCAGAAGCAGGACAGGTCAGATTGTCTATTGAAGATTCGTTTGCTTATTAAAAAAGAGGTTTTAAAACCTCTTTTTTTTAAGACAGTGTCTTATAAGTTTTTATTGCATTTATGAGTTTTGAGTTATTTTGGATGTTGTAAATCTCTATCAAGGCATACTGTGCAAGTTTTATGCTTTCTTCGTTTGAAAGTAATCCGTTTTGTCCTGCTTTTTTGATATGTTTGTCAATTACACTGTAGAGTTGGACAAGTGTTTTGTTATCCATTCTATGAATTGGACGGATAAAATAATCCGCAATTCCGCCTGAATAGTAGCTTAAAGTGCTATATAAGCTTGATATGATATCTTTTGATTTTGAAAGTTCGTAATCTAAAAATGTTACAAGTTCGTCTTTAGAACCGTGTCTATATACGTATGATTTTATCATTTCTAAAGTTGATGGTGGCAAAAAGTCCAATTTGTCTACTTCATTGAGAGTTTGAGTTACTTTTTTTATGTATTCAGGAACTTCTGAAGTTTTTATGTCGAGGGCTTTTGCAAGAATAATTTTGTCGCCCCATTTTGTGTAAGAATTTTTTAGTGGGCGGAACTTTTTCAGCGGTCTGTTTTTCATAAGTCCTTTGAATTCGGAGCTTGTGATTTTTGTTTCCATAATCTCGTGGATTTTAGTGCGGTTGCTTCTCACAAACTGTGCTTTTTGTGCGTCAGTCAGTTTGCTTGAAGCTAAAACTTTTTGGACAGCATCTAAACTAATTGCATCAATTTTTTCTACTTTCATATACGTTCCATTATTTGATAATTAAGTATAGCATATAACCTATGTAAGATAAGGTTAGAATAATTCCTTCGCCTCTAGATAGGACAGTGTCTTTGACAGTAAAGATCCATAAAAGAATAATTGATAAAAATGCTATTGCACCATCGAAATAGAATGCGCTATCAAAAGGTACAGGACAAATTGCACAAGTAACGCCTAAAACAAAAAGGATGTTGAAAATATTTGAGCCTATAATATTCCCGACTGCCAAATCGGGTTGTTTTTTAATAGCGGCGACGACGCAAGTTACAAGTTCAGGCAAACTTGTTCCGATTGCCACAATTGTAAGTCCGATAATTCTATCAGAAATGTTTAATATGTGAGCAATGCTTATTGCAGAATTTACTGTCAAATCACTTCCGTATACAAGAGCAACTAACCCTGCAATAATGAATAATACCATTTTGATTGGAGTAAGTTGTTTAGTTTCTTCTTCCTCTTGGTTATGGGTGGAATTTTTTGCCATCTTGAAAAGATACCCCATAAATACTAAAAATAGTAATAAAAATATAAAACCGCAAATTCTGTTTACAGAACCGATATAATATCCCATAAGTCCTAAAATAGCAGTTATAACTAGTAAAAATGGCATTTCGTAGATTATTGAATTTCGTTGGATTTTCAAATTACAGATTGCAGAAGTCAAACCAAGTATTAGTAAGATATTTGCAATGTTACTACCTAAAACGTTGCCGATAGCGACTCCGCTTGCACCTTTTATAGCAGAAGCAATACTTACACTGGCTTCTGGCGCACTCGTTCCCATTGCAACGATTGTTAGACCGATGATTATTTGTGGAATATGAAATTTTCTAGCTAGTGAACTTGCTCCATCCACAAATAAATCGGCACCTTTTGTTAGTAATACTAGCCCAATTATTAATAGAATTATATTTAATAACATAATATGCCTCTTTTTATACTTAATAAAAAAATTATAACACTGTATGATTTGTTTATCAATTTTAAGTTTTAATATTAGTAGCAAAAATTTTTTTTTTAAGTTTTATAATATTAGTAAGAAATAAAATAGTAGGTAGAAAAATGTTTATTCAATCAGGTTTTAATAATAGTAATACTTCGTTTACAGCTGTTTCTCAAAAACAATTGCAGGCTTTGGCTGATGTTATTAAAAAAGAAAATCCTGATTATGCAAAGAAACCTGTGCCGATTGTTAATGTGTATAAAAATGGATTGGATTTTTTAAATGGCAAGATTGATAAAAAAACATATCTTTCTAAATTGAATAGAACATTACACGATGTTTCTATAAAGAAAAATGAAAAAATCAAATTCACTGAAAAAGAACGTGAATTTTTGGACAATACAGCCATATCTTTTGATATGTTTTACAAACCGAACAAAATAACAAAAGAAGAACTTGCAAATTACTTGGCAATTTTAGCGTAATGAGTAGTTGCCGTAAATAGTGTGCAATTTGTGGTTGTTATTTAAACCCATTGTGAATGTTTGTTTTAGCACAGGAAGTTCTAATTTTGGCGAAATAATAATATTTCCTTCGTTACCAGATTGGTAAGTTCTGATTTCCATTTTTTGGTTAAGGCTTTTGTTTATCTCACCTTTGAAATAATCAATGATTGATGCAAAATGTTCTGGTTCAAGTGTTTTTTCGTCGATTTTTGGCAAAAATCTTTCTATAAAGCGCATTTTGCAGTGTAAATTTGTGATTATATCGTCAAAAGCAGAACTTTTTAGAGCTTGAGTTAGAGTATTCAATTTTATGAATTGTTCTTTTGATAAATTTCTGGTTTGAGCAACAATGTCTTTAGCAGAAACACCTTCGGTTTTAATGCCTAAAAAGTTCAAAATGTTTTTGTAATAGCCATCTGTAACGAGTGCATTTTTGTTCGAAGCCATCTTAATTTGGGTTCTTAATTCATCTAGAATATTCATGCCTGTAACTGCTAATTGTTCAGGCTTTTCATATTCTTTAAGTGTGATTTTGTCATTTGTATTTTCGTATAATTTGCAAATCATTTCAAAGTTTTCTTTTATGCTTTTGTTTCTATTCTCTTTGAAATAAATTGTCATTGAATAATTA
Source organism: bacterium (assembly GCA_017559905.1). Classification (GTDB taxonomy): domain Bacteria; phylum Cyanobacteriota; class Vampirovibrionia; order Gastranaerophilales; family Gastranaerophilaceae; genus Scatenecus. Next base: position 130,510 of record JAFYQF010000012.1, read on the forward strand.
GCTCTTGATTTTTTGTCTAAAGCTGATTTCCAGGTTTTAACAACAGATTTTTTGATTGTAAAATCTTTAATCATGTTATCTTCTAAATATTGTTTTAAGGCAGAAACATCTTTTTGACCAAACATTTGGAAAATAACATCTAATTTGCCATCAGGAATTTTTTCTGCATAATTTGCTAATTCTTTGAAGTCTTTGCATTTTAAAACTTCAAAAATATTAGTTCCGTCTTTTGTGATATGTTCAAGCGCCAAATTCATTTCCATGCGCATGAATTCGTATTCTTGTGCTGTGAGCTTTAATTCTTTGCCAAGTCCGCCGTGCCATTCTTTGAATACTTCCAATTTATCAATGAGCATTTTTGTTTTGTTGATATCTTTTAGTGCGTCAATGATATCTATTTTCGCAGAAGAATTTGTATACATTTGCGCAAGCAAATCAATCTTGTCCGGAAATTTTTTCTTTAAGGTTTCAAAAACTTTTTCTATTCCAGCAAGGTCAGCGTTTTGAGAATGGTGTTCGTAAATGTCTTTTAGGAATTGTGCCTGTGCTATGTTTTTGTTTGTTATTTCATCAGGACGTGGAAATCCTAATTCGCTAGTAAGTTCAGGATACAAGTCATTGTGTTCTAAATATGTTTTTAGTTCAGAAATATTTTTAGCTTGAGCAGGAGTCATTCTATCAGGATTTTCTTTTGCTAAAATATCTGAAATATCAATAGGTTTTTTCTGACGTTTTATTTCAATATCAGAAAAATCTTTTGGTAATGATTTGTTATTTATTCTTTCAGTGATAATTTTTTTGCATAAGTTAGTTAAGCTGATATATTCATCAATGCTTAATTTTGTTGTATCAATTTTATTATCAATTATTCTGCAAATGTAATCTTCAAGGAATTCTACACCATCTTTCATTAAGCCTTTTGAAACTACGTAATTTTCGTGGCTTAAGATTTCTATTAATTTATCTTTTAGTGGTGAGTTTTCTTCTACAGGTTTTGCTTGTGTAGTTTGGGTTTGTTTTTTATTTATTCTGCCATTTAAAAATTTGATATTTATAGGATCTGTAATATCAATACCGCCGTTTTTCAAACGTACAACTAGCCCTTTGTTTGCGTAAGCGTAAACGGTTGCTGGCGTTACGCCAGCTTTCTTTGCAAAATCAGTAATTCCGTAAATGTTTGGATTTGTATTTTGGGCAGAACTTTTGAAACGTTTTTCTTTTGTTGGTTCTGTTTCTTCTGTTTTTGTAGTTGAAACTTCAGGAACTGTTTGAGTTTCTGTTGTTTGTGTTTCATCTTTTGTTTCTTTGTTTTTTGATGCTCTGATAGTTTCAGCTTCAGGTTCGTTAGTTTTTGGTGCTTCTGTCGCTTCACCTCTAGGTGCTTCTGGTTTTGGAGCAGGAGTATCTGCTGTTGGGGGTTGCGGTTGTGTATCATTTTGAAGTTTTTGCTGATCTCTTTTGAGTTTTAAGAGTGCTTTTTTGTTTGTATCATTGTGTGGGTCAATGTTGCCATCTTTGTCTAATACAAAACCATATTTATCAATATACTGATTGATTTTTCCTAGAGCTATGCCGTAGTGTTGTGCAAATTTGCGAGGGTGCATCGGTTCTAAAGCTCTTCTGCCTGCTGGTTTGTTATTATTGTGAATTTGTCCGTATTCATCAATAGAATAGTTATTTGGTGTTTGTGTTGGTGTTGGTGTGTCAGGTTTTTGAATAGGAGTTTCACCGTTTAGCAATTGATTTTTTAATTTTTGTCTTAATTTCGCAAGTGCGTTGTCGTTTGCACGGTTTCCTGATTCTACGTGTTGTTCCCAAGCGTTTTGGGTTCTGTTGTTGCCAAGGTAATAAGGCTCTTGTTCCATTACTTGTTTTTGGTAATCGGGATGGTCGCTGTTTTTGTAATTAGACATTTCATCAGTGTAAATTTCAGACATGTATTGTGCTAAACCATCTTTTGCGTGTGGATTGGATTTTGCATAATCAAGAAGTTTTTGGGTGTAAGGGTTGTTCATTACATCTTCAAATTCTTTCGCTGGATTTGATGAATTAGCGCAAAGTCTTCTCAACCCTTCAACTCCGTGACGAGTCACAACGTCACGATATTGCAATACGTGTTGAAATTCGTGCGAAATTATCTTAACTAAATCTTTTGGATTGCTTATATTTTCATCAATTATGATTTTCGCTAGTGTCCAATCCCAATAGCCGTCATTTCCATCGTTATCAGGAAATTTGGTTAATTGAATTTCTGGTTTTAAACCTTCTAGTTTAAATTCTTTTGCTAAAATATCTATAATTTTATTAGCAAAATGTTGTTTGTTCATTTCAAAATTTCTACCTAAAGTAGATAGTTCGTTTGCGTGTTTTTTGATACAATCATCAATTTTTTGAGCAATTATTTCATAATGTTGAGCCATTACTTCTGGGTCGAAATGTTTAAGGACGTCTAAATAATTATCACTTGGGCGATTATATCTCAACGGTGCTTGTGGGAAGGTTTGTCCGAGTCTGCTTTCGTCAAGTTTTAAGCCGACTTTGTCTTGAAGTTTTTGTGATGCAAGTTGTGATGGGTTTGGCATGGTTGCATCAGCATCTCCTGCAACTCTTTGATGTGCTGTAGCATCATCAATTGCTTTTCCTAGCAAATATGTTACTAAAACGTTTTCATCATTTGCTTTGAAAATTAGTTTGCCTTCTTTATTTTTTATGAAGAATGAACCATCGTTATTTTTTTGGATTGAAATGTCGCTTTTGATGTTATTATCTGCACCTTTGGCAAAACGTCCGCCTATTAGCATCATTGCAATATTCATTCCGCTATTCATTTCTAAAGATGAGACAATGTCACCGTTTTGTAGTAACATATCAAACATTACGTCTGCAGTAATTTCTGCTGACACTCCGCCAGTTTTTGCAACTGCAGTTAAGCCTTTATTACTAAATACTTGTTTTACAAGATTTGTAATCAAGTTCGGTTTTGTTTTGATAATATTTTGGATAACATTGCCTAATGGTCCTGAAACGTACGTACCAAATCCACCAAAGATTAAGCCGTTTTTCCATTTTGTGAGTATTTCTTCAGTTTTTTCTTCGGTAAATCCATTTTCGCTTGTTAAGGCATCAATGGTAGTTAAACCTGCAGGAATAGATGCCATTGATACTGTCTTTCCAGCTTTTACGATTTGGGCAGTTGCACCTAGTTTTGTAGCAAGGTTTTGGGTTGCGGTTTTTACTAGGCTAGAACCAGGTAGGAGTAATGAGGTTGCAATTGTTACGCCAATTTCTCCATAAAGAGATTGAGTTTTAGAGTTTTCAATATAACTTGTTGTATAAAGTTCAGGGTTTTCAATTCCTGTTGCTTCTTTGCATAGAGCGTTAAATTCTTTCGTATGTTCATCAAAGGTCTTTCCATTTAGTTGAATATCCAAGACTTTTTTGCAGTCTTTTTCTAATGTTTCAACGCAGGATAAGAACTTTTGGTTTAATTCTTCTTTGTTTGTAATTCCTTCAGAAACTTTTTTGATATATTCATTTGTGACATCTTCGTTGCCGTTGCAGAATTGAGAGATAAGTTTTATAAATTCTTCTTCAAAACTTTCTTTAAAGTCAGGAACAATTTGCCCTCTTTCTTTTGCATCTTTTAGGGCTGTTTCTTTGTGGTAAATCCTTTTTAAGTTTTGAATTCCTTCTTTTAGTATATCGTATTTTTCTTGATATGCAGTGTAGATTTCATATTCTTGGGCTTTTTGTTGAAGCTTTTCAAATTTTTCAAAATTTATATCAGGTTTGTAATTTCTCTCAAACTGAACGCCGAATTTACCTTCGTGAGAGGCTGTTTCTAAAAGTTTTTGAGCGGTTGCATTTTCTTGTTTTAACCTTGCTTCCAATTCTTGGCTTGTTTCTTTGCCAAAGAACGCTTTGGCGTTGTTTACACCATTTTTCAAGGATATAAATCCGATGCCATTGTTGTAATCAGAAATTAGATTAAGTCCAGTTTGGGTTGAATTGAACAAGAATTCCGCAATGAATTTTTGTAAGTTCTTCTTTTCAAATGTTGTATATTCTCTAGGAATATTGCTTGTGCTTTGGGTGTTTTGAGGTGTCCAACCCATAAAACCAAGATTTGATGTTTGGTTTGTAAAAAATTGTTCGCCGTTGTAGTTTAATGTTGTTTGTAAACCGTTAAAACTCCAAGTATTTGTTTCAGTAGCAACTTTTTTACCAGAAATCAACAAATTAAGCTCGTCTGGAGAAAGTTTTTCAAGCTCTTTGCGTTTCGCTTCAGCTTCTTTTCCAGTTAAGCCTAATGATTTGATGTATGAATTGATTAAAATTGGATCTGCCATTTATAAACCTTTTACACAAATTTGTATTATTAACCTCTTCGGCAGAAAATTGAATATCTTTATGAATATTTGGCAAATGTTAAAAATAATTTACAAAATACGATTAGCAAAAAAATGTATGTTTGGCGTTTGAATGTTTATGCAAATTAGACCGACTACAAATGTTTCGTTTTATGGTATTGCGCCTGTGTACAAAATCGCTGGCGGAGTGGTTCACCCTATCGAAAAATGTGCATCAGATGCGGATATTGTTATTATTTCAAAAGAATTAGACAAAAAAGTTCTTGGAGAAGGTCGACGTGGCAAGGTTTTTGATGCTTGCGACTTTGTTATAAAACAGTTTAAAAAAGTAATCGGCAATAAAACTGCTGATGAATGGCAAAAAGAGGTTAATAATCTAGATTCTTTGTGGGAGTTGTGCCAAAAGAAAAATGACCCAAAATATTTGCATAATTCTCAAAAAGGATTCTTTGGAATAAGTTTGAAAGACAAATTCTTTATTTTTTCATCAAAAGTAAAGGGTGATTTCCCGCATCCAATGAGTATGCCGTTAAATAAAGAAAATCTAACTGCTCTTATGGAAATTTTTGAGCGTTTGGACAAAGGTATTGATGATACTATGTTTTTGCATACCGATTTGCGTGGCAGAAATATTTTGATAACAGAGGATGACGCTGGGTTGATTGATTTTGGTTCTATGTTTAAGCTAAAATTCCCATCTGAAAAGAATTCAAAATGGGTCGATAATCCAAAAAATGTTGAAGATTTAAATGGGCTTCAAAAATTTTCATACAGAATATTTGCATCAGATACAGATTATGGAGTAAGTAATTTGAAAGCTTTTGAATATGACTTGTTGGCACCTTATTTGACTGTCGCAAAGAAAGAGGAAGCGCAAAGAGTTTTTGACATGTATTTGCCTATGAAAGCAGATTATTTCGCAAAAAGAGCGGACTTCTTTTATGAAAGATTTTTGAATGACAAAACTGATATTTCAAAACAGATTTTTTGCGAAGAAGCTACTCACGCAAGATTGTTGTCTGCTTTGCCGCAAGATGTAAAAGAAAGTGAGATTGACAAGCTTCAACTAAACTTGTTTGTTAGGGACTTGTTGTACATAACTTCGTATAATATCCCAACAAGAACAAACCTATCACAAATGTCTGATTATATATATGAGGTTTTGAATAAATTTAATGAAAAAGCGATGACTGCAATGATTTCAAATGATAAAGATAGCTATTGTTATTACGATAATTGTCTTGTCCATGTACAACGTTGTGCAGGTTATTTTGATAGCATATTAGTAAGAAATCAAGATAAAATACCGTGTTTTAACACCAAAAACAAAATGGAACTTTTGAGAGATAAATTACTTTAAATTTGCAAAAATATAAGAAAGGCGGGTAAATTTAACCCGCCTCCTTTCAAATTCTACACACTAACATTCAACTTTTGTCCTACTTGAGGATTTTTTCTTTTATAATCTTCTGCTTGAGATTTAATCATTCTTGCTTGGTTTGCGACTTTGTAGTCTTGGTCAGATGGGTCTGACGGTGCCATTGCAGAACGGATTACGGTATCTGCATCTTGGATTGTTTTTTCAGGATTGGCTTTGTTAAGAGAAGGCATTCTAATAGGTACATGCCCGCCTATTGGAATACCATTTGCATCTTTTTCAATAACAATTCCACCTGCAAGATGTCCGCCTGCTCTTTGGTGCGCAAGTTCGTGCGCATAAATCTCGTTATACCTTTGGCTAATCATATCTTGACGAGCTTGGTTTTGAGCTTGCGCTAAATTATTACTAAACATCCTAACTGCGTTTATCATCCACTAACCTCATTTCCTGTTACTATTGTAGCAGACGTTTTGAATTTTGGCAAGTAATGTTAAATAATTTTACATAAGGCAATTTTTAATCTTCAGTTGTTTTATATCTGTACTATGAATATTCAAAACCGACAAAACTCAATACCCCAGACATTTACAGGCTATGATGCACGCAAGCTTAAGGGATTTGTAATGAATTCTAATTATGCAGGGATAGCGTCTGACATGAAAAAAATTGGAGATATTGAGGGGTTTAAAGTTTATCTCTTTAGTGGGATTCCAGAGTATGCAAAATTAAAGACTGATGAATTTGTACTTGAAAATACACCTGCAGGTTGTTGGGCTCAAGATATGTGGGGAGTGGTCAAGGGTTCGCTTTTGACATGCGAAGATTCTAAAAAATCTGAAATTCTTAAGAAAGTATTTAATTTAGTTTCGAATTCTGTGCAAACGAGAGTTAGGGATAGAATTAACTTAAAGCAGATTGGTGATTATGTAAATACGATGAGTGGGTTACCGTGTGTAAAAGATGGTGAAAAGCTTAAGATTGAATTGACAGATGGAGTTTTAATTGACAAAAAAGTTTATGATGCTGATATAAAGGCAAACAAGAGTATTTACAAAGATTTGTGCAGACGTTCTCACATCAAAGGTGGAAATTATTTTTTAACAAAAGGTGAGAATGGTCAAGATGAACTTTTGATTGGTAGTAATGAGTTGAAAAAGTTTAAGCTAGATGAATTAAAAGAAATGTTTCAGACAACGAGAGTTCATGTTATTCCGCAAGCTGATTATCATTTGGATTTGTTCATAAGACCATTGAAAGATAAAAAGGTATTGCTTGCTGATGATGAGATGATGTTGAAGACATTAAACAGAGGTTTTAATAAAGTTCGTGATTTAATGGATGAAATGCCTGAAGAAGAAAAAGGTAAACTTACCGATGCGTTGTGTGAACTAGATGTAGTAAAAGAACGTTTCAAAAATTTATTGAAGATGAATCCTTATTCAAATATAAAAGAAGTTGAACAAGCACTTGTAGAAGCTGGTTATGAGCCAATAAAAGTGCCAGCAAGGATTTTCGATTTAGAAAAAGATTACAACCCTGCAGGTTCTAAAGTATATTTGCGACCATTGCACAATTATATAAATGCGAATGTTCATATCAACGATAAAGGTGAACTGATTTATATAACTAACAACTCTGTAATGGATGCGGAGTTAGGTTTGACAGATGAAATTCAAAAGTTGACGGGTTTCAGCTTGAAGAAAGCGTTTTGGGACGCAGTAAAACCACATGTTGATAAAGTCTATTTTGTAGCAGGCAGAAATAACTCTGTTCAAAAAACATTGTTGAGAGAATATCTAGGTGGAATACATTGTACCGCTGCCGAAATTCCATTGGAATAGTGATTAAATTTTTACTTAAACCTGCGCATCATTTTTAATGCTTTGTTCATTGCGTGTTTGCCCAATTTGGGGTTTAAGCCTGGAATGTTTGGCATGTTACCCATTTTGCTCAAGTCTGGCATGCTAGAACCACCCATATTGCCAAAAAGACTTTTCATGTCGTGCATACCTTTCATCATCATACGCATCTGTTCAAATTGTTTGATAAATCCATTCACCTCTGCCAAATCAAGTCCTGCACCTTTTGCGATACGTTTTCTACGGCTTGAGTCAAGAAGTTCTGGTTTGTTGCGTTCTTCTGGTGTCATACTTTGGATAAGAACTTCGATTTTTTTGAATTGTTTGTCTCCCTCATGAGAAATCTTGTCACGGTCGTCTTTGCTTATATTTAACCCTGGTAACATTCCCAAAAGATTGCCCATTGAACCGAACATTTTCATCTGTTTTTGCATTTTCAAAAAGTCATTGAATGAAAATTCAGCTTTTGCCATTTTTTCTTCAAATTCAGCAGCTTGTTTTTCGTCAAAAACTTCTTGCGCACGTTCAACAAGAGTTACGATGTCGCCCATCCCTAAAATTCTTGTTGCCATTCTTTCAGGATAAAAATCTTCTAATGCGTGAAGTTTCTCGCCTGTACCAGTTAGTTTGATAGGTTTGCCTGTACAATAAGCGACACTTAATGCTGAACCACCTCTGCTGTCGCCGTCAAGTTTCGTTAATACCAACCCTGAAAGTCCTAATTGTGCATCAAAGTTTTCAGCAACATTAACTGCTTCTTGACCTGTCATTGCATCTATTACAAGCAATTTTTCGTCTGGATGGAAAATTCTGTCTATTAATAGTAATTCCGCCATCATATCTGTATCAATTTGTAGACGACCTGCAGTGTCAAGAATTAGAACATTGTAATTGTTTGATTTTGCGTGTTCAATAGCTTCTCTTACGATTTGTTGGACATCTTTGCTGTCTGGAATTGTAAATACTTCAACTTCGATTTCTTTACCAAGTGTTTGAAGTTGTGTGATTGCCGCTGGGCGATATACGTCACAAGCTACAAGGAGCGGGTTTTTACCCTCTTTTTTTAACTTAACTGCTAATTTTGCGCTGGAAGTCGTTTTACCAGAACCCTGCAAACCTAACATCATAATTAATGACGGGTTGTTGTCTAAAACAAGCGGTTTTCTCTCTTTGCCTAAAAGGTCAACAAGTTCATCGTGAACGATTTTTACTAGTTGTTGTGATGCATCAACACCTTCAACAATATTTTCACCTTCAGCTTTGTCTTTGATGTTTGAAACAAAAGATTTTACTACTCGCAAGTTTACGTCAGCTTCCAATAATGCACGACGAATTTCTCGCAAAGCTTCATGCATATTGTCTTGCGTTAATTCTTTTTGTCTTGTACCTCTGATAATACCCTGTAGGCGCTCACTTAAACTATCAAACATGTTATATCCCTTTTTAAAATCTTTCTTTAATCAAAATATAACATAAAAAAAGTGAATGGGTTAGTCATCAGAGTAATCTATTGAGTAGTATTCATCATCAGGATCGATACTAGTTCTTTCTACTGTAGGAATAGTTGGGTCAGTACCTTCCATATCGGTACCATCGTAGAATGCATCACGGAATTTTTTACATTCTTCTGGGGTGAAAAGAAGAGGTTTCTTTTTGGGGAAAATTTCGTGCGAATATCTATATTGGTCAACAGTCATCATTTTAATTGCGTGCGCAATATTTTTCCATCTTTCAGAATTGCTTCTTGGTGTGATTTCAGGATTGTCTATCATATCGAATTCTTCAGCTCCAAATCCTGATTTGAATGAAGGTTGCTTATGATGTTGAGCGCTAACTTGTTTATTAGTGTACACATAAGGTTTATATGTGTTAAATGATATTTGCATGAATACCTCATCTGTTAATATATATATTCATGAGATTTAAACACAAAAAACAACTTTTTATGCTACCTCAATAGTAAAAAGTTTACATTATTTTACATAGATTTTTTTGAAAACATCAATAGAATGAATGATTTAATTTTTAGAAACGTCTGATATATTAAAACCATACTCCTTAGAGACTAAGATACACATATCCCTAATCAACAGCTATGCACCTCAAGTACATAGCTTTTTTTTATGCTTTTTTATGTTAGAATGCAACTATGTTTACAGGGATTGTAGAAGAAATTGGATATATAAAAAGTTTTGATGGACGGAAACTTGTTGTTGAGTGTTCAAAAGTTTTGGAAAATACTCAATTAGGTGACAGCATTGCAATAGATGGTTGTTGTCAGACTGTTGTGAGTATTGGAGAGAATGTTTTTTCAGTGGATGTGAGTTCTGAAACGTTGAGAATAACAAAAGGTTTCAAAGTTGGAACAAGAGTGAACTTGGAGCGTGCATTGACTCCAACGACAAGAATGGGCGGTCATATTGTTCAAGGTCATGTTGATGGTGTTGCCAAATATCTAGGTGATATGAAGTTTGAAATCCCGCAAGAGCTTGACAGATATATTGTTTACAAGGGTTCTATTACTGTAAACGGTGTGAGTTTGACGGTTTCAAAAAATGAGGGTTATACTTTTAATGTAGCGATAATTCCTCATACTTTGGAGAATACAAACTTAAAAGATTTAAAGTTCGGTGATAGTGTGAATATTGAAACTGACATATTAGGTCGTTATGTTGAAAAATTTTTATCATCGAAAAATAATAGCAATATAACAGAAGACTTTTTGAAAGAGAATGGATTTTTTTAGATGGATGATTTCAGATTTAATACAATAGAAGAAGCGTTAGAAGATTTTAAAGCTGGAAAAATGATTATCGTAGCTGATGATGAAGATCGTGAGAACGAGGGTGATTTGATTTGTTCTGGTCAGATGGTTACTCCTGAAATCATAAAATTTATGGCAGAGCATGCTAAAGGTTTAATTTGTTTAGCTATATCAAAAGAATTAGCAGAAAAACTTGATTTGCCACAGATGGTTGAGCAAAACAATGAGGGTATGAAAACAGCCTTTACTGTAAGCATAGATGCTGCTGAAAAATATGGCGTGACTACTGGGATTTCAGCTTTTGACAGAGCTAAAACAATAGAGGTTGCGCTTGCTCCTGATGCTAGACCATCTGATTTGAGAAGACCTGGTCACTTGTTCCCTTGCGTTGCAAGAGAGGGTGGCGTTTTGCAAAGAACAGGTCATACAGAAACTGTTGTTGATTTGGCAAGAATGTGCGGGCATGTTGCGGCGGGTCCAATGTGTGAAATAATGGGTGCTGACGGTCATATGGCAAAACGTGATGAGTTGAAAATGTTTGCTAGAAAGCATAATTTAAAATTTATTACGGTTTCAGATTTAATTGCATATCGTTTGAAATCTGAAAGAATAGTTACTCGTGAGGCAGAAGCTCATTTGCCAACACAGTTTGGAGATTTTGATATTTATGGTTACGTAAATCATTTGACAGGGCAAGAAAGTGTTGCACTAGTTAAAGATGATGGTAGCAACAAAATGCCGATTGTGAGGGTTCACAGTGAGTGTTTGACTGGAGATATTTTCCATAGTTTGAAATGTGATTGCAATTACCAGCTTCATAGCGCAATGAAGTTGATTAATGAGTATGGCAAAGGTGCTTTGATTTATATGAAAGGTCATGAAGGACGAGGTATTGGTATTGTAAATAAAATCAAGGCATACAAGCTTCAAGAATGTGGTCAAGATACAGTCGAAGCAAATATATCTTTAGGGTTCAAACCTGATTTAAGAGATTATGGCATGGGAGCGCAGATAATTTCTGATATTGGGTTTAGTGAGTTTAATTTGATAACTAACAACCCTAAAAAAATAATCGCCCTAAAAGGGTATGGATTAAAAATTAATGATGTGGTAAAATTAACTCCTGAAATAAATTCATATAATGAAAAGTATATGAATACTAAAAAAGAAAAAATGGATCACATGTTTTAATACTTGTAGGAATTTAGAAGATGGATGCTATATATGCAACAAAACTTCTTGAAGAAGAAGATTATAAAGATTTTGCCGAAGTTTATGAGGATTTTAGAAACAGAGCGGAGTTAGAGTACAATTTTGAGCTTGAGCCGTTGGACTTTGACGGGTTTATTGACGCTGTTAATAAAGAATTAATAAATTGTGTAATATTAAAAGAAAATGATGTTTTATGTGCGTTTTTGGTGTATACGACCGCTATTTCTGAAGCTATTGAATTAAATATAGTCCATTCTCATAATATGGAAAATTTTGCACCAAGAGCAAAACATTTGATTGAAGAATTTTTGCGTCAGACAAAAGTTGAAAGATATGAAAAAATCGTTTGTTATCCAATGTTGGGTGCGCAAAAAACTATCATTGGTGACATTGCACGCTTTGGGTTCAAGTTTGTAGGGATTGCGGTTTTGAGATTTATGATGAGCGGTACGAATTCTCGTGAAATCTTGAAATTAACAGAACTTTTGGAACTTAATCCTTGTTACTCTATTACAAGTTGGTCTGATGAATATTTTGACAGTGCTGTAGAAATTGTAAGTCAAGCTTTTTCAACAAGTGCGGATGCGTTATTTGACCCACGTTTTACTACTCTTGCTGGGACACGTGATATTATCGACAAAATTGTAAATAATGTGTACGCTGAATTTTTGCCAGAAGCGACAAGTGTTCTGTTGTGTAGTGGCGTTCCTATTGGTTTTTGTTTTATGAATTTGACAGGTGGTCAGATTGCTAACATTCCAATCGTAGCTATAAAAAAAGAACACCAAGGAAAAGGACTTTCAAAACATATGCTAAAAGCTTCTGTTGAAAAATTATTGAGTTGGGTTGATGATGGAGTGAAACCTATTACTGAAGTTAACACTACAACCGAAACTAATAATTTCCAAGCGTTGAAGATGTATCGTCATTTGGGATTTAAAGAAGATTACAATTACCCTCAATCATATTTGCCAGTTAAAGTTTCTAAATAAGTAGAAAAGTAAAGCTGACTTTGCGGTTTACTTGATGTTGAGAATTTTTCTAATATAATAAAGATTATGAAATACAGAGAAAATGTTAGAAACTTTTGCATTATAGCCCATATTGACCATGGAAAGTCAACTTTAGCCGATAGATTACTTGAGCATACAGGTACTGTTGCGCAACGTGATATGCAAGATCAAATCCTAGATAGTATGGATATTGAGCGTGAACGTGGTATTACGATAAAGTTGAACGCTGCCAGAATGAATTATAAGGCAAAAGATGGCAAAGATTATATATTAAACCTTATTGATACTCCTGGTCACGTGGATTTTTCGTATGAAGTTTCACGTTCTCTTGCTGCTTGCGAAGGCGCATTGTTGATTGTAGACGCTACTCAAGGTGTTGAAGCTCAAACTTTGGCAAACGTTTATCTTGCAATCGAACAGAATTTAGAGATTATTCCTGTAATTAACAAAATAGATTTGCCTTCAGCAGATGTAGAAAGAGTTAAAGCTGAAATTGAAGAAGTTTTAGGAATTGATGCTTCAATGGCTATTCCTGTGAGCGCTAAAGCTGGTATTGGCATTGAGGATGTTCTTGAAGCAGTTGTAGATTTCGTTCCACCACCTGTGGATACTACGGAAAAACCTTTAAGAGCACTTGTTTTTGATAGTGCGTATGACCAATATTTGGGAACTCTTTGTTTCTTTAAGATTATTGATGGGAAGTTTAAACTTGGTGATAAGGCTCGTTTTATGGCGTCAGGCAAGGAATATGATGTTGTAGAACTTGGATATTTGACTCCTACAAGAGTTCAGGTTGATGAACTTGTTTGTGGTGATGTAGGGTATTTTGCGGGGTCAATTAAAGAGTTGACGAGGTTTGTAGGCGATACGATTACAACAATTGAAAGACCTGCAGATGAACCGCTTCCAGGATACAAAGAAGCATTGCCGATGGTATTTTCAGGTATGTATCCGGTAGATAATGATGATTATCATGATTTGAAAGAAGCGTTGGAAAAACTAAAGCTAAATGATAGCAGTATTACATTTGAGCCTGAAACATCAAGCGCATTGGGATTTGGTTTTCGTTGCGGATTTTTAGGAATGCTACACATGGAAATTGCGCAAGAACGTTTGGAACGTGAATACAATTTGGCGCTTGTAACAACTGCACCGTCAGTTGTGTATCGTGTTTATAAAACAAATGGTGAGATGATTGAAATCGACAACCCAGCTAATCTCCCGCCAGCTCAAGTTAGAGATTACATAGAAGAACCGTATGTAAGAGTTCAAATTATAACTCCAAATGATTATGTTGGTACTTTGATGGAGCTTGCACAGTCTAAACGTGGAATTTTTGTTAATATGAGCTATATTGACAAAATTCGTGCATCTTTAGAATATCAAATTCCTTTGAGTGAAGTTATTACAGATTTCTATGACCAATTAAAATCTCGTTCAAAAGGTTATGCTTCTATGGATTACGAGTTTTCTGATTATAAGCGCTCAAAACTTGTAAAACTTGATGTGCTTTTGGCTAACGAGATAGTTGACGCACTTTCGGTTATTTGCCATGAAGACAGTGCATATTACATTGGTCAAAAATTGACTGCAAAGTTGAAGGAAATCATTCCTCGTCAGTTGTTTGAAGTCCCTGTGCAAGCTGCTGTCGGTGGTAGAGTAATCGCAAGAACAAATATCAAGGCTATGCGTAAAAACGTACTTGATAAATGTTACGGCGGTGACATTTCTCGTAAACGTAAACTTCTTGAAAAACAGAAAAAAGGTAAAAAACGTATGAAATCCGTTGGTAGAGTAGAAGTTCCACAAGAAGCATTTATGGCAGTGTTAAGTCTTGACGATGATTAATAATTAAAAGTTAAATATTCTTGAAATCCGCTTGTGCAAATAGATAAGCGGATTTTTTAGTGTGTATAGAAATGTAAACAAATGTTACAAAAATATAAAAAATATATACTGAATACGCAATTTTTATATTCAAAAATACTTTATATAAACAAGAGATGATTTAGAGTATTAAACAATAGGAATTACGAACGATACAGAATGTAAATATTTGTTAAAAAACTTGATAATTTTCTAAAGATTATTAAGAAATAAACCGATAGACAGTATGTGAGTAATTAGAGAAAAAGAAAGACAAAGGAGAATCAAGATGACAACACACGGAATTAACGGATTTGGAAATGACGGCGTAAGACGTAATCCACTAGCAGGCGGAATTGGTAAACACGAAAACGCTTTACCAGCTCAAAAAGAAACAATTGATATTGTAAATGCTAAACAAGTAAACAAAGAATATGGTCGTGATTTGTTAGGCGACAAAGATTTTGATTGGGGTTCATTTGGTTTGAATCTCAGCTCTACTAAAAAGACTGCAAATGCAGAATTTAACGTAGCATTAGCAGCTTTGAACAAAAAGTATCCAGCATTACAAGCTCAAATGGATGCAGCAACACCTGTTGTCCAAGCTCGTGTTGGACAAGATGCAATTAATGCATTAAAAGCTATTGAAAATGCTGATGTATAGATTACTACTACTACTACTTTAGGTGAAATACCTTAAAATTTAATCTTGATTTTACTTTAAAACTTATAAAAATACATTTACTCACAAGTTTTAGGCGCTTTAAAAAAGCGCCTTTTGTTTTTTTATTGTAAACTTAATTTATGGAAGAAATGAATTTGCGAAATTATGCATATTTAGGTGATGCGGTGTGGGAACTTCACATTCGCAAGAAAACTGTTGTTGCAACTAATAATGCCAAAAAGCTACACGAATTGACGACTTCAAAAGTTAAAGGTAGTTTTCAGGCGTATCTTTTGAGTGAATTAGAAAATATTTTAACAGAGGAAGAAAAAGAGATTGCACGACGTGGCAGAAATCTTCCTATTCCAGTTGGTCGTCGTTCAAATCAGAATGAATATCGTCAAGCGACCGCTTTTGAAACATTAATTGGTTGGTGGTATCAAGCTGATAAAGAGCGTTTTAATTTTGTGATTGAATTTTTAGAGCAATTTTTAGTTTAAGAAAATTGTTATGAATTTACTGTTCTTTCGTGTTATTATGTCTTCACAGGGGAGAAAACATGCACAAAGAGTGGATAATCAAAGGAAAAGAAAATTGTAGTGGTTCTTTTATAGAAAGACTTCTTGCGACTCGTGGAATTGTGAAAGAGCAAGATATAAAGGACTTTTTAAATCCGCTTCAGACTAAATTGTCTTCTCCGAATTCTTTTGTAGATATGCAAAAAGCTACCGAAAGGTTAGTAAAAGCAATTGACGAAAGAGAAAAAATTGTTATTTATGGTGATTTTGACGCTGATGGTGTAACATCGACATCACTTTTATACAGAACATTCACTTATTTGGGCGCAGATGTAAATTATTTTATTCCTGATAGAGAAAAAGAAGGGCACGGGCTTGATACCAAAGCTTTAGTGAAAATTATGACCACAGTTAAGCCAAAAGTCGTGGTTACGGTTGACTGTGGTGTGAGTAACGTTGAGGCGGTAAATTTTTTAAATAGTTTTAAAATTGATGTTATAATTACGGATCACCACGAAGCGCCTGAAGAATTGCCGAAAGCTCTTGCGATAATAAACCCGAAAGCGCCAAATGCTTTGGATGAAAGTTTATCTGCAAAAGAAATTGAAAGTTTAACTTCGTTGGCGGGAGTTGGAGTTGCGTTTAAGGTTGCGCAATCTTTGTTGGCGCATTATGAAAAATCGGAATTTGTTTTAGACATTTTACCTTATGCTGCGGTGGGGACTGTTGCTGATATTGTTCCTTTGGTTGGTGAAAACAGACATATTGTTTTAAAAGGATTGGATTTAATTTCAAAAGGCAGACATAAAGGTTTGAAAAGACTTTTGGAGAGTGCAGGTTGCAAAGTTGAACAGGGAGTAACTTCAGAAAATATTGCATTTGGAGTTGCGCCAAGAATCAATGCGTCAGGGCGACTTGATACAGTTACAGATGCTCTCAAGGTTATGCTTTCAGATAATCCGCAAGAAATTGAGATGGCTGTTCAGTCTTTGAATGAGTTTAACAAAGTACGTCAAACTCTTTGTCAAGAAACATTTGAACAAGCTGACGAAATGGTTAGACGTGAAGGAAATAGAAATCCTGCGATTATTTTGTTTAACCCTGAATGGAAAATCGGAATTATTGGTATTGTTGCGTCAAAATTGGTTGAAAAATATTATAAACCGACATTTTTGATGACATATTACGAAGAAACAAAACAGATAAGATGCTCTGCAAGAAGTGTTGAGGGTGTTCATTTGTATGATGTCATAAATTCTATAGGTGATATTTTGGATGGGTTCGGCGGACACTCAATGGCGGCTGGGCTATCATTTTCACCTGATAAAACACCATTCAAGCAGGTGAAAGAAAACTTGAATCGTGCTATCAGAGAAATGATTAATGGCAAGGAGCTAAAGCCTTTTATAAATATTGATTTAGAGATTTCCCCTGAAGATGTGACTGTTGATTTGGTTGAGCAGATTGCGCAATTAGAACCTTTTGGAGCGTCAAACCCTACGCCTATTTTGGCTTTGAAAAATTTGAGGGTTGAAGATAAAAAACTTATGGGTGAAAAGAAAGACCATTTGAGGCTAAAAGGTACTAAAAATGGTGAAAGTTTTACTTGTATACGTTGGGGACAAGGAGATATTGACCTTTTAAAAGGTAATGAGTTTGATTTGGCTTTCCGCCCTCAAATCAATGAGTATAATGGAAATGTTTCTGTTCAATTGATTGTTGAAGATATTCATTCTCCGCATTTGAAAGAAGTCGTTGAGGATGTTGAGTGCGGTCTGAAAGTTTATGACCACCGCAAAAAAACTGATATTTTGCCGCAAGTTAATGATTATGTGAAAAATTCTAAACAAGATATTTTAGTTTTTGCAGAAAGTCGTGCTATTTGTGACAAGTTAAAACAGTATTCTGCGTTGAGTGAAAAATGTTCTTCTAGAGAAAATTTGCACACTTGCGATACGTTAATGATTTTTGATTATCCTGCGGATAGGGAAACTTTCGATAAAATAATGGAAGAAACTTCTCCAAAATATTTGCATTTGATGAATTATGACGTCAAAAATTACGATGAAATTGAATTGTTAAAAACTTTTGCTGGGATGTTGAAATTTGCCTCAAATAACAATGGTGGACGTGTTGATTTTTTACGTTGTGCAAGCCATTTGGGTAAATCAATAAAGTTAATAGAATTATTGCTAGAATTGTTTGCCGAAGTAGGCTATATCAGAATAAATGAGCGGAATAGCGAATTTTACAATATAGAATTTATAAAAACCGACGATTTTGAAAAAGTTATCCACAGCTCAAAGTATTCATTGATTTTTGATATGTCAGAAGAATGTGAACATTTTCAAAAATCTATGTTGGAAGATGATTTAGTTGAACTAAATCTAGCTTAAATTATTTATGCTCTAGGGTGTGCTTCATTATAAACATCTTTCAAATGTTGAGTTGAGACGTGGGTGTATATTTGAGTGTTAGAGATGCTGGCATGCCCCAAAAGTTCTTGCACAATACGCAAGTCAGCGCCGTTTTCAATCAAATGTGTTGCAAAACTGTGACGGAACATGTGTGGAGTTACTTTTTTAGGTAGTGCAATTTTTTCAACGACGTCGTTTATTACGTTACGGATTGTTTTGGTTTGAAGTCTGTAGCCTGTATTGTTGATGAAAACTGGAGAGTTTTCGTTTGGTTCTTCAATCGTGTATCCTTTAGGAATTAGTGGGCGTGCTGTTTCAATGTACCTTTCAAGATAATTTTTTGCACGGTTAGTTACAAGAATAATACGTTCTTTTGCACCCTTACCAAAAACCCTGATTTCATTGTTTGCAAGGTTCAAGTCACCAAAATTTAATCCGCTTAATTCGGAAACACGCATTCCTGTCGCCCATAGCAATTCTAAAATTGCTCTGTTGCGGTATCCTGCAGGAGTTTCAATTTTTACGTTGTTTAGTATCTGTTCGATCTCATCTGTTGAGAGGAATTTTGGTAAATTTTTCCCCCGTTTGGGTGAATTTAAATTCATCGCTGGATTTGAATCAATTTTTCTTTCCCTGTACAAAAATTTATAGAAAGTTCTTATAGATGCTATCTTTCGGGCAATAGTTGTTTTTTTGTAGTTGAATTTCTGTATAAAGTGCAAATATTCACGAACTTTTGCAAAGTTTACTTCCTCGCACGACTGTTCTCCTATCCATATAAGATAGTCCAAAATGTCTGCACAATAGGCTTTTGCGGTATGTGCCGAAAAATTTCTCTCTACGATTATATAAGATTTAAAATCTTCCAAATCCTGTTTTGAATGCGTATTTAAACCCATAATTTGCCTTATTGCTTTTTTATAAAAGATATTATACAATAAGATTACAAGTTTTAGAATAGTTTTAAGGTAAGATTTTAAAAACGAAAAAAGTAGGAGAAAACATGAATTGTAAAAAGGTATTAATAGCTTCATTAGTTTTCGCAAACTTACTATGTGCATCCGACGTTTACGCTCAAGAATTGCAAGCAAAAGTAGCGAAAGCTGACAAGAACTACACAAACATTGAAAGATTAATTGAATACAACCACTATAAAGATGCTGACCAAAAAATCAAAGAAGTTTTGAACAAAAACCCTGATGATTTGGAAGCATTGGCATTAAGATGTATTTCACGTGCTAAACAACACAAACTTGCTCCAGCTCAAGAAGAATTGGATAGATTGTTACCAAAATACCCTAATAACGCTCAATTGCACTATGCACAGGGTATGGTTTATTTGATGAGAACAACATCTTCTGATGTTACTTACATCAAAGATACAAGAAATTTAATTGAAAATGCGATTAAAGAATTTGTTACTGCAGTAAATGCTGATGCATCTTACTACCAAGCTTACAACGCTATGGGTGTTGCTACTTTAAGACTTGGCAACAGAAACGATGCAAGAGAGCTTTTCAAAGCTGCTTTGCAAATCAATCCTGATTACGCTGTTGCCTATGACAACATGGGTAACCTTGAATTGATTGAAGGCAACCTTGCTGAAGCTGAAGACTACTTTAACAAATCTCTAAAACTTAATTCACACAACCCAACTGCTATGTACCATTTAGGTCAAGTTGCAGTTCGTCAACGTGATTATAACAAAGCTCTTACTTGGTTGAACCACTCTATTCACATGCACCCAATGTCTTCTCCTGCTTTGACATTGCAAGGTGAATGCTACCTAATTCAAGGTAACCAAGCTGCAGCTATCAACTCATTCAAAAAAGCAATTACAGTAAAACCAGAAAACTCACGTCCTTACGTAAATCTTGCAAATATTTACGAAAGCCGTCTTGATGAGGAGTTTGCTATGGAACAATTGAAAACTGTTCTTACTATTAACCCTAACTACATCGACGGTATCATGAGAGTTGCTGATATGTCTTTGCATACAAGAAAATACGAACAAGCTCTTGATTATTATACAAAACTTCTTGATACAGAAAAATATGGTGACAGAGCAATTATCGGTTTAGCTAAAACTTATTACGAAATGTCTAAAGAACGTGGTGATAGCGATTCTATGACTACTAACAAAGAAGTTTATCTAGCTTACGAATACATTAACAAAGCTATCGAAAGAACTCCAGATGATTTGGAATTGCACTTGGCTAAAATTAAATTGGCTAAAATTACTCATCAACTTCCAATGACAAAAGATAGCTTGAACTATATTGTGCAAGCAGCTTCAAACAGCTTGATGGATAGCGTTATCAAAGCTGAAGCTTACTTGGCTTTAGGTAGAGAAAAAGATGCTGTTTATACTTTCGAAAATGCTGTTAACTTTGCAGATAATGTAGAAGATCAATTGTACTTGGCAGAAATTCTTGTTCACAACAAGCAATTCCGCACAGCACGTACAGCGTTGCAAAAAGCTTTGATGCAAGATCCTGAAAACGTTAGAGCTAAAAATGGTTTGGCATACATTGATTTGTGTGAAACTAAAGCTAACGAATTCTTTGATGTTGCTCAAAGACAATACAGAGAAGGTAACTTCGCTTCTACAATTGAATACTGTAACAGAGCAATCGACTTCTACCACAATGGTCCTGCTATTGCGAAGTTAAAAGCTATGGCTTACGAAGCTGAAGGCAACTACCAAGGTGCTATTAAATACTACAATCAGTATCTATCTTATAGCCCAGATGCTTCAGATAGAGAAGCTATTGAAAAGAAACTAAACAAGTTTCAAGATAAAAAATAATTGATGTAAAGAATGCGAGTTTCGTAAATCTTTGCGAAACTCGCTCTTATATCATAAAGTAGTGTAAAAGGGATATTTAACCGGATTTTTATAAAGCTGAATTATTATGGCAAAGAAATTTGATATCAGAAAGTCATTTGAAATATTTTTGAAAGAGCCTTTGAGTATATTAAAAGTTGGCTTGTTTCAAATTGTGCATTTAGAGTCAAATATTTTCAAAGAAAAGACTGTAAACGTTGATTTTATTGACAATACAACACAAGTTACAGTTGTAAATAATGAAAGAATGTACAATTTGTTCCAGACTGTATTGTTCAAGCGTCGTTTGAAAGAACAACAAGAAAAAGTGCTTTCTTTAAAATAAGGAAATATATGAAACATCTTCAAGCAGAATTTTTAGTTAGTGCAGAGAAACTCTCCCAGTGTCCGGAATATATTTTGCCGGAATTTCCGCTATTGGGACGCTCAAATGTTGGAAAGAGTTCTTTTATAAATGGTTTAGCTAATCAAAAGAAATTGGCTAAAACTTCAAATACGCCAGGAAAAACACGTTTGATTAACTTTTTTAATTTTTCAAACAAGTTCACTGTTGCTGATTTGCCTGGATATGGCTACGCTAAAGTGTCTAAAGAAGCCCAAAATCGTTGGCAAAAGTATTTAGAAGAATATTTGCTTGAGAGAAAACAGATTAAATCATTAATCCAGCTACTAGATGCTCGTCATGATATTCAAAAGAATGATATGCAGATGAGAGAATGGGTTGAGGCTTATAATTTGCCTATAATTACTGTTTTGACAAAAATGGACTATGTTCCAAAGTCAAAAACATTAAATATTATCAAAAAAGTTGAAAAGCAGTTTGGTGGGCTTGTTTTACCGTTCAGTGCAGTTGATAACAGATATAACGACAAGATTTTTGATTTTTTATTGGGTGAATAATATTATTTCTTTTTGCCGAATCTGTGCCATTCAATTAGGGCCGTGTGTGCAATGGCCAAAGCGCCTGCAACGTAGGCAAGATATTTGTGTGTTTTAATTTTTTTGTTGCGTGCAGTGACAGCACTAGCCCCACCCAAAATTAGCGCACCGTAACCAGTTGCCGAAATGGGAGTAATAAACGGACGTTTAGGTGTTTGTTTGGGTGTTGTTGCAGAATTTACAGGTTGTATTGCCATAAGGTATCCTCTTTTCTGCTTATTCAAAACTCAAAAATAAAATATTTTGCGCAAATAGTTTTAAACAATTCTGAATTTTTGGTTTTTATTTGAGGTTACGCCTACGTCTTGAATAATAACAGGAGTGTGCATTTTTTGGAAGAATAATTTTTCTGCGAGTCGTTTTGTATCAGCGTTTAGGGCATCCCATTGGTAACCTACAAATAAATCTCTCATTGTAAATTCTTTTGTTTTGTTTGCAATATTATACACTTCCATAACTGCATACTTTGCAAGTTGTTCTGCAGAAATGTTTTCGTTTATATCAAAAGTCATAATATCCTCCATCCATTTTTTATTATAACATATTAGTTTATGCTTTTAAACTGTGTTTTGTAAATACTTATTAATAATCGTTAAAGTTTTCTACAAAACTTGCCGATAGATTGAATGTGTACTTTAGAAAGGATGGATTTTATGGATATTTCAGGAGTATCAGCAAAAGCGTATGCTTCAGTGTTGAATGAAGATGAAAAAATGACTAAACCTCAAGATGAAAAAGTTGCTGAAGATACTGCAAAAGCTAAAAAGGATGAGCGTGATATGGTAATGGTTTCGGCAAGTGAAGATTTTTCTGCAAATGGTGTAGAAGAAAAAGCTTCAAATTATATTCAAAATCTTATTGCAACAACACTTTTGACTGAAGAATCAAAAGCACAAATTGTAGAGTATTTGAATAATTTTGATGCTGAAAAATTTATTAGAGCTTACGGGCCGTTTTCTTCAACTTCGGAAGTTTCAGCAGCATTGTATGCCGTGACTTCTGGTATGGTAAAACGTCAAGAAGAAGAATAAATAATATGAGCAAAATATAAAAGAGGCTTTGGAAATTTTCCAGAGCCTCTTTTGTTTATAAAGTGGTTTTAATTTTTATTTTTTGCTTTTGTCAGCAAGTTCGCTGTCCATTCTTAAGAAAACAGGTTTGATGTCTTCTTTTGAAATTAATTTGCCAACTTTGATGTTGTTACAATTTAGTGTATCTAATTTTGCACCTTTCAAATCAAAAGACAATTGAGAAGCCATTCTCTGTGCAATGTTTGGACAGTATGGATAAATAAGAGCTGATACAACGCACATAATTTCAAGAACTGTAGTTAATACTTGACCGCATTCTGTCATTTTTTCTTCTTTTGCCAATGTCCAAGGAGCGTTGTCAGTTACGTATTTATTAGTCATATCAACTAATTGGATAATTTCATTGCCAGCTTCTGCGATTTCAAAAGCGTCAAAGTGGCTTTTTACTAAATCGATTTTGTTTTTAGCTGCTTGAAGTAAGCTTTTAGAACCTGCAACAAGTTCTTGGTTTGTAACATCAAATTCAGCTTTAACTTCGCCGTCAAAGTATTTAACAAGCATTGAAAGGGTTCTGTTTAAAAGGTTACCCATAGAGTTTGCAAGGTGTGCGTTAACTTTTTCTTTGAAGTCGTCATCAGAATAGTTTCCATCTTTTCCGCAAGGTGCTGAAACTGCCATATAGTAACGGAATGGGTCTGGAATATCAAGTTCAAAGTTTTGTAAAACTGATGTTGGAGAGATTACGTTACCCAAAGATTTTGACATTTTGCTTTCATCAATTGTAATCCAACCGTGTGCAAAAATGTGTTTTGGTAGTGGTAAATCCAATGCCAACAAGAATGCAGGCCAGTAAATGCTGTGGAATTTCAAGATGTCTTTTCCGATTACGTGAACGTCTGCTGGCCAGTATTTTTTGAATGTTTCTGATGGATTTTCTGTGTCGTATCCTAGTGCAGTTATGTAGTTTGATAATGCGTCAATCCACACGTATATTGTTTGTTCTTCATCGTCCAAAACATCAATTGCCCATTGAACGTTGTCTTTTGAACGTGAAACTGAAATGTCTTGAATATCTTCTAATTGGTTCAAAACTTCGTTTGCTCTGAATTGTGGAACAATAAAATCAGGGTTTTCTTTGATGTGTTTGATGATTGCATCTTTGTATTTTGTAAGTTTGAAGAAGTAGTTTTCTTCGCTAACAATTTCAGGTTTTTTCAAGTGATCAGGACAAAGTCCGTCTTCTGTCAAATCTTTTTCGTTTAAGAAACTTTCGCAACCTGAACAGTATAGACCTTCGTATTTGTGTTTGTAGATGTCACCTTGTTCTACAAGTTTTTTGAAGATTTTTTGAACAATAGCTTCGTGATCGGCATCTGTTGTTCTTATAAAACGAGTATAATCCATATCAAGTGCTTTCCAAGCGTCCTTGAATGATTGAGCGTTCATATCGCAAAGTTCTTTTGGTGTAACGCCTTTGTCTGCTGCTGTTTTTTGGATTTTAATACCGTGTTCGTCTGTTCCTGTTAGGAAAAATACGTCATCGCAACGCTGTGTATAGTGTCTTGCTATAACGTCTGTAAGAATTTTTTCGTAAGCGTGTCCAATGTGGGGTGCACCGTTTACATAGTCGATAGCTGTTGTTAAATAAAATCTTTCCATTTATTTTTTACCCTCTTTATTTCTAATTCCTTTTGTGAAAATTGTAGCACGAAAAAAAGCAACAATTAATAACCCTTAACAAAAAAGGCAATTTCTGGTGATAAAAATACTTTTAATAAATAAGGTAGTTAATTTTTAAGGAATGGTTATGTCTTCAAATTGGATAGCTAGTTGCGATATGTTGGCAGATGCTGGAGTCGTTGGGTTTGATATTCCTGCGTATATAACAGGAACAACGCCTCGTTACGTGGGTTCGCCACAAGTGCCTGTTTATGATTTGCCTCCGTTGAATTATGCTCAACCGCAAAAAGATGAGTTTAAATCGAGTACTCTACCAGATAATTCGGTTGTCAAAAATCCGATTTGGAAGAAAGTTTTGTTTTCAGTTCTTGCTGTTGGAGGTTTAATTTGGGGTGCAAAAAAAATCGGAAAACTTCCAACCGCTTTAAAAGATGTGGGTGTTAAAATTTCCGATTTCTTTAAAAATATATTTAAAAAATGGTTTTAGAATTTGTTAGTAATTAGTGCGTAAATATCGTTGAATATTACGAAAATCATTAGCGCAATTAAGAACATAAATCCTGCAGTACCGATTTTGTCTATTGTTTCTTCATCAAGTTTTTTGCCACGAATTTTTTCTATAATCAAAAACATTACGTGACCGCCGTCTAGGGCTGGAATTGGTAAGAAGTTTACGATAGCTAAATCAAGTGAAATTAATGCTGCAAGAAGAATTCCAGAGAAAATCCCTTCGTTTGCGATTTTTTCTCCACCAATTTTTGTGATTAAGATTACTCCGTGCAAGTCGTTTATAGGAACTTTACCAGTGAATATTTGTTTCAATCCGTACAAAAGCATATATGTATTGTTGAATAAATATTCGTTACTTCCTTTGATTATTGATTTGAAATCTTTTGTTGGAATCATAATTTCGTTCCAATTTCTTTCAATACCTATAAGACCGTCTTTGTTTGGGTAAATAGTTTTTAGGTCAATCAATTCACCGTTTCTTTCTACAGTGATGTTTACTGGGCGAACATTGTCTGAAAGTGCGTATGCAATATCGTTCAATGAAACTTTTCCGTTTGAGATGTAGTAGCTTTTGTCGTAAACACTTTCTCTCAATTCTTTTTGTGTTTCGTTTAGTTCTACTTGCTTATCTTTTATTTTAGATAATCCCATAAGTTCATCTCTAGAAAGAGTTACAGGCGATTCTGTGCCAACTTCTGGGAGTTTTATGGTTACATCGGCTGGAATTATTTCGTCTTCATTGTAAGCAATATTCAATTTTTTTAATTTTTCGTAGTTTTGGTTTACGTAAGTTTCATCAACTTTTCCGTCAAATTTTTTGCTTAATGTTGCGAAGATATTTACGCCAGAAGGCAATGGAGTTTCTGTGCCATTAATTTTTATGATTTTGTCGCCCACTTGCATACCTGAATTCCAAACGGATTCACCTTGTTCTGCAACAATTTTGTGTACAATTGTTTCGTATTTGCCACTAGGCAATTGTCCCCACAATCCTGCAACAAGGTATACAAAGAAAATTGCACAGAGTACGTTTGCAATTACACCTGCAGATACTACAATCAGTCTTTGGTAAATTGGTCTGTTTAAAAATCTGTCTGGTGAATCTGCGGGAAGTGGATTCTCTTTATCGTCATCAGGGAATGCTACATAACCGCCTAACAAGAATGCGTGTACCAAAACTTGTACATCGCCTACTTGTTTTTCCCAAAGAGTTGGGCCGATTGGAAGCCCAAATCCGAATTTTGAAACTTTCATTTTGAAAAATTTAGCTGCCAAAAAATGTCCTGCTTCGTGAACTAAAATAAGTACACTCAACAAAAACAACATTTTAATTATTCCCATAATATCCCTTCTGTAATTATCTCTCTAATCAATGTCATAATTTTATCACAAAAATAAAATAAAAAGACGATAAGAGAGTTATCCCTTATCGCCTTTTTGGATAATATTTTTATTCTACAAAAGTTCTTTCAAATAGTTTGGAAGTGCAAATCTTGCCCTATGGTAATCTTTGTTATAGATTTTGCAAGTTTTTGTGATTTCTTCGCAACGATCTTCTGCTAAATATGAAAGTGGTTCAACTGTTTCTGAACAGAATGCCCAAGCCCAGTATCCACCAGGGTATGTTGGAATGTTTGATGTGTATGTTGATGTGATTGGGAATACTTTTTTCAACAAGTTGTACATCTTTTTGATTTCTTCTTTGTTCACAAATGGGCTTTCAGATTGAGCAGCGATGATACCGCCTTCTTTAAGCGAATTTTTAACATTAGTGTAGAATTCTTCTGTGAATAAGCCTTCTCCAGGTCCCATTGGGTCTGTAGAATCTATTAAAACGATATCGTATTCGTTCTTTTTATCTTTGATGAATTCAATAGCATCTTCAACTTTGATTTCAACACGTGGGTCGTCCAAACCGCAAGAAATTGTAGGTAAAAACTCTTTGCAAGCGTCAATTACCATACCGTCGATTTCACAAAGAACAACTTTTTTAACTGTTTTGTGTTTAAGAACTTCTCTTACAGTACCGCCATCGCCACCGCCGATAACAAGAACTGATTCAGGGTTTTTGTGGTGCATCATTGGTACGTGTGCAATCATTTCGTGATAGTGAAACTCGTCACCTTCTGTTGTCATCATTAAATCATCAAGAGTTAAAACTCTGCCTAATTCTGATTCTGTTTCAAAAACTTCTACTTTTTGAAAATCAGATTGTTTAGAAAATAAAAGTTTTGCGCCTTTGATAGCGATACCGAACCCAGCCGGTGTAATTTCGTGATAAAAACCATTTTCAATACCGTTGTTCATTTATTTCTCCTTGTTTATTTGATTCCGCCTAAAATATGTACGTGAATATGAAAGACTTCTTGTCCAGCGTCTTTACCTGTGTTAATTAGTGTTTTGTATGATTTAAGCCCGATTTTTTTAGTTGTTTCTTTTACTGCAGAAAGGAGTTCTGCCATTAAGTTTTTGTCTTCAAGCTCGTTTAATGATTCAATGTGAACTCTTGGCACTACAAGCAAATGTGTAGGCGCTTGTGGATTGATGTCCTTGAATACTACAACGTGTTCGTTTTCGTATACGAATTCTGTGTTGAAATCACCGTTTACAATTTTACAAAAAATGCAGTTATTTTCCATATTTTACCTCACCTATTCGTTAAGTTTACAATGGTAGTTTTTAAAAATCAATCATATTTAATAAATGTAACTAACTTGCCATTTGATTATTTAGTGAATAAAATAGTAGCATAGGGGAGGAATCGATGCCGAAATTAGCGGAAAAATACGATAGAAAAGCTTATAGCCAAAATTCTTGCGCTTACACAAGAGAAACTTCGAATCATTCGCATGCAAATCACTACAGACGCCCAAATTCGGCAGGTGTTGGTTCTCAAAGAGTAAAAAGACAACAAAGTAAAAAGGCGAAAAGAAATTTTATTATTCATAAAATAGTTTCAATTTTGTTCCTTGTATTGCTTGGAATGTTCGTTTTCCCGTTTACATTCAATCGTGTTGTGAAGTCTTTTTTCTTTAAATCTCCTTACCCACAGGTAAAAGCTGATTACGAAAAAATTTTGTTGCCAACAAATGATTATCTTCATAACAGTTTGTTTTTGGATAAATATTTGTTGTTAGGTGCAGAAGTCAAAAACCCTAAAATGCTTGCTTTGCACAAGGGAGAAAGACTTCATAGCTTGGAAAATCAATTAAAAAACCTTGCTTTGCAATATCCGTCTATTCATCCTTCAATATTTGTTTGGGATTATGATACAGCCAATTATGCGGGTATAAATTCGGATGAAGAATTTTCTGCTGCAAGTATAATTAAAATTCCTGTCCTAATTCAGTTGTTCCGTTCTATTGAGGCTGGACAGTTGACTATATTTGATACAATGGCGTTGACTGATTATTATAGAGCAGAAGGTTCTGGTAGTTTGCAATTCAAGGCAACTGATTCTAATTGGAGTATTGATAATTTGGCAAGAATTATGATTACAGAATCAGATAATTCTGCTACAAATATGTTGATGACTCGTATTGGTTCAATGACTGATGTTAATTCAGGCATAAAAGAATGGGGCTTAAACAATACAAGAATTAATACTTGGCTTCCTGATATGACTGGTACAAATATTACAACTACAGAAGATTTAGCTAGAATGCTTTATAATATTGATAATCCTAATTTCTTGAGTATGAGTTCAAGAGAAAAGATTTTTGATTATATGGGGCATGTTCACAATGACCGTTTGATTCCTGCGGGATTGGGAGCTGGAGCGGTATTTTTGCACAAAACAGGTGATATTGGTAAAATGCTAGGTGATGCAGGAATTGTGTATGCGCCTAACGGTAAAAAATACATTGTTGCAATTCTTGCAAACAGACCTTACAATTCACCATTGGGCAAGGATTTTATTGTAAAAGCATCTGAAATTATATATAGAAATATGGTTAGATAAGATTTTTTGCGTTATAATCTTGGTATGACAAAGATTTTGGATTGTACAATACGTGATGGTGGATATCTAAACAATTGGGAATTTTCTGATGAAGAAGTTGGTTCTCTGATTGGTTGTGCAATAAAAAATGGTGTTGAATATTTTGAAATCGGATACCGTTCGAATAAGTCGGGCAGTAAATTTTTGCGTTGTGAAAATTCTGAAATCTCTCAATTTTTGCAAGCTGGTATCAAATTGCTCGTGATGTTGAATGTGTCTGATTTTGAGGATAATTTGTTCGAGGAAAATTCTTTTGTAAAAACGGTCCGTGTAGCTTGTCATTCTTGGGAATTGGCAAAGGCAATTGAGATTTGTGAAAAGTTACTTGATAAAAATTATGAGATTTTTTTGCATTTGATGAATGTTAAGGATTTATCGGAAGAAGATTTTTTTACGCTTGAAAATTGGAATAGAAAATCTGAAATAATATCTTTATATTTTGCCGATAGTTATGGGTCTTTCTTCAATGAGGATGTCGAATTCTTTTACAAAAAATTGAAAAAATGTGGGTTTGAGAATGTTTCGTTCCATGCTCATAATAATTTACAGATGGCGTTTTCGAACTCTCTTAAAGCCATTGAAGTTGGTGCATATAGCGTTGATGCGACCCTTGCTGGGAAAGGTAGAGGTGGTGGAAATCTCCCTGTAGAAATGATTTTGGCTTATTTGAATAGAGAAAAGCTAAAAGAAATTTTTGAAAATTATTCTGTGGTTTTGGATGAAAATTCTTTGAAAGATTTTAAAAATATTATTGGCGGGATTAAAAATATTCATCCGAAAGAGATTGAAGATTTTTTGGCAAGATAAATTTTTTATTGTAAAATTTTTTTATGGATAAAAATATCACTTTAATTGGTATGATGGGCAGTGGTAAAACTACTGTAGCAAAAGAATTAGCAACAAAGTTGTCTGATTTTAGGTTGGTTGATATTGATGCTGAAATTGAAAAAAGTTCAGGCAAAAAAATTTCTGATATTTTTCTAAAGTATGGTGAATCACGTTTCAGAGAAATGGAAAGTGCAAAAATTAGGACTTTTTTGCGAAATGAAAACCAAATAATTTCTGCTGGCGGTGGAGCGTTTGAAAACCCTGATAATAGAAGACTTTTTCTTGAAAATTCTACTGTACTTTTCTTAAAAGCGTCTGCTGAAACTATTTACGAAAGAATAAAAAATGAATCTCATCGACCTTTGTTGAAGAAAAATTTTTCTGTAGAAAAGATTTCTAATATTCTTTTGCTTCGTGAAAAAAATTACGCAAAAGCCCATTATATAATTGACACAGATGGAAAATCTCCATATAATATCGTTGAAGAAATTCTTGGAGTTTTGAATGTTTGAACTTTTAGTAAAAATTAGTGGTGGTGAAAGCTATTATCCGATAGTTGTTAAAAATAATCCTATCGAAAATTTGCGTGAGGAAATTTTTGAAATTATTGGTAAGAAAAATTACCTTGTTGTTATCAGTGAAAAAGTTTTCAAGTTATATGGAAAAATTTTGAGATTTCCAAAGAATAATTTGTTTATTTTGAAAGATGGCGAAAAAGAGAAAAATTTCAAAACTTATAAAAAAATACTAGAAAAAGCTTTAAAATTACGTCTTACACGTAGTGACTGTATAATTGCTGTTGGTGGTGGCGTTTGTGGCGATATCGCAGGTTTTGCAGCATCTACATATATGAGAGGAATAAATTTAATCCAAATCCCGACTACTTTGTTAGCTTGTGTTGACAGTTCTGTTGGTGGCAAGACTGGAATTGATACGGCTTTTGGTAAAAATTTGGTAGGCTCTTTTTATCAGCCTAGTGTTGTTTTAATAAATACAAACTTTTTGAAAACACTTGATGAACGTCAATTTAAGACTGGTATGGGTGAAGTAGTTAAGTATGCGTTTATTGAAAAATCGTGCAAGTGTGAGGAAGAATTTAACCTGATAAACTTTTTGTCTTTGAATTCCGACAGAATACTAGCTAGAGAAAACGATGTTTTGAAAGAATTAATCAGAATGTGTATTAGCTTGAAGATTTCTGTGGTGGAAAAGGATGAAAAAGAGGGCGGATTAAGAAAAATTTTGAATTTTGGTCACACTTACGCTCATGCAGTTGAAAATCTAACCAAATATGAAAAATATACTCACGGTGAAGCTGTGGTAAAAGGTATTGAATTTGCGTTTGAATTTGCTCAAAAGAGGGGCTTGATTGTTGAAAGTTACAAGTTTATCGCCTATGATTTGATGAGAAAATATAATTTTAAAAATATTCCGAATTTTGATATTAAAAAAATTGTTAATGTAATGAAATTGGATAAAAAAGCTGAAGCCGATAGTATTGTATTTATTTTACCTGTTGAATGTGCAGAGGTTCAAGAATATAGGCTTTTTGATGAAGATGTTTTTAAATATTTTGATAAGTAAAGGCAATTCCCTTTTGCTACTTATTATGGTATAATTTTTTTGGAACTTGCAGTTTTTTGTGCAACAAAATTGAAAATATTTCGTCATTTAAAATTGAAGTTGTGCAACAAAAGATTGTAAGTTATTTGGAGGAAATAGTTAAAGAATGAGAAACCTTATGAGAAAAAGCTTTATATTTTTAGGTGTGTTTTTATTATTGTTTGGATGTATCATCAGAGATAATGTATTTGCATATACACCAGTAGAATTGTATGACAATGTATGGCGTTTGGTTAATATGAAATTTGTGGACCAAACAAACAACCACCAAGATTGGCAAAAATGGCGTCACAAATATGACAAATATATTAAAACAAATGAAGATGCTTATGTTGCAATCAATACAATGGTAGCGAGTTTGAACGATCCATATACAAAATTCCTTGATCCAAGAGAATTTGCAGAAGAAACAAGTTCTATTAAGGGTTCTTTGAAGGGTATTGGTATCCAAATTGGTGTAAAAGATGGCAAATTGATGGTTATTGCACCGATTGAAGATACACCTGCAGAAAGAGCTGGGCTTCTTGCAGATGACGAAATCCTTGAAATTGATGGAGTTTCAACAAAAGGTATAACAGTAGATAAGGCCGCAGACAAAATTCGTGGTAAAGAAGGTACTCAAGTAACTTTGCTTATCAAACGTAAAGATATGGAGCCTAAATCTTATACAATTACGCGTGCAGAGATTGAAGTTAAGTCAATTTCTCAAAAAACACCGTTTGATATGAAAGTTCCTGACAATATTTCTTATATTAGATTGAGTTCTTTTATTAGTCGTAATGCTGCGTCTGAATTCAGAGCAATACTAGAACAAGGACAAGACAAAAAAGGTATAATTGTAGACTTGCGTTCAAATCCAGGAGGCTTGTTAAGCAATGCGATTTATATTTCTGATATGTTTCTTGATGGTGGAACGATTGTTTCTACAGTAGATAGGGACGGTTACAAAGAAACTTCAAGAGCAAGCCGTGGAGTAGTTACTAAAAAACCTGTTGTCGTAATTATTAACAAAGGTTCAGCGTCTGCAAGTGAAATCTTTTCGGGTGCTATGAAAGACAACCAAAGAGCAATCATTGTTGGTGAACAATCTTTTGGTAAAGGTTTAGTTCAAGAGATTAATAAGTTGCCTTATGAATCAGGTGTGAATATTACTATCCAAAAATACCTAACTCCAAACGGTACTGATATTAATAAAAAAGGTATTACTCCTGATATCGTGGTTGAACTAAAAGAAGAAGATATCAAAAACAAAAGAGATGTTCAGTTAGAAAAAGCGATTCAGGTACTAAACCAAATGATTAGTGGCAAAAGTATTGCAATATACTAAAAAATAAATTTAATAACACATAAAAGCCCTCTTGGTTGTCCAAAGAGGGCTTTTCAATTCTTTTACTTTTCTAATCTAAACGTACTGGTCATCATCTTTGTTGCCAAAAGCTTTCGATTTGCCAAAGAATTTTGGCATTGGAATTCTTTTGTTCTCTACGTATTTGCTTTCTGCTAATTCTTGTTGGCTGTCGGCAAGTTGCATTCTTCCATAGTCTTCGTAAATTAGTTTTCCATTGTCTTCAACGCTCACTAGTCTTACAGATTTTTCATCTACTGGAACATAATTTGCGTGTTTGGTGAAGATGCTTGCTCTGCGTTCTATTTCTTGAAAATCAATGTTGTCTAGGTTTAATTCCGCTAACTCATTAATTTTTTCCACAGAAGTAACAGAGTCTACTTTGACGATCTTGCCATTGTCGGGGTTAAATGACATGATAGTATCCTTCCTATAAGTTACTTACTACTTATATACCCATTTACGTCAAAAAAATCTATAAACTTTAATTTTTTTTTTAATCTTTTCATGTGTAACTAGCCTAAAAACCTTTGAAAATACTGTATTTGGCGGAAATGGATATTATTAAGATATATTAAGGATATCTTCTTGATTATGAAAAAAAAGCCGTCTTTAATAAGAACGGCTACCAGACTTGGGGAGGAGGTACGAAAAACAAAAGTTTTTCGTATCTATATTTTTTAGTACGGTTCAAATAGAAAAAATATTTTATAAATAGTTTAAATATCCTCTAAATAGAGGATATGTTGCTGAATAAAATTGCAGTTTTCCAATTAGAGCTTTATTCTTGGATAATCATTTCACAATTTTTGCAATCAAAATTAAGGGTATATTTTTTACCTTTTTCATCAATGAGGAAAAGTTTTTTGTTGCTTTTACACAAATCGAATGCAAATTTTAGGCAATGTTTTGTTCGCATTAGGGCTTTATTTTTGTAATTTTTAGTTTTTTCTGGAGCGAATTCTGTTATTTGGCATTCGCATTTTTCATAAAATTCTTTTGCAGTGTTGTTTAGCACGTTAGCACGGTAATCATAAACCTTTAGTGGAAATTTTGCATAATTCAAATCTGTTTGGGCAAGGCGTTTATATTGGTTTTTACGTGTTGTTTCCAATTGTTCTAGGATATTTCTTCTGATTTCATTTATTGCTGAAATAGGCATGAAATCTACGTTGCCAGTGATGTTTATGGCGTTTGTGTAAAAATTACTTTCTCCAGTTTTAGCAAGTTGTACTTTGAATGTAGAGTTCATCTTTTCTGGATTTTTGGCAGGTTCGGTCTTTTCAATATTAAGGCTAACTGTTGTGCCGTCACTGTCAGTAGCTGTTAAAATGTTGTCTTTATAATCAAAGTCGACTTTTAATCTTCGTTTTGTTTTTGAGTTTTCAAGTTCTTTTTCAAAGTTGTAATCAACATTGCGGTAAATAACTGTTCCTATTTGAATTTTTCCCATATTGTTAGGGTAAATTTTGTCGTTTTCGATTTTGTTAACAAGGCAACCTGTCAAATCTTCTCCTACAAAATAACAAAGTCCGTCTTGTGGATTTAGTTTTGCGCCTTTTATTGAGAAGAAGTTTTTGCCTATCTTGTCAACTTTTCCGATTTTTTCACCCAAAGATTTTGGAGTGTTGAAGTTGTAAATGTTTTTGT
Source organism: bacterium (assembly GCA_017559905.1). Classification (GTDB taxonomy): domain Bacteria; phylum Cyanobacteriota; class Vampirovibrionia; order Gastranaerophilales; family Gastranaerophilaceae; genus Scatenecus. The sequence continues at coordinate 165,028 of JAFYQF010000012.1, forward strand.
TTCTGTCTTTGCGAGGAGAATCTGTATTTGTTCCTGTTGAAGTCAAGAAATAGTCCGTAAATCCACGGTTGAAGCTTTTGTTAGCGTTAGGCTCAAAATCAAGGAAGATTTCACCAGAAGATGTCTTTTGTGCAAGCTTGTCAATCTCTTTCCTATAAAATGCTACGACATTCTTAACATAAGAAATATCTTTTAGTCTGCCTTCGATTTTGAAAGATTTTACTCCCGCATTAATTAGTTTTTCAAGATGTTTTGAGGCATTAAAGTCTTTCAAACTCAATAAATGTTTGTCTTTTGCGTAAATTTTGCCGTCTTCGTCAATTAGTGTGTATTTTTTTCGGCAAGGTTGAGCGCACTCACCTCTGTTTGCAGAACGATTGCCGATTGATTCGCTCAAATAGCACTGTCCACTATAAGATACGCATAGCGCTCCGTGAACGAATGTTTCTATCTCCATTTCAGAGTTAAAATCATTGTTTTTGACTGCTTTGCAGATTTCTTCAATTTTTTCTAGCGAAACTTCTCTTGCAAGAATTACCCTTTTTACACCCATGTTTTGGAAAAATAAAACTTTTTCTAGTGTGCGGTTGTCGCATTGCGTGCTGGCATGGATTTCTATTGGTGGGAGTTTGCCTTTGATTGCGTAATCAAAAATTCCCATATCTTGCACAATGATTGCGTCTACTCCAATTTTGTAAAGCTCGTTTATTAATTCGATTGATTTTTCAAGTTCTTCATCCGTTAAAATAGTGTTTAATGTGACGTGAATTTTTACGTTGAAAAGGTGTGCGTATTCAACGATTTCTTTAATGTCTTCAATATTGTTTGAAGCATTCTGTCTTGCACCAAATTTGTTCGCACCAATGTAGATTGCATCTGCGCCTGAATTTATTGCGGCGATTGCTGTTTCTTTGTCTTTTGCGGGTGCTAATAATTCAACGGTTCTGTTAAGTTTCATAAACAGATTATAATATAAAATAGCAAAATATTTTACTTTTTAATTTAATATAACAAAGTACAATTTTAGGAATGTTTTATGCAGGTTCAACCTATAAAAATCTATAACAGCAACGTATCAAGAAATTCTAGTTTTGCTTTTAAAGGTGATGATGATAGAAAAGAATCAAAATTAGAAAAATTCATTGATGATATTGATGATATGCCACCATTAGCTGTTGCAGCAGGTACTTCTGTAATTTGGTTTGCGCTTGGTTTAGCGTTAGACAAGCTTACTGGTATGGTTTTTAAATCAATGAAACAACCTATTACAAAATCTTCACTTATTATTAATGGTGTGTTTGCCCTTGCAATGGGAGCTTTTTCTTATTTCGGTGCTAAAAATTTAGACAAAGATGATGATTGATTTTTAAAAAAATATACAAAAAAGAGCTAATAAGAAATTTAACTTATTAGCTCTTTTTAATTTATTAAATACTTGTGGAAAGTGATGGTGCGATAGTAATGAATTGTCTAACCAAATCGCTGTCCCATTGAGTTCCGGCGCCCATTTTTAGAATTTCGCAGGCTCTGTCAACTCCAAGTCCTTTTCTGTAAGGTCTATCTGAAATTAGTGCGTGATAAGCATCTGCTACTGCTACAATTCTTGCAGATAGAGGAATTTCTTCCCCTTTGAGTTTTTCAGGATAACCTGTGCCGTCATAGTGTTCGTGGTGATATTTAACCATAGGTATCAAATCACGCAATGCTTCGTTAGGCTCAAGCACTTTCTCTGCGCCGATTACTGGGTGTTGTTTCATGATTTCCCATTCTTCGTCAGAAAGATGTGATGGTTTTTTCAAAACGTTTTCTGGGATGCCTATTTTGCCGACATCGTGAAGTAATGCACCTAATTTAATTCTTTGAACTTCATCTTCAGGAAGATTGATTGCACGTGCAAGTGCTTCTGAATATCTTGAAACAGAAGTTGAGTGACCTTTTGTGTATGGATCTTTTGCATCAATTGCACCTGCCAATGATGTTACCATTTCCATCAAATGGTTGTGAGAGCTGATTTGTTCGTTGTTGAATTTGTGAACAAGTTCTTCTTCAAAATTTATACCCATTTGAGCGTGACGTTTGGCAAGAACTTCTGCAAATGAATTTAAGCTATCATCACTCCAGAAGTTATAATCGCTACTGCTTATGATTGCAGACATTCCTTCTTTGTAGCCTTTTGCTTGTGAGATATACATAGCTTGTTCTGCTAAAACAAGAAGTTTTTCTTGATTTTCTGTGCAATCAGGATAAGTTGAGATACCCACAGAAACTTTTACGGGACCAACGTCATCTACAAAACAACAAGATAATGTATATGTTATGTATTCTGCTAAATATTTTGCGTCTGCAGTGTTTGTGTCCGGAAGAATTATGGCAATCTCATCTCCGCCATAACGTCCAGCTTTGTCGTTGTTCCTGATGTTTTGTTTAACTTTGTCTGCTAAAAGCCTGATAACTTCGTCACCTTTTGCGTGTCCAAGTTCTCTGTTGATTTTTGAAATATTATTTACATCCATCATTATTATCGACAAATGTGTTTTGTTATCTTTAGCTCGTTGAAGTTCTGTTGTCAAAACTTCTTGGAAACCTCTGTGATTGTACAATGATGTGAGTGTGTCAGTGTTGTCGTATTTATTAGCTTTTTCTTGCAAGTTAAGGTTGTGAATAAACATTGCAGAATAATTTGCTATAAATGATAACAAGCCTGTTTCGTTTTCATTAACATTCATGCCGATAATCATTACACCTAAACATTGGTTTACTGAAACCAATGGTAAAATATAGGTTGATGATTCTTGTAAATAAGGAATGTTTAAAAACTTGTTGTCTTCACGAAGAATTGCTGTTGAATGCTTGAAACTCTCAACAACAGGGTTCATATCATCAGACATGAAAATTTTTGATGAATATGTGCTTCCAAGTTTGTTTTGGAGTTTTAAATTTATGCAATTTGATTTTTCATGAAATAAACCAAATGCAGTGTATGCACAATTCATTTTTTCAGTGAATACATTGTGAAGTACGTTGAACAAATCAGTTGACGAACTTTTGCCAGATAATGATTTGTTCAAGTCGTTAACAAATCCTACAAAGTCAAGTGATTTTGGTGTAATTGTATTGCTTAAATATCCGCTGTACAATTTGTTGTTGGTCTTTTGGGTGTTGAAGTTGTTTATACGTGCAACAATTCCGCTATCGGCGATAGGGTTCGTTGCCCTGCCAACAGTAGGTTTCGTTACTTTAGGTTTAGTAACCTTTGTATTTTCTTTATTAACCTGCTTACTTTTTTCCATGACCTTCTACAAAACTACCTTGTACTTCTTTAAAACCTGTGACTGTAATTTATTGCCTTAAATCATGTATAAATTAACATTCCTTAAAACTATTGTACTTTATTTACCTCTAAACGCAATACCCCATTTAGAGGGCAATATTAACATTCAAAAGTTTTCGAATGTACATAACCACACTGTAAGTTAATCTAAAATCCTTTCTCTAAAATATAACAAAAGGGTTTTTTAAAACTTCTACTACAGATATAGTATAAATCATGATTTAGCTTTTGTCAAGGATAAATTTAGGTGGTTTCTAAACATATTTTTATTTATCTCTTGCAAATTTTTTTCTTCAGTGTTATTATCAGACTACTTCTGTAGGAAGTTTATCTTTTTGGAGTGCAGAAGAGGTTTCTTAAAGAAAATTCGAAAAAGACATAACAAGACTAAATGACGTTTGTTTTTAATTCTTGATATGCCTTTTGTTATATTTATCGAATTTAAAATGCGTCAGATAGTATGAAAAAGATTTTAATATCTTCATTTATATACATTTACTTGATGTTAATATATAACTATCTGCGGTTTTAAAAGACCGCTTTTTATTTTTGGTTATTTTGTGTATAATTCACCTGAAGAAGAAATTAAGAGGGATATTATGCAAAGTATCAAAATAACAAAAATGCAAGGTTTGGGTAATGATTTTGTAATTTTAACTTATGATGAGTTTAAAAAAACTGGACTTTCGATGTCGGAATTAGCTGTAAAATTATGTGATAGACATTTTGGGATTGGTGCAGATGGGATGATTATACCAGATTTATCTTCATCTCAAAGTGCTGATATTGGCTGGTATTTTTATAATTCAGACGGTTCTACTGCTCAAATGTGTGGGAATGGTATGAGATGTTTTGCAAAGTATGTGTATGACAACAAGTTTGTAAACAAAAAGAGTTTTAGTGTAAAAACTTTGGCTGGGATAATAAAGCCAGAACTTCTTGAAGATGGAACTGTGCGTGTGGATATGGGCGCTCCAATTTTAGAAGATGAAAGAATTCCGTTTAAAGGGGAAAGGGTTCTAAAGGCTTTAGATAGAGAATTTCAGATAAATCCTATTTCAATGGGAAATCCGCATTGTATTATTTTTACAGAAGACGATCCGTTGTATTTGGCTCAAACTTATGGTCCAACTATTGAAAAACACGAGTTTTTCCCTGAAAAAACTAATACGGAATTTGTTAAGGTTTTAAAAAGAAATGAAGTTGATATGCGAGTTTATGAACGAGGTTGCGGTATCACACTTGCTTGTGGAACTGGGGCTTGTGCTACTGTTGTTGCGGGTGTTTTAAATAACTTAACAGAACAAAAGGTAAAGGTTAACTTGTTAGGAGGCTCTGTAATCATTGAGTGGCGCGGTTCTTCGGATAATTTGGAAGAGCATGTTTATATGACTGGTCGTGCCGATTATAGCTTTTTTGCAGAATACATGTTGTAAAATTTCTTTTTTCCATGATATTATGGAAACATAGCCAAAATATAAAAGGAGAAAACTATGAGAACTTATGAATTATTAGCTGTATTTAAACCAAATTTAGATGCAGAAGAAGTAGATAAACAACTTTCAGCTTTAAACGAATTAATCGTTGGTTTTGAAGGTAAAATCGAATCTACAGAAAAAACAGGTAGAAAAAAATTAGCTTACGATATCCAAAACTTCCGTGATGGTTTCTTCGTAACTATGAACGTAAGCATTCCTGCTGACAAAGTTGCAGAATTAAAAAGACAACTAAAATTGAATGACAACGTATTAAGAACTATGCTTCTTGAATTGTCAAACAAGTAAGTTTTGTAACAGGGAAAACCGAAAGAGGAAAAAATGTCATTAGCAAAATCAGTTGTAACAGGTACAGTTTACAGAACTCCAGAAAAACGTTTCACTCAAAATAACGTTGGAGTTTCAGCATTTGTGCTTAATATTGGCGACAGAGAAGAAATGCTTGTGAGAGTTATTTCTAAAAGAAACAACCTTGATGACTTGGTTTCGTCTTTGAATAAAGGTGACAAAGTATTGGTTGAAGGTCGTCTTCAAACTGCTGCAGTTAAAATGGATGATGGCTCTGAAAAAAGAATTTACGAAATTGAAGCTAATACAATTGAAAGATGGGGTGAAATCACTTCTTCTTCTGATTATGGTAGTGAAGACATCGTAAAATTTGAGTCAGATGACATGGCTAATGAATTGATTAATGAGGACGAAATTCCGTTCTAACAAGTATTACAAATTAAAACAAGGTCGAGCGCTTGTGCGCAAAATAGAAAGGTAACATTTTTAAAATGGCTAAAATGGATCAAGATAAGAAAAAACGTAAGAATTGTTCACTTTGTGCAGACAAGGTAACTTCTATCGATTACAAAGATGCTGCTAAATTAAAAAGATACTTAACAGAAGCTGGTAAAATTATTCCAAGAAGAATTACTGGTAACTGTGCAGAACACCAACGTATGATTGCAAAAGCTATCAAACGTGCTAGAGAAGCAGCTATCATTGATTACGTTTTTGACTAATTCAAAAATAAAATCATTAAGTAAAAAGACCGATTTCGCAAAAGATTTCGGTCTTTTTATTTGAATTTTTATATGATTAAAAAAGAGGCTACCTAAATGGTAGCCTCTAAAAGAATTTATCTTACAAAGGTTTAATGGAATCTTTGTAGATAGCTTGAACAACATCACGACCGTTTCCTGATGGTGCTATATCAAGAAGTCCTGATAGTGATGGAGTTGTATAAACCAAATTAGTTAATTTTTCAACGTCAGCTTCAGAGAAACCTTCGTCTTGTAGTTTAGAAGTTACGCCAACAGAGAATAACCAATCTTGAACTGATTTAGCTGCTTGGTAAGCTTCAGATGGGTCGCCTTCCAAGTCAGGATTGATTGGTTTTAGAATGTCAGCAAGGATGTGAGCTTTGTCTTTGTAAATTGTTTTAATTACAGCAGGTAATAGGATTGCCAAGCCTAAACCGTGAGAAAGCTCATGTTTAACTGCACTTAATGGGTGTTCAAGTGCGTGAGTATAGTGTAAAAGTCCGTTGTCAAAACAAACTCCGCCCATCATAGCTGCGTAAGCCAAGTAGTATCTTGCTTGTAAATCATCTGGATTTTCTAAAGCTTTTGGCAAGTATTTGTGAACAAGCGCAATTACTTCTCTAGCTAAAGATACGCTATATGGAGAAAGTACTGCTGATGTTGCTGCTTCAATTACGTGGTTTACTGCGTCAATTGAAACATAGCGAGTTTGTTTTGGGCTTAATTTAGTCATCAATTGTGGGTCGTCAATCGCAAACATTGGGTAGATACAATCGTATGCAATTGCTGGTTTGAAATCTTTTTCAGGAACTGTAACTACTGCGAAACGGTTTGTTTCTGTACCTGTTCCGTGAGTTAAGTTGATTGATATAATAGGTGCAGCTTTTTCAGGTGCAAAAGTAAATTCGTAAATATCATTTGCAGTTTTTTCTGGGTATTCAAGTAAAATTGCAACTGATTTACCAGCATCTGTTGGTGAACCGCCACCGATTGCAATAACAGCTTTTGCACCGAATTCGATTGCTAATTTTGCCGCTTCGTTTACGTGTTGGGTTGTTGGGTTTGGAGTTACTTGGTCATAATTTACGTAGCTGATAGAGTTTTCTTTTAACGCTTTTTCTACGTAATCCCATGCTCCTGTTGCTTTGTATGCGTTTTTACCTGACATTACAATTACTTTGTCGATATTTTTATCTTTTAAAACTTTTGCAATATCGTTGATTTTCTTGATTGCTCCCACACCAAAATATACTGTGGTGCGTGTTCTGATTTCTTTAACATCATTGATGTTAATATCTTTTTCAAACATATAAACTCTCCTTTCTTAATATTTATTTACAAATATATAATAGCATAAAAAAAGCCTGTGAATATTCACAAGCTTTTTTTAATTTATATTGTGTGTTCTGATTATTTATCGTCAAGAGCCGCAACGCCAGGAAGAACTTTTCCTTCGATAAATTCAAGAGAAGCACCGCCACCTGTTGAAACGTGAGTGAAGTCTTCAGCTTTGCAGAATTTTTTAGCTGCAGAAACAGAATCACCACCACCGATAACAGATACAGCGCCACCTTTTGTAGCTTCAACGATTGCTTCAAGAACTGCTTTTGTACCTTCAGCGAATTTTGGATTTTCAAACGCACCAACAGGGCCGTTCATCAAGATAGTTTTTGAAGATTTAAGAACTTCAGCAAAAGCTTTTCTTGAATCCATGCCAGCGTCAACGCCTTCAAATCCATCTGGAATTTCGTTGATAGCAACAAATTTGTTTGTTCCGTTGCCAGAGAAATCGTCAGCAGCCAAAACGTCAGTTGCCATAACTAATTTAACACCTTTAGCAGCAGCTTTAGCTTCGATAGCTTTAGCTGTTTCGATTTGGTCATCTTCGCAAATTGAGTTACCGATTTTACCGCCGTTAGCTTTAACGAATGTGTAAGCCATACCGCCACCGATAATCATGTTGTCTACTTTGTCTAGTAAGTTTTCAAGAACGCCAATTTTTGATGAAACTTTTGCACCACCTACAACTGCTGTGAATGGTCTTGTAGGGTTGTCAAGAGCTTGTGATAAGCATCTTAATTCTTTTTCCATCAATAAACCTGAAACTGCAGGTTTTAAAACTTTAGCTAATTTTGCTGTAGAAGTGTGGTTTCTGTGAGCAGCGCCGAATGCGTCGTTAACATAAAAATCACCAAGTTTAGCCAATTCGTTTGCAAATGTCATATCATCATCTTTAGCTTCTTCAGCTTTGTAGAAACGAATGTTTTCCAACAATGCTACTTGACCGTCTTTTAATGCTTCTAATTCTTTGTCTGCGCCTTCGCCAACTTTAGATGATACGAAAAGAACTTCTTCACCCAAAACTTTTGATAAGTGTTTTGCAACAGGTGCTAATGAAAATTCTAAATTCCATTCACCTTTTGGTCTGCCCAAGTGAGCCATAAGAATAATTTTTGCGCCTTTGTCTTTTAAAAATTTAACTGTTGGCAAAATTGCTTGAATTCTTGTGTCATCAGTTACATTTTTGTTTTCATCCAAAGGAACGTTGATATCAACACGCATCAAAGCACGTAAGCCTTTGATTTCTCCTAAATCATTAACAGATTTTTTCATATTTAATCTCCTTATTTAAAGTAAAAATCCTGCGTAACTATTTTACAAAAAACAAAAATATAAATCAAAGGGTTTTATGCAATATGGTTTACAAATGCAGTTTATTTTTTCATAATTTGCATTGAAATTACTCCAAATAAATAATCTTTTCGCATAACAAAGTTAAATCCGCTTTTTTCAAAGTCCTTTATTAATTCTTCAGGTTCTGGGAATACTGTTTTTGATTTGATTAAGTATGAATATGAATCGCTATCGCCTTTGAACATTTTAGCAACTAGCGGTACTAAAATGTTAAAAATTTTGCTTACAAAGTTTTTTCTCCCGAAATCTAAATGAAGAAATTTCCCACCTGGTTTCAAAATTCTATAAACTTCGGTTAATGCTTTTTCTGGATTTGAGATGTTTCTCAAACCAAAACCCATAGTAACAAAATGGAATGTGTTATCTGGAAAATTTGTGTTTGTTATGTCTGTAAATATAAATTCTATTTTTTTATTTTTTATCCTTGCAATGTCAAGCATGTTTTCTGAAAAATCAGCGCCGATAATTTCTGCAAGTGGTTGAGATTTTTTTATTAATTCTGCGATATCTCCCGTGCCCGTGCAGGCGTCTAAAACTTTGTCGTGAGGATTTATGTCTAAAAATGTAATGCAATCCTTTTTTACGAATTTGTGTAAGCCAAACGACATTGCATTGTTCATAAAGTCGTATTTTTCAGCAATGGTGTTGAATAAATTTTGAATGTATTCCGGTGTTTTAAATACTGTCATAAATCGTTACCTTTTTTACATTAAACTAATCATAACATATAATGGTTTAATGAACATAGGATTTATACCGATAGACAATCGTCCTGTTTGTTATACACTTGCACAGCAGATTGTGGCAATGGATGATGATATAAAATTATACATTCCGCCAAGAGATTTTTTGGGGGATTTAAAAAAGTATGCTGATGTAGAAAATATTTTCAGGTGGATAGAAGATTTACCACAATTGGATGTGCTTGTTTTGTCGTTGGATACGGTTGCTTATGGCGGGTTGATTTCTTCAAGAAGATGTGAGGATTCTTTTGAGGAAATTAAGGAAAGAATTTTTAAATTGAAAGAAATTTTATCAAAGAAAAATGCGAAAATTTTTGCGTTTTCTAGCATAATGAGAATTTCTAACAACAACTATAATGAAGAAGAAAAAGAGTACTGGTCACGTTGGGGAAAGCGGATTTTTGACTATTCTTTTCAAACTCACAAATTGGGGTGTGAAAGTTGTATTGCGCAAGTTGTGCCTTCTGAAATTTTAGATGATTATTTAGCTACAAGAAAACGAAATTTTGAGATTAACAAAATTTATTTGGAATGGCAAAAAGAAGGATTTTTTGATACTTTAATTTTTTCAAAAGATGATTGCGCAGAATATGGCTTTAATGTTCAGGAAGCAAAAGCATTAGAGGAATTGGGTGGGCTTACAAAAACTGGAGCTGACGAAATTCCGTTGACACTTTTGGCTCGTGCTGTTACTGGTGTTAGAAAAATAAAAATTGCACCAATATTTCTTGAGCCTGAATATAAAAATTTAATTTCAAATTATGAGGATGTTTCGATTGAAAAATCTGTAAAAGGTCAATTGGAATTGGCGGGTTGTGAAATTGTTTCAGAAGACGATGCGGATATTCTGTTGTATGTGAATAATTTTAAAAATCAACAGGGTGAAATAGTAATGAAAGTTGGAACAGAAATGTTTGATGGCGTTTGGAATGTCCCTGAAAAATCTTATATGATTGCAGATGTTCGGTTTGCAAATGGTTCTGATAACAATTTCGTTGAACAAATCCTTGCTCATGAATTGGATGAAAAATTTTATGGATATTCTGCTTGGAATACTTCGGCTAATACGTTGGGAAGTTTGATTTGTTCTGCAGTGGTGAAATTTTTTGCTAAAAAATATAACCATGATAATTTTTCGAAATTACAGATGACTAGATTTGTGGATGATTGGGCTTATCAAGCAAATTGTCGACAAAAATTGGAAAAACCAGATGTTGAAACGTTAGGAGCTTTGATTTTGCCTTACCAAGAAAAAGTAGAAAAATTTTTGAGAAAAAAATATAATGTGTCTTATAAATATCCTTGGGATAGATTGTTTGAGGTGGAAATTGAGTTTAGCTGAAGTAATTTTTCTTGCAATTGCATTAGGTATTGATTGTTGTGTTGTATCTTTTTCGCAAGGATTAATTTTTACATCAAGCAAAGTGCAAAATTCTTTGAAATTAGCCTTTGTCATGGGTGTTTTTCAAGGTGGCATGCCGGTAATTGGCTATATATTTGCTAATTTGGTTAGCAAATATGTTGAGGCATATAGTCAGTGGTTAGTTTTTGCAATTTTCATGATTTTAGGACTAAAATTTATTATAGAAGCTTTAGTAAAAAAAGAAGAGCAAAATATATGCTGTTTGGGATGGGCATGCCTAATATCTATGGGTATTGCAACTAGTATTGATGCGCTTGTTTCTGGCGTAAGTTTAAGTTTTAGTGATACAAAATTATTAGTGCCAACTTTGATTATTGGATTTGCGTCTTTTGTCATGTCGTTGATCGGGTTTTGGTCAGGCAATTTATTTAAAAAATTTTCGTCAAAGTTTTTGGAAATTCTTGGCGGATTAATCCTTTGTGGTTTGGCAATTAAGGCTATTATTTAGGAATAGTTTTTATAATTTTTTTGTTTATTTTAAAAAAAAAGCATGCCCGAAAATAAGGAATATCTTTAATGTTTTACAAAAGTTAACAATTGTTTAAATCATGGAAACCCATGCTGTGAGCATGATTTCATGATAAAAATTTCTCAAACCATGGCGGATATTAGTTCTTGCGCATGTTGACCTTTCAAAATATACTCTACAGCTAGATTTGGGACTTTTGTTACAAATGTTCATAATCACATGTCAGTCTCTTGAAAATAAATCCTTATTTTCTATAATGTAATTAAGAGGTGGTCCTAAAGACCGCGAGGGGTGGAGAAAACGGCTAGTTGTATAGCCGAAAGCTTTGCTATAGTTTGTACGATAACGAAGTTTGGAGAAAAATAAATTGTTTAGAAGTAGAGATATGGGTAGAGCAGTTGCTGTTAGAAGATGGACACCAACAGCACTGGAATGTTATAAAAGAGGATGTAATTGTGAAGGCTGTTTTTACAAAGATTTCTTTAGTGGCTCTTCGCAAAAATGCCAAATGAAAGCATCTGTTTTAGAGCTTGTTAGAGTAATTGGAACTCCTAATGTAGAATTGCAACAGTTCATTTTGGAAGATTAGTTGATAATCTGAAAAAAAATATTAAAATATACAATGTAGAATTTGCCCTTTAAAAATTGCAAAATATATGTTATACTGTATAAGCACAGTATGAATAGGAGGTCCAGATGCATATTCACGTTAATGGTAGAAACATTGAGATTACAGATGCAATCAAATCTTATGTAAAGGAAAAGATTGGTAAAGTTGCTAACCACTATGATCAAATTCAAGGTATTGAAGTTGTTCTATCGGTTATCAAAAATCCATCAGCATCAGGTGCGCATGTTGCAGAAGTTTTGTGCAAAACTAACAGCGGAACAATTAAAGTTGAAGAAGCTGCTGAATCAATGTATGCAAGCATCGATTTGTTAGCTGACAAGCTAGACAGACAAGTTAAGAAAATGAAAGACAAAACATTGGGTTCAGACAAATCTTCAATCAGAACTGAAGTTGTTGAAGATGAGGCAGAAGAAGCTTCTGAAGCATAATAAATTTTTCAATAAATTTATAAAAAAATCCGAGAATTTTTCTCGGATTTTTTTGTATTTTACCAAATTACTTTTTCAATTAATTCAATTTCATAACCGTCAGGATCTTTTACAAAAGCGATTTTTGTACCTTTGCCGTTTAGGTCAAATGGTTCGTATAAATATTCATAACCAAGTTTGTGTAGTTTTTCTGTAAATTCGTCTAAAGATTTTACTGAAAATGCAAAATGTCCAAACCCTGAACCTAAATCATAACCGTTTTCAGGAGTGTCATCATTTGCTGTTAATTCTATTTGACAGCATCCATCTTCATCGTTCAAAAAGTATAACCAACAATCATCAAGTCTTTTTTTCTTGTCTAGTGTCATGTTTAAAAGTTCTGTGTAAAATTTGATTGATTTTTCAACATCTTTTACTCTAATCATTGTGTGTAAAAATTTCATATAATCCTCCTTTAAAGAAGATTTTAGCATAAAAGGGGTAAATGTGTTGGTGAGGTTATTTTATGTCTTTTGCAATGACGTCTGTGATATCTTCTCCGCCATAAAATACGACGTTTTTAGGCAAGACAAGATTGTAGTTTAAACTTTTTGCTTTTTCTGTTACTGTTGTTCGAATTTCTGTGTCAATTTGTGATAATTTTTTGTTGTATTCTTCATCGAGTGCAACTTTTTGCAAGTTAATTTGGTTGCGATATTTTTCTTCTAATTCTGAAACTTTTTTAGGGTCTTTTTCGTTTGCAATTTCTTGTTGAGCTTTTTGAATTGTTGATTGCATTTCGTTGATTTTTTTCTCTTGGTCTGCTTTTAGTTGTTTAACTTGGGTTGAATTTGTGAGGATTTTTTGTAAATCTACTATTGCAATTTTTGGAGCTGTATCAGAAACTGCAATGTTGTTGATTGAATAACCTAAGGCAAATGACATAAGACATAAAAATAAAAAACTAACTTTTTTCTTCATAACATATCCTTTCTTTTTCCATTTAATATTATGATGAAAAGTTTTATTTGAAATTGTCCGTATGGGGAATTGGGGTGGATGATTAAATTTGTTGTGTAAAATTTATATCAATAAAAAAGTGGGAGTTTTGTTTCCCACTTTTTTAATATTATTGTAAACTTTCTGGTACTGCCATCGGAACAGGAACTGGTGCTTTGGGAGTTTCTGGCTCCGGTGCAGGTGCAACGATTTGAATTTCTGTTGGTTTGTTTTGTTCTTCTTGTTGTTGTCTTTTTTGTTTGAAACTTTTTAAAACTTCTGATGGTGAAGTTGCTGTACCTTGAGGAGTAAATTCTGCATTTTGGTTGTTATTATTTTCTCTGTTTTTAGTTTCTTCAGCAGGGTTTTCTTCATCAGTTTTAACTGATGGGATTTCAATATTTAACAATTCGATTGTTGGGTAATCAAAGTCAGTATTTTTGTAAGGTTCAGTTGCAACTTTCATTACATCTCTCCAGATAAGTGCAGGGATTGTACCACCTTGAACTGATTTTGGGTTAACTGTGTTGTTGTCGTTTCCTACCCAAACTCCAGTTACGATGTGTGGTGTGTAACCAATAAAGCTTGCATCTCTGTTGTCGTCAGTTGTTCCTGTTTTGCCTGCTGCAGGTTTTCCAATGTTTGCTGCCGCTCCTGTGCCACCTTTGATTACATTCTTAAGCATCGCTGTCATTACGGCTGCTGTGTTGTAACTTAATTGATGTGAAATTTTTACTTTTGGTGCTTTATAAATTAATTTTCCACGAGATGTTTTAATGCTTTCTATTGCATAAGGTTGAACTACATATCCACCGTTTGCGAAAGCTCCGTATGCTCTTGTGATTTCTGATAATTTAACACCGTTTGAGCCTAATGCAATTGTATAGTCAAATGCAAGTGGTGTTGTTATACCTAAAACTCTTGTCAATTGAATTACAGAACGTATGCCAACTTTTTCTATCATTCTTGCTGCGCAAACGTTTGAGGAAACAGTTAATGCCTTGTGAACTGTTATAAATCCACGGTACTTGTTTCCGTAATTGTGTGGTGACCAGTCACCTAAAGTAATAGGTTCGTCTTCGATTAAATCATTTGGAAGTGCACCTTTTTCTAAAGCGGCTGCGTATACAAAAGGTTTGAACGCTGAACCTGTCGGACGTATTGCTTGAACTCTGTCAAATTGGCTCTTTGTATAATCTTTTCCGCCAACATATACCAAAATTCTTCCATCAATTGGGCTGAAAGAGTATACTGCCGCTTGTTGATGATTTCCTGTTAGACCGTATGCCGCAAGGTTTTTTATAATAGCTTCGTTTGCTGCTTGTTGAGCTTTTGAATCTAAAGTTGTTACAATTTCATATCCGCCTTGTGAAATGTCTGTTTCGTCAAAACCTAATTCTGCAAGTTCAGATAATACTAAATCGCAGAAATAAGGCGCTTTATTTGTTGTGTAAAATCTAGGAACATTACTCAATACAACTTTAGCTTCTTTTGCTTGGTTATATTGTTCTTTTGTAATGTATTTCATTTTGTACATTCTTAACAAAACTTGGTTACGGCGTTGGATTGCCTTATCAAGGTTGTTGTACGGAGAATATACTGATGGCGCTTGTGGTAAACCTGCGATTAGCGCAAGTTCTGGAAGTGTTAAATCTTTTAATTTTTTGTTAAAGTAAATTTCTGCAGCACCCTCAACGCCGTATGCTCCTGAACCTAGATAAACGTTGTTCATATACATTTCCAAAATTTGTTCTTTAGAAATTGTTTTTTCAATTTGAACTGCGATTACAAGTTCTTTTATTTTTCTGTCAAAAGTTCTTTCATTTGATAAGAAAAGAATTCTTGCAAGCTGTTGAGTGATTGTACTTGCACCTTGTACAACTTTTCCGGCGATAACGTTGTTTACTGTTGAACGTGCAAGTCCAACAAGGTCAAATCCTCGGTGGTTATAAAAGTTTTTGTCCTCTGTTGCAATAAGCGCATTGATAAAGTCTTGAGGAACATTTTTCATATCAACTTTTGAATATGTGTAAGCAGTGAAAGTTTTGATGATTTCACCGTCGTGTGAATAAAACTTTGTTACGATATTAGGTTTCCATCCATCCAAGTTCGGTATTGGTGGCAAAGATGAAAGGTATAAATTAAATGAAATACTTGCTGCTAAAACAAATGCTATACAAAGCAAAAATAGTACTTTTATTGTTCTAACAAAAGGATTGCCTCTCCTTGTAACATGTTTTCTTGCAGCTTGTTTATCTGAAGTTGAACGTTTAATTTTTACCATCTTTATATCCCTTCTTTTACTCCATAATTTTAGTACAAAACATAAGGCGTGGCAAGTTTTATTATTGTTGCTAAATTAGTTCAATATCGTTAATTGAGATATACTTGTTTACTTATTCGTTTATTAACTTTATAATTTTTAGTATGTTAGATTTTATTTGTTCAATAATAAACGAAATTCGTTCATATTTTGTTCCTGAAAAAATGGAGTATGAAATCACTGGGGAATGTTTGAAATGTGGCAAGTGTTGCAATTATATGTACAGTGTGGACACTTATACTGAAAAAGAATTTAAAATTATGCAATTTTTGTTTCCTCAATATCGCAGGTTTTACATAAAAGGTAAAGATGAATTTGGAAATTTTATTTTTGCGTGTAAGTTAGTAACTCCTGAAGGGCTGTGTTCTGATTACAAAAATAGACCAAGAATGTGTAGAAATTACCCTGTGAAAAAGATTTTTTATCCTGCAACTCTTCATGAGGGATGTGGTTACAAAATAAATATAAAAAAATTTGATGATTATTTGAAGGAAAAGTCTTAATAATTTGCCAATAGGATTTTTTTATAAGAAAATTTTTGTATGGAAAATAATTTTAATATTCCTTTGCATATTTCTGAAAAAGCAAAGAGTGAATTGGAAAAACTTTTAAAGGGTAATAGAAATTTTGTAAACGGTACTCCAACTGCAAAAAATATGTGTCTAGAAACGCTGAAAAAATATGCGTTTCATCAAGAACCTTATGCGGTTGTTTTGACGTGTTCTGATTCAAGAGTTGTTCCTGAAATAATTTTTGATTGTGGAATTGGAGAACTTTTTGTTGTAAGAGTTGCGGGCATGACAACAGGAGCTAACGTTGTTGAAAGTATAGAATATGCTGTGAAAAAATTGAATGTGCCTGTGTGTATTTTGTTGGGTCATGATGATTGTGGAGTGATGAAATATGCAAAAGAAAATTACCCTGAACCAAAACAAGAATTTTCTTCAATTTTGAAATGCGTGTATCCTGTTTTAGATAAAAAAGAAGATATTACTTGTCACAATTTTTTTGCTCAAGAACATACAAAATGGGTGGAAGATTATTTGATGAAACATTCTGTAATTATTAATGAAGCAGTAAAAAATCAAAAATTGTTCATTGCAAAATGTCACTTTGATCATTCAACAGGTTTGGTAAATTTAATTTAAAAATAAAAGCGAATAAAAGTTTATTTATTCGCTTTTTAACAGTACAAATTTTATTCTTGATACACGGTTTCTTTTTGTCCATTTTGTGAAATCATGCAGGCATTTTTTTGTAAAAATCCTTCGTTGTGAGTGTCACAAAATTCTTTTTTATTTTTAAATTTTTCAACAATTTCGTCAAGTTTTCCGTTACGTTTCATAACGATTCCTGTTATTACTGCGCTGATTGTTCCGATTAATAATGTTGCACCAATAAATTTTAAAAAGTTCATAAAATTTTTCCTTTCTTTTTTACAAATCTATCATTTTTATATTTTGCATTTCTTCGTAAATTTCTGTTGGAACTGTGTCAGGAGCTTGAGCAAAATCTTCAAGTCCACGTTCTATTAAAATTGATTGTTTTTTAGCAAGTTTATTGTCTGCGTAAACTAAATCTCTATCAATTGAAGTTTTTATTAGGCGAATAGTTTTTTCGCTAGGAGCGCCTTTGCCGTTCATAATTTCTTGAGCTTTGTAACTTGCCCAATCTTCTGGTAAGTTTTCTATAAATTCGTAACCATTTGTATTTTCCCCATCGAGTCTTTTGTCGACTTCGTTTAGTAAAATATCAGTTACGTATTCTTTTTGGCTTTCAAAATGGCAGGGTTCTAAAATGGTGTCACCAATGATTTCTTCAGGGTCACGTTTTTCGTGTTTTTTAATCAAATCTCCTGCAATTTTTAAATGCTCAAGTTCGAATGCTAAAAATTCTTCCCAGATTAATTTTAGCTGTTCATTTTTTTCATCTTTGTAGCAATTATAATAAGTGCAAACTTCTGTAAATTCATGGAGAAGTAATTTTTCAAACATTGTTTCTGTTGGGTCGATTAGAGATTCATACATAGAAACGTGTTCTTCTTCAACATCACAAATCTCTCCGTATAATTTTCTAACATCATCGTTAGCATACATCATGCCGTGTTCTGCGTAAAAGTTGTGAGTTTGTTGTTCGCCTGAAAGTACTGTTAAGATATTTACTTTAGTTTGAGGACTTGAGCTGTTTTTGTCGTAATGATTTCGGACACGTATTTTGTTGTCATTGTGATGGTTTTGAGTTGGACGCCCAACTAGAACATCAGTTTTGTCATGCAGAATATTGTTAGGATTAATTCCGTGAATCATGTATGCCCATTGTGCATATCTGTATAAATGGTCAAAATCTTCTAATAAACCAAAGTTCAGTGTTTCTCTAACGTAATCATCGGGTTCGTTTTGAGCAAGCCATGCTGTTAAGTCTACTGCTACTTGTTCGTATCCTAATGTTGTTTCTAAAACGCTTTGCTCTGCAGGTGTCATCCAGTTTACGGTTGTTTGTTGTGCGTCTTCAATTTTTCGGATTTCTGCAAGTAATTTTACAATTTCCATGTCGTTGCAAAATCTCGCAAAAGAATGTTTGAAACCCCACGCTTCTACTTCAATCCCATTCATTAAAATTTGGCGAGTTCTTGAATAGCAGTCTATAGATTTTTTGTCGAATGGTCTTTTTACAATATCGTGCCAACTTCGTAGTTGTTTTTCTATTGGAGTACCTTTTTCTTTTAATGGATTAAATGTCATATTTCGTCCTTTCTATTTATCTAGAGCAAAAGCAAAAAGTTCAGCAACTTTTTTGTTATATTCAATACCGTCGTTATGTGTGAATAAATTAAACCAATGACTTTTTGGGGTGTTATCTGTTGAAAATGATGGATTAATCATCATAAGCGCGTGTGTGCTGGTGTCATGTCGTAGAGGGAAAATATCTTCCATTTGCATAAAGCTAGGTAGCTTATTTGATGCAAGTTCAAAACCAAAAAGACAGTTTTTAATTCTTTCTAACTTTTTTATAAAAAAATATTTTAAAATTTTCATTACCTTTTATGGTTAAATTTTTTTATGTGGTAAAATGCTTTCAGATAGTAAGAAAAGGAGTTTTAGATATGATTTCAGAAAAATTGGAAAAAGCATTTAACGACCAAATTAACAAGGAACTTTATTCAGAATATTTGTATCTTTCAATGCAAGCATATTTTGAAAGATTAAATCTTAAAGGCTTTGTAAACTGGATGTCTGTTCAAGTTCAAGAAGAACACGCTCATGCTATGGGTATGTTTAATTATCTCCACGAACGTGGTGGTAAAGTTGAACTTCAAGCTATCGATAAACCAGAAATTGATTGGGAATCTCCGCTTGCAGTTTTTGAAAAAGTTCTTGAACACGAAGAATATGTTACTTCTAGAATCAATGCGTTGATGGATGTAGCAGAAGAAGTTCGTGACAGAGCTGCAATTTCTTTCCTTGATTGGTATTTGAAAGAACAAGTTGAAGAAGAAGCAAATGTTGGTGGCGTGTTGGCTACTCTAAAACTTATCAAAAATGACGCTAATGCGTTGTTGCTTTTGGATAAAGATTTAGCAACAAGAACTTTTGTTGCTCCTGTTATTGGATAATTTTTTTGATTAAAGTTTCTATTTAAAAAGCGGGATTTTATTCCCGCTTTTTTTTAATTGATTTTATTCAAAATATTTTCTTGTCATTACAAGATTTCCTTTTTCATCATAACCATTATTTTTTATCCAATGAGCTATTAGTTTTCCTGATGGTGTGTAAATAAAAGTTTCGGATTTTGATACTCTCAATGACATGTTCACAAGTTCTTTGTTTGTGTTGTATTTGTAAGATTTGTATGGGTAATTTTTTTGAGTTTTTATCTCATAATGAGTTAACTCTCCTGATGGGTTGTAATACCAAACGTGATTCTCATCATTTTTGTACATGACAGCATAAGATTCGTCAGAAAATTTTGCTAAAATTCTGTCTTTTAATTCGATATTTCCCTTAAGTAATGTCGTTATATTTTCATAATAATCTTCATCCTTTAATCTTATTGATAAAAGGTTTGGGTAAATCTGTTTTTGGGGAGTTGCAAGAAGTTCTTGGCGTGCAGAATCAGAATTATATTCAACTTCCCCTGTCAAAACTGTCTGTGCATCAACAGGCATGGCCAAATATACTACTAACAACAATAATAATAATACTCGCATATTGTTGTTTTAATGATGTTAAAAATTTTGTCAACCAAGTAGAGCGCGGTTTAGGCGATTGTAACTTTCGCCGATGTCGTAATCGTTTCTGAAATATTTGTCAAATATTGGGTTGCTGTGGTCATTAGAAACTGATTTGATGATTTCTTTTATCATTTCAAATTGTTCGTTAATGCTCATTTTGTCAAAATTTTCTGTCAATTCCTCTCTATTAACAAGTTTTGTTTTTAGAGGTTTTGTGTATTTTGCTCCGATTTGTGCAACGTTTGAGAATATACAGAATGGTGATTGGTTCATTCTTGCTAAAAGATCATTGTAAAGGTTGTCTTTTTTGAGAAGAAGTTTGCCATCTCTAACTGATTCAATAAAGTATGCGAAGTTTTTTGCTTGTTCTTTGCTTATTCCTTGGAATGGTAAGTGTTTTACTACTTCCAAGTTGAAAACTCCACCTTTTAATGGGTCGATTTCTTGTGTTCTAGCAACAAGCAAACGTACTTTGTCGTCTGCTGATAAATTAATTCTGTTTGCAATAGCATCAAGTTTGTCTAATATTGAATGAACAACTCCAGTTGTGTAAACTTCTGGGAATGTGTTTTCGTTGTTTAAGCTTAAGAGTCTTTGGTCAGTGTTGAACCAAAGGTGTCCTTTGAATTCATTTATAACTTGGAAATCATCACGTCCTGATGAGTTTTGCAATACTACAAAAGCTTTGTCCAAGTCGCTTCCTGGGAAAGGTCTTTCCATACCAACAGAGCTTGTTGGGTCAAATCCTGCAGCGACAATATTCACGAATGGAGAAGTCTTTTTGGCTGCTGATTGAACTTGATTTACATATTCTTCTTGAATTTTTTTAGAAACTTTTTGTAAATTTGGGAATCCTGTGAATTCCTTGAATGCATCAATAAATCCTTTTTTGCAGTCATCTGGAACGTTGTCTAAAAATGAAAAATTAATTTTTCTTATTTCTTTATTTTGTGGGTAAACTTTATCGTCTAGAGCTTCGTAGTATGGTGCCCAACGTAGCTTTTGCCATTGTTCGATTAAATCAAAAGCAGAATTTATTTTGATTTGTCCAAGTTCTTTGGTAATCCCTTTGAAAGAAATTTTGTTATTTTGCAAAGGACGAGTTGATAATTGGAAACTATCTGCTGATAGTGTTAGTTTATTATGGGGTTTAATGTAGTTATTATTTCTAGTGTTATTGATGTTGTTGTTATTTCTATTGTAAATATTGTTTGTTAATGTAATTTTCATCCTTTAGCTTCCTTAATTTATTTTTTTAGAAAAGCTTAACCTCATGGTTGTCTCGTCCGCCTGTATGTAAAAGGTTAAGTTTTGTTGTTTCTGCTTGAATTTCTTCAACTTCTGCCATATCAACTCTTGGAGTGTAAGCTTGGTGATATGATTCACTTGCTTTTATTAATCCTTTTGAGTTTTCTGTGAAGTATTTTAGAGTGTTTGCTATGTCGCCTGTGTATTCCGTAAAATAGTACGGATGAGCGTATGACATAAATATATTGCTTTCGTCTTTGAAAGCTTCAATTACTTCTTCGAATGTATTTTCACTTTGTGCAATTATTTTGCCATTTTCAAAATGTGGTGCTACGTTTCGCAGAATGTCGTTGAATTCAGGCGCATCCTGCATGTCTGAACCCAATTTCCCGCTTTCTCGAAGTTTTTGGATTGAAGGGTAGTTTGTACCTTTCATAATGTTTTCAAAGAACGTTTGTGGCTCTTGACCCATTTTGCTAGCCTGTATTGTTGCAGCATGCTTTGCTTGTACATAATGGTATGCACGCCAGTGAATATTCATTACGTTTCCGTATTTTTTAAATTCATAATATTTTGAAAACTCCTCAAAAGAAAATTTTGTTAGTGGACATTTTTTTCCTGCTTCAGAAATGAATGTTTTTACCATATTTTCTCTTTTTTGGCGTATATTTTCGATAAATTTTGTAACTTTTTCAGAATATGGGTTAACTCCATATACCAGCACTTCTGACATTTCACAAGGGTTTGAGGAATTTTTTGAACTGTGAGCAAAACTTACCTCAATTCCTGGTACTAATTGTAAATTTTTATATCTTTTTGGATTTGATGCAATAATTTTTAATGCTTCTTTGACTCCGTCCATTGTGTCGTGGTCAGTTAGTGCAAAAATGAATTTTTGTTTAGTCTTTGCATAAAGTTTGTCAGCGTAGTCAGCGGCATTGTCTAATATGGTTTGTACTTTGCCGTTGCCATCTGAATATGTTGAGTGACTGTGCAAGTCAGCTCTGAAAATCCCTTTGTTAACGTTGTCTAGGCTATATACGTAGTTTTCTTTTTTTAGCTGTGGTAAAAGGCTAAATAATTCATCTCCACTCATTATTGATGCAAGTACGTTAGGTTTTACTTTTTGACCTGTATCTACAGACATTGATTTCGCGAGGGTTTTCATAAAGTTGTTTGGTCTTTTACTTTTTATAAAGTAATAAAATCCAGATACTATTGATGCGCACATTGCACCGTAACCCATAGGCTTTTTAAGTTCTTTAAGGTTGTGGCTTTTTGTTTGCTGTAGTCCTTGCATTGCTGGCATGATTAGCCTTTTGCTTCTTGTAGAATTTATATTTGAAATAAGTCTTGGATTGACTTTCATATAATCCCTAATCTCTGCTAATTTTGTGTTTAACACCTTTATTTATAATATTAGCGCATAAGATTTTTTGCTATTGTCTAGTTAGTTTTCTTAATAATAATTTACACAATATATTAGTCGTTTGTATTTTCTTGGCAGATGATTTCTCTAACAAGATTTTCTTTTGTCTTGTCCATCAATACAAACAATACGTCATTGGTTTCTACGACAGTGCTACCTGTAGGAATTATGTATTCGCCTTTTTTGTAAATCAAGCTGATTAAGGCTCCTTTTGGCAATTTGAGCTCGTAAAGCTGTTTTCCTACTGCAGTTGAGTTTTCTCCAACCGTAAGTTTTATCATTTCGTTATTAGGGTCTTTGTCGCCGTATTCAAGTATTGAATCGTGATTTATTTCAAGTGGTGCATCAACGCCTAAAAGTTTTGCTACGTAGGGAATAGTTGTACCTTGTAATAATACCGAAATAATTACGACAAAGAACACTATATTAAAAATATCAATTGCGTGTGGAATTTCTGCTGTTAGTGGGAATGTTGCCAATACAATCGGTGCAGCCCCTCTTAATCCGACCCAGCTAATCATAAGCTTTTCTTTTGTACTTCTGCCAAAACCGATGTCGCATAAGAATATTGCAATCGGTCTTGCTACGAATGTTAAAATTAATGCAACAATTAAGGCATCTTTTGTGTGAACAAATCCTTCTTTAAAGTTTACTAATAATCCCAGTAGTAAGAACATTACAATCTGCATTAACCAAGCAACTGCGTCGTGGAATTTTATTAAAGTTTTTTTGTTCAAGAATTTTTTTGATGCCATTGCAAGTCCACAAACGTAAACTCCAATGAATCCATTTCCGCCTATTATTGAAATAAATGAGTATGTAAATATTACACACGCCAAAGTGATTACAACATATAAACTGTCGTATTCTAATTTTATTTTATTGATGATATCAATTGTTAATTTAGCAATTATGTAACCGAATACAATTCCTAAAATCATTTGTTTGAAAAAATCAAAAATTAATCCAGTTGGATTTAGTTGATTTAATATCAAACCTATTACCCCCAATGTTAAAAAGACTGCCATTGGATCGTTGCTTCCTGATTCAAATTCTAATAAAGGTTTTAATTTATTTCCTAAGCTGATACTTTTTGAACGTAATACCCCAAAGACTGCTGCTGCGTCAGTTGAAGATATAATAACTCCAAGCAAAAGACATTCCAAAAATGAAAGATTCAATAAATAAAAACTGCAAATTCCAACAACAATTCCTGTAACAAAAACTCCCAACGTCGCAAGAATAATTCCCTCTTTCATCACTGGTTTTATTTCGTTAATGTTTACGCTCAATCCACCCATGAAAAGTATGTAAGATATTGCGACGATACCAACGTTCTGTGCTAGTGAAAAATTTTCAAATGGTATTTTTAAAATACCGTCAGAGCCAGCCAAAATTCCGACAAAAATAAAAAGTATTAATGATGGAACTCCAAATTTTCCTCCAACTTTGTTGAAAATAATTGCTGACATTAATAGGATTGATGTTATTAATAAAATCTCGTTAAATATCATATAATTTCCTCTGAATTTTTCTGTGAAAAAATGCACGATTTTTTCTTGTGTTTTTTCATTAAATAAATTTAAATATATTTGAAAATTTATCTTCAATTTCAAGTAAAAAATATTTTTTTTTAATACAAAAATTAATTAAATATTATAATACGATTTGCTTGATATAACTACATTCTAAGTGTATCACATTTTGAAATCTAATACAAAAATATTAATTTTTTTTAAAATTATTCCATAAAATTTTTTTGATGATAAATTATTAGTAAATAAATTAAAATTTTGATAAAAATTTTTTGAAAAATTTTGATAAAAATGATAATTAAAAAATAAAAAAACATATATATAGAGGATGTTGAAAAAAAAATATTAAATTATATTATGATTAACTACTTAACAAGGAGGTAACAATGAAAAAAGATTACGAACAAATCATCAGCAGCTATAACGGTGGAGATTTAGATTTGTCTGGCTGCACAATCAAAAATTTAGAATTAGGTAACATTGAAGGTAGCTTAAACCTTTCAAAATGCGTTATTGAAAAATTATCAATCGGCTGGGTTAGCAGAGAATTAAACCTTGCTGGTGCTGAAATTAAAACTTTCGTTAGCCCTATCGATGCTGATAGCGTTAACATGATGGGTACTAAAGTTAAAAAACTTCCAGCTCACATCTACACTGGAAGCTTAACTATGGAAAAATCAAATGTTGAAAAATTAAACACAGATATCAGAACTAACGTATTCAACATTGTAGGTACTAAAATCGAATCATTACCTAAAAACTTCCACGTACATACTCTAATTGTTGATTCAAAAGTTGCTAAAAACTTGCCATTGACAACTATGAGACAATGTGAAGAATTAATCGTTGATGGTTTCAGATATTTTGGACAAAGCTCAATGGAAAGCTTCAACTTCTGCAGTGTTTCAGAAGAAGTTAGAGAATGCGCTTGCGTTTAATATTTGAGAAAATTTGAGAACTAATTAATTAAAAAAGGTTTTGTGCTTCCCGCAAAACCTTTTTTTATGTCATGAATTTTTTATGTTATGGATTTAATTTGATTTATCTAATCCAGTTCCAAAAATATCTTTTAATTTTGTCTGTAAAAGTTGTTTGTTTTTTGTTTTTTCTGACTGAAATTATTTTGTAAGGTTCAGGTTGTGTTGCTCTTTTGTATTCAATTTCGCTAGGACCAAATAGCATTGCATAACCTACTTTGTAGCCTTCTGGAATTTCAATATATTCGCACAATTCAGGGAACATTTTGAATAATTTATATGCAAGCCCGCACCAAACTGTTCCAACGCCCATGCTTTGTGCGTAAAGTTCAAAATAAGAAAGTGCTATTGTTGGGTCAATATCGGCGCAAGGTGCATTAATTGGAGTTGACACCACTATCATGTGAGGTGCACCCCTAAATATAACATCTTCTCCTCTCAAGAATGCATTTTTGTAACGGTCAAATTTAGTTTTTATTTTTTTTTATAGCTGGGGAATTCAAAAAATCTACAAGTTTCCCGTTTGCATAATCTCTAAAATCGTCCATTACTTCAACGTCATCAATAAATGCAAAATGCAAGTTGTGGTTGTTTACTCCAGTAGGTACCCAGTGGAGCATGTCTTTAAGCTTTTGCATAGTTTCTGCGTCAAGATTTTCGTGTTTATATTTTCTGAAACTTCTTCTGCATTTAATTAAATTCAAAAGTTTTTCACTTTCAGGTTTGTTGTTTGCAAGTTCGCAATTTTCAGGATTTTTTCCGTCAATTGATAATGCTCCTGTTGGACAAATCGCAAGACAATGTTGACATTTTATACATTTTTTTTCATCAAAAATTATGTTTTTGTTATCGTCAAAAGTTAATGCTTTTGTTAAACAATCGTTTATACATTTTCCACATTTAATGCATTTTTCATTTACGTTAAATTCCATATTTTCTCCTGTAAAGTTTCATAATATTTATAATAAAATTTGTGTGCCTAAAAGAATTCTGTGTGAGTTTGGTTGATTATTATTTTGGCAGAAAATATAATTCAAAATCAACCTAGCCGCCTGTCCTTTTAAAAAATAATTTATGCCCGCAGTGTACTCACGTCTTTTGTTGTTTGCGATGTCTTTGTTTGGGTCTAGCTCATCGTATCTGACTAGGACTTGAAGTTTTGGAGTGAGTTTGTAGGCAAGTGTTGTATAAAAACCAGAAGCTTTATTTGTGCTAAATCCTGTAGCTCCATTGTACCCATCAGCTTGTGCCCATTCAAAACAGGTTGAGAATTTTTTGTATTCATATCCAGCATAAGCGCCCGCGACAAAAAAGTCTTCGTGTCTTCTACCTGTTGCTATGCCTCCGCCTGTGACTATTTTGCCATATTTACCTTTTGTTTTGGCAAGCGGTTTAAAATTTACCCAGCCGTTGAATTCTGCACCTGGCATAAACGTTGTGAAATAAGTGCCTGAACTTAATGCTCCTAAATCATAATCAACATAATCATAATTGCCGACAACTCTTAAACCGAATTTGCGAATTGTACCAAAAGTTCTAGATATTTGGGAACGAGCAATAAATGGTAATGTATAAGGGCTTTGTCCACCTTCCATACCAACTGCAGGGCGAGTGTTGCCAAAGAAAATTGTGTGGTTAGGAATTCTGCTTGTTGAAATCCACGCATCTTGAATGAATGTTTGCATAAAGTTTCTTTGACTTTGTGGAGTTGGGTCAAGCATTAAGCGGAATTGTTCTTTTCCTCCCTTGAAAGTGCCATCAAGATTTATGTTTATAAGGCTCATTCTATATAAAAAATCGTTATCCTCGTTTTCAGGCATTTCCATTCTGCCGTTCATCTGTAATGCAACCCAAGGATGAAAACTTTCTAGTGGACCTTTTTCAAATTTCTTTGTGGTGAGGTCTGTAAACATTCCTCTTGCAATCTCTGTGTTTTCGATTTCGATATCGTAGCAGTTTTTTAATTTTTCAAAAAGAGATTCTTCTTTGAATTCAGGTTTTTGTGTAGGTGTATTTTCTTCTAGCGTTTTATTTAGTTGCAAGCCAGATTCTAAAAATATTTCAGGTTCTGCAACTAGAGGGGCAAAACTTTCTGCTAATGCAGGTTTCGCTAGTATTGTTAATAGTATTAAAATGCCTAAAATCTTTCTCACTTTTTTATCTCAAGGATAGTTCCATTGTTCTTATATAATACAATAAAAATTAATATTAAAATATTTTCTTGACTTTTATGTTTGTTAGATTTACAACAATTTTGTGCGTGAAAACACGATAAGATTACGTAATTAATTTTGGATATAAATATGGAAATTTTTTATTATGCTTTATTAGCCCCAATTGCAGGTGGAGTGCTATCTTTAGCTTGTCCTGAAAAGATGAAGTTGAAAGTAGTATCATTTTTTATTTTTTTATCAACGGTTTTGTGTTTGATACCTGCCTTGAATGTTTTGGTGACAGGCAATACAATAAGTGCAGATTTGAATATTCTTAACGGGATATTTGGAACTGTAAAGTTTGTCATTGACCCGCTTTCAGCGTTTTTTATTGCAGTGATTTCTGTGATGAGTTTTGTTGGAAGTGTGTATGCAAATGGTTACTTGAAACCTTATTTTGATAAGAAAATGAATATTTCATCTCATTGTTTATTTTTCACAATGTTGATTTCGTCAATGTTGGGAGTGGTAAGTATTCAGAATGTAATTTTCTTTTTAATTGTTTGGGAAATTATGTCATTATCTTCATTTTTCCTAGTGATTTTTGAAGATAATAAAAAAGAGGTTTTGACTGCGGGTATAAAATATTTAATATATATGCATGTGTCTGTGTTATTTATTATCTTGGCATTTGCATTTTTGACTATAAAATCAGGTAGTTATGATTTTGCAAGTTTTGCGAATGTTTTGCAAGACAATGCGGAGTTCGCAAATTTAGTTTTTGCTTTAGTGTTTGTTGGTTTTGGTATAAAAGCAGGTTTTGTTCCATTCCACAACTGGCTTCCTGAAGCCCATCCTGCAGCTCCAAGTCATGTTTCTGCAGTTATGTCGGGTGTTATGATTAAGACAGGTATTTATGGCATTTTAAGAGTGCTAGCGCTTGTTGGGATTCCTTCTATAGAAATTTCTTACGCTGTTTTAATTATATCTTTGATAACTGCTTTGTATGGCGTTTTGTATGCTACTTCTCAATTTGATGTTAAAAAACTTTTAGCATATTCATCTATTGAAAATATTGGAATAATCGGTTTGGGTATGGGTGTTGGGATGTTAGGTCTTGCATTCAATTCAACTGCGGTAGCTGTATTAGGATTTTTGGGTTGCATTTTGCATATTCTAAATCACTCTATATTTAAAGAATTGTTGTTTCTTGGTGCGGGTGCGGTTTATACAAAAACTCATACAAGAGATATTGAATTGTTGGGCGGTTTGGCTAAAGTTATGCCAAAGACTGCGGCATTGTTTTTGGTAGGCTCTGTTGCTATTTGTGGGTTACCACCATTGAACGGGTTTATTAGTGAGTTTTTAATTTACTTTGGTATGTTGAAAGGTGCGTTGGTGGATAGTTTAGGAATGTTAATTATTCTTGTTCTATCGCTTGCAGGTTTGGCACTTGTTGGAACAATGGCAATTCTTTGTTTTACGAAAGTTTATAGCATTGTATTTTTGGGAATGCCAAGAAGTGAAAATGCTGAACACGTGAAAAATGATGTTGAATTTTCAATGGTTATTCCGATGGGAATTTTGGCAACTTTTGCGGGATTAATTGGTTTATTCCCACAGTTTGTTTTGAATGTTATTGCAAAATCTGTTCAGATTTTCGTTGCTGATTTTGAATTGCCTCAAGTAGTTAGTGTGATGCAAAATATTTCAATAGTGTTGTTTGCATTTTTGTTATTTGTTGTATTGCTAATGCTTGTTAAAAAATTGGCTAATAAAAATGTAGTTGAACATTGCACTTGGGGTTGCGGGTATGACAAGCCAAACAACCATATTCAATATACTGCTTCTTCTTATGCAAGTCCGTTTTTGTCAATGTTAACTCCGTTATTTAAAAAAGTTTTTGATATCAAAAAACCAAAAGATTTGTTCCCTAAAGATGCTCATTTTAGTTTGAGAATTGAAGATGTGGAAGAAGCTTATATCATAAAACCGTTTATAAAAGATGTTGAAAAATTCTTTACTATTTTTGAGAGAATTCAGAATGGAAATATTCAGCAATATATTTTGTACGGTTTAGTATTTTTAATATTGTCACTAATTGCACTTGTAATTATAGGATAGGAAATAATGATTATTACTGCGATAATTAATTTAATAATTTTGCTGTTTGCACCTTTTTTAGTATTGGGTGTAATCAAAAAGACAAAAGCCTTTTGGGCAGGGAGAAAAGGTGTTTCTCTATTCCAGCCTTGGTGGGATTTTGTTAAGTTGATGAAAAAAGATGCAGTTGTTAGTAATACAACAACTTGGATTTTCAAATTCACTCCGATTTTAATTTTTGCGACAACGCTTTTTGCAGGGCTATTTGTTCCGATGTTGGGTGGAAGTTCTGTTATAAATATGCAAGGCGGATTTATTTTGTTTGCATATTTGTTGGGACTTGGCAAATTTTTTGCTTTGCTTTCGGCAATGGATACTGGTAGCAGTTTTGAAGGAATGGGCGCAAGTCGAGAGGCTTGTTTTACAACCATTGTTGAGCCTGCATTTTTTATAATTATGGCATCATTGATTGCGTTGAGTGGGAATTATACTTTTGAAAGTTTGTTTTTGATATTGGAAAGTGCTGGCGGGCTTGGAATTTTGATAATGATTTTGGCTGTGTTGGCACTTGTTGTAATGCTATTGACAGAGTGTTGCAGAGTTCCTGTAGATGATCCTACAACTCACCTTGAGTTAACTATGATTCACGAAGTTATGATTCTTGATAACAGTGGTCAGGATTTGGGATTAATAACTTGGGCGGCAGGAATTAAGATGGTGATTTTGGAATCTTTAATCGCTGCTTTGTTAA
This sequence comes from bacterium, assembly GCA_017559905.1. Taxonomy (GTDB): domain Bacteria; phylum Cyanobacteriota; class Vampirovibrionia; order Gastranaerophilales; family Gastranaerophilaceae; genus Scatenecus. The sequence goes on from JAFYQF010000012.1 coordinate 195,002, forward strand.
TTCCAACTCACTTATTAGGGTTTGGATATTCTGCTTTGGCTTATGTAGTTGCTTTGTTTGTGATTGCGGTTTTTGTTGGTACTTTAGAATCTGCAATTGCAAGATTAAGAATGTCGCATGTGTTTGAATTTATTTTTGCAATGTCATCTTTTGCTTTAATAACTCTTTCTCTAACTGCGATAAAACTTTATGGAAATTAGGTGAAGTAAATGGAAAATGCACTGATAATTATATTTGGACTAACAATGTTGTATATGGCTGCTACAAGCCGATTGATGGCTCACGTGAGAATTCTTGTATTGCAAGGAATTCTGTTATTCTTGATTTGTTATTTCGGGATTGAGCATGCTGATATTTTAACTATTTTGTTTTTAACTTTTGAAACTTTGATTGTAAAAGCAATTGTTATTCCTATGTTTTTGAATAAAATAGTAAAACAAACCCACGAATACCGAGATATGGAAGCTAATATTCCTCATTTTTATTGTTTGGTTATATCAAGTGTAATTTTATTTGCAGGATTTTTGATTTCTGATTTTCATTTTCCTGCGATAAAAATGATTAATCCGATTTATTTTGGTGTGTCGATTGCGGTTATTATAATAAGTTTAATTTTGATTACAATTAAACATAAAATTTTAACAAATGTAATTGAATTTATAACTATGGAAAATGGTATATTTTTATTATCACTTTCTGTGGCAAAAGAAATGCCTGTGATTGTAAATTTGGGCGTTTTGTTAGACGTATTTATTGCGGTATTTATTTTAGGACTTCTTGTTAATCGAATTAATAAAGAGTTTGACGGCTTGGAAGTTACGCAGTTATCTGATTTGAAGGATTGTGAATATGATGATTAATTTGTTGTTGATATTTCCGATAATAGCTTGCTTGATAATGTTAATTTTCAAGGCAAAGTGGATGAATAATTTCTTTATAAATTTGTATGCAATAGGGCATTTGGTTGTATCAGTTTTGTGTGCAGTTAATTTGCCTGTAGCATCAAGCAAATATTTTTTGGTAGATTCGTGTAATATTATTTTCTTATTAATTTTGTCAATTGTATTTATGGCAGTTGCTGTTTATAATAATGGATACATTAAACACGAAACAACTGATGTAAAAAGATTAAGACATTATTCATATATGATTTTGATTTTTGTGTTGTCAATGACTGGTGCGATTGTTAGCACGAACCTTGGATTATCTTGGGTTTTCATTGAGGCAACAACTTTGGCAAGTGCGTATTTGATTTACTTTAATAAAACAAAAACTGCAATCGAAGCAGCTTGGAAATATGTTTATATTTGTTCAATTGGTATTGCGTTAGCTTTTGTTGGGATTATTCTTTTAACTATTTCAACAGGTAATATGAATTCACTTTCATATCATGATTTGTACGACAGTGCTGCAACATTTAATCAGTTTTGGTTGAAGTTATCATTTGTGTTTGTGTTGTTTGGTATTGGTACAAAAATGGGGCTTGCGCCTGTTCATTTTTGGTTGCCTGATGCGCATTCAGAATCTCCATCACCTATTTCAGGTTTGTTGTCTGCTGCGTTATTGAATTCAGCGTTTCTTATTATTTTGAATGTTTATAAAATTACAATGCTTGCGGGATGTGCTGATTTTGGCAGAGGAATGATGTTGGTAATGGGATTTTTGTCATTGTTTATAACTGCAGTGTTCGTTTTCCATATAAACAATTACAAAAGAATGTTGGCTTATTCTTCTGTAGAAAATATGGGAATTCTTGTGATTGGGACTGCGATTGGTGGGGTTGCAATGTATGCTGCAATTCTACATATGATTGGGCATTCATTGATTAAAGCATCTTTCTTTTTAACTTCTGGGAATATTTTAGAAATTTATAAAACTAAAAAAATAAAATCAGTTGCGGGTATTTTAAAAACTGATAAAAAAACAGGCTGGCTTTGGGTTGCTTCTTTCTTGGGTATTGTTGCTTTTCCACCGTCAGTTTTATTTATAAGTGAATTTTTGATGATAAAAGAAATGATTACTAAAGGTCATTATATCCTTTGTGGATTATTCGTAATTCTTTTGACAATTGTGTTGTATGGTTTGGCAAAAGCTGTTATTAGAATGAGTTTTGGGCAAGCTAATTTGGAAAAAAATTACGATGAAAATGTGAAAAATGTTAGTTTTGGAATGTATTTACCTCAAGTAATTTTGCTTGTTATGGCGTTTATTTTGGGTGTGTATGTTCCGAAATTTTTGGATGTAATGATTAATGGTACAATCGCGGTATTAGTGGGGTAATTTATGATGAACTGGATTGAAACTAAAAATAATGAACCTATAAATTTGAATGAAATTCCTTGCTTAAATATTGTTGATTTGAGAAAAGAAATTTTGGAGATTAAAAAGCGTGTTGTTGGATTTTTTGGACAACCGTTTGGTGCTGGTGTAAAACTTTTTGTTATTATGGCGGATGATGAACAAGGTAAACTTTTTGTATCATCAGCATATTTCAATGAGAATGAAAAATCTTACGATTCTATAACAAAAGATATTCCAGCGTTCCACATGTTTGAGAGAGAATTTTTTGAAGAGTTTAAGATTAAACCTTTGAAACATCCTTGGTTAAAACCTGTAAGAAACCATAAAAAAGAATATCCGTTCTTTGAAATTCAAGGAGAAGAAATTCACCAAGTAGGTGTTGGTCCAATTCACGCAGGTGTAATTGAACCTGGACACTTTAGATTTATGTGTAACGGTGAAAAAGTTTATGATTTGGAAATCCGTTTAGGATACCAACATCGTGGAGTTGAAGATTTGTTTTTACAAAATCCAACTAACCAACTTGCAGAATCTGTTTGTGGTGATAGCGTGATTGCATATAATTTAGCTTATTCAAAAGCGATGGAAGCTTTGTTGAATATCGAAGTTTCTAATAAAGCTCAATTGATAAGATTAATTGCGCTAGAGATGGAACGTGTGGCAATTCACATTGGCGATTTGGGTGCAATTGCTGGTGACACTGCTTACCAAATGGGTAATGCAATTTTTGGTGCTACAAGAACTTTAGTTATAAATTCTTTGCTTGAAATTTCTGGTAGTCGTTTTGGTAGAGGTTTGATTAAAGTTGGCGGTGTAAATTTCGATATTGATGAAAAATTAGCACAAAATATTTTGAAAACTTTAGAAAAAGTAGGCGCTGATGTAAAACGTACGACTACAACAATGTTAAAATCAGCAACAGTAATTTCAAGATTAGAAAGAACTGGTGTTGTAAGTTATGAAAGTGCAAAAGCATTGGGACTTGTTGGTATGGCTGGACGTGCGTCAGGTGTGGAATTGGATTCAAGATTTGATTTCCCTGACAAATGGTTTATGGATAAAGATGACAAAAAATTCAAAGCAACAGGTGATGTTTATTCAAGAACTCGCTTGAGATATAAAGAAATTATGCAGTCATTATCTTTGATTAGAAAATTTATGCGAATGTTGCCTGAATATAAAAATGAACCGCTTTTAGTTCCTGTTAATAACGGTTTGTATGGTGAAAAATTTGTTGTTTCAATTGTTGAAGGTTGGAGAGGTGAAGTCATTCACACTGCAATTACCGATAATAATGGCAGATTATCTCGTTACAAGATTAAAGACCCATCATTTAACAATTGGTATGGTTTAGCAATGGCGGTTAGAAACAATGGTATTTCTGATTTTCCATTGTGTAACAAGAGTTTTAACTTGTCGTATTGCGGAAATGATTTGTAGGTATTGAATTTTTAAGTGAATAAGTACATTTTATAAAATTTGAAAATAAAGGATAAAAAATGTTAGAAACTTTAAAGTTAAGAATATATCAAGGTGAACAGTTTATAAAAGACATTCCAAATGCACCAATGCGAAGCCAGTTCAGAGGATTTCCAAAAATAAACAAAGGTGTGGATATTTCTCCTTGCAATGGTGTTTGTCCAACGGGTGCTTTGGATGTGGAAAATTATTCAATTGATATGGGCAAGTGTACTTTTTGTGGAGCTTGTTCAAATGCTTGTGGAGCAGTTGAATTTACGAATAATTACAAGTTAGCGTCAACAAAGCGTGAAAATTTAATCGTTACATCTGATATGACTTTTGAAGAATTTAGAAAAACTGCGTATGAAGTTAGAAAAGAAATTAAACAAGTCTTTGGAAAATCTTTAAAGTTAAGACAAGTATCAGCGGCAGGTTGTAACGGTTGCGAGATGGAGTTGAATGCTTGCTCTAACGTAAACTTTGATATGGGTAGATTTGGGATTGATTTTGTAGCTTCACCAAGACATGCTGACGGTATAGTTATCACAGGACCTATTTCTGAAAATATGGCGTATGCGTTAGAAGATTGTTATAAGTCTACACCTGACCCTAAAGTTGTTATTCTTTGTGGAGCTTGCGCAATTAGTGGTGGTGTGTTCCAAAATTCAAATAAATTGAATAGAGAATTTTTAGAAAAATACCCAATAGATTTGTATATACCAGGATGTCCAGTTCATCCGTTGACATTTATTAATGCGGTTGTAGATTTTATTAAAAAATAAATTTTTATGCGATAATTAGTTTTATGGCAACGAATTTTGATTTTTTAAAAAGTACAGATAAAAATCTTTTTGATATTATCACAGAGGCAGAGAAGCTTTATCGTGATGAATATTTTGAGCAGTGTATGGGGCAAACCAGACGTTTTGGCGAACATGTTTGCAAAGATGTTTTGGGAAACCGTCGTACAACAGAAGAAACTTTTGATGATATGTTGGCAACTTTAAAAGATAAATCAAAAGGTAATCCTCAAGAAAAAGAATTTTTAGATGATTTGTATTTTCTTAAGAAGAATGGGAACAAATCTGTTCACGGTGCAACTGTGAAAAAAGACGGGCTTGTTGCTTTAGAATGCTTGCAAAGAGCCTTTGAAGTTGCGATTAGTTATTCTGTTTTTAAAAACGGACCTTCTGACAAATTGATGCGACTTCAGTATGATACAGAATTAATGTTGACAGGTAAGAAAAATAAATCTTTAAGTGAAAGATATTCTCAAGCTAAAATTAAGGCGCAAAAAACAAAAAGTTTTGAAGAAAAACCTAAAAAATTAGTCAACAAAACCACTAACAAAAAACAAGCTAAAAAATACAAAGTTCAAAAAGAAAAAACTTCAAAGATTTCATTATTTTGGATAATAATGTTGATTGCATTTACAATGTCATTAACTACAATTGGATTGTTGATGCTTTCGGCAGTAAAACCGTAGAGAGGAATTTTATGACAGAATATAAAAAATATTTAGACAATGGGATTTACGATATTCAAGACGGCAAATTTAAAAGTGCAATTGAAAATATAAACAAATCGTTAGAACTTAAAAACGATTGGGAAATTCCTTATTTTTATAGAGCAGTTGCATATCAAGCTTTGGAAGATTTTGATGAAGCGATGCTTGATTATACAAAAGCGTTACAGTTGAATGATAAGATGACTGATGCTTATTACAATCGTGCAAAAATTACGCTTTCAAGAAAAGATATTCAAAATCCTGATATTGAAAAAGCTGTTTCGGATTTAGAAAAAGCACTTGAACTTGACCCGAAATTTATTGATGCACTTTTTGCAATGGCTGCGGCACAAAAGAAATTAGAAAATTATCATAAAGCGCTTGAGTATCTTGAAAAATTAATTCAAATTGAACCTGACGCAATTCAAGCAAAAGCACTTAAAAAATTGATTTTGCAAAAGTATATTATATAAAGGTTTTGGCTTTATATAAACTTATTTTCATGATAAACTACTGTTGAAATAATAACAAAAGGAGAGTGAAAAATGACTCAAACATGTATTTGTAATTTAGGATTGAAAAGCGATTTTTATGGCTTTGATTTTTCTAAATATGAAGCTAATGTTGAAAAATTCGTTTCAGAATTTTCAAAAAGAGCAAACGTAAAAGGACAATTTTTAAACTGGGTTAACCTACCACAAGAACAAGCAAAAAGAGTTGATGAAATTTACTCATTAGCATCTAAATTAAAAAGCCAAACAGGCGCTAAAAAATTAAGCGTAATGGGTATTGGCGGTTCAAAACACACAGTAGAACATATGTTGAGTATAAATGGCTTGAATGTATGTCAAGATGTTGTTGAATTTTATTCAGATGTTGATTCTGCAAGTTTTGAAAGGTTTTTGGCAAGAATTGGTGGAGATGTTACATCATCAAACTACATGATTGCATCAAAATCAGGTTCAACTTTTGAAACAAAAGATGGTTTTTTAAGAATTCAAGACAGACTTGTTGAAGCATACAAAGCTCAAGGAAAATCTCAAGCTGAAGCTGAAACAATGACAGCAAAACACTTTATCGCAGTTACTGATGGTAACAGTGAAAAAAGTGAACTTCGTAGAACATCTATTGCAAACGGTTGGTTAGGTGATTTGTTCATTCATGATGACGTTGGTGGAAGATTCTCTGCGTTTGATGATCACGCATTGTTCACTCTTGCTTACGCTGGTATGAAAAAAGAAGATATGGTTGAAATGTTAGAAGCTGCTCAAGCTGTTTCTGAAAAATCTTTATCTTCTGATTTTAAATGCAACTTGGCTTTAAAAGAAGGTATCTTCTGGGCTGATGCAAAAATGAATGGTATTGAAGCTTCTGTTCACCAATATATGGGTGCAATTTTTGAAAACACAGTTTACTGGCATGCACAAATGCAAAATGAATCTGTAAAAGATACATTGAAACAAGTTGCAAAAGTTCCTGATGCTATGCACCACTCTGCTGAAGCTCATTTTAACCCTGCAAACAAATTGGTATTTGCTTTGACAGTTGTTGCTGATAACGGTGAATGCAGAGAAAACGCAGAAAGCTACATTGATGCATTATGCAAATCTTATGAAGTTTCAGGCGCATTCTTTAGCGAAAAAGTTGAAACTAGAGGAATGGGCTTGACTCCTGCTGCAGCTGGTGCGTTAACTCAATTAAGAGCATTTGCAACAGTTTACCAAGAAATTGTTGAAAAAATTGAAGGTGGAGTTGCATTCCCAGAAGTTCTAGATAGCGTTCTTCAACCACACGTTGAATTCTATAAAAAGAACCTTAAAGGTGGAGTTGTAGTTCCTGGTAGAATTTCAAAATAATTGCAAATTTGAATACAAAAGGCGGGTGGAAGCCCGTCTTTTTGTATATATACTTATTTAGAAAAATATGTTATAATGTATATATGATTGATTATGATGGTTTGTTGAAAAAGATTCCGCGCGTTAAGAAAATTCTTGACGATGGTTCTAATAGTACGCTTTATCACTATACAAAGCCTGAAAAGCTGTTAGGTATTTTGGAAACTGGTACTGTTCGATTTTCAAATGCGCTTTATTTGAATGATAAGGAAGAGGTTACGTACTCTTATAAATTGATTATTAGCCTTATTGATGAGATGCCAAATCTTAATCAAGAACTTTTTTCACGTATAAAGGAACATTTCCATCGCAAATATAAAAATATCGTGAATGGTAGCGACAACTTAAGCAATAGACATGAATATTATACAATTTCTTTTTCTACTGAGGGCGATAACTTGACGCTTTGGAATAACTATACCAAAGGTCAAAATTATACAGGCTATAATATCGGTTTTTGTAAAAAAGATTTGATTGCAGATATGGAAAAACAAGGGTTCCATTCTGTGTATGGGAATATTATTTACAAACGTGAAATGCAAGAAACTGTTTTGAAATTAATTTTTGAAAAATGGAATAAACAGTTTGAAAAAATTGATTCTTCTAAAAAAACTCAAAAAAATATTGAAAAAATGCAAACAATAATGTTTGAATTGATAGATATTTTGTCAGTAGTGAGTTTATTTTTCAAAAACCCTCATTTCAAAGATGAAAAAGAATATCGTATAATTTTTATTTCGCATTTTAATTTGAATGCGCATAAATCTACAAAAATATTTGAAAAAAATGGTCTTTTTGTCCCATATATTGAATACAAATTTTTGAAAAGGACAGTTAGTTCAATCAACATCGGACCTACGCTTGAGGAGAATATTTTTTACACAAGCACTTGTCGTATGTTGTTGAATTTTGGCTATGAGAAGAAGACTGTTAATCGTTCAAAAATTCCGTTGAGATATTAAAAAAAATAGCAATTTTTTGTATTGAAAATACTTTATGGTAATATACTCTTGTATAGAGGAAGTGTGTATGCCAATAGATTTTAATACAAATATGTTTTTTATTAACAATAACAGGCCAGTGTTTCAGAGTTTTGCACAAGGTTCTTATTTGAGTGCAAATAACGAGAAAGATACGTTTGTTAAAAGTGTTAAAGTTCCTGATAGCAAAAGTCTTTATGACGGTGTGAAAATCACAAAAAAATCTTTTGGCAAAATTGAAAAAAGTGGTGAGGTTGCAACGCTTTATACTATAACAAATAAAAATGGTGCAAGTGTTGACTTGTCAACTTTTGGTGCAACTATTGTTGGGGTGAAAGTTCCAGATAAAGACGGAAAGATTATTGATGTTGCGCAAGGTTATTCTTCTGTTACACCTTATGAAAAATCTCCGATAGGTCATGCTGGTGGAACGATTGGACCTGTTGCTAATAAAATTAATAATGGAACTTTTTTTCTCAATGGGAAAGAATATAAATTAACTTGTAACAAAGATAATGGGAAAACACATTCTCACGGTGCAGAAGCGGGTTTGGATGTGAAAAATTGGAGAGCTGAAGTTTTAAAAGATGGTATAAAATTTACTTATTTGAAAAAAGATATGGATGGTGGGTATCCAGCTAATGTAAAAATTTCTGCGACTTATAAATTTGATAACAATAATAATTTGAAATTAATTTACGAAGCAGAAAGTGATGCTGATACTATTTTAAACCTTACAAATCATTCGTATTTTAATCTTGATGGAGTGGAAAATGCTCACGAAGGTTCTGTAATGGAGCATATTGTACAATTGCCAAATTCTTCAAGATACACTCCTGTAAATGAAATTGCAATACCAACAGGTGAGATAAAATCTGTAGAAGGTACTGACTTTGATTTTAGAGATGCAAAAAAGTTGTCTACAATGAATAAAAATGGTTATGACCAAAATTATGTTGTTGATAGATATACTGGTTTAAAAATGATTGATGTTGCAAAAGTGAAATCTGAAAAAACAGGTGTTGAGATGAAAGTTTCAACTAATCTTCCAGGTTTTCAATTTTATACAGCAAACAATCTAGGCAAATCAGCTCAACCAGAAGGCAAAAATGGCAAACGTTATGAAAAACATTCTTCATTTTGTGTTGAGCCTCAATTTTTCCCTGATGCAATAAATTCTTTTGATGAAAAACCTATACTTAAAAAAGGCGAAAAATACAATCGTACAATTGAATATTCGTTTTCTGTAAGCAAGTAGGTTTATTCATCTTTTGTGAAAAATCTTTTAACACGATTAATTAGTTTTGCATCTTCTTTAGCTTTTGCTTCTTGAGCTGCTAGTATCTGTTCAATAGTCGCATTTTCTACATCACCAACGATTGATGGGTCTGGTAGCGTTTTTACAAATGCTTCTGCAGCTTGCAATTCAGAATCTAGAGCAAGCCATTTGAAAGATTTTACTAGTGAAAATGGTTTTGCAACATCGCCTTTTAAAACAATTTGGAATTTTGTTGCAAGGTTTTCTGCGCTGTTGCCTTGTAAGTTAGGAATAGCGTCAAGTTCTTCTTGAGAAGCTTCTGCTGTAAATAGAGAGAATGCTTGCGCCATTACAACGTTCAAACCTGGTGTAACTTTCACTAAATTAATTGGGTTAAGTTGTGCGATAGGTCCTAACATACTTGAAACCATTGATGCTAGTTTTGTTCTTACTTTTATATCAACTGTATTTTCAAGTAGGTTAAAGTCGCCAGCTATATATAAACATAAAACGTTTCCTGCGGATGTAATCGGGTTGATATGTACAATTCCGTCAGAGAATGCTATGTCACCTTTCATTACGTCAAATCTTGAAGTATCAATTGTTGCTATTGAATTAATTACTCCACCTAGTGCAGTTTGGAAGAATTTCGATTCTCTGATGTTTTCTGCCAAAATCATATTTTCCAATTTGCCAAAAGGTCCAAGTTGACCATCAAACATTTCAAAATGAATGTTACCAGCAAGGCTTTTCATTTGTTCTTCTAAAGTTGTACCAGTAAGTTGAATATCAGTAGTGAATCCTGCTGTACCTGAAATTGTATCTTTCATATTCATTGCAGAAAGTAGTGCATCTTCTACGTCAACTGCAGTTCCTTTTAATTTTATATCAAGTCCTGTTGTCGGAATGTTTACGCCAATGTTACCTGTAACAAGACCTTTGAACGCTGTGGTTTGTAAATTGTTAAGGTAAAAATTGTTGTTTTTTAATGCAATTCTTCCTGTTGTGTCGTAGATGTTTATATTGCCTGTAGAAATTTTGTTAAACTTAATTGTTCCTTGAGAAAGTTCTACAGGAATATTCATTGGCTCTGTTGATTTTGGTGCAGGATTTGTTGGTTGCACTATATATGGATTTAGTTTGTCCAAAATTTTCAATGTATCATCAAGATTGAAATTTTTTGAGGTTACATCCAATCCTGAAATAGTAAATACTGGATGTGGGTTTATGTCTGTTTTGAGTGCAACATTTATGTCAGAACCGTTTAATAACAAGTTGTTTACGTTTAAGTTGATGTTCTTGTTTGATAAATCAATGTTCAAGTTGTCTAATGTAGTTAGTAATTCAGGAATAGACAAATTGTTTAAATAGAAATTCCCATTCATTAGTGGCGAATCAGCTTTCCCAAATACAAGAAGCTTTCCGCCTGCTGTGAATATTGAATTTTTAAATGCAGTTAGTTTGCCTTTAATTTCTAAAGGAAGTTTGATTCTTACTTGGTTAATAAATGGATTAGAGTTAAGGTTTACGATAGTGCCGTTTATGCTTACGACTTCGTGAGTGCCCTCAAGGTTTGACTCTAAATTGTCAGAGAATGAGTTTACCCCAGTGTAAAAACCAGTATCTCTTATGTGAATTCTATCTCCTTTGTAATCCATTTTGGCTTGAAGAATACTTTTTTTGCCTTGCATTACTTCTATATCAACAGGAGTTAAGTAATTTTGTGAATCTGATTCTATTTGTGTAATTATTTGTAGTTTTTTTAGAGAACCTTTAACGTCTGCTTTCATTGGCATAAATCCAGTTGCGTTGATGAATGGAACTGCGCTTTCGCCTAAAAATTGACGTAAATCTTCTGCGCCTAATCTGCCGTATGTAATGATATCAATTAATGGATTTTTGAAATAATTTTGGATGTTACCTACGGTTTGAATTTTTGTCGCTTTGTTTATGTCGATTGAAAGTGGTGTGATTTCAATTTTATTTTCATCAAGATGTACTTTGATTTGTGGAACTGAAATTGTAGAATTTGTTCCGTGTATTTTTACGTTAAGGTTGCTATTGTTTACGCTTGCGTTTAGAGTTTCGATGTCAGAAATTCCGTTGATTGCAAGTTTATCATTTGAGATTGTGTAAGTTGATTTTTTGTCAGACATTGAAAAATTTTCAAGCGCCAATCTTATTCTAGAAATCGGTTTTTTTAATTCGCCTTTAATGTTCGCAACTAGGTTTAAGTTTCCTGAATTTATTAAGATAGATTTTTTTAAATCCGCTGGTGCGAAGGCTTTGAAAAGTTCAGGAATTGGTAATTTTTCGGCTTCAAATGAGAGGTCTGTGTATGTGTCAGTATCAATTGAGCCTTCAATTTTTGCTAAATTATTGTTTATATAAGCGTGAGTGTTTACTATTTTCATAGTGTCTTTTAGAAATATCAAATTAGCATTGATTTTGTCAAAAGCTAGACCTGTTACAGGGTTTTCAACTTTTCCGTTTCTAACAACAATAGCACCTTTTGATTTTACTTTTTTGAAATTAGTTTTGAAATGTGCATTGCTTAAAAAATATCCGTTAGCATTAATTTGTGCAAGGTTATTGTTTATGTGCAATGAATTTAGGATTGCTTTTGAAAGCGTTAGCAAATCATTAAAATAAATTGTGTTTGAAATTAAATCTAAATCTGCGAAAGGCTTTTTGCCGTAATTTAGTTTTCCTTTGATGTTTAAGTTTTGGTTTTCTGCTACAAAAATATTTGTATCAGTGTCGATTTTTGTACCGTGGAATTTTGTTTTACTACTCCATTTTGGGAGCTGGTAACCTGCAAGGTTGAGAGTTGTGTTTTCTATGTTTAGGAAACCTTTTAATAACACTTTGCCATCTTTTGTTTGGCGAGCTTTGATTTTCATATCAACGTCAGATTGAAGGTCATATTCTCTATATTTCAAAACAGGGTTTGAAAATGGAAATACAATTTTTTCCACAGGGTCATCATCAGGGTCTGACGGTTTTGAAGGTGGAATGAATGTGTTTAATGCAATGTTTAGTGTTATGTTTTCTTTTTCATCGCTAAAAATGCTTGCAGAAGTTCTTGCTTTTGCAAACTTTCCGTTATTGTATCCTGCAACTAATTTGTCACCTTTTAACTCTAAATAATGCCCTGTGAGTAGGTCGTTAATTTTGATTTGGTAGTTGTTAACTGTTGCTTTTGGGATTTTTATTTTAATCCATTTTGGATTAAATTGAAATCCTTTTTTATCGGTTTGGACTACAACTTTTTGTGGTTCGTTAAGCTTTTCGTTTAAAATATCTTCTATAACTTTTACTAACTTGAATTGCTCATTGTTTTCAATATCAAGATTGATTTTTGGAGAATTGATTTCTGCACAAGGTACTTTGACTGTTAGTAAAAATAAATTCGGTAGAGAAATTCTTACTTGCAAATTTTCTGCATCAAAAAGAGTTGAGCCATCAGGGAGTTTTATTGTGATATCGTCTAGCATTATTCCAGCTTGAAGATGTGGCGTTGTTACAAGGCGTGGGTTTTGAAAGTCCAAATTCACTTTGCCTTGTTCTTTTGCAATCTCCTGAATCATTGGTTTGAATGTGTTCAAATCAATTGCACGTGGAAGATAAAACAAAAATGCCAAATATGCTGATAATAAAGTAATCCCTACTGCTGAACCTAAATATATCCAAAACTTTTTCATTAAAAAATCCTCTTTTTAATGAGATTTTAGCATAAATACATCAATTTTATTAGTTTATTTTATTCGGTTATGCGAGTTTTAATTTCGATAGCTTCAGAATCTTGCATAATTTTTTGAAGAACTTTGTTTCTGTAGTTTTCGATTTCTTCGAATTTTTTGTAGAAACTTTCTTTATATTGATGTGCAATACGATATTCTGGAATATTTAGTTTAGAAATTAATTTGTAGATTGTATTAATTTCATTCAAGTCAGCTTGAACAGAAGAAATATCTTCGTTTGTTTGTGTTGAGATATCATTTCTTAAATCTCTTATTGCTTGTTGAAGAATAATATCTTTTGGAAGGTCTGGGTTTGCACCTACCAAAACTTTGATTGAATCAAATGTTTCTAGAATATTTTTTACAGTTTTTTGTCTTGGTAGTTTTTTTGTTTTTTCAATGATGATTGCTTTTGATTTATCAATTTCGTCACAGAATTCTTCTAAAGTCATGTCGTCTGTTTCGAATTTTTTAACTTCTTCTTCCAAGGCTTTAGTTTGTTTGTTTACTGTTTTTAAAATACTTGCAAGGTGGTTTATTTTTACTTTTGTCTTTTTAACATCCAAAAGTTTGTCTTCTTTTTCCATAAATTGGTCAGTTAAGCCTAATTTTTCAATAAACATAATGGCAGTTTCATCCGAGCGGGTGTGAAGTAGTTTTCTTGCCATAAAGTCCATTATTGTTGAATCTGCTAAAGACAATCTTGTGCCAGTTTTGTCATCTATAAAATCTGTATCGTAGTTTTTGAATTTCTTTGTTGCAAGCGCAGGGTTGCCAAGTTCTGACGCACTATTGATTAGTATTTCTTGCATTTCAATTAGTTCTGCAAAACTCAAAGCATCTTTTAAGCCTTTTCTTGCAAATCTTCTTTCTGTTTCTAATCTTTCTACTGCAATATCATCTTTTGCCTCAGCAGCTTTTGCAATATCTCCATCTTTTGCGCAAAGTTCTGTATAGCGGTCAAGAAGTTCTTGTGGGTGTCTCCAGTAATGATATTTTTTGAAATCTTGCGTTAATGCATACTTAAAATCAACCCATTTTTCTAAACTGAATTCTTTGCCCTTACCAATGCCTAAAAGTTCTTGTTTGGCATATTTAGGTAAGATTGTAGATACTGAACGTTGGTATTCTGGTTGAATTCTTTTTTCAATAAATTTGTTTATAATATCTTCTAGTTTTTGGCTGTTACGTTTTAGTGATGTTTTGTAGTTATTATCTGTTTGGTACGTTTTGTTATATTTCAGAATTCTTGAAGATAATTTCTGGAATTTTTCATCATTTACTAATTCGCTTATTGGAATGTTTGTGAAATTAGAAACTTCTTTTGCAAATTCTTCTGCATTAAATCCGTTATTGTTTCTGTATGTTTCCATTATAAAATCAGGGAATTGTTCAATAATTTCATCCGAAACAGAGTTTTCCATAAACGCTAACATTGCTTCTATTGTTTTTTTGTTTTGTTTTTCTAGTACATTTTTGTTGTTAAAATATGCTTGTTTGATTTTTTTAATTTGTGCAATTTGCAACTCCATTGTGCCGTAGAATGTTTCGATGTCTTCGGCTGTAGTTTTTGGATTAGCGTATGTTAGTAGTTTTTGTTTTAAAATACGGCTGTTTGCGTGAATGTCATAACTTGTTTTTGCCTCTTTTAAAACTTCATTAACAAAGATATTTACTTTTTCAATGATTTTGCTTCTGTATTTTGGTGGAATATCTGCGTTAACAACAAGTTGAATATCATTTTTTAATTTTTTTACATCAGCTTGGATTTGGGTTATCAGTTTTTCTTCAGGGTTAAGTTGTCTGATAGCGTTTACTTGTTTTTTCCAATTTGTGAATACTTCCTTATATTCTTTTGCTGTAGAATGAGCAGGAAGTTCAAGCATTTTTTGTGCAGAGTTAACGCTTGCTTCTAATCCTGTATCATTGTAGTTGTCTGTTATAAATTCTCCAATAATATTGTTTAATAAACGTGTTTGGAGTTGTGTTAAGGCTTTGTTGTCAGGGATTTTGTTCAAGAAATTATCAACTCTGTCTGTTGTTGAATATACTTGTAGGTTAAGCTTTCTACTTTGAATATTTTCAGAGAAAGCATTGATGCTTGAATCTAAAATTTCGATTTCTTTATCAATGAATTCGTCATCAAAAATATCAATTTTTGGATAAGCTGGCATTACACCATATTTTCTGTAGTTATTATCTTTGTATTTATTGAATAATTTGTCAAATGTTAAACTTTGCAGAGAGTAGTTGAAACTTCTGTATAAATCTTCGTATGTTTTGCCACTCGTATAGTAAGCGCCACGAGGTTTTTTCTGAAGTTTTTTATATTGGAAATGTGGTGTAGTTTTAGATATTGGAATGTCTTTAATGATGTGTTTTTGATAAACTACGTTTGCAATTTCGCTTTGAATATTTTCGTTTGAAGCTTTGTATTGTTTCAAAATATCGTAGCCTGTGATATTTTTGAATGCCATATCGGCATTTGTTGCATCAGAAGTTTCTTTTCTGAATTCTTCTAATGTCATGTTTTGCAAACGGTTGTAAATGTTAATGAATTCTTCATCAGATTCTGGTTGATATTTTCTATCAATATATTTTCTGATTGCATTGTTGAGTTCAGTGTCTTTTAGAAGGTCTTTTTTAGAGAAGTAAAGTCCTTTTGCAAGATCTTTTGTTAGATTTTTTCTAATTTCTTCTTTTGCTTTTAGTGAGTCTTCTGTTTGTGGAATATTTGCGTCAAAATTTTTCAAAATTTTGTTCACCATAAAGTCGATGGTGTGTTTTAAACTTCCGTCAAATTTAGATATTTCTTCAGGTTCAAATACTGCACAATTTCTTACGATGTTTAATTTTTTCTCACCGTCAATTTTGATATTGTTGCTCTCTAGTGCGTTGTTTAGTATTGTGTGAACGTTGCTTTTTGTTTTGTTTAGTGCGTATGCATAAAGAATTTCTGGTGATTTTGCAAAAGCGTATTCAAAATTTTCTCTTGCAACTACTCGTTGAGCTTCTCTGAATTTATTTACTTCTTCAACCGTATTAACTTCTGCTAATTCTTTCCATAATGAAATGAAGTTGTACGATCTGTTGAATGCAACTTTTTCGAATGCAACTTTTAGCGGGTCATCATTTGCTAAAGAGTCATAGTCCGCTTTTGTTTGAATACCATTGTTGAATGGTGTAGTTTCTAATCTTTTTTCTATTGATTCTAACTCTTTTTTATAAGTTCTGCCTGCTGTTTCGCATTTTTCTTTTGCTGCATGAATTTCGTCAACTGTCATTTTTGATAATTTAGTTTCAAAATCGTATAAGAATCTTGTATCTGATAAAAAGATGTTATCTTTAATGCTTGCAGCAACATTGTCGGCTTCATTGCTGATACCAGGAACAACGATGTCTCGTAATAGTGGGAATTTGTAACCCTCATTTTCTCTTTTTAGTTTTTTAATATTTTTTGAGTGAATTTTTTCAGGTCTGAAATCCCCAGTTTTTTCTAATAAGTTAGATATGTAGTTTCCGTTTCTAAATCTGCTATCTGTGATATAACCAAGTTCTCCGCCACGGTCATCGCTGTAGTCGGTTCTTAAAAGTCCTTCAGAGTCAACCCAAGTATTTTCGTGTTCTGAAGCGCCCCAAGAGTTGTCGTGATAAAGAATTTCTCGTCCGTTGTTTTCTGTGATTTCAGAAATATATTGTGCGTGTCCGCCTGATTTTGTGTGGAAAACGCTTGTGCCTGAAATCCCAGAGTGTGGTGAGTTTTTGATTATGTCGATAGCTTTGTCAAAATCTTCAAGAATTTGGTATGGTTTGTCTGTTAATTGTTGAAGAATTTTTGATTGTTGGAATGAATATAGTCCAGAACTAGCTTCTGGCATGCTCCAGAACATACCCATATTTACACCAATTTTTCTTGCGTGTTCTTCTAATGGCGTTTTGATTTCTTTGTAAATTCCGATTAATTCCTTGTTCGTATCAGATGCCATTTGGTTTAGAGATTTTTCAATCTTTTTAAGCGTTTCTTTTTCGGCTTTTGTGTATTTGTATAATTCAGGATTAGAAATTTTCCCTTGACGTGATGAAAATTCGTCTTGAGAACGGATTTTGTCGATTGCATCATAACGTACCTGCAAGCGTAAAAGTTCAGTTGCAGGAATTATTTTACCGTCTCTTTCCATTTTTTTGATTAATTCAAAGTTAGGATTTGCGCTGTCAATGTAAAGTCCTTTTTCATCCAGAACTTGCAAACTGTTTCTTACATTTTGAAGGTTTTCTAACATTCCATTGAAAAGATGTGCTAGTTCAACCATTATTGGCTCAAGTTCTTGCAATGGAGCTTCTTCGCTTAAGTTGTTAGCAAGTTTCATGCTATTGATGATTTTTTGATTATTTTCACTGTCAGGGTTTTTAATCGCATTTGCTACTGTGCGATATGCTTCTGCAAACTCTTCAAAACGATTTTTTACTCCTAATTTGTTAATAATCATTGAGTATTCATCTTCTGTTGGTTTGTTAGATAATATTTTTTCAAATTTTTCAAGTTCACCAAGAATTCTAGTTTTGTTTCTAGGCAAATCCATAGTAACAGAAAGCGTTCTTAAGTTTGTTTTGTCGCCGTTTTGGATACTATCTTTTAGGTAACGTAATTGTCCTAATGCTGCTTGAATTCGATTGCCTGCACCAATTGCTCCGTACATGTCGTCAAGGGCTTTTGTCGTATTGTAATCGTAACCAGCTTTGAGGTCTTTTAGAGTTTTTGCTATGTTTTTTTTGTTTGCTGGTACGCCATAAATTTTTGAAAAATAATTGATATATCGACTGTCGCCATTATTAACTTTGTCTATGAAACGAGCGATGCTGTCTGATGTGAATTTTTCACTATCTACAATGTTGTAATGAACCATCATATCAGTTTTTAAGTCATTGTCAGTAATTGAGAATAACATACTTGTTCTGTAAGCTGATGCCGCATCAAAGAGTTTTCTGTCGTAAGAAACTTTCTTTGCTAAAGAACTTGATGGACTGATAGAATTTGTGATTGAGTTTGACATAATTATCAAATCTCTAATATCGCTGATTGCATTGTCAGAAAGTTCAATTTTGTATTCATTTTGTAAGAAAGATTTAATTTTTCTATCTTTAATTATATTTTCTTCGTTGTGGATAAAGCTGTAATTTTTAAGGTTAGAATTAGCTTTGTCGATGTCTGCGGAATAACCTTTTTCTAATCTCAATAAATCAGAAACTATTTTATGAGTTTCGTTTGAAGATAAATCTATGTTTGTGCTTTTTAGATTTTTTGCGATTTGAGAATGTAGTGAACTAATAGTTTCAATATCTGAATTAAAATTGTTGCGATTTAGAGTTTGTTTTTCTTGAGCTTCTGCTTTGTAAAGTCTAGCAGTGTCAATATTTTCTTTTGCTTTTAAAAGTGCTTGATAGAAAGATTGTTTTGCGTGTAGGTTTGAGTCTTCTAGAGGTTTGTTGTAGTGAGTATCTGTAAATGTGCCGAAGTGGTTGCCATCAAATGCTGTGTATACAAGCTCGCTTTTGTTGTCCACGCCAAACATATCTGCAATGTGCATCCATTGAGTAGTAGAAGCGTCAATGATACGATAGCCTTTGTTCATAGCATCTACAAAGTCGATGTCATTTTTTTGTACAGGGATTTTTTTCTTTTCGCCCAAGTGAGCAATATCGTAAACCATAATTTTGTCGCTGTCATCAAGTTCGGACATAATAGAGTCAACGAAGTCTGTTTTATATTCATAGGACATCAATTTTCTAGCAATAGAGATTGCAGCACACATCCCGTGTTGTTTTTGGTTAATGGCTTTTGTGTTAGGGATTTTAGAATCGCCTGTTGTGACAACAAGGTCATTAAGCATTTCAGCTAACACAACGGTCTTTTTGTTAGCCAATTGGGGGTTGATATTGTACTCTGGGCTTAATAAGTATTCAAAGCGGTTAAGAATATATTTCTTTTGATGTAGTGGAATTTCAGAAGAAATAATAAAGTGGTTTAAGTTCTTTTCAATATTTTTAATGTTAGTATTTTTTTCGTTTTCTAATTCGGATTTGTCGATGTTATTCAGAATATTTTCTTTAGACTGTAGAATTTGTTTTTCGTCTTCAGTGAGGGCTTTTGGGGCATAGAAAACTCTGTGAATTTCAGAAGAAAGCTTTTCTTTTGTAATCGGGTCAGACATAGATAATGATTTTTCGGCAGCATTTTTAAGCTGAAGTTTCCAATCGTTGCGAGGTTTTGCATCGTTTTGAATGTTGGTGCTATATTTAAGATTTTCAGCAACGTTCAATAAGAATTTAACGTTTTTTGCACCCGAATGTTCTGACAAATTTTCAATTGCTTTAGAAATTCGTTTTTGGTTGTTTTCGGTTAGTGCGTAATCGTTTTCTTGCTTAAGCTGTTCTGTAGTGTTTCGGTCTTCTCTGATACTTTTAAAAGCTAGTGTATTAATAATTTTTTGAATTTTCATAATTAACCCTATATGTCTGAATACTAAATATATTTCGAACGATAATATAAATCGGCTTGGGGGTAATAACAAATCAAAATATTATTTTTTGTTAGTTTGTAACGAATTATAAAGTGCAGATGTTAATAACTAATAAACGCTTCCTCACCCTTATCAGGCCTCTCGCAAAACGTGACATTTAGTCACCTTTTGCTCGGCAGAGTGCTCTAACCTCGTACTGAATGCTTAAAGTGCGTCCCTAAATAACGATTAAACTCAATAGTTGCAGTCATCTACAGATATAAAAAAGGACCCCTAAAAGGAGTCTTTTTTTATATGGGCCAAGGACTCCGTTTTGACAATTAAGTATTGTCAAAATGGAGGGGGACTCGAACCTATGTATAACTAATGACGAATCCTCACCCTTATCAGGCCTCTCACAAAACGTGACATTTAGTCACCTTTTGATCGGCAGAGTGCTCTAACCCCGTACTGAATGCTTAAAGTGCGTCCCTAAATAACGATTAAACTCAATAGTTGAGTCATCTACAGATATAAAAAAGGACAGGTATTAATCCTGTCCTTTTTTATATGGGCCGCAGTGGACTCGAACCACCGACCTCACCCTTATCAGGGGTGCGCTCTAACCACCTGAGCTAGCAGCCCTCATTTCGAGGGGAATTTCTTCCGCAAGATTTAATGTACTATAAACAATTTTTAAAATCAACCCTTTTATTGCATTTTAATTGTTAATAAGTGTTACAAAT
Source organism: bacterium (assembly GCA_017559905.1). Taxonomy (GTDB): domain Bacteria; phylum Cyanobacteriota; class Vampirovibrionia; order Gastranaerophilales; family Gastranaerophilaceae; genus Scatenecus. The sequence continues at coordinate 215,390 of JAFYQF010000012.1, forward strand.
TTTTAAATTGTTGAATTTTATCCCAAAAAATGCCGTTATTATACATGGAGAGTTGTACCCAAACAAGGACTTCGCATGATTGTATTAAACACAGACCTAAACACTCTGTTGCAAAAATTGAATATCTCTAAAACTAAAATGGTCGAAATGTATTCGTCCATGTCTGTTGACGAGATTGTTGAAGCCGAAGCTGCACAAGGTAACCAAGCTGCAGTTGAATATGCTACTCAACTGTTTACTAATGTGGAAACCCTTGTTGAAATCTTTAAACTCGCTGACCCTAACAACAAGTTCCTCATACTTTCAACTATGACTTCTGAAAAGTTGAACAAATTTCTCCCTCTTATGGAAGAAGAAGACTTGATGCAAGGGCTTAATTTCTTTACGGAAGATAAACTTCTAGCGATGATGAGAGAACTTCCGCCTGAACAGTTGGTTAAAACAGTGTTCCAAATGTTCTCTGAAAATGAAGTAATTAAGTTGATGCCAAACGATGAATTGGACAAGTTCTTGACAAGTACAGATATTGATAAAGATAACGTTTTGAAACACATGCAGTCTATTCCGCCTGAATATCTTGCGCAAATAATCGAAACTGTTACTGGAAACGAATGCCAAAATATGGATAGTTTTGATATGGTTAAGCAAATCGGAAACTTTAATCCGCTTCAATATAAAGACGCATTAACCTCTATGCAACCTACACAAAAGAAACAGTTGACGCTTAATTTGGCACACGAACATCCTGAACTTTATCAATTGTTTAGTCCTGAAGCTTATACTAATATGATTCATGCGCAAAAACAAAAGCCTGATATGGTCAAAGCTTTGAATGTTATTGAGCCTGAAGAAAAACTGAAAATGCTTCAAGAGCTTCCGAACGATTTGTTGTCTATCGTAATTACTCAAATGGATGCGAAAGATTTTGCAGATACTTTGATTAATAAATTCCCTGAAGTTCTGGCTGAAATTATTGCTGGATAAGGGTTTTTGTCGCAAGTTTTATCGCCTTTTCGCTAAACATAAATTTCATAAGCTTTCTTGGCAAAAAGCTTGGTAAAACGTGCTTTTCGACAAAGGTTTTCCCATCATAATGGCAAGAAATATAAACAAGTCCTACAGGTTTTTCTTTTGAACCGCCTGTTGGTCCTGCAATTCCTGTGGTGCATAAGGCAATGTCGCAATTCGCAAGCTGAAAAAGCCCTTCTGCCATAGCTTTTGCGCATTCAGGGCTGACTGCACCTTGTGTGCTTAAAATTTCTTCGCTTACTTTTAAATATTTGTTCTTTGCCGAATTTGCGTATGTTACGTGGCTTTCTAGTAAGAAATTAGAACTTCCTGAAACGTCAGTCAATCTTGATGCTAAAAGCCCGCCAGTACAACTTTCTGCCGTTGCAATGGTTAGTTTTTTTTCTATCAATAGCTTTGCAAGTTTTTTTAAGTTTCTATCACACATCTTGCCCTAATTTAAGCATATTTAAAATAATAAGTAAATATTCTTAACTTAATATATTTATACATGAGGTTTTAATTTGAACTTCCCCTGTAATATCATGAGAAAAAGGATGGTAAAAAGCATGGCTCAATTAAAAGAAAAAAATACGCAAAATACTGATAAAGACTTACATTTGATACCTCAAAATACAGATGCTGAAGAAGCTGTACTAGGCGCGATTCTTGTAAATCCCGTAGTTCTAACAAAAGTAGTTGAAGGTTTGAAACCAGACTGTTTTTACAAACCTTCGCACAGGCATGTGTATGAGGCTATGTTGCAGTTATTCAACCAGAATGAAAGAATTGATATCGTATCTGTTTCGAACGTTTTGGATTATAGCCAAAAGCTTGAAACTGTTGGTGGTAGAGCTTTTATTAACGACTTGGCATTGAATGCGATTTCTACTGCAAATATTGAGTATTATGCAAAGATAATTCAAGAAAAAGCTATCAAAAGAGCCTTGATAACCGCTGGTAGCGAAATAGTATCTTTTGGATACGACGTGAATCCTATTGACCAGTCTTTAGATCAGGCCGAAAAACTCATTTTTGATATCGCTTCAAAAAAGGCTACGACTGACCTTGTTCACGTTAAAGATTTGGTCTTAAACACTTATGAGAGAATAGAATACAGGTATGAGCATAAAGATGAATTATCAGGAACACCGACTGATTTTTATGAATTAGATGCGATGTTGAATGGTTTGCAAAAATCTGACTTGATAATTTTGGCGGCACGTCCTGCGATGGGTAAAACGGCGTTTGCTTTGAATATTGCGCAGAACGTGGCTTTGAGGGCAAAAGTTCCTGTTGCTATATTCTCACTGGAAATGTCAAAAGACCAGTTAGTTACCCGTATGCTTTGTTCAGAAGCTGAAATTGATTCGCAAAGAGTTAAGACTGGTAATATGCAAAGCAAAGACTGGGAAAAACTTGCAGATGCAATGAATGCCTTTGCGCAAGCGCCTATTTATATTGATGATACTTCAGGTTGTACAATTACGGATATTCGTGCGAAGTGTCGTCGTTTGAAAATGGCAGAAAAGAATTTGGGTTTAATTTTGATTGACTACTTGCAATTGATGGAAAGTTCTGGAAAAGAAGACCGTATGCAACAGATTTCGGCTATTTCCAGAGGTTTGAAAATCCTTGCGAAAGAATTGGATGTTCCAGTTATTGCGCTTTCACAGTTGTCACGTGCTGTTGAGTCAAGAACAGATAAACGTCCTATGTTGTCTGACTTGAGGGAATCTGGTTCTATTGAGCAAGACGCCGATATTGTAATGTTTATTTATCGTGATGAATATTACCGAAAAGAGGGCGGTGAAGAAGAAGAAGCTATAAAAGCGGCTAACAAAGGTGAATCAGAAATCATTATTGCAAAACACAGAAACGGTTCTGTTGGAACTGTTAAACTTCTATTCCAAGGCAATATTACGAAATTTAAAAACCCTATTAAGACAGATGCGTTTTAAATAGTGCCGTAAATGTGAGCGCCCTTTTGTGTGTCACGAATTTCGTCAAACATTGTCTGAAGATTTTTGTGCGTGTTGTTTTGTGGATTGTTGTCGTCACAGTTTTCGACATTGAGTATTGCAATATTTCTTTCGTTAGTGGATTTTTTGCAGATATGCTCGTGTTGTTTTGAGCGGGTTGCTATAATTCGTAGATTTTTGAAGTTTTCTATTATGTTTTTATCTACAGATGAATAAGTGGAAACGCTTATGACTGTAGCATTGTCTAGCGTTTCTTGAGGAAGTTTTTTTATTGTATCTAGGGTAAGGTTTTCTTCAAAAAATGTTATGTTAAAACCCTCAATATTATTTTTTTCAAAGAATGATTTTTCGTGTTCTTGGTAGTCAAAAAACAACATATTTGTAGTCATAATTTCTCCTTTTGATTGGATTATGACTGATTTGGGTGGGTAATTTATTAAACTAAAGGGTATATTCGGTCGGGGGATTTTAGTTATTAAGTCGAATGAAAGTGAGTTGAAAAAGTTTTAGGATGATAATGTGAAAGGAGTTAATTATGAAATACGACTTAATGATAAGAGAACCAGAATTATATTTTGACAGTATACATCAGGAATTGAATAATTTTTTGCGTGATACTTTTATGACGCAGGCGTTTGGACATCCTTTGAATGTTAAAAAGAACACAGTTTGGCGTCCTGCAATTGAAGTTAGGCAGTGCGACAAATTTTACACTATAAAAGTTCAGCTTCCTGGAGTTAAGAAAGACGATATTGAAGTTGAATTGGATAGTGATTTTATGACAATAACCGCAGAAATTAAAGAAGAAAGTGAAGAAAACGAAGAAAAAGCTAAAAATGAACGTTTTCACACAAGTGAATTTAGATATGGCAAATATAAAAGAACTATATCTTTTGACACTCCGATAAAGGTTGATGAGGCTCACGCTGAATATAAAAATGGTCTTTTGACAATAAAAATTCCAAAGCAAAACATAGAGCAGGCAAAACCTAAAAAATTACATATCAAATCTGCAGAATATTTGCAAGATAAATCTGAAAAAGAAGATAAAAAAGACTAGAATAATAGGATTTTGCAGAGTCCTCCTGTGATTAAACGGGCGTGGTGCACGGATGGATGCTTTAAATAGCTGAAAATATGTGCAAAACAAAGCTGTGAAATCCTAATAACGACTGCTGGTGAGCCACCACGAACTCATCTCAAATTGCAGTCATATTAAAGGCTTTGCGGGGTAATTCTCACAAAGCCTTTTTTATAAATTAAAGAGGCTGTCATTTCTGACAACCTCTTGTTTTATGTAATAGACAGATTTTATTGTACGAAGATATACTTGTTAGGGTTTGTTGTTGCTTGGGTTTTTGCGAATGTTTCTGCAGCTTCTTTGGTTGCGAAACCTGTTTGGATAACTGTGTTACCGCATCCTTCTTCAACTCTGAATGTTTCTGATTTGCCGTGTTTTGTTGAGTTATCATAGTATTCAAGTTTTACATCTTCAGGTTTTGTTTGTTTAACTTCACCTTTGTGGTAAATATATTGTACTCCGTTAACAGTTTTGTTTTTTGGAAGTTCGATTGTTCCGACTCTCAAACCTTTGTTTTTGCCGAAGATATCGTTACGTAATGCCATAATGTCCTTGTGAGTCATTGGTTTACCGTCAGCACGTTTGTACAAACCTTTAGTTACTCGGTATGGGTCATCACCTACAACAACCTTATATGGAACTGTAGCGATGCCGTCACCATTACCGTATACATTTAATTGACAAGTGTTGTTGCCATTGTTATTATTACAACCTTGGTTGTCAGTTTGTCCTGCTGGTGGTTGTCCTGCTGGTGGTGTTGTAACCGGTGGCTCTTGTTTTGCAGGTACTGTGCCTGGAAGTTTGTCGAATTCTTTGGCAGGTGTTTGAGGGTTTTTGTTGCAGAATTTTGCGATTTCGTATGCTGCAAGAAGTTCTCTGTCGTTAACTTTTTTGCCAGTTAATTCGCCATAACCTAATTTCAAGATAAGAGCTTTGTCTTCGTTAGTTAGGTTTTCCATTTTCAAGATTTCTCTCATAATTTTTTGGTTATGAGAACCTTTGATTTTTGATTCAAGATTTTTATCACCGTCTTCAACGATTGCTTCTGCGCTAATTCCTTTGAAGATATCAGCTTGTCCGTTGTCTTTAACTTTAATAGCTGCTAAAACTGCTGGGATTGCAGCGCCTAACAAACCGATTAATGCACCTGATGCTGAATCAAGTTTTCCATCGTGGGTGATTGTGTCAACGATTTCTTCAGAACCGTCTATGTGATCACCAATAACGTCACTTTTGAATGGGATTGAGAACTTGTTGCCAATTAATGCACCAGTTCCTGCGCCAGCACCTAAACAACCTAGAGCCGCAAGCGTTTTGTATAGATTTGTTAGATCTTTTTCATATTCATAGCCACCAATTTTAGCAGCGTGTTTCATTGTTGTTTTTCTAACGTTGTAAATATCTGCACCAGCTTGACGTTCGTCAAGGTTTAATTTGTTATCAAAACCTGTAATTCTACCGATTTGACGTTTGTAAGCATCACTTGAGAATTTGCCGTTTACTACGAAATCTTCAGGATTATTTTCAATCATTCTTTGGATTTCTCTTTCGTATCTTTTTTCTGTTCCGATTAAAACGTGTTCAAATTCAGGATGCTTCTTTTTAGCTTCTTCCATTGATTTTGCATCAATGTGAACCATTCTGTTGTCAACTACGGCTGCAGCTTTTTCGTTTTTCAATGCGTTTTTACCAAGTTTTGCTGCTTCTTTGTCGGTTAAGCCTGCAACTTCTTTTTTGTATTCGTTAGTTTTGTCTGATTTAAAATTAATTGCAGCTTGTTTGTCTGTTCTCAAGCTTTGAGCTTTTTTTCTGTCAAGTCTTGAGCGTCTGTAAAGACCATCTTCGTAACCTGTCGCAGTTAAATTCTTTACTGCATCTGTCATAATTTTCCCCTTTCAAATTTGACCTTGTTAAATAGCCGCAAAGCTATTTTTATCCCCTGTACTTTTATAAACAATTTTTGTTTGTTAAAATTGCCTTTTATAATAAATTAAAAAAATAATAAACTTTGAAAACTTCGTCAGGAGTTGTGTTTTGCCTGATTTTAAAAGCGTTAACATTTTGTAATAATTCAAAAATATTCACTTCTTTACTTATTTACATAGAGAAAAAGTATAGTATATAATAGCTATATGAATATTTTAGAAGTAAAGAATTTGAATTTGGGGTTTAAGACTGAATGCGGGTTTAGGCAGGCGTTGTTTGACGTTAGCTTTTCTTTAGAACGTGGCAAAACACTTGCACTAGTGGGAGAAAGCGGGTGTGGAAAATCAATTAGTGCTACAAGCATATTAAGGCTTTTACCAAAAACTGCGCAAATTACAGAAGGTGAAATCTTGTATGAAAACAAGAATATATTAGAACTTTCTGAAAAAGATATGTATGGTATTCGTGGTGCAAAAATTGCGCTTATTCCGCAAGATCCTATGACTTCTTTGAATCCTTTGTATACGATAGAAAATCAACTTTTAGAAGTAATTAAAATCCATCAAAACTTGCAAGGTGAAGAAGCTAGAAAAAAAGCGCTAGAAGCGTTAGAGATGGTTCAAATTCCTTGCGCAAAGGAACGCTTGAAGAGTTATCCGCATGAGTTTTCAGGTGGGATGAAACAGCGTGCAATAATTGCGATGGCGCTTGCTTGTAATGCTGAAATCTTAATTGCAGATGAGCCGACAACAGCGTTAGATGTTACTATACAGGCGCAGATTATGGAATTGTTAAATGTTATAAAAACTGAAAAAGGCACTTCTATTCTTTTAATTACGCACGATTTGGCGCTTGTTAGAGAAAATGCTGATGATGTTGCGGTTATGTATGCGGGTAGAATTGTGGAAAAAGCGCCTGTAGCTGAATTCTTCAAAAATCCAAGGCATCCATATTCTTTGGCGCTATTAGACGCAATCCCTTCTAACAGAGGTGTTGCTCTTGAAACAATTCAAGGTCAACCGCCTACAATTCACCAAGATATTTCTGGTTGTCGTTTTCATCCAAGATGCAGAATGTGTTTTGAACGTTGTGTTAATGATATTCCTGAATTGCGTAATGTTGGAGAAAATCATTATTCAGCGTGTTTTTTGGATGACTAAATTAGTTTCACTCCGTCAGGGATAGATTTTAAGTCGTTTTTAATCCAAAATCCGTCAGTTTCTTTAAAGTTATCTTTTATTAAAAAATAAGTCGAACCTGAACCTGACATCATAGCGTTAGGGTAGAGTTGTTTTATTTTTTGTAATTCTTTATAATCGTCAATTATTGCCCATTCTAAATCGTTTTTATAATTATGGCGATCTGTTTCTGTGATAGATTTCTTGTTTGAAAATTTTGTGTAGGCTTCTTTTGCGCTTATTCCAAGATTGAGTGGCTTAATTAATGATAGCTGAAATTCTTCAAACTCAAGAGGAGTTAAGATTTCTCCACGTCCAGTGGTTATTTGGCGTCCGCCTTCTAGACAAAAATTTAAGTCGGAGCCAAGTTTTGCGCAAATGGTGTGAAGTTCTGGTTTAGAAAGTGGGTTACCGAAAATTGCATTCAAGCCTTTTAATATCCCTGCAGCGTTGGTGCTTCCGCCAGCTAGTCCTGCTGAAACGGGGATGTTTTTTTCTATATGAACATTGATTTTGTGGGCAGGCATGTTTGATTTTTCAATAAAAAGCATAATCGCCTTATGCACAAGATTACTTTCGTTATAAGGGATTTCAGGGCTTGTGCCTGAAAGTTTTATTTCAAACTCGTCAGAGGGTTCTATAGTAAGTGTAAGGTAATCATAAAGACTAATTGTCTGCATAATGCTTTCAATGTTATGAAAACCGTCAGGTCTTTTCCCTGTGACTTTCAAGTTAAGATTGATTTTCGCAGGACATTGAATTATTAATTGTTTGCTACCCATTCTTTAACAATTCCTCTGAAAGTTTGCCAAAGGTTTCAATTGAAAGCTTTTCGCCTCTTGTGTTTTCGTCAATTCCTAATGCAGAAAGAGATTTTGTGATGTTTTCTTTTGAAAAACCACCTTGAAGTAAGCAGTTTTTAATGTTTTTTCTGCGTTGAGAAAATGCTGCTTTCACGGTTTTTCTAAAATGTGTATAATCTGTTAAATCTAGTCTAGGTTTTTCTAGCACATCAAGTTTTACAAGTGCTGAATTAACTTTTGGTGCTGGGTAAAAAGATTTTCTTCCAACAAGCCTGAAAATTTCGACATCCGCCCAAAACTGTGAAAGAATTGTTAATAGTCCATATTGTTTTGATGGAGAATTCTCATCGGCAGCCATTCTTCTAGCGACTTCTTCCTGAACCATAAGGATAATATCTTTTATTAGGTTGCGGTTTTTGTTGTTCAAATCATCCACTTCTCCAAGCAAGTGCGCAATAATTGGGCTTGTAATGTAGTATGGAATATTGGCAACAATTTTAACCTTTTCGTCGACTAATTGAGAAAAGTCTGTTTTCAAAATATCTTGGTGAATGATTTCCAAATTAGGAGCATCAAGTTTTTTTAGTTCTCTAATTGCTTCTTCATCAAGCTCGATTGCAATAACTTTTTTGGCATGCTTGACCAATTGTTCCGTTACAAACCCGACTCCAGGTCCAATTTCGATTACTATATCGTCAGATGTAATTCCTGCTTCAGCAATGATAGCGTCAATTACATCGGCGTTAATTAGAAAGTTTTGACCGAGTCTTTTTTTAGTTTTGAAAAATTTTGCGCGTTCGAAGTAGTTCATGTTACCTATTATAATAGCACAGATAGGTTAATGTCTGCAAACTTCATGTTTGATATTTTAACAATGGTTATAGTATAGTATCAACGGAGGTTAATGTGAGTACATTGCAGGCTAAAGAAAAATTAAATCGTGGGGAGATTTTGAAACTTTTTACTTGTGGTTTTAAGCCAAAGGCAGAACATAAAATTGGTATGGAGTTTGAACGCTTACCAATTTCTGTTGTAACTAACAATACGGTTTCTTACGATGGTGATTTTGGAGTTTGTAATTTATTAAGGGCATACGCAAAGTCTGAAAATTGGGACTATATAACGGATGATTATAATATTATAGGATTGAAACAAGGTCATGATACTATTACGCTTGAGCCTGGTAGTCAGCTTGAGTTAAGTATCAAACCTAAAAATACAATTCATGATTTAAAGTCAAAAGTTGATGAGCTAAATTCTCAAATGAAACCTATTTTAGACAAGTTTAATATTAAACTTTTAGAATACGGGGTATCTCCTCTTTCTACCCACAAAAATATTTTATTAATTCCAAAACGTCGTTATAGAATTATGGCACAATATTTGTGGGGAATACTTTCTGACGTTATGATGAGAGAAACTGCGGGTATTCAGTGTTGTATAGACTTTGAGAATGAAGAAGATGCAATGCGTAAATTTTTGATTGCAAACAAGCTTGTACCTTTTATGACGGCAATGTTCGCTAATTCACCGATTAGGGGTGGGGTTGAAACTGGTTATAAAAGCTTTAGGGCTTTGAGTTGGTTAAATACCGATAATGACAGATGTGGCTTTTGTGGGGAAATGATTGAAGATTTTTCGTTCGATAAATATATTGATGAAGTTTTGAAATGTCCTATGATTTTTATAAACAGAGAGGATACTCCAATTGCTCTCCGTGGTAAGTTTTCTTTTGAAGAATTTATGAAAAATGGTTATCGTGATTTTGACGCTGATATTGAAGATTTTAAGCTCCATGCAAATTTATATTTCCCAGAAGTTAGAATGCGCAATTTTATCGAAATAAGAAATCAGGATTGTGTTGGCAAGGATATGATTTATTCAGTTTTGGCGATTTACAAAGGAATTTTGTATAATAGTTCTGCAATGGATGAGGTTGAGGAGTTGTTGTCAGAATTTTGTTATAATGATTTTTCTGAACTTCGTTATAATGTTCCAAAAAGTGCTTTAAATGCAAAGATTAAAAGGACTTCGGTTTTGGATATTGCAAAGGAACTTCTTTATATTGCCGAAAAATCATTGATAGAAATGGATACAAATGAAGAAGTCTTTCTTGATCCGATTAAGGAATTAATTGAAGATGGGATTTGTCCTGCAGATATTCTTATAAAAAATTGGAATGGGATTTGGAACAAAGACATAACAAAATTGGTTAAATATTTAAGTTCATGAAGAAAAAAGGCGATTTTTTGAAATCGCCTGATAACCAGATTTACACTATGTAAGTGTTCAGAAAGGAAGTCTTTTACTATTCTCCCAAGTTGATTTGAGAGAATTGAACAATTTTATTTTTGCCACGTTTTTTTGCATTGTACAAAGCGTGTTCTGCGTAGCGGATAATTGTGTTTACGTCTTCGTCTGTATCTTCCAAGCAAGGGTAAGTTGAAATACCACCTGAAATAGTAATTGGGTGTCTTTCTTCTTCTCCTGCAGGAATGAATTCCATTTTTTCAATATCACGTCTGAATCTTTCGCCGAAAAGGAACGCATTTTCTTCAGAGGTGTTTGGTAAGATTAGAAGAAATTCTTCGTCACCGTAACGAGTAAGAATGTCTTCTTTTCTGATTAATTGTTTTAATTTGTCTGCGATTGAGCGAAGAAGTACGTCACCCCAGTCGTAGCCGTAAATGTCGTTAACAACTTTGAAAAAGTCAAGGTCGAATAATAGGCAAGATAGTTTTGTGCCATAACGTTTTGCTCTTGAAATTTCTTGTTCAAGACGTTCGTGCAAATATCTTCTGTTGTGAAGTCCTGTTAGTTCGTCTGTTGTTGTTACTTGCATTAATTTTTCACGTAAATCTCTGATTTTTAATAAAGCTTTTGTTCTGATTAAAAGTTCATCTGTATCAACTGGAGTTTTAATCATATCGTATGTGTAAGCTCTTACTGTTGTACCTTTGAAGGTCTCTCCTACAAATAGTACTGGAGCTTTGAATTTTGTAACCATTAAAACATCTTTGATGTTTGGTACATCTTCAATTACTAACAACGCAGGATTAAGAGTTTCGTAATCTCTTAATTTTTCAGCGTCTTCAATTCTTACATTAACATCCTCAAGTCCTGCTAAAACGTCAGCAAGTGATGATGAATTTTGACTTGTATAAACGATTATATTTCTCATCTTCCTATCCTTACAATATCTCACTCTTACTGAAAATATTAGCATGTAGCGGATAACTGCGCAATTTGTAACAATCACTTAACAATATTAAAGTTAATGCTGAAATGTCCGTAAATGTATTTGTTATGTCAAAGGTTAGTAATATAAATTTTGAAATAAGGAAGTTTTTATCTGAAAACAAGGATTTAAAATTTCTTTCAAAAAGTGAAATTCTCTCTATTATGGTTGCCAGAGGGAAGATTTCTCATATTCAAGCAAGTGAATATCTTAAAAATTCGACTTTTGATACAGGATTTGTAAATGGGATTGAGGTTTTGCCGCAATGGGGTGGGCAAAAAGAGTCTTTTGATGTGGCGTTGGGTGTGTTGAGCGGAATTCTTCTTTCGGCTCAATCTAAACTTGTGCAACAAGATAAAACTGATGGGCCTATCGCTAAAACAATTAATTATTTTAAAGAAAGTTTTGACACTGACAATAAAAAATCGAATACTGTTAAATTAATCAAGCAGACGCAAAAAGATTTAGCAGAGCTTGAAATGGCGTCTTCTCCTGAAGTTTTTAAGGCAAAATTCAAAGAATTACGTGGAGTAGAATTCTCTCAAAAAAATATTGCTGATTGCGCTGAAAAGTCTGAAATTATGACAAAAGCAGAAATTATTAAATCGGCTTGTGATAGTTTGAAACAGACTTTGTTGTTATCAACCGCAGATAGTGCAAGTAATGCAACTGGAATTGATGCGAATAGAGCTGTAATTTCTACATTAAAAGCTTTGGGTAAAAAAGATAAAGCTTCTATTGATGAAGTTTTAAAAGATATCGAGTTGAAAAATAAAGATAACGAAGTATTTAAAAAATACGGTGGCAATTTAAGAGTTAATAAAGATAAAAATGGAGAATTGCAGATTTATAGGACTGCAAAAAATGGTTACGCAGAGCCTGTAACGCTTAAGCATTTGCAAATTATTTCGCAAGAGTTGGAATTGCGTGTAAATAGGGCTTATGCAATGGCTTTAGGCGCAGAAGTTTCAGAGAATGCAACTTCTAAAGATTTAGAAAAATTGGCTAACCAAAGATATGATGATATCAAAAAAGATTATTATGAATCTTTTGAAAAAGCTTATGGCAAAGATAATCTTTCAGAATCTGCTGATAATTATATATTATCTCAAGAAAAAAATACGGCTTACGTTGAGCTTGGTTTAGATTTTATTTCTATGGCTTCGATGTTTGTGGGTAGCGGAATGGTGTTGAAGGGCGCTAGGTTACTAGGTGCTGGCACAAAAACTGTAGGCGCGCTTACAAATGCGACTTCTGCTATGGCAAAAGCAACTCCTATTCTTGCAACAACTCAAATTGCAAGACCTGTGAGTTTAATCGAAAATTTGGGCGCAGAAGAACCAGATTGGGAAAGTTATGGAATAAGCGTAAAAGAAGGCGCTATGTGGGTGACTTTAGGTATGGTATCAGGTGCGATTGGAAACAATGCCAGATTATTTTTGGGTCAAAAAGGGCTTGCTCATATAGCAAAAAATACAGGTAAATCTATAGATAGTCTTATAAAAATGTATAAATCAGGACATAAATTGCCTAATAATTTGCGAACTTGTTTGAGTTTAATTGAAAATTCGGCAAAAATAAGTGGTACATCTGCAGAATTTGTTGCGGATATTATGATGACTTATTGTATTCAAAAAGGCATCAGAGGAAATGATTTGACAGTGATGGATTATCTGATGTCAGCGAATGGTGCAATGATGGGTACAGTTATGCACAAAACTTTTGCAAATATTTCTGATATTGAAAAAGTTAAAGTTATCCAAAAAGCTTTGCTTGAACAAAATCCAAAAATGTCAAAAGATGAACTTGAAAAAGCTTCAAAGCAACTTTTAGAAATCCATAGACTTGCAGAAGAAAAGCGTAATCCAAGTGTTGCAAAAACTGCAACTAAAAATGATTTGAATAAATTTGATGATAATGTGGCTCAATTGCGCAAAAATATTGAAGAAGGACATTTGAGAGGACTTGAAGTTGTCAAGAACTTGTCAGTGCAAGAACAAAAAGCTTTGATTGAAGGTCTAAAAGCAGGTGCGGATATTGATGACTTTTTGATGACTGCTGTGGGAGAAAAACCTATGTGTTTTGTTGATTGCAACAAAGATTTGGATATCGAAAAGTTAAGAATTGCAGGGTTTGAAGCTATAAAATTTAATCATCCGTATGATACTTTAGACTCAATGTTATTGATAAATAAAAAAATGGTCAAAAATTTAATTGAAGAGCATACTGAATTTTATCAAAAAAGACTTGCTTTGTCTGATGATGCGTCTGCAGATGATATTTACAGAGCATTAATAAAAGATTTCTCAAGAGATGATATTCCATTCAAACGTGACCTTTTGGGTGTGACATTGGGTTATGGAAAAGAAAATGCGATGATTTTTGCTTTAGAGGATTTTATTCCTGATTTCAATTTTAGTATGCGAAGTGATTTGCGAACTTATAAAAAGGCGCTAAAGACTGCATTGTATAGCGAAAATTCTCCGTTCAAAGATTTTGATGATGCGTTTAAGGCAGGACTTGCAGAAAAGATTGATGGTATAAAAAATATTCAAAACCCAAATGTACCAGGGTATCATTCTGTAGATTATATGAAAAATATTTATGAGCAGACCGAAAGAGTTGACCACTTGCGTTCTGCGACCAAAAAGCTGGAAACAGTTAATGATGATTCAATTATTATTACAAGAACTGTTAAAGGTGCAGATGGAAAAGATAAATTAGAATTGAATGCTGTCGGAGATAAAAAGGCAAAAGAAACAGCAGAGCGAATTCATAATTTTGCGAAAAAGATAGAAAAATCAATCGTAAATATAATGCAAGACGCTGGGCTTGGTATTGATAAAAAAGATATGGCGCACAGGGCAAAAAGCGTAAAAAGTTTGTATGACAAAATAAGGAGCGCTATTTGTGATGATGGTATGACTTTTAGCGAGGCGGTGAAATCAATTCGTGACCAAGTCGGTTGTCGTACAGAAATGGCGGATTTCAATTATAAGGATTATCCTGAACTTGTTGAATTATACAAAAAAGACCCTAAAGCTGCGATTAAAAAAGCTGCAGAAATGCAATCTCAAATTTATTTAGAAAGAGTAAAAGCAGTAATTTCTGCACAAGGTTTAGACCCGAATAACAAAGTTAGTGCAATGCGACTTTCAAACTATATGGGGCTAGACGGTGTTCCTTATTTTTCAAAGGAACAAGTGCAAGAGCTTGTAGATTTGGGTGCGAAATATGGAATTTCGCTTCACGTAAAAACTGCTGATCCAAAAATTAGAGATTCAGGCTATACCGCTTTGCAGATGAATTTCTATACAAAAGATGGCGATGTTTTCGAGTGGCAATTGAGAGGTTCTAAAGTAAATAAGTTTGCAGAATTTGAACACGTTCCGTATGACTTAAGAACTGGAAAAGATGTTACAGGTGGCAAAGCAATTTTGAAAAATCTTTATGCGCCGATTGAAGATGCCGTTATGAATATGAAAAAAGATAAATTTGATGCTTACAATAGATATTTGACTGCGCATTATGAACATTTACGTTTGTTAGAGCTTGGATTTGAGTCGAAAGCTCCTATAATGGAAGATTTTGGTATTACAGATGCTAGACTTCGTGTTGAAAGTTTAGAAATTCTCCACGATTTAGCTGTAAAATTAAAAGATGGCAAAATAAAAGAATCAGATGCTTTAATACAGTATACAAATTTGATAAAATAAAATTATATTAAAAATGAGGTAAAAATGGACGCAATTAATCCTGCAAAATTAAATAGAGTCACACATAGAGGCGCAAAAATTAAAACGGAAACATTTGAGAATAAGTTATCAAAAATGGTTGATAATTTGCGTGGTGAAGCTGAACGTCGAGTTTGTGAGTATGGTTCGTTTGCGCCAGTAAAGGCTAATGTTTTGGCAAAAGACAAATCTGAATTATTGCAAGAGGTTGTGTTGCAGGTTGTTCCATTGCCAAAATCCTTGAAAGAAAAAACACCGAATTACGAAAGACTTCGTTATGTAGAACTTATCGGTTATGGTAATAAAGGTCAAGTAGAATCTGTTGTGCTTGCACGAGGTACAAAGGATGAAGTTTTGCAGAAATTAAACGATATTAATTTCCCATCAAAAGTGCAAGAAGAAGTCGAAGAATTCAGAAGAAGTTTCTTGGAAGATTAATGCTTGAAAAATATTTGCAATAATGTCTTAAAAATTCTATTTGCTCATAAGTTTTTGTCGTGATAGAATTTTTTTATGGCAAATAGAGTTTTGAAAATTGTTCCTATGCAAAAAGAGCATTTGGATGAGGTTATAAAAGTTGAGGAAAAGGCTTATGGTGAACACCATTGGTCTAAAGAATCATTTTTTAATGAGTTAAATAACCAATTAGCAAAGTATTTTTGTGCCTTTAACGAACAGGGAGAACTTGTTGGATATTGTGGTTGTTGGCAAATCCTAGAAGAGGCTCATATTACAAATATTGCGGTATCACCTGATTTTCGCCGTAAAAATGTTGGTGAAGCGTTGCTTGTTGCAATTATTAAATCTTGTTACAAAGAAATGGTCAAATATTTGACTTTGGAAGTCAGGGTTTCTAATGAGCCAGCGATAAAGTTGTATGAAAAATATGGACTAAAGTCTTTGGGTATAAGGAAAGGTTATTATCAGGATAATAATGAAGATGCCTTAATAATGTGGACAGAAAACATTTTTTACGATAAATTTAAGAGTGTGTACGAACAAAATCTTGAGAAATTAAACGATAAAGTAGGAATTATTTACCAAATATGATGGACGATACCGAATTAACTCCACAATCAGAACCAGAGCCTCAAGAGCAACTTGAACAGGTTGAACAATCAGAACAAGTTGAACCTCCTCTTAATCCTGAAAAAAAGAAAACAGATAAGAGCCAATTGCCAAGAAGAATAAAAACTCAACGTTCTGGGTTGAAATTTAGCATAAGTAGTTTTATGTTGATAATTTTTTGTTCATTTTTGCTTGTTGTTTCAACTTTTTTGCAACTTGATATTACGCATTTTGGTATCCCTGCGAAGTTGTTTTCAGGTGAAGATTTGAAATTGCAAGATTACGTTCAAACGTTTACGCTCATCCCTCAAGTTCCTGCGGTTATGTTTATAACAGGGTTATTGGGTAGGAAATTTGGTTTAGCAAGTGTAATTATTTATTTAATAACTGGATTGTTTATATTACCTGTATTTGCTTTAGGAGGCGGTTGGCAATATATGGGTGAATATGGATTTGGTTATTTGTTAGCATATATTCCTGCGGTATTTTTGACTGGTACAATTTTGAAAGACGGATTTACTTATAAAAATTCAATAAAAGCCGTAATGGTTGGGGTTTTATTAATCCATTTAATCGGTATTTTGTATATGCTAGTTGTTGCGACGTTCAGGCATGAGGGTTGGGGTTTTATATCAGGATGGATTGTTGCACAAAGTGGTGTGAAAATCCTTTATGATTTTATATTTAGCTTACTTTCGGTTCTTGTTGCAAAATATGCAAGACTTGTACTTTGGTTGTATATGTAAGATTTAGTTGTTATAGAATATCAAGTGGATCTACATCAATTGCAAGTTTGATGTCTTTTGGAACTGTAATTTTGTTCAAGAAACTTGATATAAATTGGTGACCTTTTTCGCCCATTTTATTTTTAATTATTAGTTGGAAACGGTACATCCCGTTAATTCTTTCGATTACACAAGGTGTAGGACCAAGAACTTCTAGCCTTTCTGAAGTCCCGAATTTTTCAATCATAGTGCATAGACGAAGTGCAATCTCTTGTGCTGATTTTTCGGCACGGAAATTGTTTGCAGAACTTAAAATAAGTCGAATTATTTGGCTGAAAGGTGGATAGTCAAATTCTTCTCTTGCGACAATTTCTGTTGCGTAAAATTCATCGTAATTTTGTGATTTTGCACTTGCTAAAGCGTAGTAATCAGGGTTGTAAGTTTGGAAATAAACTTTGCCTGCGAATTCGCCTCTGCCTGCACGCCCTGCGACTTGGGTAAGAAGTTGAAATCCTCTTTCTGAAGCTCTAAAGTCAGGCAAGTTGAAGCTTGCGTCGGCCGAGATTACGCCAACTAATGTTACGTTTGGATTGTCTAATCCTTTTGCAATCATTTGAGTGCCGACAAGAATGTCGATTTTTCCGCTTTGGAATTTCTCTAAAAGTCTTACGTGTTCCCCTTTTCTTACTAAAATGTCGCTGTCGATGCGTTCTATGTTGTTTTCTGGGAAAAGGTCTTTTATGTATTGTTCGATTTTTTGAGTTCCAGTTCCGCTATTTTTAAGTGCATCAGATCCGCATTCTGGACAAAAATCAGGGAAGTATTGTGCGTGGTTGCAGTAATGGCATTTTAGCATTTGGTCTTTAGAGTGCCAAATCATAGGGATTGCACAGTTTGGGCATTCTACAACGTGCCCGCAGGCTTTGCATTGAGTGAATGTCGAAAATCCACGTCTGTTTATTAATAAAATTACTTGTTGTTTTTGTTCTAAAGTTTCTTTTATTGCGTTTTGTAATGGTATTGAAATTACGTTTTTGTAAGCTGCACGACCGTATTCTTGCATGTTGATTACTGTTACTGGAGGAACTTTTGCATCATTAAAACGCTTTTTCATCTCAAATAAGTTGTTTGTATTTACTGCTCTGTAGTATGTTGAAATATCTGGAGTTGCAGAGCCTAGTAATAGTGGACAATTATGGAATTCTGCAAGCTTGTTTGCAACGACTTTTGCGTCATATCTTGGCGCAGGAGAGGTTTGTTTGTAAGCGCTTTCGTGTTCTTCGTCTATTATAATTAATCCAATATTTTTTAATGGTGCAAACACGGCAGAGCGAGCACCTGCCAAAATTTTGATTTCATTTTTGTATAATTTTTGCCAAACGTCGTATCTTTCACCATCAGAAATACTACTGTGCCAGATTGCAACGTCTTCTGTCCCGAATTTTTTCGCAAGTCGTTTTGTTAATTGAGAAGCGAGAGCGATTTCAGGAGCGAGGAAAAGTACATTTTTCCCAGCCTTAATGCAGTCTTCAATTAGTTTGAAGTAAACTTCGGTTTTGCCTGAAGCTGTAACCCCATGCAGAAGAATGGTTTTGTTTACGTTGTCTGAAATTTTATCTTTTATTCCTTGATAAACTTTTTCTTGATCTCCTGAAAGTTCAAAAAGAGGTTCTTTTTCAGAAATCTTGAGTACATCTAGAGGGTTCCTGTAAATATTTTCTTCGGTAAGTTTTAGGCATCCTAAAGTTTCTAATTTTTTTAATGTTGTGCGAGTTGTTTTTGCCATTTTTTCTAGCATAATGGCGGGCATTTTTCCTGATGATTTTAGAGTTTCAAGCACTTCGATTTGACGTTTGGTTGCACCGTCAAAAGTTACGAATTCAACTGCAAGTTCTGTTTTGGATGCTTTTTCAATTAATTTCATTGGAATTGCAGCGTTTAATACTGTTACTAAATCACAGCAATAATAGTTTGCAACCCATTCTAAAAGTTTAAGATAATCTATTGAGAAAAGAGGTGTTTCGTCAAGGATTTTGCTAATTTTTTTTACTTTAAAATCTCCAGGGAGATAGTCTGAAAATCCTACACAAAAAGCGTTTATAAGTCCTTGTCTGCCAAAAGGTACAAGGATAGCTTGTCCGATTTGAAGTTTATTTTTCATTTCCTCAGGAATTGCGTAGCTAAAAGTTTTTACGCCCAATCCTGTAATGTTTACTAAAGCGAGCGCATATCTTGGTGATGAGTCTTTTGTTGAAAATGAAGACTCATCTTCGAAAAGATTTAGTTTAGTTTGAATTTCATTTTTCATTCAGACCTCATCACCTAGTTTTGCGCAAAAATTATTCTGCCATAAATTCTTTTCTTGCTTCTTGAACAGCTTCTTCTAATAAATCAAGTTGTTCTGGAGAGAACGTAACTCCTTTTTTTGTTGGAATCCAAGTTGCGCCTTCATCAGTTGTGTAGAATATTCTCATATTCAAGTAGCTTTTGCCTTTATATTCACTTACAGAAATCTGTAATTGTTCAGTGTCGCTTCTTTCGATTGTAGCTAAAATTTTTGCATCTGCCATTTTTAATCTCTCCTTATAAACTGTTACCCCATTATTTTATCAGAAAAATTGTTTTTATGGTAATGTAAAGGAAACGAAAAGTTAAATAAGGAGAAAAGTTTATGATAAAAGTTGCGGTATGTGGTGCATTGGGTAAAATGGGACAAGAAGTTGTAGCTGCTGTTGAAGCATCTGATGATATGCAACTTGTTGCAAAGATTGATATTGCGTCTTCTGAAATGTATAGAACGATAGAAGAAGCCGCAAGAGTTGAAGAAATTGATGTTTTAGTTGATTTTACGCAACCAAAATCAATTTACGAAAATGCTTTATACTGTTTGAACAATGGTATCAAAATGGTAATTGGTACAACAGGTTTGACTGATGAACAGATTGATAATTTAAAAAAACTTTCTGCTGAAAAAAATACTGGATGTTTAATTGCACCTAATTTTTCAACAGGTGCAGTATTGATGATGATGTTTGCAAAACAAGCTGCAAAATATTTTGATAATGCCGAAATTATTGAACTTCACCACAACCAAAAGAAAGACGCTCCATCAGGAACTGCGATTAAGACAGCACAACTTATGGCAGAAGCAAATTCAGATATGGCAAAAGGTAATTGTGCAGAAGTTGAAACAATTGAGGGTTCTCGTGGTGGAACATCATATGCTAACATTCATATTCATTCTGTTAGAATGCCTGGTTACATTGCATCTCAAGAAGTTATTTTTGGTGCATCAGGTCAAATCTTGAAAGTAAGACACGATTCAATGGATAGAAAATGCTATATGCAAGGTGTTTTACTTGCCGTAAGACATACATTCAAAGAAAATGATTTTGTATATGGATTAGATAATATTTTGTAATATATTACGAATTGTAAAATTGAGTTTTAAATAGCCTCAAACCCAGATATAATGCCCTATATGATATGATATGAGGGGCGTGTAGCAAATCCAAAAAAAGATATGTTTTTATAGATACGTGTAGCAAATAAATGAAAGGAAGTTAGCATGGTTAGTTTAGGTGTAAAAATGACTCCAATTGTAAAAAATCTGTTTACGCGTGGTAAGACAAACTCCGCAGAATCTGTAGTTAAGACTTTTTCTGAAAAAATTTCCTTACCAGAAAACTTATCACATTTAGATATGGATTTATTCAAATTAAATGGCAAATTTAATAAGGGTGAAGCTATTTTTAATGGCAAACCTTTTACAGGTACGATTTATACAAAAAATGACCGTGAATTGATATATAAAAATGGTGTTTTAAAATATGCAAAGGGTGAATCCGGTACTAAATCTTATGATGGTGGTAAGCTTTCGGAAATAGAACATAATGATATTTTTGTAGGGTATCCAAGATATACAAGTGTTAAAAGATCTCCTGATGGAACACGTGTTATTACAAAAAGGCTAGCAGATCATAGTCATAATGGTGTAAGACGACTTTTACCTGATTCTCATAATATTGTAACAACAATAAAGCCTGATGGGTCTGTAATGAGAGCCTCAGGAGGTGTTGAATATCGGGCTAAAGAGATGAAGGGAAAATTTATATGCGATAAAATTGAAAATTTAACTACGGGTGGAGTTAAGCTTGTTAAAAAAGATTTTATACCTGCGAATGATGGAGGCTTCTTTAGACAGCAAAAAATTGTTGATGGCAAAAAAGTTACTGAAGAATTTAATGGACTTGGTGAATTGTCTAGTACTTGGACAACAGAATTTAATCCTGAAACAAAAGTATCAACACAAATAACTAAAAACTCATTGGGTAATATAAAATCAACTATTCAAAGAGATAAAAATGGTTATGTACTTGAATGTAAACATCCATCGCCATATTTCTCTGACGATGAGCCAATTTATAAGTTATGGAATACAAATTGTGATGAATTTTTTGATGATTCTAAATTGGGGTTAGGTAGATTTTCAGGTAGAAACCCGTTTGCAGATGGTGTCAAAAATGAAGTAATGAAAAAATATATTTTGGAAAATAACATACCGTTTCAAATTTAAAATGTGTGAGTAAGCCTAAAAAGGTCGGCTTTATTAAGCCGACCTTTTTTAAATAGTAGTGAAGTGGGGTGTAATTATTTATACTATATAAACTGATTTTTGACATTACGTTTTGTCATTCTGAACTTGTTTCAGAATCTTGTTATAGCACAAAGGGTTAAATTATACGATTGCGAATCAAGTCTGCAATGACCGGTGTTAAGTGTGCGAACAGAAAAATAAAATAGGGGCAATTTTAATGCCCCTATTTTTTTTATTCTGTTTCTTGTTTAGGATTAGCTTTCAGTTGGAGGAGTATCTAACAAACTTGTTTGTTCAATGTTTGTAGCTTCTTCAACTTGTTTAGCTTCGTTAGGCATAATTGTTTCATCTTCATCTGGGTTAAGGATTTTGTTTACTGAAACAACTGTATCGTTTTCACCTAAGTTTTGAGCTCTTACGCCTGTTGCAGGTCTGCCTTGACGAGAGATAGAACCAGCGTTCAATCTTGTTACAACGCCACTTGCAGTAACCATCATAATATCATCTGATTCTTTAACGATTGTTAGCGCAACAAGTCTTGATGAAGTTGATTTGAATTTAGTTGCAATCAAACCTAAACCGCCTCTATTTTGACTTCTGAATTCTGAAAGTTTTGTACGTTTTCCGAAACCATCAGAAGTTACAACAAGCAAGTCTGCATCGTAATTTCTAGGAACAATATCGCAACCAACGATAGTGTCGTTAGTTCTCAATTTCATAGAAGTTACACCTCTTGCGCTTCTGCCTAGTGGTCTTAAATCTTCGATTGGGAATCTAATTGCCATACCACAAGATGTACCAATAATGATTTCATCGTGGGCAGTTGCTAGTTTTACCCAACATAATTCGTCGCCTTCTTCTAGTCCGATAGCGATAATACCGTTTCTGCGGATATTAGAGAAGTTATCTAATTCGATACGTTTGATGTAACCTTTTCTTGTAAGCATAATTAAATTCAAATCGTGTGAGAAGTTGCTTACTGGAACTACCGCAGTAATCTTTTCATCTTGTTCGATTGGTAGAACGTTTACGATTGGCAAGCCTTTTGCTTGACGTCCGCCTTCTGGGAAGTCGTATACGTTCAAGCTATAAACTGTTCCTTTTGATGAGAAGAATAGAACTTTGTCGTGCATCATTGCTGTAAAGAAGTGTTGAATATCGTCATCTTCTTTAGTTTTGATACCTGATTTACCACGAGTCGCGCGGTTTTGGCGTTCAAATGTATCTAGTGAAATACGTTTCAAATAACCTTGGTGAGTGATAAATACTGCCATAGGTGTATTTGGAGTTAAGTCTTCAATAGTTACTTCGCCTTGTTCAGGAAGAATTTGAGTTTTTCTATCGTCGCCGTATTTTTCTTTGTCTTCAAGAAGTTCTGTTTTGATGATTTCAAGAATTTTTGCACGGCTTGAAAGAATTTCTTCGTATTCTGCGATTTTCTTCAATAGTTCATCGTATTCAGCCTTAACTTTGTCTTGTTCCAATCCTGTCAAACGACGTAATTGCATTTCCAAAATAGCGTTAGATTGGTCTGCATCAAGTCCAAATCTGCTCATCAATCCATTACGAGCATCTTCTGTAGTTTTTGATTTTTTGATAAGCTCGATAACTTCGTCAATTGAACCTAGAGCAATGATTAAACCTGCTAAAATATGTGCACGAACTTTTGCTTTTTTAAGGAAGAAAATAGTTCTTCTTGTAACGATTTCAACCCTGTGTTCAACAAATTCGTCAAGAACTTGTTTCAAGTTCAATAGTCTTGGTTGTTTGCCACAAAGTGCAAGCATATTTACACCGAATGTTGTTGCAAGTTGAGTGTATTTGAACAAGTTATTTTTAACAACATCAGGTTTTGCGTCACGTTTAAGTTCAATAACTATTCTCATACCTTCACGGTCTGATTCGTCACGAATATCAGAAATACCAGTAATTCTTTGTTCTTTAACAAGTTCAGCAATTTTTTCAATAAGCATTGATTTGTTAACTTGGTATGGAATTTCAGTAACAACGATTGCTGTACGAGCTTGACGACCGCCTCCGCCTGCAATTTCTTCGATAGTTGCAACTGCAGACATCTTTATAGAACCACGACCTGTTTCGTATGCTTGTTTGATATCGCTTAAGCCGATAATAGTCGCAGCAGTCGGGAAGTCAGGTCCTTTAATGTGTTCCATTAATTCTGCTATTGTAATGTCTGGGTTGTTGATTAATGCGATTGTGCCATCTACGATTTCGCATACGTTATGAGGAGGTACGTTTGTTGCCATACCTACTGCAATACCAGAAACGCCGTTTAACAACAACATTGGGAGTCTAACAGGTAAAACTGATGGCTCTTGTAATGAACCGTCAAAGTTTGGTTCAAACTCAACTGTTTCGCAGTCTATATCAGCAAGCATAGATTGTGTAATCTTGTGCATTCTTGCCTCTGTATAACGCATCGCAGCCGCTCCGTCGCCGTCAACTGAACCAAAGTTTCCGTGACCGTCAACTGTTAAATATCTTGTAGAGAAGTCTTGTGCCATACGTACAAGAGCTTCGTAAACAGCACTGTCGCCGTGCGGGTGGTATTTACCAAGAACTTCACCAACGATACGAGCACATTTCTTGAATGGTTTATCCGGAGTCATTCCAAGTTCGTTCATTGCATATAAAATACGTCTGTGTACAGGTTTTAAACCGTCACGAACGTCTGGTAATGCACGACCTACGATTACGCTCATCGCATAATCAATATATGAACGTTTCATTTCTTCTCTTATATTAACTGGAACAATCTTGCCGTCACTAAACATGCTTTGTTGGTTGCTCATTTTTTATACCTCTCCCATTAAAGTCTATTCTATGTCAAAATTATATCACAAACACATTTGAAGTGCTAACTTTACACGAAAACTTTACAATGGGTTAAGCGGTTATGTTCTAGACATTCTAATTATAAAATCTTGAACATAAGCATAAGCTACAAATAATGAGTAGAATGTATAAATAATTACAACAAAGTCTTTTACAAGTGTTGTTTTTGATTTCGTTTCAAGGGGTTTGTGTGATTTGTGTTTGATTATGTCTATTGTAATTATTAAAAACCAAATGCCAGAGCTAATTGCAGTAATAAATAAGCCCGACACAAAAACGATTAAAGGTAAAAGCCCGCCAAACATTTGATATGATAGAAGAGTATTAGTTAATAATAAACTTAATCCAAAAATTAAGGCTGCGATAAAAAGCAAAATTCCTGCCCAAAATGCATATTTATAAGATAGTGTGTTTCTGATAATTTGCAACATAAAATCCCCTTTTAAGGCTTGTAGAAGTGTATTGATAATACCATCCACCATATTATACCTGAAATTATTAGATAAATTATAATTGATGTAATTTCACAAATTTTTCTTGTAAGACTAATTTCTTTTGCGGGTTTAAGTTTTTTACGTTTGCTGAAATCAATTAGTCCTAAAATTATTAATATGATATCTGATTTAATAATTAACCCTGCAAGAATATAAAGAAATATCCCTTGCGCCCAGCCGTTTGCAATTTCTTGCAATGCGAAAAATATAAAAATCCCTACTATGCAGAAATATCCCATAAATGTGGAAAATTTGTAGCTTAATGAGCTTCTGAACATAAAAACTCCTTGATATTGTCTATTATAACAGAAATTATTGTAACTAATACTGATGCTACTACTGCAAAAGATAGTCCCAATACTAAAAGTCCGCTAAATAAATGCAATAAAAATTCGAAAAACATATAAACTCCTTTTTGTCTAAAATGATAGATGTTGTAATACTTCTGGTGCTATTATGTAAAAGACAAAACGTGCCTGTAAAAGAAATGCTAAAATAGCTATAAACTCAATTGTAGTAATGAGTACCTCATTTGATTTTCTTTCTTTAAGTCTTTTACGTCTAACTATGTCGATAATTATTGGGATAATTGTTATTAGAGCTGTTATCCCAACTAGCCCAACTTGAAAAATCCAAGCTCCAATCGCATCCCAACCTGAAGATGGTAAAGCGATAAATAAAAGAGTGAGAATAGTTGTTATTCCACAAAAAACTAAATATTTGTAGGTAAATGTATTTCTGATTTTAGCTAACATAAAACGATAAACTCCAGCGAATGAAATCCTTATATAATTAGTTTACCATTCAACTATTAACTATTCAAGTGTTATCCTCGATAATGTTACATTATTTAATATTAGTTAACCAGTCAACTAATACCTTTTCCACGTAATCAGCGTCTACGGCTGCGATTTTGTCAAGTAGTTTTTTTGTAGTTTTTATATATAAAGTCCACGCTTTGTCTAATCTTTTTGAGCCGAAATCGGTTATCCTGATTAGCTTTGCACGTCTGTCGTCTTGTTTTAGATTGCGGGTAATTAATCCTTCTTTTTCAAGTTTATCTAGAAGTTTTGTTATGTTTGACGGTGTGACCAAAAGCCTTTTGCTGATTTCGTTTTGTTGAATTCCGTCATAACCTCCAACGTGTTTTATTATCATTAGGATGTTGAATTTAGAAATATTTAAACTGTATTTTGCCAAAACTTCATCCAATCGAAAAGAGATTTGTGTCCACAATAGCCCTATAACGTGGATTAATTTTGTTTTTTCGTCTTGGTTATTGAAATATATTTCTAATTCTTTTTGCATAAAAATTCTCCTGTTTGGTCTTATTTTACCATTTAATAGTTGAATGGGCAAGTAAAATTTGTAAGGTATAGTATTTTCTATATTTTATATTTCATGTTATAATCTAGTTATGGATAGAAAAGAATTTATTAATGCAAGACGTATCGTTGTAAAATTAGGTACAAATATTTTGAGAAATGAAGAAGGTTCAGTTTCTTCAAGAGTTTATTCGTTCATTGAGTGTTTGGCGAAATTGGCTAAACAAGGCAAAGAAATTATTGTAATTACTTCTGGTGCAGTGGGTTTAGGTCGTAAAAGATTAGGTTTAGAAGGAACTACTGGAACTGCTTTGAAACAGGCATGTGCTGCGATTGGGCAGGGTAAATTGATGTCAATTTACGAAAGTGGATTTGATACTTACGGGTTGGTTGCTGCGCAAATTCTGTTGACAGAAGATGATTTTTCAATTCGTACAAGATATTTAAGTCTTCGTACAACATTGAACAAGGTTCTTGAGTTAGGTGCAATCCCTATTATTAACCAAAACGATACGGTTTCTACAATCGAAGTTGACCAAAGATATGAGCATATGCAAGTTTGTTTTTCTGATAATGATAAGTTGTCAGCGCTTGTTGCGAGTGAACTTGATGCAGATTTGTTGGTGATTCTTTCAGATGTAGATGGTCTGTATGACAAAAATCCGAAAGAAAATCCAGATGCGAAGATAATTAATGTTGTTGAAGAAGTCACAGATGAAATTCTATCAATGGGTACTGATGCGTCTGAAGGTGGACGTGGCGGTATGAGAACAAAGTTAGAGGCTGCAAGATTAGTAACTCGCTTTGGTGGAAAAGTTTTGATTGCAAATGGTAGAATCCCTTATGTTATTGGTAAAATTTTCGATGGAGAAGAACTTGGAACGATGTTTTTGCCTCAAAGAGAAGGGCTTTCTGATAAAAAACGTTGGATTGGTTATGCGACAAATATTTTGGGCAAAATTAAAGTTAACAACGGTGCTAAAAAAGTTTTAATTGAAAAAGAAAAGAGTCTATTACCGATTGGTGTAATAGATGTAATTAATGAATTTAAAAAAGGTGATGTTGTTTCGATTATTGATGAGCAAGATCACGAATTTGCAAGAGGTATTGTAAATTATGATTCAGAATCTTGCAAAAAAGTTATCGGTTCGCATTCTGATAATATCATCAAAATTCTTGGTTTTAAGAACTATGACGCAATAATTACACGAGATAACATTACTATTTTGTAAGGAGTAGAAATGACTGATTTTATTGAAATAGCAAAGTCTGCAAAAGAGGCTTCATTGAAAATTGCTTCTTTGAGTGAAGATGTGAAAAATCGTGCGCTAAACGCAATAGCTGATGCGATTGAAGCAAATAAAGCTAAAATTTTTGACGCTAATAAAGTTGATTTAACACAAGCTGAACCTCTTGTGGCAAGCGGAGAAATTTCAAAATCAGTTTATAATAGATTAAAACTCGATGAAAACAAAATGCGTGATATGATTGCGGGTGTTCGTGAGATTGCAAAATTGGCTGACCCTGTTAATAAAAAACTTTTTGTAAGAGAGTTGGATGAGGGATTAACTTTGTATAAAGTTTCTTGTCCAATTGGAGTTTTGGGTATAATTTTTGAGGCAAGACCTGATGTTATTTCTCAAATTTCTTCACTTGCAATAAAATCATCAAATGCGGTTATCTTAAAAGGTGGAAAAGAAACAACTAATACTAATAGAGAAATCTTGAGTGTTATAAATTCTGCTTTAGCTAAAGTTGATGGCTTCCCAGAAAACGTAGTTCAGCAAGTATTTTCAAGAGATGATGTTGCTGAAATGTTAAAATGTGATGGTTATATAAATTTAATTATTCCACGTGGTGGAAATAGTCTTGTTAAATTTATAAAAGAAAATACAAAAATTCCAGTATTGGGTCACGCAGATGGTATTTGCCATATTTTTGTAGATGAAAGCGCTGATTTGATTACTGCGCAAAAAATTATTGTTGATGCCAAAACTCAATATCCGAGCGCTTGTAACAGTGTTGAAACTTTGTTAATCCATGAGAGCTTTGCCAAAAAAGATGAATTGTTGGCATCGTTGCAGTTGGAAGAAATTAAGCTTGTTGCAAATCCTGATTCTTGGGCGTTTGAATATGGTGATAAAATTTTATCTTTCAAAACAGTTGGAAGTGTTGATGAGGCGATTGAACATATTAATAAATATGGTTCAGGACATACTGATTGCATAATTACAAAAGATGTGAATAACGCAGAAATTTTTATGAATAATGTTGATTCTGCTGGCGTGTATTTTAATGCTTCAACAAGATTTGCGGACGGTTTCAGGTACGGTTTTGGTGCAGAGGTCGGAATTTCTACAAACAAAACTCATGCAAGAGGTCCTGTTGGATTAGAGGGGTTGACAATATATAAATATAAATTAATTGGTCAAGGACATATCGTTGCAGATTATGTTGAAGGCAGAAAACAGTTTCACCACAAAGATTTGTAAGGAGTAGTTTATGAAAATTGGTGTTATAGGTTTGGGGCTTATTGGCGGTTCTATTTTTAAGAAGTTGCAACTAGAAGGCTTCGAGGTTGTTGGAGTGTCTAAATCCCAAGACGGTGAACATATTTATAAAGAATATTCCTATCTTAAAGATTGTGATATTGTTTTTGTTTGTTCTGCGATGAATAAGACTATGGCGATATTGGATGAGCTTGAAGCTGTTTTGAGTTCAGAAGCTATAGTTACAGATGTTTGCAGTTTGAAAAAGTTTGTTTGTGAAAAGAAAAGACCTTATAAGTTTATTCCATCTCACCCTATGGCAGGAACAGAACATCAAGGGTTTGAAAATTCATTTCCAGAGCTTTTTGTTGGTGCAAACTGGGCTTTAACACCTTATGATAAGATGGATGGTATCACTGATTTAATTCAGGTTATACAAAAAATGGGTGCGTCAGTTGTTTTAACTACTGCCGAAAAACATGATGAGGCAGTTGCTTTGATTTCTCATATGCCTATGGTAGTTGCGCAAGCTTTGTTTATGACTGCAAGCGAAAATCCTTTGGCGATGGATTTGGCAGCAAGTGGCTTTAGGGATATGACTCGTTTGGCTTTGTCTAATACTGAAATGGCAAATGATATGGTTTCTATGAATAGTGAAAATATTCAGAATGCAATTCTAAAATTATATAAATCTTTTGGCGATTTGACTTCTGGTGATTATGCAAAAACAATTGAGCAAATAAAAGAGCAACGTGCGAAAATGTTTATAACCAAATAGTCAAAAACAGGACGTTTTGGTGGTTCGTCCTGCTTCTTTTATTGACATTACATTACTATTTTATATTTAGGCTTCTGTTTTGGTGGATAAAACGTTGTGTACAAACGCTGTTGCAAATCCTGCTGCTGCACCTGCAATAATCAATGGCGCTGTGTAGCGTTTTTCTTTCATAACTTTGTGGCATGCTTGTAGAAGTTTTCTTGATACTTTAGAAGCGTCTTGGTCAACTTCTTTGATAATGCGTCTGAATTCTTTTCCTGCATTAGATTCTTCGCCACCTAGAGATTTTACGACGTGTGCAATATTTTCAGAAGCAAACACGTTTGTCAATTTAGAAATACGTTTTACTTCTTTAGCTTCTGCGGTATCTTTACCTAATGCGTTGATAACTCCGTTCAAATCAATGTTTTTGTTAGCATCGTCATTGATGATGCCGAGTACTTTTTTACCGATTTCAGTTGTTTGACCGCCAATCCTTTCTGCAATATCTTTAAGCGTTGGATTTTTAAATGGTTCTTTGTTGTCAACCAATTTAATAAACGCATCTTGAGCTTCGGTTCTGTTTTTCAAAACTTTGAAAGAATTTGCTTTGTGCAAATTAACATCTTTACGGCTAGCGTTCACGATAGCTTTGTAATTGATGTCTTTCTTTTCTCTATCAGTAAGACTAATAGCGTATTTTGCCCCGTAGCCTACAACACCACCCATTGCTGTTGATGTAATAACTGTTGATAGCGGATTTCTTTTTTCATAATTATTCACTGCACTTACACTCATAGTTAATAAACCCTTACTTAACTAACACTCGTAATTTCTATACTCCACTGGCAGGAATTTTTCATCCTAGCCCTTAAAATATATTGCAGATTTACACTTAAATATTTTAAACAAGCGAACACTAAAAACACTCGATTAAAACTGAGTAATTAAATCCACCGAGAATTATAACGTATAATTATTTTTTTGTCAATACTTTTATGAAATTTAGTAACAACATAATAAAAATAATTACTAAAATATAAACGGCATAATGTTTAATTGTATTTGGTCCCATAAGCAAAGATGCGATAGCACCTGCAATTATGGCAACTGATGTTAATATTAATACAGTCTTTTTTTGTGAAAAACCTGCGTGTAACAATTTGTGATGAATATGTTCTGCATCAGCTACGAAAGGAGATTTTCCTTTGCAAATTCTTCTTAAACTGCTAAAAGTAATATCCATAATTGGTACTGCTAAAACAACGAATGGTAAAAGAATTGTTAAAGTTGCAGCTTTCATTACTCCTGTGATAGAGATAGCTGCAAGCAAAAATCCTGAAAATAATGCTCCGCTGTCGCCCATAAAAATTTTGGCAGGGTTGAAGTTGTATGTCAAAAACGCCAACATTGAACCCGCAAGAATAAATCCTATCAAAGCAACAATTGGGTTTGATGGTGTCATTGCTATAGCGATTATAGCAAGAGTGATTGAGTTTACAGTGATTACAGACCCTGCAAGCCCGTCTACTCCGTCAATAAAATTGACTGCGTTAGAAATCCCAACAATCCAAAGTAAAGTTATAGGGTATGACCAAAAACCAAGTTCAATCCCGCCAAAAAACGGAATTGAACTGATTTTTACGCCTAATAAATAAACAATAGTTGCTATTGAAAGTTGTATAAATAATTTGAATTTAGCATTCAAATTGTAAATATCATCAATAAGTCCTAATAGAAACATCAATGAGCTTCCTAATAATATCCCTGAAAGAAGACTTCCATAAGGATAATAGCTTAAGAATACTAAAGATAAGAAAGTTAGCATTGTGCTAGCCCAAATTGCAACACCGCCAAGTCTGGATACTGGTATCGTGTGGATTTTTCTTTCGTTTGGTAAGTCTACTAATCCTTCTTTTTTAGAAAAACTGATTACCAAAGGTACTAAAAATACTCCGAATATATATGCGATAATTGTTCCGATAACGTGAGCGTGTGTTAATTTGATTAGCATTTTTTACTTTCTTTCGATTTGTGCTGTTTCTGGGATTTTAACTGATGCAATTGGTCTTTCATCATATAGCGGGTATTTTTTACACAATTTCATAGAACGTTCTTTCAAATTGTTTAACCCGATTTCATTATCTGATGAAAATATTGCAGATGCAATAATTTTTGCAACTTCAACCATGTCTTCTTCTTTGAAGCCTCTAGTTGTAACAGCAGGAGTTCCAAGGCGGATACCGCTTGTTACGAATGGACTTTGTGGGTCGTTAGGAACAGTGTTTTTGTTAGCTGTAATGCCCACTTTTTCTAACACGTTTGCCATATCTTTACCAGTTTTGCCAGTTCTTCTCAAGTCTAATGTCATAAGGTGGTTTTCTGTCATACCGCCAACGATATCCATTCCTTCATCAATTAATCCTTGAGCTAGAGCTTTTGCGTTTTTAACGATTTGTTCTGCATAAAGTTTGAAGCTTGGTTTTGATGCTTCAAGAAGTGCAACTGCTTTTGCGGCAATAATGTGTTCTAGTGGTCCACCTTGCATTCCAGGGAAGATTGCTTTGTCGATACCTGCTGCGTGTTCAGCTTTGCACATTGTAATACCGCCACGTGGGCCTCTTAAAGATTTGTGAGTGGTTGTAGTTACGAAATCTGCGTAAGGTGCAGGTGATGGGTGAAGTCCTGTAACAACAAGTCCTGCGATGTGTGCAATATCAGCTAACAAGTATGCGCCAACTTCGTCTGCGATTTCTCTAAACTTTTTGAAATCAATTATTTTTGAATAGTTTGAAGCTCCACAGATGATAAGTTTTGGTCTGTGTTCAAGCGCCATTTCTCTTACGTTATCATAATCAATATTGCCTTCTGCGTCTATTCCGTAGCTTTTTACGTCAAAGTATAAGCCTGAAAAGTTTACAGGAGAACCGTGAGAAAGGTGTCCGCCGTTAGACAAATCCATACCAAGAACTTTGTCACCAGGTTTTAGGCAATACATAAATACTGCCATATTAGCTTGAGCGCCACTGTGTGGTTGTACATTGGCGTGATCCATTCCGAAAAGTTCGCAGGCACGTTTTTGTGCAATTTCTTCGATAATGTCGATGTGCTCACAACCGTTGTAAAATCTTTTGTGAGGTTTGCCTTCTGCATATTTGTTTGTAAGAACACTGCCTGCAGCTTCCAT
This sequence comes from bacterium, assembly GCA_017559905.1. Lineage (GTDB taxonomy): Bacteria > Cyanobacteriota > Vampirovibrionia > Gastranaerophilales > Gastranaerophilaceae > Scatenecus. Next base: position 247,838 of record JAFYQF010000012.1, read on the forward strand.
AACTGCTAAAGATGTACAGTTTTCTGATGCGATAAGTTCGATTGTGTTTTGCTGTCTTTCAAGCTCTAATTCTATTTGTTCTGCCACTAATGGGTCAGTTTGTTTTAAATGTTTAAGTTCCATACATATCACCTCTCAATCTACTTTTCCTGAATTATAGTTCAAACAAGAGTTTCAGGCAAAAAAATTGAGTTTTGTTAAGCGGTTATAAAAATTAATAATAATTCCAATAAATAAATGATTTATATTATGAAAAATGTGCTAATGTGAAAGTAGGGCAAGCCCTAAACTTCTTGACTTGAAAGCTCAAACTGAAAATTTGTTAAAACTTTTGAGGAAGGAGGTGATGTCGGATGATTTTCGCAGTAAGCGAAAAAGCACTATTCTTATTATTGCTAATAATCATAGTGCTTAAATTCCTAAATTAGGGGCTTTTAAAGAGGATGTTAGCGCATCCTCGCCCTTATATTTTTATTATAACCTTTTTTTTGCAGATTTCAAGTAATCTTTGAGATTATTAAAAAATGTGTTAATTTTTGTTTTTTCTTTTGTTTTGGAATATAATTCGGGTATGAAAAATGTTAGACAGGCAAAGGTTAATATTCATAGGGATTCGTGGGTTGAGGTCAATATTGAGAACTTGGCTCATAATGCAAAGGAAATTAGAAAAAATGTTTTCACTGATACAAAGTTGTTAGCTGTTGTAAAAGCGGATTCTTATGGACACGGGTCTGTTATGCTTGCGCCGACATTGTTAGCATCAGGATTTGATATGTTGGGAGTTGCATCTATTGATGAGGGAGTTGATTTAAGGAATGCAAAAATAACTTCTGAAATCCTTGTGTTAGGAGCAGTTCCTGTTTGGGCTGTTGAAAGTGCAGTTGGTGCAGATTTGACGATTTCTATTTTCTCAAAGGAACACTTACAAGCTTGCGAAAACGCTTACAAGCGCACCGGAATAAAGCCTAAAGTTCACATCAAGCTTGATACTGGAATGAATAGAATTGGTGTTAGAATTGAAGATGCGGTTGAGTTTATAAAGACTGCGCAAAAGGCAAAATATTTGAATTTGCAAGGTGTATTTACCCATTTTGCAAATGCTGAAAATAGAGAAAAAACTCAACTTCAAATTGATAAGTGGAATGAAATTCTTTCGCAAGTTGATACAACTGGTTTGTTGTTGCATATTCAAAATACAGTAGGGACAATGTGTTATGATGTGCCAAAATCAAATATGCGCAGAGTTGGCATTGCGTTGTACGGATTATGGACAGATATGCCTGATGAAAAAGGGTTTAGACCTGAATTGAAACCTGTTATGTCTTTGAAAGGTCGGATTGTAAACATTCACACTGCCAAAACTGGTGAGGGTGTAAGTTACGGCCATACTTTCAAGCCTCAAGCTGAACGTGTTATTGCAACAATCCCAATAGGTTATGCAGATGGAGTTTCAAGAGGGCTTTCTAATAAAATAAATGCGACTTTAAATGGCAAACAAGTTCCTCAAGTCGGAAATATCACAATGGATCAGATGATGTTTGATATAACTGGGGTTGAGGCACAAGTCGGAGATGTAATTACTTTGTTAGATGAAAACAATACTATTGACAATTGGGCGAAAATTTTAGGGACTATTAACTACGAATTAACTTGTAGATTAAAAGTTCGTTTACCAAGAGTTTATACGAGGTAATTATGATTTCTCGCCCCTTGAGGGAGAGGGTTAGTGTGAGGGTATTATGGAAACATTTGATATAGGAATAATAGGAGCAGGTCCTGCAGGTTATACAGCAGCTTTTCAGGCAAGAAAATTAGGCAAAAGTGTTGTTCTTTTTGAAAAAGATTTTGTTGGTGGTGTGTGCTTAAATCGTGGGTGTATTCCAACAAAAACGATTTTGCATTCTGCAGAACTTTTTGAAGAAATGAAATTAAGTGAAGAATTAGGACTTGTTGTTTCTGATATCTCTGTGGATTTTGCAAAAGTGATTGAGCGAAAGAATAAAGTTGTTGAAAAATTACGCAAAGGGCTTGAATTGGGCTTAAAAAGTGCAAAAGTTACGGTTGTGAACGAATTTGCTGAAATTGTTGATGCAAAAACAATTAAGGCGGGTGAAAATATTTATTCTTGTTCAGAAATAATTTGTGCTATAGGCTCTGAACCTGCTATTCCACCTTGTTTCAAGTTTGACGGTGAATTCGTATTGAATTCTGACGATATTTTAAATTTGGAAACTTTGCCAAAATCGGTTGTTATAGCGGGTTCAGGTGCTATTGGTTGTGAGTGGGCAAGGATTTTTTCAGCTTTCGGGGTTGAAGTTGTTGTGGTTGAGTTAGCAGAACATCTTTTGCCGTTGGCTGATATTGAAGTCTCAAAAAGAGTTGAGCGAATTTTCAAGTCTAAAAAAATAAAATTCTATACAAAAACTTTTGTGGAAAAAATTGAAAATGGTGCTGTAATACTTTCAAATGGTGAAGTTTTAAATCCTGATTTTATTCTAATGGCAACAGGTAGAAAACCTAGAATGCATGAAAAAATTGAGGGTGTTAGATATATTGGAGATGTGGCAGGTTCAATTCAGTTGGCGCATTTTGCGATAAAAGAGGCATTTGAACATGTTGCAGAAATAAATTTTGAAAAAGATTTGGTGCCTGCTGTGATTTATGGATGTCCTGAAATTGCTTGGGTTGGTAAGCGTGAGCAGGATTTGGAAGTTGGAACTTTTGAAAAATCAACTCATTTGATTTCAGCGCTTGGAAAATCTCACTGCGACAATTGTACGGAAGGTTTTATTAAAATTCTTTCTCAAGATGGTTTAGTTGTTGGTGCGCATATTGTTTCAAAAGAAGCGTCATCTTTAATTCAACAACTTACTATCGCAATTCAAAACAAAATTCCTGTTGAAAAATTAAAAGAGGTTTGTTTTGCACATCCGACTTATTCAGAGGGAATTTTTGATTGCATTTGTAATTTATAAATAAAAATTTTTGCACGACAAAAGAGCGGACTGATTTTGTTTTTAAAAACTCTCTCAATCCGCTCTTTTTAAATTTTATAATTTACAGTTTAGTTGGTGTAACCTTGTCCAAAACCTTTGCTTTTGAAACCTGTACCACCGAAGTTGTAGTATGTTTCGCTAGGGTTTTTGTTCCAACGCCAGCTACCTGTTCTTTTTTTACCAACTTTTGTTTCTGAAGAAGTTGTTTCTTCTTGAACGTATCCGCCTGATGATTTAGCGATATCTTCTGCTAATTCTCCACCGTTTGCGCGCATAATTTTTCTTGCTTCCGCAGGGTCAGGCAAGTTATTAAGAGCGTTAGGGTTTTGACCTTTGTTACCAACGTTTGGTACGTAAAGGTTTTGAGAATCCCAGCCGTTACGGTCTTCATAGTATTTGTCAGTTTCGCCAACTGAAAGTGGGCTAGAAGTTCTTCTGTAATTGTGTCCAGCCGCAAATACTGCAGTTCCTGTAAATCCTATTAAAAGTAATACTAAAAATAATTTTTTCATTAATTATCTCCTTACACTTTTTATTATATAATATAAACAAAAAAAAAGGAAGTAGCATATGCAAAAAAGATTGCCTGAATATTTGAAAAGACCGATTATTGATACTGAAAAAACAAGAAATGTAAGAAGAATTTTGAAAGCAAATTGTTTGAATACGGTTTGCGAAAATGCAAGATGTCCGAATAAAAATGAGTGCTATACAAAGAATACAGCCACTTTTTTGATTATGGGGAATGTTTGTACTCGCAATTGTCGTTACTGCAATATTGGGTGTGAAAAACCTGAACCGTTAGATGTTAATGAACCTTTACATATTGCACAAGCAGTTAGAGATTTGGGTCTAAAATATTCAGTTATAACTTCTGTAACAAGAGATGATTTGGCTGATGGTGGAGCTGAACATTTTGCAAATTGTATATATGAAATCCGCAAGCTATCTTCTGATGTAAAAATAGAAATTTTAACACCTGATTTTAGAGGGAATAAAGAGTCGTTGGATGTTATTATAAAATCTCATCCAGAAGTTTTTAATCATAATATTGAAACTGTGAAAAGCTTATTCAAAACTGCACGTCCTCAAGGTAATTATGATTGTTCAATTGAAGTTTTAAAATACATAAAAGAAAACAGCGATATTATTACAAAATCAGGTTTGATGGTTGGTTTGGGTGAAACTATTGAACAAGTTGAAGAAACTTTAATTGATTTGAAGAATGCTGGTGTTGATATCGTGACGATAGGTCAATATATTCAACCGTCAAAATTGCATTTGGAAGTCGCAAAATATTATACACCTGAAGAATTTGATGAATTAGACAAACTTGCCCAAAACATAGGCTTCAAACATCGTCAAATAGGACCTCTTGTGAGAAGTTCATACAGAGCTGCCGAGTTAGTTTAAGTATCAATTACTTCTGTAAAATCTGCGTTAATTTTTAGTAATATTTTCCTTGTCGTGAATTTTTTTTCATGATACATTTTCACTTGTATTAGAAAACAAGTAAAAAGAGGTATATATGCAAGCTCGAAGAGCAGCCAGAGAATTGGCTTTTATATTATTTTCACAATTTGATAAAAAAATTACAAATTACTCCAAATCTGATTTAGAAGATATTATTCTAAAATCAGTTAGAATTTTGACAAGTAATGCAAGTGATGAATTAAAACTTGCAGTTGGTTCATTGATTGCTATGCGTGGTGAAATTGAAGATTACGAAGCAAACCACGAAACTAATTTGAATAGACCAATCGGAGTCGCTAATGTTCCTGTTCCGATGGTTATGTCTGCAGAAATGTCTGGTAGAATTAATGAAATGATTGAAATCGCAGACAAGGCGCTTATGGCATTGGAAATCGCAGAGTTTACAACACTTGATTCTCAAAATGAGGTTAAGGGTTATGCGGTTGATATCGCTGAAGCATTTCAAAAAAATCATGCAGAAATTGATGATATTATTCAAAAACACGCTAAAAACTGGGATTTACAACGCCTTGTAAAAATGGATAAAGACATTTTAAGAATTGCTATTTCTGAACTTTTATTCATCAAAGATGCCCCAATGAAAGTTGTTGTTGATGAAGCTTTGGAATTAGCTAAAAAATATTCAACTGATGATAGTTCATCTTTCATCAATGGTATTCTTGCAAAAGTTATTGTTGAATATGGTTTGAATTAATAAATAATTGTAGCCTTTTGTCGTGTCGCAACTTGGGTTGTAGATTTCCGATGAGGGGCTATAATTTTTTATAAAGGGATATTAAAAATAAGGGTATAAGTTATGTTCAAGTTTTTTTCTGACAAGTTTAATGATTTTAAGCAAACCGTTTCAAATACGGCGCAAGCTCTCGTTGGTAACGTAGTTGATACGGTTTCTGATGAAGAAGAATTTTCAGATTTTGTGCTTGATGATATGGAAGATTTGTTAATCAGCGCAGATTTGGGTGTAAATTATGCCGCTGAATTGGTTGATAAATTGCGTTCGCAAGACACGATAAAACCTTCCCAAGTAAAAGATTATTTGAAAAAAGAATTTTTGAAAACCTTGCAAGACGCAGGAGATACTAACCTTTATTACAAAGATAATGAGCTAAATATATATTTTATAACTGGCGTTAATGGTGTTGGCAAAACTACTCTGATTGGTAAATTGGCATATAAGTTCAAATCAGAGGGTAAAAGAGTTTTGATTGCAGCAGGTGATACCTTCCGTGCGGCGGCAGAAGAACAGCTCGATATTTGGTCAAAACGTGCAGGTGCTGATATTGTTAGGCGTGACAAAGCTGATCCAGCTTCTGTTGTTTATGAGGCTATTCAAAAAGCTAAAAATGAAAATTATGATGTTATTTTAGTTGATACTGCAGGACGTTTGCAAAATAAGTTTAATCTTATGGAAGAATTGGCTAAAATAAAATCTGTAATTGATAAAAATGCTCCTGAATATTTGAGAGAAACTTTGCTTGTTCTTGATGCAAATACAGGGCAAAATGGTCTGCAACAGGCAAAAGTGTTTACTGAAGCTGTTAATTTGACATCAGTAGCATTGACCAAGTTGGATGGTTCAGCTAAAGGCGCAATAGTTCTTGCGGTGGCTAAAGATTTGAAACTACCTGTAAAATTAATAGGCGTTGGTGAAAATATGGAAGATTTGAAGAGTTTTGATTCTGAAGAATTTATAAATGCTTTGTTTGAGTAGTGACTTTTTGAGAGGGTTTATGCAAGTTTTAAAATGTGAAAAAACAATTTTAGGTAATGAAATTCAGTTGATAGGTTTTGAAAATTGTAAAAATCCTACTTTGATTATCGGTGTGTTTCACGGTGATGAGCCTCAAGGTAAATTTCTTATTGAAGAATATTTGAAGGATAACTCAAGGGTTGAAGAACCGTCAAATGTTATTTTTATCCCTTGTCTAAACCCTGATGGTATGCAAAATGGAACACGAACAAACGCTAATGGAGTTGATTTGAATAGAAACTTTCCGACACAAAATTGGGAATTAACTGAAAAAAATGAGTTTTTTGGTGGCGAAACTCCCGCAAGCGAAACTGAAACTCGTTTTGTTGTTGATGTTATTGAAAAATATCAACCGAAAGAAATACTTACTCTACACGCTCCGTTTAAAATTGTAAATTATGATGGAGAAGCTAAAGTTTTGGCTGAAAAGATTTCCGCTATTATAAATTACCCAGTGGAAAGTAGTATTGGTTATCCTACCCCAGGGAGTTTTGGAACGTATTCAGGGATTGAAAAAAATATCCCAACAATAACACTAGAGCTTGATGAGGTCTGTCCTGTAGAGGATTTGATTAAGCCTGTTCATAAGATATTTGATTTATTTATGTAACGAAATTGTAATATTGGCGCAATTTAGTATATAAAAAATACTTAATAGATATATACGAAGTGTACTAAATCTATGGAGATATTTTTATGACTTTAGAGATTAATGCTTTGAACGGAGTGCAATCAGCGTCTTATGTTGCTAGTGCTGGTGCTTCTGAACAAAATATAGATATCAATTTCCCTCAAGGTCCTGATGAAAACTATTTTAGAGCGAAAATTACTCGAGAAAATGTTTCTAATAATGTTTATGCAAACAAATCTAATATGAAATTGGTAGAGCCATTCTTGTTAGGAAAAGACCATGTTGTAATTGCAGGTGACGGCAAAATGACGTTGGGTCAATTAAGAGCAAAATATGGTATTCCACCTAAAATTTTGAGCCAATTTAATGGCGCATCTCTAAAAGATTCTGATGTTGTAAAAGATATTAAAGTCCCATTAGAGGGTATAGGATGGTATGAGTTAGAAGTCCTAAACGAGGCAGAAGCTGCCGACTATAGAGGTCAAAGGGCTGCTGGTGATCCTTATGCTGGTTATGATAGAGCAATTACAAATGAAGAAATAAAAAGACTATTAAAGTAAATAAAAAAATAAATTTGGAAAGGGATATTTTAAATATCCCTTTTTTTGTTGTAAACTAATTTGTAACAAGAGGGGAAATTTTTATGAAGTTACACAATTCTTTTACAGGCAAAATCGAAGATTTCAAAACAATAGAAGATAACAAAGTTAAGATGTATGTATGTGGACCAACGGTATATGATTATGCGCACTTGGGACACGCAAGATGTTATATTACTTGGGACGTGTTGTACAGGTATTTGAAATTTAAAGGATATGACGTTACTTATTGTCGTAATGTTACTGACGTTGATGATAAAATTTTGAAGAAAGCTGAAAAAGAAGGGAAAACTCCAGAAGAAGTTTCTCAATATTGGTACAAGGCTTTTGCAGAGAGTATGAAATCTTTGAACACTTTGAAACCTGATATTGAACCATTTGCTACTAAAACATTGGGCGAAATGATTGCGATTGTTAAAGATTTGATTAACAAAGGTTTTGCTTATGAAGTTGACGGAGATGTTTATTTTAGGGTTAAAAAATTCCCTCAATATGGATATCTTTCAAAACAACCGATTGACCAACTAGAAAGTGGAGCAAGAATTGAAGTAGGTGATAAAAAAGAAGATCCACTTGATTTTGCACTGTGGAAGAAAGATGAAAAGTTTGGCTATAGAAGCCCTTGGGGTATAGGTCGTCCAGGGTGGCACATTGAATGTTCAGCAATGAGTCGTAAGTATTTGGGTAAAACAATCGATATCCATGCAGGCGGAGCTGATTTGATTTTCCCACACCACGAAAACGAAATTGCACAATCAGAGTGTGCTAATGGTTGCAAGTTTGTGAACTATTGGTTGCATAATGGATTTGTAACTATTAACAAAGAAAAAATGTCAAAATCTTTGGGTAATTTCTTGACTATAGATGATTTGTTGAAAAAGTATGATGCAAATACAATCAGATTTTTCATATTGACTAATCATTATAGAATGCCTGTAGAATTTAGTGATGAATCTTTGAATTCGGCAGCGGCTGGCGTTAAGAGAATGTTGAATGCAAAACGTGTTCCGATTGATGCAAACTTTGATGTTAAATCAACCGATGCTTACAAAGAATTTGTTGAAGCAATGGATGAAGACTTAAACACATCAAAAGCTTTGGCTGTTCTTTTTGATTTGGCAAACAAGGCTAATAAGGGTGAAGAAGGTGCGTTTGCAACCTTGTTTACACTGGCGGATGCGTTAGGGTTCAGCTTTGAAAAAGCAACTTTGTCTGATGAAGAATTGGCTGGAGTTGTTGAGAGAGTTTCTGAAAAATTAGGTGAAAAATTTGCTAACATGGATGAAATTCTTGCTTACCGTAAACAAGCCAGAGATGCTAAAAATTGGGATGTTGCAGATAAAATCCGTGTAGCATTTGATGCTGAAGGTATTGTTCTTAAAGATTCTAAAGAAGGTACAACTTGGGAATTAAAATAAAAAGCGGAGCAATCCGATTTCTTATAACAGGTTTGGTAGTTGGGCTTTGCGCAAACAATGTGCAGGCCTTTCAACCATTTGTTCCGTCAGCAACAATGCAGATAGCACGTGAGGTTGAGGCAAGAACTGCTCAACCTGTTGTGTATTCAGAAGTCGTTAGAGTTGGAATTAGCAATACAGGATTTTCCACTTATGATTACAGTGAAATAAAAATCTTTGGAACTGACGATATTGAAATTTATAATGATGGGAAATTTATTGCGACTTTACCAGAGCATAATGCTGTAAAAATAGTTTATGCAAACGGCATTTACGTAATTTATGATTCTGATGACAAAGTTATTGATAATGTTGTCGGAGATATAAAAATAGTTAGTAATGACGGGTTGTTGGGTGTTGTAGGTTTGAAGCGTGCAGGCAAAACTGCTTTGTATCGAGGAATTTTTAAGCTAGTTGCAAAAGATGCTAATAAATTCAATTTAGTAAATCATATTGAGGTTGAAGAATATTTGCGAGGAGTTGTTCCTAATGAGATGCCAGTTAGGTTTGGAGTTGAGGCGCTCAAAGCTCAAAGTGTTGCAGCAAGAAATTACGTATTATCTCCCAGAGTAAAATCTTCACCAAATTATGATGTTGTGGATTCTGTAGCAAGTCAAGTTTATTATGGAGCTAATACTGAAACCAAAGTTTCAGATGAAGCTGTTTTTGAAACAACAGGAGTCGTTGCGTTATATGATTGGGATTTAATTTTAGCGTTGTATTCATCTACTGCGGGTGGTTATAGTGAGAGTTATTCTTATGCTTTTTCTGACCCGAAGACAAAAGAATTCCCATCGGAAGGTAAACCTTATTTGGTGGCAAAGCCTGATATGTTGAGCCAAAAATCGTTGGAAAAAGAAGAAGATGCGCTAGAGTTTTATAAGTCAAAGCCTGATTCTTATGATATTCGTTCTCCATATTTTCGTTGGACAAGGGAGTGGGACGCAGAGGAGTTTCGTGCAAATGTTGAGGCAAATCTCGCAAAGCAATCTGCAACAGGTTTTGTTTCGCCTGAATTCAAAAGCGGAGATAAGTTGGGTGCGATTTTGTCAGTTGAGGCAAAAAAACGTGGCGAGTCAGGCAAGATTGTTGAGCTTGAAATAATTACAGAAACAGGAACTTATAAAATATATAAAGAACTTGTAATCAGAAGATTAATTACAAAAGATGGTAAAGCTTTGCCAAGTGCAAATGTTGTTTTTGAACAAGGTGTTGATGAAAATGGAAAAATAGTTTCAATAACAGCACACGGCGGTGGATACGGGCATGGTGTTGGTATGAGCCAGTTTGGAGCAGGTTTTATGGGCGAAGAATTGAAGTTTAAATATGACAAAATTCTTCAACATTATTACACGGGGATTACGCTTGCGACAAAGCCTGTTATTATTTCAGGAGTTGATGGTCAGCAAGAAGTTTCTCAACAATTTTATTCTAATGGCAAGTATGGTCAATTGATTGTTGATAACAAATTTCAAGTAAAAAATTTGAAGTTGGTTATTAACGGAAAAGAAGTTGAGCTTGAGCTTTGTAAGGGATTATTGGCGCAAAATCGAATTTGCAGATTTGATATCGAAAAGTATTTGAAAAAAGGTATTAATGATATCACTTTCAAATTCCCAGTAGAAGAAGGTGATAAAAAAGCGTTGAGATTGTTTGTTGAGATTGTGAAAAGTGATGAAGCGGAAGACGCTCATTAACTTAATCACTTTATGTTATTATAATTAAGTAAACAAAACGGATATGGAAAAGTAAATGAGTGCAGAAGTGTCTAATAGTAAAACAGAAAGTGTCTTAAAGGCAGCGTGGTTGATTGCGGTAGTTACTGTCGTTAGCAAGCTAATTGGATTCTTGAGGGATGTTGTAATTGCAAAATATTATGGAGCATCTTTAGTTTCTGATGCTTATTTTTATGCATATCAAATTCCATCGTTAGCAATAATTCTGCTAGGTGGTGTTGGTGGACCTTTCCATAGTGCTGCGGTTGCAGTGTTTTCAAAGCTTATTCCAAATTTGAATGAGAAACCGTCTGAACTTGTAAATAAATTATATAATACTTTTTTGACTTCTAGTGTATTATTTTTCACTGTAGTTGGAGCGTTGTTTTTTATTTTTTCAGACCAGATAATGAGTTTGATAATTTCTGACGGAAGTGGAGAATTAATTTCTTTAGCATCTTCTCATTTAAAGATTATGACACCAGTTTTTATTGTGGGTGGAATCATTGGGATTTATTATGGTTTGTTGATTACTTATAAAAAATTTATGCTACCGAATTTGTCCCCTATTATGATGAGTTTGGTGATAATTTTGATGGTAACTTTAACAAAGAACGATAGTTCAGGAATGGTTCTTGCTTGGGCGACAACTATAGGTGCTATTTGCCAGTTTTTGTTGCAATTCCCAAAGATTCATCAAATTGGGTTTAGGATAAGACCTAATTTTGAATTTGTGAATAATCCTGAATTTAAAAATATTTGTGAGTTGTTGTTTCCTGCAATATTAAGTTCTACGGTTGGACAATTGCATATTTATGTAGATATGTTTTTTGCATCTTGCCTAGAAGAAGGTGCTTGGACTGCTATTGGATATGCAAATAGAGTTTTTCAGTTCCCTGTAGGAATATTGGTTACGGCGTTTTTAGTTCCTTTGTTTCCAATATTTTCAAGGTTAGTGGCAGAGAATGATTTTGAAGGTGTTAAAAAATATTTTAATAAAGGTGTAGGTGTTTTATTTTTTGCCGCAATACCTATTATTATCGGCATTTTGTTAGTCGGTATGGATGGCGTAAGGCTTGTATTTGAACGTGGTGCGTTCGATGAAACTGCTACTTTTATGGTGACAGAAGCTCTTTGGTTTTTATCTGTTTCAATAATACCTTATGTATTTAGAGATTCAATAACAAGAGTTTATTATTCGTTTAATGATTCAAAAACTCCGTTTGTGGTGGCGTTTTCTTCTATCGTATTAAAATATTTGTTAAACGTTTTGTTTATAAATAAAATGGGTATGGGTATTGGTGGAATTACTCTTTCAACATCTTTGGTGACATTATTCAATGCAACTGTTCTCGGGGTTTTGATTTCTAAAAAAATTAAAATGAATTATCGTGAATTGTTTGTTAATTTGTTCAAAATGATATTTGCGGGTTGTGTGACTTTTGCTATTTGTTTTGTTTCAGCGTTTGCAATTGATAATTTAGAGTTGTCGAAGAATATTTTTGAAATAACTAAAATATCAATTCTAGCGGTAGAATGTTTGATTATTTATACAGGATTAAATTTGGTTTTAAAAATGGATTACGCAAAGGAATTGTTTGACAGAGTTGTTGCAAAGATAAAAAAATAAAGGATTGATAAAGTTTTATGAAACTAGAAAACAAAAATGAAATAATAAAAGTTTTGGAAAACGGTGGTGTGATAGCTTATGTGACGGATACTGTTTGGGGTTTGGGATGTCTTCCAAATAATGAAAAAGCAGTGAAAAAAATCTACGAAATCAAAAAACGTGAAGCGCAAAAACCACTGATTTTAATGTCGAATGAAACATATCATTTGTTGGATTATGTAAAACCTCTTTCCAAAACTGCGCATATTTTGATAAAAAAATATTTTCCTGGAGCGTTAACTTTAGTTGTGGAAAAAAGTGAAAATACTCCTGATTATATAACGTCAGGCATGAATACTGTTGGTATTAGAGTCCCTGATAACGAAGTGTTTCAAGCTATTTGTGAGGCGATTCCAGGACATGTTTTGGCAACAACAAGTGCTAATCTTTCTCACCAACCGAGTGCAAAAACTTATGAGCAAGCATATTCTAATATGAAGGATTTAGCTGATTTGGTTATTCCTGATTATGGATATTTTGCAAAAGGGTTGGAATCGACAGTTGCTGGTGTTTTTGGTGACGAGATAAAAGTTTTCCGTCAAGGCGCAATTCATATAGAGTTGTAGAATTTTGAATCGTTTTTAATTCTTGCTAGAAGAGTTTATAGCAGAAATTTTACAAAATGTTGACTACTACCCTTTAGCAAATACAATTATAGATGTATATAACCGAAGGGAGTATAGAAATGTTGGATCGTATACAAGTTACAAAAGAAGTAGAAGAAATGTGCTGTGTAAGACGCGGCGTAAAAGGTGAACCTGCTCCTATCCCTCAAGAAGGTGAATGGACAAAGGTTAAAAAAATTGAGGAAATTTCAGGCTTAACTCACGGTTGTGGTTGCTGTGCTCCTCAACAAGGTACTTGTAAATTAACTCTTAACGTTAAAAACGGTATCATTCAAGAAGCATTAGTTGAAACAATTGGTTGTTCAGGTATGACTCACTCTGCAGCTATGGCTGGTGAAATTCTTCCTGGAAAAACAATTCTTGAAGCATTAAACACAGACCTTGTTTGTGATGCTATCAACGTTGCGATGAGAGAATTATTCTTACAAATCGTTTACGGTAGAACACAATCAGCTTTCTCTGAAAATGGTCTTCCAGTAGGTGCTGGTCTTGAAGATTTGGGTAAAGGTCTTTGCTCAATGACTGGTACAATCCACTCAACTAAACAAAAAGGTGTTAGATACCTTTCATTAACTGAAGGTTACATCCTTAAACTTGGTTTAGACAAAAATGACGAAGTTATTGGTTACCAATTTGTTAACCTTGGCAAAGTTATGGATGCTATCAAAAAAGGCGTTGACCATAAAGAAGCTTTCGAAAAAAATATCGGTACTTACGGCAGATTTGCAGATGCTGTTAAATATATCGATCCTCGTGAAGAATAGTTAATTATGTCATTCTGAACTTGTTTCAGAATCTAAAATGTAAAGGTCTTGGCAACATCCAAGATGACGTAACAAAAAAGAAAAAGGAAATAAAACTATGGCAATAAAATTTGAAGGACAAGATAGACGTGAAGCTACTTTGAGAAAAGTTTTACCTGAATATGGTTTTAAAAACTTGGAAGAAGCTCGCGATTTATGCTTATCAAAAGGAATTGATGTAGATGCTATCGTTAAAGGCATCCAACCAATCGCATTTGAAAATGCTGTTTGGGCATATACATTAGGTTGTGCGATTGCACTTAAAAAAGGTACAAAATGTGCTGCTGACGCTGCTGAAGCAATCGGTGAAGGTTTACAAGCATTCGCTATTCCTGGTTCAGTAGGTGACAGAAGACAAGTAGGTATCGGTCACGGTAACTTGGCAGCAATGTTGTTGAGAGAAGAAACAAAATGTTTCTGTTTCTTGGCTGGTCACGAATCATTCGCAGCTGCTGAAGGTGCTATCGGTATCGCTAGAAACGCTAATAAAGTTAGAAAAGAACCTTTAAGAGTTATCTTGAACGGTTTGGGTAAAGACGCAGCTTACATTATCGCTAGAATCAACGGTTTCACTGCAGTTGAAACAAAATATGATTTCAAAACTGGCGAGTTGAAAGTTGTTAAAGAAACTCCATTCTCTGATGGTGAAAGAGCGAAAGTAAAATGCTACGGTGCTGATGATGTATCAGAAGGCGTTGCTATTATGATTAAAGAAGGTGTTGATGTATCTATTACAGGTAACTCAACTAACCCAACTCGTTTCCAACACCCAGTAGCTGGTACTTACAAAAAATGGTGTTTTGAAAACGATAGAAAATACTTCTCTGTAGCATCAGGTGGTGGTACAGGTAGAACACTTCACCCAGACAACGTAGCTGCAGGTCCTGCTTCTTACGGTATGACAGATACTATGGGTAGAATGCACGGTGATGCTCAATTCGCTGGTTCTTCATCAGTTCCTGCACACGTAGAAATGATGGGTGTAATCGGTATGGGTAACAACCCAATGGTAGGTGCAACAGTTGCAGTTGCAGTTGCTGTTGAAGGTGCTATGAACAAGTAGTTCAAACCATAATAAAATTTTTAAAAAAGGCGGTTCGATTGAGCCGTCTTTTTTGTATCAAATTTTTTTTGTTTGTCGTAAAATGTTTTTATAGCTTAAATAAGGGGAGATATAAATATGGCTAAAAATAGAATTGGAATTGATGTTGGCGGTACTAATGTTAAACTTGCTTTAGTTAATGAAAATGGACAAATTGTTTATTCAAATTCTGTTCCAACTCGTGCTGAAATGGGTTATGAATTTACTGTTAACAACATCAAACAAGCAATTTATGAGTTGTTGAAAGAAACAAAGTTGGAAGCAAAAGATATTCAAGGTATTGGATTTGGTTTTCCAGGACAAGTTGATTACAAAGCGGGTATTGTTAGAAATGCTCCAAATATCCCAGGGTGGGTAGAAGTTCCTATTGCAAAATTGATTGAAGATGAATTTCATATTCCAACACGTGTTGACAATGATGTTAGATGTGCAGCTTTAGGTGAACTTAATTATGGTGCTGGTAAAGGTTGTGAAAATATGGTTTGTATCACTGTTGGTACTGGTATCGGTTCAGGTTTAATTATAAATGGTAAACTCGTTCGAGGTGCTTCAAATGCGGCTGGTGAAATTGGTCATATCAAACTTCAAATGCACGATGGCCCTATTTGTGGTTGCGGTGATACTGGTTGTTTTGAAGCGTTTGCGTCTGGTCCTTCTATCGTTGCAATGGCTGAAGAATATATCAAGGGTGGTAAGTCAACAAAATATCGTGAAATGGCAAACGGAACTGCAATTACTCCATTTATTGTTTGTGAAGCCGCAAAAGCTGGCGATCCTGTTGCACAAAGAATTTTCACTATTATGGGTGAATATCTTGGTGTTGGATTATCAAGTGTTGTAAACCTTTTGAACCCAGAAAAAATTATTATCGGTGGCGGTGTTGCTGATGCTGGCGAAATATTAATGCGCCCATTAGTTGAAACATTAAGAAAACGTGCAATGAAAATTGCAGGTTCTGCGGTTGAAGTTGTTCCGGCGCAATTGGGAAATACTGCAGGTGTTATCGGTGCAAGCTTGTTGATTGAAAGCTAAAAATAATCTAAACGAATGACTTAAAAAAGCTCCTTTCAAAGTATAATCTGTTTGAAAGGAGTTTTTATATGCCTGAACAATTGGATATTCGAAATGTATTTATGGTAGTGAGCTTGTTTTCAACAGCTTGTTATATATTAAAATTGTGTTTATATATGGTTGTTGGCGGAGATATGGAAGTAGATATTGATTTTGATTCGTTGCATGAGGTTGATACTTCTTTCACATTCTTCTCCATTCAGTCAATGTTAGCGTTCTTTATGGGATTTGGTTGGTGTGGTTTAACAGCCTTAAATTATTTGAACGTTGGTTCTAAATTAGCTATAGTCGTTGGCGTTGTAACTGGTTTATTCTTTATGTGGTTTTCAGCGTGGTTGATGTTCAATATTAAAAAATTGAACAAAACAATTGTTGTAAATGTTGAAGAACTTGTTGGCAAAACAGGTAAGGCATACACTACATTTGAACCTAACTCTGATGGAAGAATAGAAATAACTTTAAATAATAAATTGTCAATTTTGGATGCAACAAATTTGTCTGAAGAAAAAATAGATTCTTTTTCAGAGATAAAAGTAGAAAAAGTTGAAAATAAGAAAATATATATAACTAAATTATAAGGAGATTAAGTCTATGCTAGAACTTATTTTATCATTTGGAGGCATATTTGTATTAGTGCTAATATTAGCATTGGTATTTCTTGCAAACCAATACAAACGTTGTCCTTCAAACAGAATTATTGTAGTTTATGGTAAAACTGGTGGTAATTCTACTGCAAAATGTGTACACGGTGGTGGTACATTTATTATCCCATTAATTCAAGATTACGGAGTATTATCATTGGAACCTATGGCAACTGATATTGATTTGAAAGGTGCTCTTTCTAAAGGTAATATCCGTGTTGCAGTTCCATCAACATTTACTTTTGGTATTTCAACAAAAGATTCAATTATGATTAACGCTGCAGAACGTCTTTTGGGATTGTCAAAAAATGATATTATTGTTCAAGCAAGTGATATTATTTTAGGTCAATTGCGTTTGGCTATTGCGACATTGACAATTGAAGAAATCAACCAAGACCGTGAAAAATTCTTGGAACAAATTAATACAAACGTAAATACAGAGTTGAACAAAATTGGTCTAGAAATCATCAACGTAAACATCAAAGATATTACCGATGAATCTGGTTATATTGATGCAATTGGTAAAAAGGCTGCAGCAGAAGCTATTAATAAAGCAAAAGTTGAAGTTGCACAACAAGAAAAACTTGGTGCTGTTGGTGAAGCTGAAGCTAACAAAGAAAAAGAAGTTCAAGTTGCAGAACAAACAGCTCAAACATTAATTGGTAAAACAAACGCAGAAAAAGAACAGAGAGTTCAAACTGCAAATATCAATTCTTCTGCAGTAATTGGTGAAGCCGAAGCTAATAAAGTTAAAGAAGTTCAAGTTGCAGAACAAATTGCAGAAACTGAAATTGGTAAAACAAGTGCATTGAAAGAGCAACGTATTCAAACGGCTAACTTGGAAGCTCAAGCAGTTGAAGGTGAAAACGTTGCAAAAGCTCAAATCGCAGATTACAACGCTACTCTTGCTGTAAAACAAGCTGATGCATTGAAACTTGGTGAAGTTGCAAAAGCAAATGCTGAACGTGACGTCTTGATGGCGCAAAAAGAGCGTGAAGAAGCAAGATTGAAAAAAGAAGAACTTGCAAAACAAGAAGTTGAAAAACTTAAAATCCAAGTTGAAGCTGATGCTGAAGCAGAAAGACAAAGAAGAATTGCGCTTGGTGAAGCTGACGCTATCAAAGCAAAATATTTTGCAGAAGCAGAAGGTGTACGTGCGGTATTGGAAGCTAAAGCAAAAGGTTACGAAGAACTTGTTAAAATTTCTAACAACAAACCTGAAATCGCTACAAGTTTCTTGATGATTGAAAAAATTGAAGATATTGTTGGAAAACAAGTTGAAGCTATTAAAAATATCAAATTTGATAAAATCACAGTTTGGGACGGCGGTGCAGGTTCTCAAGGTGGAAGTACTACTGCAAACTTTATGAGAGATTTGATAAAAGCTTTACCTGCAATGCATGATTTGGCAGGTCAAGCAGGAGTTGAATTGCCACAAATTTTGGGTAAAGTTGCATCTCAAGATGAGATTGTTATTCAAAAAGCAGAAGATGCTTCTGATAAAAAGCAAGCTTAAAATTTCTACTGTAAATAATATGCGGTTGGGAGGATTCTCAACCGCTTTTTTTGTGAGAAAAACTATTCACAAATTTTATGTTTTTGCTAGAATTGTATATGCTAATGAAAGATGAGGGATATATGAGAAAACCAAATATTACAATTTTAGGAGCAACAGGTGTTGTAGGAAGAGAGATTACAAAAATAGTTGATGAATTAAATATTCAATTCAATGAAATTAAGTTTTTATCAAGCGCAAAATCAGCAGGCTCAAAGCTTGAATTTCAAGGTAAGACTTATGTGGTAGAAGAAGCAACTCCTGAAAGTTTTGATGGTGTAAATATCGTGTTGGCATCAGCAGGAGGGTCAACTTCGCAAAAATTTGCGCCTGAAATTGTGAAACGTGGTGGTGTTTTGATTGATAACTCAAGCGCTTTTAGAATGGAAAAAGATGTACCTTTGGTAATTGCTTATGTTAATGATGAAGATTTAAGGAAACACAAAGGTATTATTGCCAATCCAAACTGTTCAACATCTCAATTAATGTTGGTGCTAAAACCTCTTCATGAAAGAGCAAAAATTAAAAGATTAATTGTTTCGACATATCAGGCCGTTTCTGGTGCGGGGTTAGCAGCTATTAATGAGTTGCGAGCTGATACAGAAGCAAATTTGGCTGGTGAAAAATTTGAAAACAAATGTTTCAAAAAACCAATTTCATTTAACGTTATTCCGCAGATAGATGTGTTCTGTGAAAATGGTTACACTAAAGAAGAAATGAAGGTTGTTAAAGAAACCAAAAAAATTCTTCACTTGGATGAAGATACTCCTATTTCTTGTACAGCAGCAAGAGTTCCAGTTTTCAATGGACACAGTGAGGCTGTTGATATTGAATTTGAAGAAGAAATTACTCCGGATGAAGTTCGTGAAATTATGCAAAAAACTTTCGGTATAAAAGTTGTTGATAATCCTGACAATTTTGAATATCCTACAACAAGAGATGCTTCAGGCGTTGATCCTGTTTTTGTAGGCAGAATTAGAAAAAATTTAGCTTTTAAAAATGGTATTTCTCTATGGTGTGTAGCGGATAATTTGCGAATTGGTGCAGCGTTAAACACTGTTCGTATTTGTCAAAAAGTTATTGAGATGGATTTGTTTTAATAGGAGAAAACATGATAAAAATAGATGCATTTACCCCACAAGGAAAAGTCGTTCGTAAAGTTGCAGCGGCAGCTAAAAATATGAAAGCTTCTAAAAATATAAAAATAGGAAAGAGTGGTCTTCCTTACGAAGCGCCTGTTGATGATTTTAGAGAGAGAAGGGCTGCCCAGTTGTTAAATGACTCTTTTAAATATAATCAAGCAAAAGATTCAGTTCTTATTGCGACATTGAATAATCCTAAAAAATAAACTAGTTGTATGCGGAGATTTGAATTATGGAAAAAGATGCTACAGTTGTATTAGAAAAAGATAAAAGCTTGGAAGAAATTTTAGAAGATTGTTCTAATAACGTTCCTCGTTCAACTATTGAAATGTTGGAACAAACACTTCAGATAGCTTAATATATTTTAATAAATAGCGTTAATTAGGCAATTTTAATTTGCTTTTGACTTTAAATATTAAAAAGGAAGTGTAATTATGCAAATTAAAATTGGAATACCACAGCGGTATAGATCAGGTATGGATTTTCAGAATTGTAAAATTCCAACCAGATTTGATGATATTCAAAAAGAGATTCATTTTGATAAAATGAAAGATTATTATGTGCAAGCTAAAGTGCCACAGGTTGAGCAAGGTTCAACTTTTAAGCTTGGCGATGTGCTTGGAGATAAATTGAATAAAATTTTATAAAAGCCCTTTTTAAAAGGGTTTTTTTATATTACTTTTTGTTAAAAAACACGTTTTATCTGCTTGTTTCTGCTAAAATAAGAGTAAATAAGGAGTAATATGGGACAAGTATTAAGAAGAGAAAAAGTTGCAGAATTTGTAGCTAATTTACAAAAAAGTGGCAAAACGGTAGTTGCTACTAATGGGTGCTTTGATATTCTTCATGTTGGGCACGTCCGTTATTTAGAGAAAACAAAATCTTTTGCGGATTATATGATTGTCCTTTTGAATTCAGACAAGTCTGTTCGTTCAATAAAGGGTGAAAGTCGCCCTATAAATTGCGAAGAAGATAGAGCTGAAATTCTTTGCGCATTAAAATGTGTGGATTATGTAGTTTTATTTGACGAAGATAGTCCAAGGGATTTGCTAGATGAAATTAAACCTGATGTGTATACAAAAGGTGCAGATTACACAATGGAAACACTTCCTGAAGCTGATATTATGATTAAAAATGGAACAAGAGTTGAGTTTATTGAGTTTGTACAGGGCAAATCTACTACAAATACAATAAATAAGATGAAAGATAATTAGTCATTCTGAATTTATTTCAGAATCTTTTTGATGAGGTATTGAAATAAGTTCAGCTTGATAATAGAAAAGGAGAAGAAAGATGAGAACATTTACGGTTGAAGAAATTTCGCAAATTGTAGGTGGTATGCTTACAAAGGTAGCAGACGCAACGATTACACAAATCGCACCTCCACTTTTGGCAGATGAAAACACTTTAGCGTTGGCTTTGGGAGAAGATGAAATTGCAAACTTGGCAAAATCTCAAGCAAAAGCGGCATTAGTTCCTTTTGGCGTTCAAATTGATGGATTAACAACTATTGAGGTTGAGCGTCCTCGTCTTGCGATGATGAAATTACTTAACGTATTTTATACAGCTCCTGAAGTTAATAAAGGTGTTCACCCTACAGCGGTTGTTCATGAAACAGCAAAATTAGGTGAAAATGTTCAAATCGGTCCAAATGTTGTAATTTCAAGAGATGCCGTAATTGGTGATAATACAAAAATTCTTGCAAACGCTTATATTGGTGGCGGTGCAAAAATTGGTAAAAATTGTTTCTTCCACGCAGGTGTAAACATTGGTGATAGAGTTAAAGTTGGTAATGATGTAATTCTTCATCACGGAGTTTCATTAGGTGCAGATGGTTTCAGTTTTGTAACTGAAAATCCAGATAATATTGAACAAGCAAGAAAAGATGGCGAAATTAAAGAGGCTAATACAAATCACGTAATATTCAAAATCCCTTCAATCGGTTCTGTTCAAATTGGAAACAATGTTGAAATTGGTGCAAACACTGCAATTGACAGAGGTACAATCGAAGATACAATCATTGGTGACAATACAAAAATTGATGACCTTGTTATGATTGGTCACAATTGTAGAATTGGTAAAGGTTGCTTTATTGTTTCTCAAGTTGGTATCGCTGGTAGCTGTGTAATTGGCGATAGAGTTACAATCGCTGGTCAAGCTGGTCTTGCAGATCACTTGAATATTGGTTCAGACACAATTATTGCTGCAAAAGCTGGTGTGTCTAAATCATTCCCAGAAAAATCTATCGTGGTTGGTATGCCTGCTATGCCAAGAAAAGATTTTATTAAACAATTAAAAACAATGAAAGATGCACAAGATATTATTTCTAAATTCAAAAAATACGAGCCTATGCTAAAAGAATTTGAAGAAAGTGTAAACAAATAGAGTAAAATCAAAAGGGCAATAAATGACAACTATAAACAAAGAAATTTCAATAACAGGACACGGGCTTATGAAAAATAAGCCTTGTACTGTTAAATTTTTTCCATCAAATGCAGGCAAGATTAGGTATTTTGTAGCGGGAGAAGATCCGTTTGAGGCTAGTGTAGAAAATGTTGTTGATACAAATCATTGCGTGGTTTTGGGTAATAAAAAAGCAAAAGCAATGTTGACTGAACATTTGTCAGCTGCGTTGGCCTTTTGTGGTATTGATAGCATTGATATTTGTATGGATGAGATGGAAGTTCCAATTCTTGATGGAAGTTCAAAACAATGGGTTGAGCTTTTTAAGAATGCTGGTATTGAAAAACATTTCTTTGAGAAAAAACAACACTTTACAGTAAGAGAACCTGTATATTATTTGAATGGAAAAACAAGTTTGGTGATATTGCCATCAGATGAGTTATATATTTCTTATGCCGTAAATTATGATCATAAGGATTTGACTAAAAGATGGGTAGCTTATAATCCAAAAAACCAAGAGGAAATTATTGAGGCGAGAACATTTGGTTTCTACAAAGATTTGAAAAAATACCAAATGTTAGGATTTGCGCAAGGTGTTAATGTAGAAAATACATTAGGGCTTTTGGATGACGGTTATACTGCACCTGTTAGAAGTGAAAATGAACCAATTAAACACAAAATTCTTGATTTGATTGGAGATTTGTATTTGACAGGAGTTAATCCATTGAATTTGAAGTGCCAAATTTTGGTGAAAGAGGCTGGTCATGCAGTTCACGTTAAGACGGCAAGAATACTAAAAGAAAAATTGATAGAATGTAAATAAGGAGAAAATAATGACAGAAGAAACAAAAGAGGTTTTAACTTTTGATATTATTCAGTTAATGGAAATGTTACCTCATAGATATCCATTTTTATTAGTTGATAGAATTACGGAATGTATTCCTGGAAAATCTGCAAAAGGTTATAAAAATATGACTATGAATGAACAGTTTTTCCAAGGTCATTTCCCGAACAATCCAATTATGCCAGGAGTTTTGCAATTGGAAGCAATGGCACAATGCTGTGCTCCTATCTTGATGACAATGCCTGAATATGCAGGAAAATTAACTCTATACGCTGGTGTTGATGGTGTTAGATTTAAAAATATTGTTCGTCCAGGTGACAAATTTGAGATGGAAGTTGAGATAACAAAGGCAAAAGGTCCTATTTGTAAAGCGCACGGTATTGGAAAAGTTGACGGAAAAGTTTGTGTTGAAGCAGATATGACTTTTGCGTTAAAATAATAATTAAGTAAAAATGTTAATATGTGAATAAGCGAATAAGAGCTTATTAAAATTCAAAAGTTCTTATTTTCTTATTCCATTATTAACTAAAAAGGTTTGGTTATGAAAAAAATAATATCAAATATTTCAGAAATGTTAGGTAATAAAAAAGAAGAAAGACCTGTTGGCGATATAATTGAAACTTCGATTATATTAGCATTGTTTTATTTGTCTAAAAGTGTTCTGCCAAACGGACGTTTTATTTACCGAAAAAGTGTGAATCCGAAGAAACATTATGCTGATAACCAATATGGTTCTTTGCGTCATGCTGGCACTTTGTATTCAATGTATCAGTGCGAAAAGTATTTAGGCAAAACTGCATTAAAAAAGAAACGTATTTTGGCTTCTGAATATTTGATAAAAAATTATATTAAAAAAATTGATTCAAATATGTACGGTCTTGTGTCAAAACTTGAAGACGGAGCGCCTGCGTTTTTGGCAACTTCTGGCGGTACTGGATTAGCATTGACAGCTTTGTGTAATTTGTTGAGCGAAAGAAAAATCACTTTGAGTATGTTGAGAAAGATGGGTAATTTCATTCTTTATATGCAAACAGAAGAAGGTGATTTTACGCCTAGTTATGAATTTGGTCAAAAGAAAAAATCAGATATCTTTGCAGCAAGATATTACCCAGGTGAGGCTTGCTTGGGACTGTTGAATTTGTGGGAAGTCGATAATGATGACAGATGGATTTTAGCAGCTAAAAAAGGTTTGATGAGATTGGCATATTTGTCAGTAAAGACTTCTGTCGGTAGAATTAAATTTGACCATTGGGGCTTGTTGGCAGTTCAAAAGTTGTTCTCTATAAAGAAAAACGGGTTGACAAAAGATGAAAAAATGATTTTGGCAACTTATGTTGACAAGAATGTAAATTCAATAATTGATAAGCAATTTGTAGACGAAAAAAATATCCGTTGCGGAGCTTTTTCAACTACAAAATCAATATGCGGTGTTGCAACAATTCTAGAGGGTTTGGTTGCTGCGTATGACTGCGTTGGAGCAAGTGTTTTAAAGATGCGAATAATTAATGCCGTGAATTTAGGGCTTGCACATATTTCAAGATATCAGGTAAAAGCAGGTGATTTAGAGGGTGGAATTCCAAAAACTCATATTTGGAATACGTTAGAGGCAGTGAATGATGATAAGGAAATTCGTATTGATTATGTTCAGCATTCGTTGTCTGCGTTTGTAACTTATAAATTATTGTTAAATTCTGCTAAATAAAATAATATTTACCCGCAAAAAAATACATGTTCGGTTTTTCTATATGAAAAATGGAGAATTTATGCAGATTAATCACGTTACCCCTTTAATGACATTGAATAAAAGATGTGCAGTTGAAACAAAAAGAAGTTTACAAAATCAATCAAATATAAGCACTGAAAAACAATTAGCGCCGTTGCCGAGTACAAAACAATATTTGGCATTTACAGGTGGATATAGTTTAAATTTGGCTGAAACTATTCAAAATTTAGATAAACTTGCGTTGAAAAATTCGAGTATTTATCCAAAAAATATTCGAGAATGGGCAGGAATGATTTTGGAAGGTGGCAATAGTACCAAACAAACTCTGATTGATATTCATAAACGATATTATATGTCTTTAAAAGAGTGTAAAACTTTAGCTGAAGCAAAAGATAAATTTAAAGAATTTGGTAATGTTTTGTCGGATAAAGATGTAACTTTTACTAAAAATTCGTTTGGGAATAATGTAAAACAAGGTTTGCTTGAGGCTTTTGATAAAGATGAAGATTTGTCATTGCAGTTGTTGAAATTGTATTATGGTGAAGGTTTTTCTTTGAATGATTTGAAAGTCTATGCAGGTGACACAGATTTGTTTCATACGATGAAGAAGTTGCAAATCCCGACAGTCAGCCGTGATTATGGACATGTTTTAAAGTTTTCAGACCCAGAATACAACGAGCGGTTAACTAGAGAAATGACATATCGAAGACGCTTGGCACTAGATGCAAAGGCGCAAGAAATTGGAGACCCTGTTCACATTCCAAGAGGTCCGTTGTCAAAAGAGCATAGAGAACACATTTCTGAAGGATTGAGAAAATTTTATGCTAATAATCCTGAAAGAATTTTTGATATGTCTGAAAAACAAAAAATGTTTTATCAAGACAACCCAGAAAAGGCGGAAGAATTTTCAAGAGTTATGAAAAAAGCTTGGAACATTTTTGGTGCTGATAGAATAAAAACAGCAATGAGCAAATTTATGAAAGCTAATAAGATAAAAGATTTTAACCCTGACATCAACCCTGTTGATATTCCAAAAGAGCAAGGGAAAATATTAAGACGTTTTTGGGCAACTAATGATTGGGCTAGAAAATCTTTCTCCAAAAATATGGAATTTGCATGGAAAAAAGTAAAAGAAGAAAATGAAGTTTTCTTTACTGTCCAGAGTGTTCCTACTCAAACAATAAAATTTGTTGAAAAGAAAGCTGGGCTTGCTCCTGGAACTTTGAATACTAATACTGTTTACAACCCATATACTAAAGAAAGTAAAATAGATGATTTTTCTCAAGAAATCTTTAGGGCAAATATTTCTTCTAATGATATTTATGATGCTTTAGTAGAAACTTATCAACAGGCTGTTTGTAAGGCAGCACGTGCTTTGAGAACTGGTGATTATAATGATAAAGATAGTACAGGGTTAAAAAATTTAATAATGGATATTTACAGTAAAAATACTAATCTACACGAATATTATGCTATAAAATCCATTGGAAAAGATTTTAATTCTGCATTTACCAAAGTGTTATCGCAGATGTTAACAAGCGGGGATTATTCAAACTTAAGTGATTTGTCAAATAGTGTTGGTAATTTTCGTAAGCTAATTGAAACGATAAATATGAACGGAATGACGTTCAAACAACAGTCTTTAGAAGATGCAAGACATGTCTTTATGCGTATGGCTTGTTTTGCAGCGGAGAAGAAGCAACCAAGGTTGCAAGCTTTAGTTACTAAAGCTCTCGATGATGCGTTTGATGAAGCTATGGCAAAATACAATAAAACATTACAATAATTTTGTCAGATTAAAATAATATAAATATTTTAGAAACTTCTCAAATTTATACTATAATTGATTTATAGTTAAGAAAAGAGAGGTAAATATGATAGACAAAACAGCAATCATTCACCCAACAGCACAAATTGCAGATGATGCGATTATTGGACCTTATGTTGTTATTGGTGAAAACGTAAAAATTGGGCACAGAACAAGAGTTATTTCAAATGCGCATATTGAATTTGCAGAAATCGGTGATGATTGTACAATCTCTCCTTTCGCAACAATTGGTTCTGAACCTCAAGATTTGGGTTATAAAGGTGAGCCTACAAAAGTTGTAATCGGTGACGGTACAATCGTAAAAGAAAATGTAACTATCCACAGAGGCGCTGCTTGTGGTGACAATACTACAAGAATCGGTAAAAAATGTTTGTTAATGGTTGGTTCTCACGTTGCGCATAACTGCGTGTTGGAAGACCAAGTTATTTTGGCAAACCTAGTTACTTTAGGTGGACACGTTCACGTTGGATTTGGTGCTTTTGTTGGTGGTATGAGTGTATTCCATCAAAATGTTAGAATCGGTGATATGGCAATTATTAGTGGATTTTCTGCTTCTCGTCAAGATATCCTTCCTTATTCAAAAGGTGATGGTAGACCGGCGTACCCACGTGGTTTGAACGTAATTGCGCTTAAACGTCGTGGTGTTCCTCAAGAGGTTAGAACTGCTATCAACGAAGCTTTCAAACTTTTAATTTCTGATGAGTGCAATACAACTCAAGCTATTGAGAAAATTAAAGCTGAAATTCCAATGAATGAATATATTGAAAAAATGATTGATTTCGTTAAAACTTCAAAACGTGGTGTGCTTTTGAAAACTCCAAAAAATGCGGGTGAGTCTTTAGCGGATTAATTTTAAAAGTGTTAGTAAAGAATTAAAGTAAAATAGGTGAATAAGCGAATAAGTTCATTAAAGCTCTTATTAACTTGTTTACCTATTTGCTTATTTATAAGAGAAAGAAAGGTGTAAAAATGCAAGATACAATCTGGGATAAATATGCGAGAGTTTTGGTGGATTATTCTACCAATGTGCAGAAAGGTGACTTGGTTCAAATAAGAGGCACTAGTGTTTATGCTAAAGATTTGGTTAAAGCTATATATAAAAGAGTTTTAGAGCGTGGCGGTCACCCGATAGTAAGAACTTCAATAGAAGATTTGTCAGATACTTTTATAAAGTATGCAACAGATGAACAACTAGATTATGTTGACCCGATAACAAAGCTAGAATATGAAACTGTGGACAAATTTATTTCAATTGGTGCGCCAATGAATACAAAAAATATGGCAAGAGCTGATATGAAAAAATTGGCTCGTCGTTCTGCTGCGACTAAAAATCTTTCAGAAACATTAATGAATCGTTCAGCTAAAGGTGAAGCAAGTTGGGTTGTGGCTGACGTTCCGACTCACGCACTAGCGCAAGAAGCGAAAATGTCTTATGATGAATATTCTGAATTTTTATTTAACGCTTGTTATTTAGATTT
This sequence comes from bacterium, assembly GCA_017559905.1. GTDB lineage: Bacteria > Cyanobacteriota > Vampirovibrionia > Gastranaerophilales > Gastranaerophilaceae > Scatenecus. The sequence goes on from JAFYQF010000012.1 coordinate 275,365, forward strand.
GGATGATCCTGTTGCAAAGTTGAAAGAATTAGATGAAAAACAAACTGCTTGGGCAAGTTACTTGAACGGAGTGAAGAAAGTCCGCATCTTTGGAGATAGAACTGATATCACCTTTGGAGTAGAGGGTAGAAAATGGATTAGCTGTTCAGGATTGAATAATTATCCTGATGGTGAAGTCTTTACTTCTCCTGTTGAAGATGATGTTAATGGTGAAATTTATTTTGACTTCCCTCAATTATACAGAGGAAACGAAGCTCACGGAGTTCACCTATGGGTAGAAAATGGAAAGGTCGTTAAAGTTCAAGCTGATAAAGGTGAAGATTTTGTGAATGCTATGTTTGATATGGACGAAGGCTCTCGTGGGATTGGCGAAATTGCAATCGGTACAAATGATAGAGTTCAAGATGTAACAGGAAACATTTTATTCGATGAAAAAATCGGTGGATCTATTCACATGGCAATCGGTGCATCTTATCCTGAAACAGGTGGCAAAAATGTTTCTGGTCTACACTGGGATATGATAAAAGGTATGAAATCCGAAGGTAGCAAAATCTTTGCTGATGATGTATTGATTTATGAAAATGGAAAGTTTTTAATTTAAAATTCTATTTTGATTAATACGTAAAAAAGCCCGTTGGTTTTCACCTTCGGGCTTTTTATGATTTTAATAAACACTAACTAAATAAGACCTAAAACTTTTTTGTACCAAGAGAATGTTTCAAGTTCTACGCCATTGAATGTTGTTTTTAAGCACTGTGCCTTTAGATACTGTTCAAATTCATCGTTGAATTTTGATTTCACCTTACTTTTTTTTGTTTTCAATTCTACTGCTGACCCCATGTAATCCTTCTCCTATATTATTTAATTGTTCTAATACCCCTAAATTATTTTTCTATTTTCACATTATAACGTATGCTAAAAATCATTACTACACTCTTAAGGATTATTTTTTTGTGATAGAATTTTTATATGATTTTAATAGGAGAAAATATTCACGTTATATCCAAAAAAGTCCGAGAAGCGTTGCAAAATCGTGACGAAATTTTTGTGAAAAATTTAATAAATTTTCAAAAAAAAATGGATTATATTGATTTGAATGTGGGTCCTGCAAAAGGCGATTTGGCAGGAGTTTTGGGTTGGGTGTCTGGGCTTGTTGAAAGCGAAAATTTTTCAAAAATTTCATTAGATACAACTAATTTTTTTGAGATGAAAAATGCAGTTTCAAATTTAGAAAAAAATGAAAAAGTTTTTTTGAATAGTGTTGGGTTTGATGAAGAAAAATTGGATTTGATGACAGATTTGGCATTGGAAAATAATTCGAATTTAGTTGCGCTAACAATGTCCAAAAATAGTGGCATTCCAAAAACTTCTGACGGCAGATTAGAGATTGCTTTTCAGATATATGAAAAATGTTTAGAAAAAGGTATGGAGTCTGAAAGTATTTATTTTGACCCTTTAGTATTGCCATTGAAAGTTGATCAGTCGCAAGCTGTTGAAGCTTTGAATACTTTGAAAATGATAAAGGAAAGTTTTGACCCGCCAGTGAGGACAATTATAGGGCTTTCTAATATCTCAAATGGTGTGCCGACGGATTTAAGACCTTTAATAAATAGAGTTTTTGGAGTGATGGCATTTGGTGCGGGTTTAGATGCAGTGATAATGGATGCAGGAGATGAAGAATTAATACGTGTGTTTAGGATGTTAGAAAAATCTTCTCCAGAAAAAGATATTGATAATTTATATTTGCAAATCGCTAAAATGATTGAGAATTTTGAGGGGCTTGATGCTATTAATTATGACGATTTGGATGTAGAACAAGTTAGAGTGTTCAAGACTTGTGAAGTCCTTTTAGGTGAAAAAATTTATTCGGATAGCTTTGCACAAGTTTAAATTTTATGTTAAAATATAGCTATGAAATGACACGATTTTGTTCGAGTACAAATATCGGTTGAGGTTATGAAAAGTAGGAGCAGGACAATTAAAAATCAGTTTTTAGTTTCGGCAATATTATCATTATCACTAATAAGTTTCGGTGTTCAAGCAGAAGCGTATATGTCACCTGAAGCAAATATTTTGTATCAACAGGCTTGTACTTTAGAGTATCAGCACAATTACAATGAGGCTATCAAAAAAATTCAAGAAGCGATTGCGATTGCTGGCGAAGATGCCCTTTTGTATACAAAGTTGGCAGGATTGTATTCTGAAACTGACCAGTATGACAAAGCTTTAGAAGCTTACAATGTAGTTGTCAGATTGCGTCCTGATGATGCTTTTGTTTATATCAGTATTGGTAATATTTATGAACTTCAATCAAAACATATTCAAGCATTAGAAGCGTATAATCAAGCTTTGAAAATATTCCCACAGTACAAATATAATTACTTGAACATTGCAAATGTTCAGTATCAAATGAACGATTACACTTCTGCAATAGAAAATTACGAACAATTTTTGGGTACTTATTCTAATCACAGAGAAGCTAGGGAAAGTCTTGCAAATTCTTATTTGTCTTCAAACAATCCTGAAAAGGCAATTAAGGAATACGAAATTTTGTATGAGGCTGATAGTGTAAAATTCAAAGATTATACAAATTATGGTTTAGCTTTATTTAAAACTAAAAACTATTCAAAAGCTGTTGAAATTTTAGAAAAAGCATTAGAAAGAGATCCTGATAGTTTGGCGGCACACATGAGTTTGGCGCTTTCATATCAAGAGTTGGGCAAAAACGAAGCGTCTTATAATCAATATCAAATAGTTTTTAAACAAGCTCCAAGTCTTCATTCAATTCGTTTTGATTATGCGAATTTGTTAGCTGATATGGAGAAAAATGTTGAGGCTATTGCGCAGTACAAAATATATGTTTCACATTATGGTGAAGATGCTAGAGCTTATAAAAATATGGCTATTGTATATAAACGATTGAACGATTACGATAATACAATTGTTAATTATGAAAAGTCATTAGCGTTAGACCCTGCTAATTTGGAATTGAAAAAAGAGCTTGCAAATTGCTACCATATGAAAAAGGATTATGTAACAGCCTTGAAATTTTATGATGCGGTGTTAGAAGCTTCTCCAAAAGATTATGATATCAAAGTAAACAAGGCTATAGCACTTCATGCAGTAGAAAGATATGAAGATGCAATTGATTTGTATAATGAAATTCTTTCAGAAAAATCAAATCCAATTGTTGAAAGCAACTTAACTGATGCTTTAGTTGCGCAAGGTAGGGTTGAATTGGAAGCGAAAAACTTTACTAATTCAACAAAGGCTTTTGAGAAAGCAATTGCTAGAGGTACAAAAGACAGTTTTGCATATTTTGGGCTTGCAAAATCTTATCGTGCTTGTGGCGTAACTGACAAAGTTAGCGAATTGTACGAAAAAGCTATTTCGATGGCACCCGGTGTAACTTCTTATAGCGAAGACTATGCTGAATTTATCGCAGAATCTAATGCTCTAAAACCTGCAAGACCTTCTGCAGATGTTGAAACAGTTGATGGAAATCTTCCTTCAATAAGTGTTGAAAATCCTGATGCTCCTGCAGTTGTGGCAGAAGAAGTTACGCAAGGTGAAAAAGTTAAAGAAGAAGTTGTAGCGCCTGTTGTTGAAGTTGACAAGAACAAAGAACTTATCAAAAAGGGTGATGAGTTATACAAAAATGATGATTATGATGAATCTCTAAAAAGTTACAAAGCTGCATTGAAACTGAACGCAGAAGACGAAGTTACTTTGTTAAAGATAGGAAACATCTACAAAATCAAGAATGACAATAGCAAGGCAATGGATTTCTATAAAAAAGCTATCATAGTAAACCCTGATTATACTGATGGTTGGTTTAATTTGGGGCTTGTGTATGCAAACGAAAGCAATATTGAAAAGAGTAAAGAGTGTTTCCAAAAGGTAGTTGCAATTGATCCTGAATATGCTTATTCTTATTATGCTTTGGCAATAGCGTTAGAGGGTGATGACAACAAAGAGGCAGCTATTGAAAATTATAAATTATTCTTAAAATACAATAAAGATATCAATATGGTTAAGCTTGTTGAAGACAGGATTAATAATTTGCAGAAATGAAAAAGTTATTAACTATTTTTGTTATATTTGCGATAATGATATTTACATCTGCGTGTCAAAAACAAAAGGCGGGCATACTTTTTAACAAATATCCGATTACTAATGATACGATATTGTCGAATGATTATGTGTTCAAACCCAATGCTAAAATTTATTATCTTGTTGTGATGCCTCAAAAAATTCATTCACGATATGCGTATTTGCAGATTATCAAAAAAGGTAGTGGCGGATTGTATGGTTATAGCATTTATTACGGCAAAGATATTCGTCTAAAGAATGAACAAATTCACTATTACGACGATTATATCGTAATAAGCGAACCAGGGAATTATCTTATGAAAGTTTATTCAAAAGATAATCCTCAAAAAATATTTGCGCTTGGTGAATTCTTTGTGAAACCGTAAATTTTAAGACAATCTTCTAATCATCTCATGAGCTTCTTCGCAATCAGGAAATATCTCAACAACCTTGTCTAATGTGAACAATGCTGATGTTGCATCATCCATCTTTTCAAAACATTTTGCACGGTTAAGCATAAGATTGATATTGCCTTCATTATCGTTCATTAATTTTTCAAAAATAACATTAGCTTGTGCAAAGTTGTCAAGTTCCATATAACAAATTCCTAGCAAGTTTTCGATTTCTGCAGTTTGTTCAAGTTCATAAGATTTTACAAGAAAATCTTTAGCTCTTTCGTAATCTTGTTTTGCAAAACGTACTTTGCCAGCAACATAGAGCAAAAAGCTGTTGTGAGCAGAATGTTGGATTGCAAAATCAATTTGTTCTTCAGCTTTGTCAAAATCTCTGATTTGCAATTTGTTTAGTGCTGAAAAAGTTAATGCATTGCGGTCATTTGGTTCAATTTCAAGTGCCTTTGTATACATTTCATCAGCTTTTGCAAAATTAGTTGTTGCGTGCAAATAGTTTGCATATTCGAAAACGATGCTAAAGTTGTCTGGTGCAATATCGTATGCTGATTCAAATTCTTCTTTAGCATAATCAAAAAGTCGTTTTTGCAAAAATATAACGCCTAAATCTTTGTGAGCTTGTGCTTGTTTAGGGTTAAGCTCAATGACTTTTTTCAAGATTTTTTCAGCTTTGTCTGTGTCATTAATTAGCAAGCAAACGTGTGCAAATTCATAGTACAAATCTTCATTTACGTTGCCTTGAAGAAGAATTTTTTCATAAATTTCTTTGGCTTGAGCTGGTTTGCCGACTTTTACGTATATGTTTGCCAATTTTTGTGCCATATTGATTGATTTAGGATTAAGCATCACTAAATGAGCAAGAATGCCAATTGCGTAGTTGTAATCTTCTTTCATTTCATAACAACACGCAAGATTATATTGGTAAATATCTTTCTCTGGGTGATGGCTAATTAATGTTTTGTAGTGGGCAATAGCGCTGTCGTATCTTCCGCATTTTGTTTCAGACAGAGCAAGTGCTACAAGATAGCTATCTTCTGGCCCTAAAAAATATGCTTTTTCAAAATATTCGCAAGCTTCTTCGTGCTTTCCTTTTAGCTGTAGAATTGACGCAATGTTGAAATAAGTTAGCGAGTTGTCTGGGTCATATTCTGTAGCTTTCAAAAAGTTTTCGTAAGCTTTATCCAAATCACCAATTGTGACATAAGATGTACCCAAGTTGTTGTACAACTGCGGGTGTTCAGGTTTAAGCTCAAGCGCTTTTTCTAAATACTTAACGCTTTCATCAAAGTTTTTCATTGACATATAAGCAGTGCCTAGTATGTAGAAAAATGTATAATCATCTTTTTCGAATTCCAAAGCTTTCAGAGCTAAATCAATAGCTTTTTGTTGGTCTTCGCTTCTTACGTATAAAACGCATAGGTTTTTGTAGGCATCTAAAAAGCTTTCACGAAGTTCTATAACTTTCAAATAAGCTGTAACTGCGTGCAATTTGTCGTCCATATTGTCGTAACAACTTGCTAAATAGAACCAGCTTGAAGCATCTTCAGGGTCGTATTTTACAACAGTTTCAAAGTTGGTTTGTCCTTCTCTATATTTTTCAAGATTAACATTGCAAAGCCCTAAAAGCTTAAGCGCTTCGAGGTTTTTATCTTGATCTAAATCGTATTTTAAAAGCTCGTTTTTTGCTTCTTCAAATTTTTTGTCAACTACAAGTTGATTAATTTCGTCTAAATTCATCTTTTCCATAGCTATATTATAATATAAAAATGATTTACTGGACAGTGGTTGCAAAAAATGTTATAATTGCATTGCCTTATTGAAAAGTTTACCATTGTTGTTCCACATTAGAAAGGAACACTCAATTATGGGAAAAACATCTTCTACACCCGTGCAAAAGTATGCAAACGGGATTGTTAGCGTTAACGGCGAAAATAAAGCTAGTCAAAAGAAAATCGGTAAAACGGTTTATTCAAACTACAATATGTCTGATGCTGAAAAGCAAATCTATGACTATTCGCAAAATTCTTTTTTGCAAAATTTGCCAAATATCAATATATTTTCTGAAAACACGCAAAAAAATCTTCAAGATCAGCTTAACGCTTATACGCAAACCGGACTTAATACTATCCAAAACTACTATAATCCAATGCTTTCAAATCTTAAGACTGATATTGCCTCACGCTTTGGAAATTTTGATAATTCTGTTTTTCTTGATAAGTTGAATTCTATCGAGGCGAATCGAGCGAATGCGATGAGTGATTTTGCGCAAGATGTTACGGCAAAAAGAAATGAGTTGATAAATGATGAACTGGCAAATAGATATAAATATTTGAATTTTTTAAGTGGAATTCAAAATCAATACAATTCCAACATATTGGGATATCTAAACCAAGCCGGCAACGTCAGTGCTTCAGGAACATACAACTCAACAAAACAAACAGATAACTCAAACGATACAATGGAATATGTAAAAATTGCGGCATCAGTGCTTGCAAGTTTATATGCGTAGCAATTGTAAATAGAATTTGGCGGATTGGTTTCAGTCCGCCTTTTTTCATGTATAATTGGGGTATGAATATTTTACAAGAATTTGACACAATTTCAGCAATAGCAACTCCTCTAGGTACAGGCGGAGTTGGTGTTATTAGAATTTCTGGCAGTGAAAGTTTTTCTATTATCGGAAAAATCTTTTCAAAGAAAAACCTTGAGGCTGGTAGGATTGCACACGGGTGGATTGTTGATGGTGAGAAAAAAGTCGATGAAGTTATTGTTTTGCCGTTTAAAAATCCACACAGTTACACAGGTGAAGATGTAATCGAAATCCATTGTCATGGTGGTGTAAATGTTGTAAAAAATATTCTTGATTTAGTTATTTCAAATGGTTCAAGATTAGCGGAGCGTGGAGAATTTACAAAACGTGCGTTTATGAATGGAAAACTGGATTTGTCACAGGCAGAGGCTGTTGCAGACTTAATCCACGCAAAGACTCGTAATTTCGCTATGCAATCGGCTAAAAACTTGTCAGGAGTTTTGAGTGAAAAAGTTGCCGAAATTAAAGAACAGATTTTTGAAACTCTGTCAAGGATTGTTGCAGGGATTGATTTCCCTGACGATGTTGCAGAGCCTGAATATAGCTATTTGATTGAAAGTTTTGAAAAATCTTTGTCAGAAATTGATAGTATTTTGTCTTGTGCAAGGTCTTCTAATATTCTTCGACAAGGCATAAAAGTTGCAATTGTGGGACGCCCAAATGTTGGTAAATCTTCTCTGTTTAATTCTTTGTTGAATGCAAATCGTGCGATAGTTACGGATATTGCAGGCACTACAAGGGATGTAATTAAAGAAACTCTAGATTTGGATGTTGCGGTTACATTGATTGATACTGCAGGAATTAGAGATTCTGAAGAAGTTGGCAAAGTAGAAGAAATTGGGATTGAATTTTCTAAACAATCTGCAGACGAAGCAGATTTGGTTATATTTTTATATGACGCAAATTCAGGTATGACAAAGGATGATGAAGAAATTTATGACCTTGTTAAGAATAAAACTCATCTTGTTGTTGCAAACAAATGTGATTTGATAAGTGGGCGAGAGGCGGACAAATTCTACATTTCTACAAAAACTGGCGAAGGTGTTGCCCAACTTCGTGAACAAATAAAAACAAAAGTATGTGATTTTTCTCTAGAAGATACTGAATATGTAACTAATGAACGTCAGGTTGATTGTTTAAAAAAATGCCGTGAAAGTTTAGTTGTGGCATTGGAAGCTGCAAGAGTTAATGAATTACAAGATTTGATTTCAATAGATTTGAAATCTGCGTTGTTATATTTGGACGAAATTACTGGTGAAGTTATAACAGATGATATTTTAAATAATATTTTCGACCATTTCTGCATAGGAAAATAGTTTAAAATTTAGTATTGAAAATATTTGTCAAAATCAATATCATCAAAACAACATAAAAGTTTGAAGATATCGTCATTTTCATCCATTCTTTGGAAACTGTAATTGTCAAACTTCCAGTATTTTGGGTTAATACCTTTAACTTGGACAATCCCTGCGTCTTTAAGCTGGACAAGTTTCTTTTTTACCAACTCAAGTGGTAAATCAACCATTTTAGCAAGCTCAACAGCAGTCACGCCTTCTTCTTTAGAGCCTTTTTCTGGTGTCATAAACATTAACTCTAAACCGACTGCGCGCAGTGCTTTGTCTTCAATTTCAGGTTGATAATTATACATAACTCTATTGTACCCAAAAATAAAGATTTTTATATCATATTTTTGAATTATAAATTAGAGTGTTTAGTTTATTGCCAAAAAGATAAAAATAGACTATACTGAAAACATTAAAGAAGAGAGGTAAATTGTAATTATGAAAATATTTGGTAAGAAAATATTTGCGTTTACGATGGCGGAAGTGTTAGTTACGATGGCCACAATTGGGACTATTGCTGTATTAACTTATCCAACATTGCAACGTCACAATACAGATACTGCATCCGTAGCAAGGGCAAGAAAGCTTTATAGCGTGTTGAATCAAGCTTATGCTAGAGCTCAACTTCAGAGTGGTGGTTTTACGAAATGGAATGCGACTACAAGTACAAAATTGGCAGAAAAGTTCAAGCCGTATTTAAAATTAGCGCTTGATTGTGGTACAACGCAACAGTGTGAAATGCCAACTTATAAATATTTGAATGGTAATGTGCACAATGCGAATTATAATTCGACTAGTTACTATAAAATGATTTTGGAAGATGGTAGTTTTATCTGGATGCGTCCTAGTTTTAGCCCTGCTGGTAAATGTCAAGATACAGAGTCAGGTTATGCTAACCAATCATGTGGTGTAATATTCTTTGATACGAATAGTTCTAAACCGCCAAATATTATTGGTAAAGATATGTTCATTTTTGTAATATTAGAGGATTCTATTGTTCCTAACCGTATGGATGATTGTTATTATAATAGTACAGGTTGGGGATGTACATATCAAGTAATATTCGATGGTAATATGAAATATCGAAAAACAAAGTAAATTAAACAAAAAGGCGGTGGTTGAATTCTCACCGCTTTTTTTATTCTCTTGTTATTCTAAAATAAATCCCTGTCATCCTGAACGTATGTGAAGGATCTCCTTTTAGATGAGATTCTTCAGCGCTTTGCGCTTCAGAATGATAGATTATACATCTTTAAAAATTTCAATTGCTCTTGGCAGAATTCCCAAGCAGTATGAAATAGTTATTCCATAATTTGTTATCGGAATTTGCTTTTCATTAGCAATCAAAATTCTTGATAAAATCTCTCTGCGATTAGTCATACAGGCTCCGCAGTGAATGATTAGGGCGTAACTATCTATTTCAGGAAAGTCGTGTCCTGAATAGTGCTCGATAATCAAGTCTTTGCTAGTTTTTTTCTTAAGCCAATTTGGGATTTTTACTCTGCCGATATCGTCTTCAATTGCGTGGTGCGTGCAACTTTCAAGGATTAATACTTTATCGCCATCTTTTAGGTTTTCGATGGCTTCTGCACCTTTTTTAAACGCCTCAATATCACCTTTCAATCTTGCAAAAAGTATTGAAAACGATGTAAGCGGAATATTGTCTGGCACTATTTCAGAAACTCTTTTGAATGCCTGACTATCTGTAATAACAAGTGCCGGCGGAGTTTTTAGGTTTTCGATTGCTTGTGATAGCTCATCTTCTTTTACGATATAGGTCAGGCAGTTTCCGTCAAGCAAATCTCTGATTGTCTGAACTTGTGGCAAAATAAGTCTTCCTTTAGGAGCTTCCTTGTCAATCGGAATAACTAGGATTACAGTGCTTTTAGGTGGTACAAGGTCAGTTACAATTTTGGGCGAGTTAACAAATTCATCAGGCAATAATTTAACTAAAGCTTCTTTGAATTTATTTATTAGGTTTTTGTCGTTGAGAGCAGATGTGTGAACAATGATTTGTTTTTCATTATCAATTGTAGTGGCTGAAATTTTTGATAAATCGCATTTGTTCACGATTATTAAATAAGGGATTTTTAGTTCTTCAAGTTTTTCAATCAATTGTTTTTCATAGTCGTCAATCCCGTTTGTATCACATACAATAACGGCAACGTCAGTTCTGTTTATTACAGCTAAAGTTTTTTCTAGTCTTTTTTCGCCCAAGTCAGTTGTGTCGTTGATGCCTGCAGTGTCTAAAAATGTGACAGGTCCAATTGGCAACAATTCCATTGATTTTTCAACAACGTCAGTTGTAGTGCCTGCTATGTCTGAAACAATAGAAACTTCTTGTCCTGTAATTCTGTTTATTAACGAAGATTTGCCGACATTAGTTTTGCCGAAAAAGCTGATATGTAATCGCATAGATTTGAGTGTTTTCATATAAAGCTCCTTAATTACTAAAAAAGCATCCTTTCGGATGCTCTTTTAAAACTAACCTCTGATACCTAGCTTTTTAATTAATGCTCTGTATTCATCAAGGTTTTGATCTTTCAAGTAAGAAAGTAATCTCTTTCTTCTACCTACCATCATCAAAAGACCTCTTTTTGTAGCGAAATCTTTTTTGTTAGATTTAAGGTGTTCAGTAAGTTCAGAGATTTTTTTGCTCATCAAAGCGATTTGAACAGCAGCTGAACCTGTATCTTTTTCGTTAGCGCCGAATTCTTTAATGATATCTTGCTTGTTTTTTAAATTGATTGACATAATGTTTTTCCTTTTCTTGTTGAGTGATTATTGGCGTAAGCACTCTACAATAGAAATATTAAGTCAAGCAAGAAAAAATTGCAACATGCAAAACTCTTGAATATTAATAAAAATTAACCGTTGAAATCGATTTTCTGTACCATAGATGTAGTGACAAAAGTCGCAAGTGCATTTTGAGAAGCATCAACAAGGTGTTCTCCGCTTAATTCTCTGTAAAATTCTGCGTTGTGAGCATTAAGTGTCGCATTTGCCAATTTGAATTTTGCATTTTCAAATTTGCTTTGTAAAATTCCTGATTGTTGATTCTTTTGATATTGAAGTTTTAAGTTTTGAAATTCGCTATATGCTTTTGCTTTGGCTGCGTCAGCTAAAGCTTCAGCTTCTCTTGCGATGGCGTATTCTTCTTCTGCTTGAGCTTTTTTTGCATCAGCTTTTGCTTGCCATTCTTCTATGCTTTTAGCGATTTCTGTGTGCTTTTTGTGTACGTTTTGGATAGCAAGGTCGTGTTTGGCTTGTGCGAAAACGTTTGTTTGCGCATATAAGTTTTTATATTTGTCAGCTTGGATTGAACCATCTTTAACTAAATCCAAAACGCTCGTACTGCCTAATTTTTTTACGTAAAATTCTTCGTGGGCTTTAAAATCTTCAAAACTTACGCCTTGATTTCTTAAAGCTTCAAAACGTGGATCATATTGAAATTGGTATTTGTCAATTCCGCCAGACATAGGCAATCCTTTCTCTTAATATCTCTTTCCTATATAAAGTATTTCTTAAACAAGAAATTGCCTTTTTGTTAAGAAATATTGCGTAATTAGCTTTTGTGAATTAAGTTTTTCGTGCTACAATTAACTTATGATTGATAGATATTCACGTGAAGAAATGAAATATATTTGGGATTTGAACTCAAAGTTTGATTATTACTTGAGGGTAGAAATTGCTGTTTGCGAAGCTTATGCAAAATTAGGCAAAATCCCAATGGAAGCAGTTGAAGAAATTAAGCGCAAGGCAAGTTTTTCTATTGAAAGAATTGATGAGATAGAAAGAGAAGTTCGCCATGATGTAATTGCGTTTTTGACTTGTGTAAACGAAAGCTTGGGTGAAGATTTGGCTCGTTATATGCATGTTGGAATGACAAGTTCTGATGTGATTGACACTGCATTTGCACTTCAAATCCAAGATAGCGGGAATATTATCAAAGAAGATTTGGACTCTGTAATTGAGTCTATGAGAGAGTTGGCTTGTAAACATAAAAATACTGTTTGTATTGGTCGTTCTCATGGTATTCACGCAGAGGTTATGACTTTTGGTGCTAAAATTTGCAATTGGATTGATATTTTAGAACGTCAGAGAGCAAATTTTGAAAATGCTTTAGAACAAATTAGAGTTGGGCAAATTTCAGGTCCTGTTGGAACTTACAGTAATATATCTCCTGAAGTTGAGAAAATTACTTGTGATATTTTAGGGTTAGAGCCTGCAAGGGTTTCTACTCAAATTATTGCAAGAGATTACCACGCATATTTTATGCAGTCTTTGGCTTTGATTGCAAGTGTAATTGAACAGTTTGCGGTAGAGATTAGACATTTGCAAAAAACAGAAGTTTTGGAAGTAGAAGAAGGATTTGCAAAAGGTCAAAAAGGTTCTTCTGCTATGCCACATAAAAAAAATCCGGTTCTGTCAGAAAATTTGTGTGGGCTTGCTCGTGTTGTTAGATGCAATTCGCTTGTTGCATTAGAAAATATTCCACTTTGGCATGAAAGAGATATTTCGCATAGTTCTGCAGAAAGAATTATTTTCCCTGACAGTTTAACTTTAGTTGACTTTATGTTGAGCCGTTTCAATGGTGTTGTGAAAAATCTTGTTGTGCACGAAAAAAATATGATTAAAAATACCGACAAGTTTGGTGGAATTGTATTTTCTCAAAAAGTTTTGTTAGCACTTGTGGAAAAAGGTATTACAAGGGAAGATGCTTACAGGCTTGTGCAACGCAATGCGCTTGATGCCTTTGAAAATGATGGCGATTTTAAGGCAAATCTTTTGAATGATAACGATGTTATAAATTTGTTAAGTGCTGACGAAGTTGAAAAAATATTTGATAAAGGTGCTTTTTTAAATAATATCGAAGAAATTTATAATAGAATAGGTTTATAAATTTAGTTTGAAAGATTATTTTGCCTTTACATCTATTTCCCTGTGTGATAATAATTAAATTATGGCAGTTTATTTTTTGTATGGCGAAGAAGATTTTAATATCGAGGCTGAAATTGCGAAATTAAAACAGGGATTAGACAAAAATTTTTTGGAAATGAGTTTCAAAACTTATGACAATCCAAAGTTTCCTGATTTGATTTCTATTATGCGTTCTCAACCAATGATGTTTGGCAAGATGCTTATTGTAATAAATTGTCTGGATTATTTTTCAAAAACTTTTGACGATAAACAAATAAAAGAAATCGAAAGTGCTATTGAGGGAAATAACGAAAACCTTGATATAGTCTTTGTTGCAGCTTTGCCAAGAGATGGCGGTAAAAAGTTAGATAGTCGCAAAAAGTTTTTTAAACTTCTAGCAAAACAAAATGCTAAAGAGTGTGCGGCAATACCAACTTACAAGACTGCAGAATTGGAAGATTGGGTTCGAAAACAGGCAAAATCAAAATCCTTAAAGATTAATCCTGATGCGATTACGGCTTTAATTACTCAAGTTGGTAATAACCTTCGACAACTTGATGGTGAGTTAGAAAAGCTGAAATTAATGTGTTATCCTGATAAAGTCGCTACAAAAGAAATGGTAAAAGAAATTTGTATTTCTAACGAAGATTTGTTTGCGTTTTCGGACTTTTTAATGCAAGGTGAAAAAGACAAAGCGCTTTATGAATATCGTAAACTTTTGGAAAAGAAATATCCGCTTGAGATTTTGGCTACTTTGCAAACGATGCTCCATCGTTGGATTTTGCTAAAGGCGAGGTCTTCTGAAATGGGTGCATTTGAGCTTGCAAGGATGACAGGTCAGCACGAATATGTTGTGAAATTAACTTTGCAAAAATTAAAAAAAGCAAACTTGAAAGAATTGGTTGCTTTGAAAAAAAGGCTGACTGATGCTGAATTTAGAATTAAATCAGGTCAATCATTTGATGTTGAAGAAGAGGTGGAAAATGCTTTCTTGCAATAATGCGCGTGAAAATTATCCGCAATTGATTGAATATTTTGAAAAAGGGATTAATAATCCTGATAAAAATCTTGCGCATTGTATATTATTATATGGCAATGATTTGAATGCTCAGTATGAGATTGCACTTGAAGCTGCAAGAATGCTGAACTGTAAATCTTCCCGTACGCCTGATTGTGAATGCTTGAACTGCCGTTGGATTAGAGAAAATAACCACCCTGAAGTTAAAACTATATCTAAAGTTGATAACAAGCCTGCTGATGATGATACAAAAACGGTTATTTCTATTGAGCAAGCAAGAATGATTAAAAATGATTTGCTTGTAACTTCGGAGTATCATAGGGTTTTGATTTTTTGCGACAAGGATAAAGATGGCAATATTATGCCTCTTAATCAAATTAACTTCCCTGAAGCTGCAGCTAATGCATTGTTAAAAACTTTTGAAGAACCACCTTCTGGTACAACGTTTTTCTTTTTGACAAAAGATAAGACTGATGTGATTACAACGGTTTTGTCACGTGCACAAAGCTTTTTTGTACCATCAAAGTTGCCTGAAGATAGAAGCTTTGATGTAGTAAGGGATTTGATGGAATTTTTAGGTGAAATTGAACGTTCGCAGGTCTTGGATTTTAGTGAAAGAATGATTTCACTCACTGCAGATCGTGAACCAGTGCATGTTTTAACTCAGATGCAAAATTATTTAGGTGCAGTTTTGTCTGGAGGGAATATTAGTAAGGCAAAGCAGTATGAGATAATTGCGCAATTGAAAGCAATAGAAGAAGCAAAAAAACAGTTTGGAGTTAATATGAACCCGCAAACCGTTTTTGAAAATTTAGCGTTTAAGTTGGTATTATCTTAATAAGATTTCATAGCTCCGACTACTTCTGCAGAGTTTCTGTTGAGCAAAATATATTCACCTTTAGAAGGGTCTATTATGCAAGCCTTTAGTGTGCATTTATTTGTAAAAGACATTAGCTTGTTGAATGCTTGAATTTCTTTATTAATTGCTTTCGCTTGAGCTGGGTTTGTTATGTTTTTTGCTTTTTCGTTAAGTTTTGCGGTTGCTGCATTTATTTCTTTTTCTAATTTGTCAGGACCTGTTGGGCGTGCTTTGTACTTCCCGCCAGAAGCTCCTGCGGCCGAGGTGATTTTGTTGTGAAATTCTTGAGATTGATATGGGCATGTGCTTCCGCTGATATAAGAATATACAACAACTTTCTGCTTTGAGTTATAAATATCTCTCCACAATCCAAATTTGTTAGATGCTTCTATTATGCCATTAGGAATTTTTTGTGGAGTTGGTGCGGAAGTTGCTTCAGTTGTACTTGTTAGTAGTGTTGCAAATATCATAAACAACCCTATTGCAATGTGTTTTTTTGAAAACATAATACTCTCCTTTATATATAATAATATCTTATTTTCCAAAATTGGTAATGGTTTAAACGAGTGATATTAACAAATTGCTAATGATGTATTTATTATTTATAATAGTCTTATGAAAAAGTTTGATATTTTCAACAAATTTAGGGATGCAGTAATTATTTTGAATGGCACAGGGGACGCTGTGTATAAAAACCATACTTTCAAAAGATGGTTTCCTGATTTTTCTGATATGAAAAAGTTTTCGCATAATACCAATTTTGATTTCTGCCCACTTGATAGTGAAAATATCGAAAACTATTCTCCTGTCTATAATGCGCGGATTTCTAAAGAAGATTTTTTTGCAAGAATTTCTTATCAACATGATAAAAATAAATTGCAATATTTTGATTTGTATTCTACTAAAAGAGGAAATTATACGGTATTCTTTTTCTCTGACATAAGCGCAGAAGCAGAATTGAATTCTTTGCTAAATAGGAATAAAAAGCTTAATGAACAGGTCGTAATTCTAGAAAATCAGAATAATGACTTGATGAAAATTAAACAAAAAGCTCAATCTCAAGCTATCCGAATTGCCCTCATAAACAAAGTTTCCAATATAATTAGAAGTTCTATGGATGTGTCTGTCGTTTTGAATTTGGCGCTTAAAGAATTGTCGGTAATGTTTGGAACGTTCAAGGCTTATTATGCATCTTATTCCGATAAGGTTTTTGATATTGCAGAGGTCTATCCTAAGAAATCAGAAACTAATTTTGAAGAATTTGTTTTTGAAGATGATGTAATGGAAACTATTCTGGCAGGCGGGATTTCGGTTCAACATGTTTTGAAAGAATACAAAAAATCTGACTCGTTTAAACAACCTGTTATGAGGATTGTTGTTCCTGTTTTTCATATGCAAAACATAATCGGAGTGATAGTTTTGTTGAGTTATCAGCGCCGTGAATTAAATGAGGAATTAGAAATCCTTGAGGCGATTTCTTCTCAATTGGGTAACGCTATCGTTATGGCGGAGCTTTATAATAAGAATGCTCAAACTGTATTGCAACTTCAAAATACGCTGAAAGAGTTGAAAGAAACTCAACTGCACTTGATTAACTCGGAAAAGATGGCTTCTTTGGGGCAATTGGTTGCTGGAGTTGTACATGAAATTAATACTCCAATAGCTTCGATTAAATCTAATAATGCAATTCTTTCAAAATTTATTCCAAAAATTCATGACGAGGAAATATCTTCGATACTTGCTGATATCAATGAAATTGACCGTGAAGCAATAATGAGAATTAGCCACATGGTTACTTCTTTGAAAAAGTTTGTTCGATTAGATGAGGCAGAGTTGCAGGAAGCTGATATAAATAAAGAGCTGGATCTCACTCTGGACTTGATTAGGCACGAAACTAAAAACAGAATTAAAGTCGTCAAAAACTATGGTGAAATCCCTCAAATTAAGTGTTATCCAAATATGCTAAATCAAGTGTTTACCAATGTTTTGGTCAATGCTTGTCAAGCAATTGAGGGCGCTGGAACTATAACAATTACTACGTCTTATACCCCGAAAACTTTGACTGTGAGCGTAAAAGACACTGGAAAAGGAATAGAAAAATCTGAAATAAATAAAATTTTTACAGCAGGCTATACAACTAAAGGAGTTGGAGTCGGAACAGGATTAGGTTTGGCTATTTCTGCAAAAATTATTGAAAAGCATAAGGGTAAAATTATTGCAAATAGTGAGGTTGGAGTAGGTACTGAATTTGTTATTACTATCCGTAGTGAGTAGTAAATGTTAAAATATATTACAAATTTGACGCAAGTATTGTTGAATTTCATCTAATATTAAAAAAACAATCAGCAAATTTGAATAAATATTAGAACAACCCCGTGACAGAAAATAAAAAATAGTTTATATTGATAGTATAAAGTGTGAGTGTTACCCTTTATGAAAATCTCACAGGACACAGTAAAAGATTAGATTGTAAACAATTATTAATAAAAAAGTAGGTAAAAAGGCAATTATATTCTAAACAAATTTTTAATAGAAGTATAAGTGTGTAGAATATTTTTGTAGTGTCGGAGGAAAGTAATGACAATTAGTGTGAACAGCAAGAAAAAACAAGTTAAAAAATCTTTTGATGAATTACTAACAGATTTAAGAACAAGCAATTCGGAAAAAGTTAGATATAACGCAGCTCGTGTATTGGGCGAAATGGGTGATTCTAAAGCTGTTGAACCGTTAATCGAAGTTTTAAAACACGACAAAAACGGCTCCGTAAGATTATATGCAGCACGTGCTCTTGGTGAGCTTGGTGATTGCAAAGCAACAACTCACTTGATTGAATCTCTTCGTGAAGACAGAAACGTTGACGTTCGTGTTCGTGCAGCTCGTGCATTGGGTCGTTTAGGTGGCGCAATCGTGGTTGAACCATTGGTTGAAGCATTAAATGATGAAAACCCACAAGTTTGTATCACTGCAACTGATGCTCTAATTGAAATTGGTGATGTTGCTACTGATGCATTAATAGAATCTTTAGACCACGAAAAAGTAAATGTTCGTTGTGATGCTACAAGAGCATTAGGCGAAATCGGTAACAAAAAAGCTGTTGATAAAGTTATCAATATGTTGTATGACGAGTGGGTTAACGTTAGAATTTATGCAGTTACTTCACTTGGCAAATTGAGTGATACAAAAGCAGTTCCAGCACTTATTGATGTTATGAAAAATCGTAACGAAAATGAACTTGTTAGAGCTGGTGCAGCAGCTGCATTAGGTGTTTTGAGAGATCAAAGAGCTCTTCTTCCATTGAGAGAATTGATTATGGAAGCTGAAGAGTTGGGTGAACTTGAAGACACTGCATTGAAATCATTCAAGAAAATTATGGCAGCAAACTGGCAATCAATTCCTGGAGCAACAGCTCAAAAGAAACCTGCCACTACATTTTAATAAGATACCAATAATATTAGTTCTCAAATATAAAAACAAAAAAGACTGCTTAAAAAACAGTCTTTTTTGTTGCATAATTTGTAAAATATGCTGCAATTACTATTGGAAGTATATAGTTTTAAGTAAGAGAGGTGTTTATTATGGCAGAATCAGTAGGTAAGAATTTTGTTGTAGCTATTTTATTAGTGATATTTTTAGGTGGTATAGGTATCCACAGATTTTATTTGGGACATAAAAATACAGCTATTGCAATGCTTGTATTAGGTCTATTATCACCAGTGACACTTGGTATAACTGCAGTTGTAGTTGGTTTATGGGCTTTATATGATTTGATTTGCATTTGTATTGGTAGATTGAGACCAGCAGACGGTTCTGAATACGTAAAATAGTTATAAAAAAATAAGTAAAAAACAGGTCTAATATTAAGGCCTGTTTTTTTATTTTAGATAAATTTTTGCGGTTTCAATATCTATTTGAGTTGTGATTTTTATGTTTTTGTAACTCCCATCGAGAATATAAACTGTTTCGCCTAGATGTTCTAACATTCCCGCATCATCGGTAAAGTTTTTATCTTTCAATTTTTCGTGAGCTTTTTTGATCAAATTGTATTCAAAAGCTTGTGGAGTTTGGGTATTGTATAGTTTTGCACGATCGATTGTGCGGATAATTTTTCCGTGTTCAACCTCTTTGATTGTGTCGATGGTTTTTGTTGCAACGGTTAGGGCGTTCATATCTTTTACCATTTCAATACATACATTAATCATTTCTGTAGTAATCATTGGACGAGCACCGTCATGGATGACTACGTAATCGCATTCGCAATTCAAAAGCCCATTGTAAACTGACTGTTGACGAGAACTTCCACCTTGTGTAATCCTAACTTTTTTGTAATCTTTAAAGAGTTCTTTTAATGTTTCCAAAATAGAAATATGAGAACAAACAATGATTTCATCAATGTTTGATGCTTCAAATGCATCTATTGTGTATTTGATAACTTCTTTCCCGTGGATTTTTTCTAATAGCTTGTTGGAATTCCCAAATCTTGAGGATGTTCCGCCGGCTGTAATGATTGCAACTGTTTTCATTTTTATCCCTAAACCCTTTTGTTTTATTCTAGCATGAATATTTGGCTTTTTATATATTCCTTTGCTACTTAATTATTTTTAACATGCTACTTGATTTATTTGATTTTTAATATATTATTAGAGTACACAACTAGCTAGAAAAGGAAATTTATTATGTCTAAAAAATGTGAAGTATGTGGTAAAACACCAATTAAAGCAGCGAAATTAACTTTCTCGCATAAACAAATTGTTCACCGTCAATCTCCAAACTTACAATCAGTAAAAGTTTGTGTAAACGGTCAAACAAAAAGAATTAGCGTTTGTACATCTTGCTTAAAAGCTGGCAAAGTTCAAAAAGCTGTTTAATTTGTGGGTTATTCACAAAGGATTATAAAAAGAGCCTTTTTTTAAAAGGCTCTTTTTGTGTGTTAATTTAATTCTTTCAAATCTTCAGGATTTACAAATTTCATACCAGTAGGTTTTTGCGGTAAATTTTCTGGCTGTGCTAGCGGTGCCGGTAGGGCTGGTGCGAAATCAAGTTCTCCTGATAGCATTTTTATTAATTTGATTATTGATAGATCCATATTTAGTAAAACCTCGAATTCCACTGCGTTTTTAACCAATGGTGGAGTTGGGTATGGAGAGGATTTTTTTATTGCAGAAATAACTCTGTTATCATAATCCTCATTATTTGAAGACTGAATAATCTCGTATTTGGTAAGATTCCCTTTAGTATCTATTTTAAAAGAAATTACTGTTGTAAGGTTTTCATCACTGTTAGGCATTTCGAAGTTGTTGATAATTTTTTGTGCAACTTTCACCGTATATTCTTGAACTTCAGAAGAAGTGTTTGGTAAATGAATAAAATCGGAGTTTGGATTTACCAAATCGAAAGAGTATACAGGGATGTTAATTCCTATTAGTAATGCGAGTATTAAAAATATATTTTTTATCATAAAATCCTTATTTTTTATTTACATCAAGTACGTAATAATCAAAACTCATTATGATAGAAACGTCTTTTAGGTCTTTGTCTACTGATGATGGGAATTTGTCGAAAGGTTCAGTGTTTTTTACTGCTTTCAACGCTCTTTCATCGTTAGTACTATTCCCTGAACTTTCTTTGATTTCACACGAAACCAAGTTGCCATCTCTGTCTATTTTGAATAAAACTTTAGCAACTCCACCGTGGTTTGTAACTGGTAATACCCAGTTTTCGCGGATATCTTTTTGTACTTTAATCACGTATTCTTTCATCGCAGGGTGTTTGTAAAAATATTTGTTGATTAAATCTGCGTTGTTTGTAGTTGCGTTTTTAGTACGAATTTCCCTTGTGGTCACTAGTTGTTTAACCATTTTATCGTCTTTTACGTAGTTATTGATGTTCTTGAAAAAAGAGTTGTCGTTAACTTTGCTCATAAATGCATAAGCTTCCGCCCAAGTTGTTGGCGTTGCATATTGTTCTGGGTCAAAATCCTTAATTTTCATAATCCCAATTTTATTGTTAGCGACATTGTATTTTACGTAAGCAATTCGCTCTTCTGCAATTTTGTTGCTATATCTAACTACATAGAAAATATTGTTATTATTTTTGTAAATTGAGTCGTGGTCTAGGTAGATGTATTTGTCAGTATTTGTCAAATTTAATCTAACCCAGTCAACGGCTTGGGCTTTGGGGCTAAATATGGCTAGAATAGCGCAGAAAATTGCGATTTTCTTAAACATAAGATTTTCTCCTCAAGGATAAACTTTTAAAAGAGAAACCACCGCAGATACGGTGATTTCTCAAAGCAAAATTATTTTACGTATCTTTTGAATCTTTTTTGTTCAAATGTAATTGGAATAATTACAGTTTGATTTACAAAGCTCTCATGTTGCGGGAATTGCGCAAATGGAGCGGTCAAATTCACTGCTGCAACTGCTGCACGACGTGCTTTTTCGCATTGTGAAGATGAGTCAAGTATTTTGTATCCGTTGTAGCTGCCGTCTGAGTTTACGCTGATAATAAGATTAATTATTGTGTTAGCTGTTTCTTTTGATGTTTTCCAGTTTTCAAAAATGTCAGCCTTAATTTGCTCTACGTAAGTGTTGAATAATTCCTCAGCAACTGCTTGAGGGTTGTTTTGCTCAACTTTGTTTGCTACAGGAACAACTTTGGTTTCTTCTTTTGGTTGTTCTTTGATTTTTTCTTCTTTAATCTTTTCTACTTTAGGTTGTTCAGCTTTGGCTTTTTTTTGTTCTTCAACTTTTACAGGTTGTTCTTCTGTTTGAGTTGTTACTTTGTAGTGTGATTGGAATGCATATTCGTGAGCAGATGTGAATATTGCATTGTCCATAATATCTTTCATAAAAGCTTTAGCGTGTTTGCTGTAGTAACTTGGGTTGTATTTTTCTTCGTTGAATTCTTCAGCTCTAATAATACCTGTTTTGTCTGTTTTATAGTCAGATTTTATGTAAACTATTTTTGGCAAATCATTTCCTTTTTTGTAAAGGACTGCGTATGTGCATACATCTTCTGCAATATATTTGATAGAGTCATTATCGATAAAAGTTTGAATATCATCGTTTCCGCTATCAATAGCTACCCAAGTTGCAGCGTTTGCAGAAAGCGCTGAACATAAACACACTGCCAAAGTTAATAATTTCTTTTTCATATTAAGCCCTCATTTTATATTATATATTATACAAGTAAAGTATGCAGTTTGGCAACAGGTTAATAAAAAATATTATTAAGTGATGTTACAACATGAAAAAAATATTTGTTTTTTTGTCATGGATAAAATACAATGTAAGTGGGAAATTTGAGGGATTAAAATAATATGCTAAAAGAAGATGTTAGAGAAAAAACATTATCACCACAGCAAGTAAGAGCTATCCTAAATGCTGACAATAAAGAGATTGTAGCACTATGTAAAAGAGCTTCTATCATGCCAAGAAAGAATAATAAAGGACAAACTTATTTTTCTTACGATGAGGTTCGTCATTTGAGAAAATTGCAGGCTAAAAAGAGCTTGAATTCTCCAGTTGCAGTTTCTGTTGCACCTAATGTTTCATCAACTGCTGTTACAGCGCCTGTTGTTCAAGGTCAGTCTTCAGCTATGATGAAAAATATCATGCTTTCATTGAAAGATATGGAAACAAAGTTAAGCGACAGAATTGCTAAAGTTATTGACGAAAAACTTGAAGGCATGGATGAAGTTGTTGTTGAATTAATTCGTTGCAAAACTGATAACGAAACTTTGAGACAAAAAATCATTGATTTGAATAAAGAAATTTATCAATTGAAAAATGATTTGAACAGCTACAAGCATGTTGGTCTTGGTCTATATAAGAAAAAACAAAGAAATGTTTGGGAATAGTTTATTCTCAAGCTAACAATCAAGGGATAAGAAAATGGCAGTGAAAGATAAAGAATTGGAAACATCAAATGCTTCTGATGAGCGTTTGAAAGCGTTAAAACTTGCAATTGACAAGATTGAAAAAGATTTTGGTAAAGGTTCAATTATGAAACTTGGGGATAAGGCTTCCCTAAACGTAGAAGCTATACCAACTGGATCTTTGGCGTTAGACGTTGCATTAGGTATTGGTGGTGTGCCACGTGGTCGTATTATTGAAATTTATGGACCTGAAAGTTCAGGTAAAACAACTTTGGCTCAACATATTGTTGCTGAATGCCAAAAACGTGGCGGTATAGCAGCTTTCGTTGATGCAGAGCATGCACTTGACCCTGAATACGCAAGAAATTTAGGTGTTAAAGTAGATGATTTGTTAATTTCTCAACCTGATACTGGCGAACAAGCCTTGGATATTACAGAAGAATTGGTTCGTTCAGGTGCTGTTGATGTAGTAGTTGTAGACTCTGTTGCCGCGCTTGTTCCTAAAGCTGAAATCGAAGGCTCTATGGAAGATCAACAAATGGGGCTTCAAGCAAGATTGATGAGTAAAGCTTTAAGGAAATTGACAGGTGTAATTGGTAAAACAAATACTACTGTTATATTTATTAACCAGTTACGTATGAAAATAGGTGTTATGTACGGTAACCCTGAAACTACTACTGGTGGTAATGCTCTTAAATACTACGCTTCAGTTCGTATGGAAATTAAACGTACAGAAGGCGTTAAAGGTGAAGACGGTGATGTCGGTAACCATGTAAGAGTTAGAGTTTTGAAAAACAAAGTAGCTCCACCTTTCAGAACTGCTGAATTCGATATTATTTTTGGTAAAGGTATTTGTAGAGTTGGTAATATATTAGACGTTGCAGTTAACCTTGATATCGTTAAAAAAGCAGGTTCTTGGTTCAGCTTTAATGAAGAAAAGTTGGGACAAGGTAGAGATAAGGCAAGGGACTTTTTGACTGAAAATCCTGATATACTTGCTCAAGTGGAAACTTTGGTTAGAGAAAAGTTAGCTCAACAATAAAGTTTATTTAAAAAATAAAAAGTCCGCTAATATAGCGGACTTTTTGAATTGATAAGATATATTAAGAATTTTTTTTCATGTTAGCAAAAAAATTTATCACGAGCTTTAATATTATCACAGATTTACAAATCGGAGGCGAAATATGCGAATTAATGCAATTAACAATTACAATACTACCCCAGTAAACTTTTCAGGTAAAGACAAAAAACCAAGCAATAGCTTGCGTAACGCAGCAATGGCAACCTTAATGGCAACTGGTTTGTCAATGATGACACCATCTTGTAGACAAGAAGCAATTACTCACGAGCATCATTTTGATGTTCCTGTAGATACATTTGTGAAAAAAGAATTGACGCCAACTCAAGTTCCTCCACAAATCATTTATGTAGAAAAGGAAGTGCCAGGTAAAAATGACACTATTATTATAAAAGATTCGATTCCTTATATTGTCGAGAAAAACGATACAATTTGGGAAACTAAATATGATACTATCAGAGTTCCAGAATTCAAAACTGATACAGTTTGGCAAACTAAATATGATACTATCAAAGTTCCAGAATATATTACAAAATATGATACTATTTTCAAAACAGATACTATTGTTCAACCTGGTGATACTATCCTTAAACGAGATACAGTAACACTACCTGGTGAAACAATTTATGTAAAAGAAGATTGGAAATCACCAGTTCCTCCAAAACAACAAGAAATTTACGAACAATTAGGTATTGAAACTACTGGTCAAGGCAAATTCTTCTTGTCATTGTCATACTATGATAGAAAAAATAGTGTTCTTGTAAGTAGAAACTTAAATGGTATGGCTTCTTCTCGTGATGGTAAAGTTCTTGTATACAACGTAATCAAAACTGGTTGGGATCATGAAGCTGAAGGTGTAACTTTAGGCAAAAACGAAAAATTTGAAAAACATTTAGTATACTTGTCAGATGATGGTGAAAGTCTAGGTATGAAAATTATGACACCAAAATCAGATGTAAATGTTTCAAATAACAATGGTAGACCAAACTGGACTGTATTTGAAAAAGGTAAACTTTCTACTCCAAGTGCTTGGAATGAAACATCTTCATTCTTTGCAACTCTAGAAAATGGCATAGTTAAATTGACAAACGGATTTAAACTAAAACAAGGTATGACTCCGAATGCTGTTACTACTGTTAACCCATACGATAGCGAATGGGAATTGATTAACTGGAACGTAGTAAAAGGCGACCCAGACTAGTTAGTCGATAAGAAATTTAAAAAACTCCTGTAATCTTGATTATGGGAGTTTTTTTATTGTATAATTTTCTTATGAAAACTTTAGCAAGATTTGTACAAGAAAGAAGAGAACAAGTTGGCTTGTCTGTTACTGGACTAGCCAAAAGAAGTAATGTTGACGCTGAAATTATTGAAGAAATTGAAAGCGGTAAAGAGTTGTTTTTGCCTGTTACAGTAAGGCAGAACTTGGCAAAGGGTTTGAAATGCTTGCCTGAAGAAATAAAAAAATATGAAAAAGATTTCACAACAGATTTTGTTTCTTTGGAGATAATAGAGAGCCTAAAAGAACTTATTTTGAATGGTGCTGGCGGTTTGAAATGCCCAAAATGTGGTGCTAATTTGACGACTAAAATCGAAAGAATGTACGATTTAGAAGACAACCTTGTTTTGCATCCAAAAGCTCATTGCACAAAATGCGTTTTCCAAATCCATTAGTTTATAAATGTTCTTTTACCATTTTTTTTATATGGAGTCTAACTGCAGGAGTAATCAGCAAATCAGGTTCGGTATATGCAAATTCGTCTAATATTGTGATTGCGTTTTTGTAGTCGCCTGTTTTTTCGTATAGAATCCCTCGCATAACCATATTCAACGGGTTAGTTTTTTCTGCTGTTTCTTTGAATTTTTGTTCAGTCATATTTAGTGCAATATAACAGTCTGCAAGGTTTTGGTAATACTTTAAATTCAAGCTGTATTGAACTAATGCGCGTTCAAAACAATCAAGTGCCAAGTCGGGTTTGCCTATTTTCATATAGGTTTCGCCCAAGTTGTTATAATATACGGCAGAGGCTTGAGTGTTAGGATTAAGGCTTATTGCAATTTTGAATTCTTGGATTGCAGGATAATACAATCTTTCTTCCAAATACATAATGCCTTTGTTATTGTGAATACGTGCATTTTTCACAGAATCAATAGTATAAAAGTCAGGTCTTTTATAACCTGATGTTAAAAAAGAAAATAATATTAGTGCAAATATTATAGTTGTCTTTTTCATAATACCTTTCATTATTTTAGAAGGTCAATTTCTAAACCTTCGTATGCTAATTGAATACTGTTGTCGCTTTCATAATGTTTTTTAATGAAATTTAATTTTTTGTCATCATAGCAAGGGTCAAAATGGTAAAATACAAGTTGTTTTGCTCCTGCTTGTTTTGCGCAATCTACTGCCATATCAAAGGTTGAGTGTCCATAACCTTGTTTTGGTACAAATTTGTTTAAATAATCTTCTGTTGTATATTGGGCATCGTGGATTAGGATATCACAATTTCTTGCAAAGTTTGTTAGTTTTGCATCTCCGCCTTGGTAGCTTTCTTTGTCTGTTGCATAAACCAAAACTTTATCTCTATATTTTATTTTGTAAATAAGAACGCCTTCTTGTGGGTGTGCGTAAGAACGATAGAATGTTATCAATACGTCATCTTTCCCGATTTTTTCATCATCAGGAGTTTCAATTCTTTTTACGATTGGGTCAGCATTTTTCTTTAATAAAATCGCTTCAGTTTCGTTTACGTCAGTTATGTTTAAGTTTCCTGCAATATCGCCCAAATCAAGTGGGAATGATTTGCCGAATAAAAGATTAGCCAATTCATCTGACAATGATTCATCGTAATTTGCGTTTCCAAATACGTTAACAGTTGTTGATGGAATATGTAATGGGCGGAAGAATGTAAAACCTTGAATGTGGTCTTGGTGAATGTGCGATATTAGAACGGTTGCTTTGATTGACTTTCTATCTTGTGGTGAAACTCCTGAAGTTATGTATTTTTCCATAAGTTCGTTTCCGCATTCAATCAAGCCTGTTCCAGCATCAAGAATAATTAAATGTCCACCAACATTCACTTCAACGCAAGAAGTGTTGCCTCCGTATTCTAAAAAATCTTTTTTTGATACCGGATAACTTCCTCTAACGCCTCTAAATTTTATTTTGAATTCGTTCATAATTCCTCCGACATTATTTTTTTATTTCAAATGTTCCGTATTGGTCTTTTTCTTCTCCTGAATATAGAGATGATGTAAATACCATTATTTTAGCTAGCTTTTGAAGATTTTTCATATTTGTTTCTTTTGTTTCTATATTAAAAACTACTTTATTTCTGTGATTAGTAACGGTTATAATCCTAAAGGCGTTCGGATAAGAAACTAGTGATGGCGAACTAACATACAAAACATTGTTAATTTGTTTTATCCTCGATGCGTGATAATGTCCTTGAAAAACTCCGATAGGATTATCATATTTTTCAATAATTTGTTTAACTTTATCTGCGTTTAAAAGCCTATGGTTAGCGCTTTCAAACGGTTCAACGATTGGTACGTGTGTGAATATTAAAACGGTATCATTGTTTGCTGATTTTAATTCGTTGTCTAGCCATTTTAATTGTTCATCTCCAATTATTCCGTTGCTTGTCAAACGGTCACGGATTATTGTGTCTAATACTATTACTTTATAACCTTTTTGTGGCGAGAATGAATAGTAAGGTTTTTTGAAATTGAATTGAGGATTTGCTTTTTCAACCATATCTAAATACACTTGTGGTGTTAAAAAACCGCCAATACATGTGTCGTGATTTCCAAATGTTATGTACCAAGGGTAATTAAGTTTTTGAGCGTGTGGTAAAAAAGCACTCAATTCTTTTTCAAAAGATTTGTCTATCTGGTCGCCTGTGAACATTACAAAATTAATATTTGGTGTTTCATTAATTTGGTTAATGGCATCATCCAAAAGGTTTCCAGATTCTGCACGGAGTTTGAATGTTGTATTATCTTCTCCTGTGTAAAAATGTGCATCGCTAATTTGTGCAAATTTTAAAGATGAAACTGCACTATAACATTGAAGTCCAACAACCATAACACTTGCAAGCACTAATGTAAAAAAAGTGTTTGCAATTTTTGCTATAAAAGTTTCTCTTCTTTTTTGTTTTTTTCGCATTACGGTTGAACCTGATTGGTTAATTTTACTTTGATTTGATTGTATTGATTTCTTAATTCAATATCGTTGTTTGCCAGTAGGAGTGCTTTATCCAGATTGATAAGAGCGTTGTTCAAATCTCCTGTTGCATAGTAACTCATTCCTAAAAATTTATACACGTCAGATGTCTGTATTTCGTTAGCAATTTTTCCCAATGAAGCTTGTGCTTTTTTGTAATTGCCACGTTTGAATAAGATAAGACCTTCCAAATATCTGTATTCAATAGTGTCTTCTAAAGCAATGGCTGTTACGATATCAGTTTCGGCTTCATTGTATCTTTTGAGTTCTGTTAGCACTCTTGCGCGCATTGCGTAGGCATAACTTTCTTGCTGATTGTATGCAATGAATTTTGTAAGTAATGGATATGCACTATTGAAATCTTTCATTTCAAAATAGCAAATTCCCATATACAAAAGTGGTGAAGATGAATTTATACCTGAACCTAGTGCATTTTGGTAATAAGAAAGTGCTTTTTGGTATTGTTTTTCTTCTCTAAAGAAATCACCAGCAAACATATTTGCCCAGTATCCGCCTTCAACTGCTGCAGAAGTTAGGAATTGTTGTTGAGATAATTTATTGCCTGTTTTTTTAGCGTTTTGTGCTTGGAATAGTTTTTGGTTAGAAGTTACCATCGGCGAAACAATTGAACCTGATTGCATTTGTCTTAAGGTGCTTTTTAGTCCGAGAACTTGTCTGTTTTGTGGATTAATTGCAAGAATTCTGTCCAAATAATCTATCGCAAAACTATAGTTGCCAGAAACAGCATAACTCGTTGCAATATCAAGGTAATCTTCTATCAACTCATTCGATGCAAATGCGGGTTGAGTACAAAGTATTGTTAATGGCAAAATTAATGATATAAAAATCTTTTTCATATTCGTATTATAACATAAGGTTTTCATTAAAATTTCCTCTATTTAATTGGTGTAAAATCCTCTACCATAAGCACTTGGATTTCGCCTGCATCAAATTTTAGACTGAATTTATTGTCGTTAAATACAGGAATGTTTTTGATTTTGATAGGTATTGTCATTTCTTTTCCTGTATATCTTGGAATTTTTACGCTGGCACTATTTGAGTTTGAAAAATTCAAGTTTCCGAAAACAAGGATTGTTTTGTGATCGTGGCTCATTGCGTATGCAAATACTTCAGGGTTTGTTGTTTTTAGTGGTGTGAAAGTTCCGTTTGTAATAACCGATCTCATAATTTTTTTGAATTGGTTTGCTATCTGAAAATCAGTGTTTAAATCAGAGTTTGCGGCACCTGGTTTTTTTGAAAAGTTGAAAATATCAATTTTCCCACGATGAACAAAATAGTATTCATCGTCAGTATATGTTTTTGGCGCTTTTTTATTTGCCCAGAAATAAATATAATTGTCGCCAGTTTGAATGCCATCAACAAAATATGAATTTAATGGAAGTGTTGCATTTAACCAGAAAATCATTTCGCTGTAAGAATTTCCATTGATGAGAACAGGACTCATTTCGTCGTGAGTTGTAAAACTTCCAATAACAGCTTTTTTCTCTGGATATTTTGTTGCCAATGCTTGGTTAAATTTTACATGGTTATATAAATCGTTCGCAGTTTTCCAATCTTTCAAGTTGAACCAGCTACCATAATATCCGTCAAAACCAGCTTCTAGAAGTTTATTGTATGGAGTGTAAACGCTGTAATTTGATAACGGTTTTGTCCAACTGTCAGAGCTTTCTGCTAACCACATAAATTGGTAATCTTTTTTTCTTGAATATGAGATTATTTCTTTCCAAAATTTAGCAGGTTTTAGTGAAGCTACGTCTGCACGAATTCCGTCCGCTCCTAGGTTGATAACCATGTCTACAAATTCTTTGTATAGGTTATAAACTTCTTGGTTTACATTATCTTCAGTTCCGCCGTTTAAAAGCCTTACGTCTGTCCAATCTGCAGGAGTTATAGGTTGACCGTTTTTGTCTTTAATAAATAAGTTTGGTCTTTGTAAATATAAATCATAAGCGCCACATGCAGGCAAATCAATTATTACACGGATGTTTCTTTTGTGCGCTTCGTTGATGAATTTTTGGGCTTGAGCCTCAAGTGATAATGTTGATTTTTTATCTTTTAACTGTGGGTTAAGTGTGTTAAAGCTTGAAGCTGCATAGATTGAACCTGCTGTTCCTAAAGCTTTTGTTTTACCTACTGGAGTAATTGGTTGAACGTGAATTGTGTTGATGCTTGAAGCTTGTAGTTCGTCAAGTCTTTTGATTGCGTTTAAAAAAGTCCCGCTTTCTTCTCCTTGATCAAATTCGATAATCCCGTTACCGTTGACGTCATTTGCATTGAAGGTTCTAATGTTTAATTCATAAATCGATGTGGCATTATTTAAAAACATTTTTCTTAAATCGTTTACCCAAGGCTGTTGTGCTGCAAAAACAGGTGCTGTTGTTGCAAATGTTATTAAAAGTGTAAGTAAATATATTTTTAAACGATTAAACATACCTAATATCCCCTATAATTCAAACTTCTCTCTTAATGAAATTTTAGCAGAATTTAGTCTTGATTGCAAGTTATTATCATAGTTTGCAACTATTTGCAAAAACCGTAATTTTCGTATATAATCCTATTACTATGAAGAGATATGCTATTGGAATTGATTTAGGCGGAACAAAGATTTTGATTGCGTTGGTTAACAAAGAAACTGGCGAAGTTCTTGCTTCTGTTAAAAAGAAAACTAAAAAGGACAAAGGTCCAAAAAATATAATAAGAAAAATGATTGAGGGAATTGAAGAATTAATGGAAGAAACTTCCGTTGAAAAATCTGAAATTTCCTCTATTGGTATTGGAGCAGCAGGTCAAGTCGACAGAGATAATGGCATCTTAATTGGTGCGCCCAATCTAGATTGTTATGATTTGCCAATAAAAGATTTAATTTTTGAATATTTCCAAATCCCTGTTTATTTAGGTAATGATGTTGAAATTGCGGCAATGGGTGAGATGAAATTTGGAGCAGGGCAA
Source organism: bacterium (assembly GCA_017559905.1). GTDB lineage: Bacteria > Cyanobacteriota > Vampirovibrionia > Gastranaerophilales > Gastranaerophilaceae > Scatenecus. The sequence goes on from JAFYQF010000012.1 coordinate 306,743, forward strand.
GGGTGTGACGATTTTGTTTGTGTGTTTGTTGGCACTGGTGTAGGTTCTGCGATAGTGAAAAATGGACAAATCGTTCGTGGTGCAACTGGAACTGCTGGTGAAATTGGTCATATAATTGTTGATTTGAATGGTAGACCTTGTGCTTGCGGAGCTCACGGGTGCTTGGAAGCTTATGCTTCTCGTTCTGCAATTGAAAAAAGAATTGAAGGTGCTTTGAGAAAAGGCAGAACTTCGGTTATTTTAGAGTATTTGGAAAGTGGAAAATCTATCACGTCAGGCATGATTAGAAAATCTATTGAAAGAGAAGATGAGCTAGTGAAGTCTTGTGTTGATGAGGCTAGTGAGTATCTTTCAGGTGGGATTGCGAGTATAATCAATTTTATTAACCCTAAATTAGTTGTGTTGGGTGGTGGATTGGTCGAGGCTGTTGATTACTTTTATGAGCGAACTATCAAGAAAGCTCGAGCTAAATCATTGCCTGTGCCAGCGCAAAAAATTGAGTTTTCAAAAGCTAAATTAGGTGATTTTTCAGGTGTAATTGGGGCAGCATTTTTGGAAGAAAGAAAATAATAATTATTGTAAAAAAAATATCCAAAAATCCCACAAGAGCCAAATAATAGTTTATAATGCAAGTATATTTTACAAAACAGGTCAAGGCAAATGAATTTTTTCGACAAATTAAGAGAATACGGAAAAACAATTTCAGATATCGAGAATAGTGTTTATGGAAACAAAAAAGATTATCTTGAAATCTATGAACGAAACCTTGAACTGGAAAAGGAAATTGCTGAAAGAACAAATGAGCTGAATATTGCAAACAAAAGGATGCTTACCCTACAGCACATTTGGGAAATGATGAATTCTGCTCGTCCTTTAGAGAGTGTTTTGGAAACTATAGTAAATAGTTTGCAGGGCGAATTAGGTTATCTTCATAGCACTATTTTAAGAGTTCAGGAAGATGAAAAAGGGAAGTTTATGTCTGTGATTGCAGAAGCTGACAATTCTGTGATTAAAAGGGTAAACAACATTATTCATATCCCTATGCAAATGCGAAGACTAAAATACCTTGAAGATAGTGCGTACGCTAAAGCCTTAAATGAACGCCGTATTATTCAGGTTAAAGATATTTCGGAAGCTTTGCGGAATATAATTCCTGATTTGAACGAAGAAAATTTTACAAAAGTAATGAGCGGTATGCGAAGCAAGGCAATTATTATGATTCCTTTGTATTCTAGAAATAAAGCGTTTGGATTGTTTTGCGTATTTTCATCAAGAGAAGAACTTGCAGATAGCGAATTGGACTTTTTAACTATATTTGCACAGCAAATAGAAATGGCGATCACAATAGCTGCCTTGTTTCAAGAAGTCCGTGATCAGGCGATTACAGATGGTTTGACTGGACTTTATAACCGAAGATATTTTGAAGAATATATTGCAAAAGAAGTCACTCGTTCTATTCGACAAAATCAGCCGTTTAGTGTTATTGGGATAGACTTGGACTTTTTGAAAAAAATTAACGATGAACACGGACATGCGTATGGGGATTTGGCGATTAAAACAGTTGCAGAAGTTTTGAAAAGCAATGCTCGTTCAATTGATATTCCTGCTCGTATGGGTGGAGAAGAGTTCAATATTTTATTGCCGGGGATTGATTCTGCGGGTGCAATGACTGCGGCAGAGAGAATTCGTAAGGCGATTGAAGTTAGAGAATTGGATGTGATTGGAAATATCACTGCAAGTATTGGCGTTGCTACGTTTTTGGAACATTCAGACAGCTTGGATGAGCTTTTGGAATTGACTGATCAGGCTATGTATCAGTCAAAACGAAATGGTAGAAACCAAGTTACTATAGCAAAACCGATAGCTGAAACAAGTTGGCAAGAAGTTGCAGTAAATACTTTCCTTGATATTTTAACAAAACACAATGTGCCTATTGAAAACACGTTGTTGGATGATTTGAAAGATAAGTTGGTTTCTATAAAAGAACAATCTGAAATGCCAAAAGAGGTTTTGTATTCAGTTGCGGATATGCTTACTAAAACCTATAATCCACTTCATGAGCAAGGTGCAGTTAAGTCAAAAGTTTTGTTGGCTTCTTCACTAGCAAAACGCTTTGATTTGCCAAAAGATGAGATTGACAAGTTAAGAATTGCGATTCTTTTGTATGATATCGGGAATTTAATGTTGCCGAAAGAAATTTTGCAGAAAGCTACCCCTCTAACTGATGAAGAAAGAAGTTTTATCAAAGAGCATCCTTTGATTGCGGCAAGAGATATTTTAAAACCTATTTCTTATGTTCAAGATATTATTCCAATAGTTGAACATCACCATGAAAATTGGGATGGTTCAGGTTATCCAATGAATTTGGCAAAGGATGAAATTCCTATTACATCACAAATTATCTTGATTGTGGATGCTTATTTTGCGTTAACAGAACATCGACCATACAGAGCAAAACTTTCTCCGTTAGAAGCTTTGATTGAAATTAAAAAAGAAACAGGCAAAAAGTGGAGTGAGGCACTTGTGCAAGAGTTTGTTACGCTTATTGAGCACGATATAAAATAGTAAAATGAAAGAAAAAGAATTTATTAATATAATAAAAAATACATTAAACTCTGATTATATCGGAGATGATTGTGCTTGTTTACGGGATTTAGGAATTGTAGTAACTCAAGACAGTTTAGTTGAGGGTGTGCATTTTTCTCTCGATTTTACAACTCCGTATAAGTTGGGTTGGAAGTCTGCTATGGTAAATATTTCTGACGTTTGCGCAAGCGGAGCTGAACCTAAATATTTGACAGTTGCTTTGTCATTGCCAAAAAACATAGGTGAAGATTTTGTCGAAGAATTTTATCAAGGTTTGAAAGATGCTTGTGGTGAAGTTCAAGTTGTGGGCGGTGATATTACAGGAAGTGATAAAATTTTCATTTCAGTTACTGCTATTGGAAAGACTGAAGGGCGAAAAATTTCTTCTCGAAAGAATGCAAATATCGGACAAAAAATTATTGTTTCAGGCGGGCATGGCGCAAGTGGTGCTGGCTTAAAACTATTACTGGGTGGGAAAAATGAGCCTAGTGGGTTAATTAATTCTCATTTAATGCCTGTTGCACAAAGAGATTTTTCATTAATTGTTTCAACAAGACAAAAAAATGATTATGCAATGATGGATACTTCTGATGGGTTGGCGGATGCTTTGTCGCAGATTGCAGAGTCTAGTTGTGTGAATTTGGAAGTTGATTTTTCAAAAATACCTTATAATAAGGAATTGGAAAGTTTTGATGATCTTGAAGATTTGGTATTATTGGGTGGTGAAGATTATCAGCTAGTAGCAACTGTTGATGAAGAAGTCGCAAAAGATTTTATCATAATCGGGGAAGTTAAATCTGGAAGTGGAGTTACAATTCTAAAGCAGGATAAAAAAATCCAACTTTCAAAACAAGATGTTGAAGAAAAATTGTTTAATCATTTCTAAATAACTTTTCGGGGGTAGAAGTATAAACCTATTTATAAAATATTTACCACTAGCGCAATTTTCTAGCTAAAGAAAGACCTGCAGGGAGTGTTAGGACTACGTTTTCGTAATCAGGGTGTTCTCCGATTGCTTCAATAAATGGTCTAACTTTTTCTTCGTGAGAAAGCACGTTATCTACTGCTAGAATCCCACCAGCTTCAAGGTGAGGGTGGATTAGTTCAAAATATCTCAAGGTTTCGCTTTTGTTTGCGTCAATAAATACGAAATCAAATTTTGTGTCTTCTGGCATGTATTCAAGAATTTTTATTGCAGACCCTTCTAGCGTTGTGATTACATCCAAGACGCCACATTTTTCAAAGTTTTCACGAGCTGGAATGATACGCTTTTCGTAAAATTCAATGGTTGTAAGTTTCCCGCCTGTTTCTTTTAGTGCTTTGCCTATCCAGATTCCAGAATATCCGTTTGAAGTCCCTAGTTCAAGAACGCTTTTTGATTTTGCTGTACGGATTAATAGGTTTAAAAATTCTCCCGTAACTCTCGCTACGTTCCAAAATTGTTTTTGTGTTTTCTCAAGTTCTAATAATGTTTCTTGAGTTGTTTTATCAAAGTTTCTTATCATTTGTTTATCTTCTTAACGTTGTCTACAACTACGATAGAGTTGATTGGTATATCTACCGAATTCTCTGTTATAATTTTTTTGTTTTCTAAATCAAAAATAGAATATTTTTTAGCTTTTGTGTCTGTAATTATCGCTAAATTTGTGTCATCAAGTCTGAAAATTTTTGTTGAAAAACCGTCATCACCAAGCTTGATGATATCTGTTAATTGATCTGTTTTTGTATTTATAATACTGATTTCGTTGCTAATTGCACCTAATATAAAAAGATTATCGTTGAATACTAACATATCAACTGGTTTTTCTGAAATGTTTGTTTCGCCAATTAGACCTACTGTTTTGTAATCTATTATCGCTAGGCGGTTTTTTGTGCGGCTTGTTATGTAAACTTTGCCGTTTGCATAAGCGATTTTTGAAGTGTTTGGAAATCTTCCCAATTCTCTCAACAAGTACTCATTATCAAGTTCAACTACCCAAATTTCGTTAGTTTGTTTGTCTACGTAAAATAGTTTTGTACCGTCTTCTGTGAGAGTTAATTTTTCGCACATACCGTTTAGTCTTAATTGTTTTTTCAATGTCATTGAGTCTAAATTGACTATGTATATGCTTGCGTCTTTTGGGCTTGCGATGTATGCAATTTTTCTTGGAGTATCTATTAATATCTCGTCAGGTTGTGTTGGTAATTTGATTTGTTTTATTATTTGTTCATCTGCCAATGATACAACGTCAACGGAATGTTTATTAAATGATGATATTAGCAAGAATTCGCCGTTATAACCTTTAACTGATATAGCAACGTTATCTTGTGCAAGGGCATATTCAGGAGTTTGTTTGGATGGGTTTACAACTTGAATATGTTTTGACAAAGTTGTTGTTGCGTAAATTGTTTTGTTCTGTAATTGTGGAATTAATGAAAGAGAATTCACAACATTATTTTGACCTTTTTGAGTTGGAATAATTTTTAAAGTAGGTTCTTTTTGAGTTGTGATTTCTAAATTCCCGATAATGCTTTTCATATTTTCAGGAACAATAAGACCTTTTGGAACTAGCATGTCTTGTGGAAGTAATCCTGCTTTGATTTGATGTGGAGGATTATCCAGTTTTGCAATAGTCCTTTCGCCATCTTCATTTTCAATCACTTTTAGCAAAGTGTAGTCGTTATTGAAAATAATTACGTCAGGTTTGTCTTGAAGTGTTTTACCTGCCGGAATTGTTTCTGCAATTGTTATTTCTTCAGGTTTTAGAATTCTTGCAGGAATTATTGGTAAGTAAATAGTGTTGTCTGGAAGAATTACTACCCCATCGAAACGAAAATTAGTTTCTGAAAAAGTGTTTTGGACAATGGTTTTCACTTCGTTTGGAAGCTGAACTGCAAAAGAACAGTTAGCAGTTGCCAAAACTAAAGCTAATACAATTATCATTTTTTGCATTATCGAAAAGCTCCTTTAACTTTATTCAAAAGTGATTTCTCTTCTTGTGGTTTTTTTCCGCGTTTTAGTTCGTATATTTTTTTGTATAATTCTTTTTCTTCTGCGGTTGGTTGTTCTGGAATCTGCACGTTAACTATGATTATGTGATCTCCACGTTGTGATGGACGTGATAGTACTGGAACGCCAGCGCCTTTTATTTTTATTGTGTTTCCGCTTTGTATTCCTGGGTGAATTTTAACTGTTTTCGCACCATCAAGTGTGCCTACTTCTAATTCGTCACCCAAAACAGCTTGTGATGGGTCTATATCTAAACATGTAAATACATCAACGCCATCTCGTTTGTAGTAGTTAGAAGATTTTACTCTCAATACTACAAATAAATCCCCTGCTGGTCCTCCGTTTGTGCCAGCATCACCCTCTCCTGAAACTCTTATTTTAGAAAGATTGTCTACGCCTGCAGGAATTCTAATTTCAAGTTTTTTGTTTTTTTCGATTTTGCCGTATCCTTTGCATGCCGTACAAGGAGTTCCTACCTTTTTACCTGTACCACGACAGTCTGGGCATATTGAAATTTGTGAAATTGCACCTAGTGGTGTTCTTGTAATCGTTTTTACTTGACCTGATCCATTACAAGTTGAACAGGTGATTGGTTGAGTCCCTTTTTCTGCTCCTGAACCATTACATTCAGGGCATATTTCTAAATGGTCAAATTTAATTTCTTTTGTAGTTCCAAAAACGGCTTCTTTGAATGTGATTTCCAAATCATATCTCAAGTCATCTCCACGTTGTGGCGCATTAGGGTCAACTCCACCGCCAAATCCAAATCCGCCAAATCCACCAAAAAATGAGTTGAAAATATCGTTCAAATCGCCAAATCCACCAGCGAATGGTCCATTTGTATCAAAACCAGCACTCTTAAGGCCATCTTCTCCATAGCGGTCGTAAGTTGCACGTTTGTTGTCATCCATCAATGTTTCGTATGCTTTGCCTAATTCTTTGAATTTTTCTTCAGCGTCAGGTTCTTTGTTTACATCTGGGTGAAGTGTTCTAGCTTTTTTTCTAAATGCTGATTTTATTTCGTCTTTTGTTGCGTTTTGAGATACTTCCAATATTTCGTAATAGTTTGCCATTTTTTATTTAAATTCCCTAGTCTTTTATCATAAAACGTTATGCTGAAGTTGTTTCAGCATAACGAATAGTTAAATTATGCTTCTGTTGCTACGTTTACAAGTGTTGGTCTTAAAACTTTGTCACCCATTTTATAGCCTTTTTGCAATTCTGCAATAATTGTGTGTTCAGGATGTTCTGATGTTGGAGTTTGCATAACTGCATCGTGGAAATTAGGGTCAAAAATCTGACCTTGAGCTTCAATTGCTTCTAATCCTAATTTTGTTAAAACATCTAAAACTTGTTTGTGCACCATGTTGAAGCTTTCTTTGCATTTTTGGCAGTCTTCAACGTTTTCTAAAGCCTTTTCGCCTCTTTCAAAGTTGTCCAAAACTTCAATAAGTTTTGTTAGTGCGTTTTCTGTTCCATATCTTAATAGAGCTTCTCTTTCTTGTGCTTGACGTTTTCTGTAGTTGTCAAAATCTGCAGCAAGTCTTAAATATTGATTGTTTAATTCATCATATTTTGCTTGAAGTTCATCGTTTATTTCAGTAACTTTTTCTGAAATATCTTCTGATGAAGTCTCTTCAGTCTCTAATTCTTCTATTTTTATCTCATCTTCAGCGTTGTTCTTAAATGGATTATTGTTTTTTTCTGTCATTTTCCCTACCTCTATAATATAGTATACCTTAATTATAATTTATCAACTTAAAAGGCAGTAGAAAATTTATTATTTTTTAATAATTCATTTGATACCTTTACATTATTTAACTTATTTACTTATCTAGATATTGTTGTATTATCATATATGTAGTAGAATTTTATTATATTAGACTTTCTTTCCGGAGGAAAATTGACTGAAAAGTATTATATAAAGGGCGGTACGCCATTAAAAGGTGAAGTATCAATAGGTGGGGCAAAAAATTCGGTTTTGAAACTTATGGCAGCGGCATTGTTGGCTAAAGGCGAAACTAAAATTTACAATGTGCCTGATTTGACTGACGTTGAGATTATGTTGAATGTTATTGCGCAGTTGGGTGCAAAAACTACTTACAACAAAACTGAAAAATCTTTGACAATAGATGCAACTGATTTGACTAGCATAACAGCTAAATACGAATTGGTTAGCAAAATGAGGGCATCTTTTATTGTTTTAGGTGCATTAGTTTCAAGATGTAAAGAAGCTATTGTTGCGCTCCCTGGTGGATGTGCAATTGGAGAAAGACGAGTTGATTTTCACATTAGAGGATTAGAAGCTTTAGGTGCAAAAATAAAAATTGAAAACGGTTATGTTCATGCAAAAGCAAACCGTTTGCAAGGCGCTGATATTTACTTGGATATCCCATCAGTTGGTGCCACTGAAAACTTGATGCTTGCGGCAATTTTGGCAGAAGGTTCTACAAGAATTCAAAACGCTGCTCAAGAGCCTGAAATCGTTGATTTGGCAAACTTCTTGAATACAATGGGTGCTGATGTAAATGGTGCAGGTACTTCTGAAATTGTTATTAACGGGGTAAGACAAGATGATTTGCATCCTATTGAATATACTACAATTCCAGATAGAATTGAAGCTGGAACATTTATGACAGCAATTATTGCAACAAGGGGTAAGGCTATTATAAAAGATGTTTATCCTGCTCATTTGACATTCTTTACTGATAAGTTGTTGAAAATGGGTGCAAATATTAAATTAATTGAGCCAAATTCGCTTGAAGTAAGTTGCAAAAATCGCTTAAATTCAATTAACTTTATAACTCAACCTTATCCAGGATTTCCAACTGATTTGCAGTCAATGGCAATGACGTTGTTGTCTACTGCGAATGGTGTGGGCATAATTACTGAAAGCTTATACGAAAATCGCTTTATGCAAGTTCCTGAACTTCGCAGAATGGGTGCAGATATTCACCAAGATAGAAATCATGCGATTATTAAAGGCGTGAAAAAATTATCAGGTGCAACATTGGCAGCAAGTGATTTGAGAGCAGGTGCTTCTTTGGTTGTAGCGGCTTTGATGGCAGAAGGAAATTCTGTGATTGAAAAACTACATCATATAGATAGAGGATACGAAAATTTTGAAAGTAAGATAAGATTGTTAGGAGGCAAGATAGAAAGAAGAAAAGAAGTTTTGCCTGAAACCCTAACGGAGGATATACGCAATGAGTCGTACTTATAAACGCTGGTATGATCATGACCCGCTATTGTTGGAAGTAATTGAGCTTTTGAAAAATTACCAAACAGAATTAAGAGCTCAAGCAGAGATATTTCTTGCAAAAATAGAAGAAAAAGTTTCAAAAGAGACAATTGATAAATTTATTGAAAAAGTGAAACCGTTAAACGCAAATAGTCGTTGGTATGACAAAGACCCTGTTATATCAAGAACGGTTGAAATTTTGCGTATAGTTCCACCAGAAGCGCAAAAAATTTGTGCAGAAAATTTTATTAGAACTCTAAAAGAAATGGGCATTGAATATGAAAGCCCAAATAAAGAAAATTAAGCAAAAAGTCGGTTTTCTAGCCGACTTTTTTCGTGTTAGAATTTTGTTGTGATTGAAATAGATAATTTGGAAAATGAAAATTATTCACATTTTCAGTATCTTGTAAAGTCAGGATACTCTTTTGCCGTGACTGGATTAATCACTATTTTAAGATTGTTTTTATTAAAAAAAATTGCCGAAATTTCAAAGAAAAAAGTTTTGTTTGTGACTTCAACTGAACAGAGTGCTTTGAAATATCAAAGTGACTTGAAAAAAGCGTTTGATGTTGATGCAGAAATCTTGCCGTTTCAGAATATATCAATGTATGAAACAATTGCTCCGAATGGTTATGAGTATGCAGAGCAGGTAAGAATTTTAAAAGAAAAACCATCAATGGTAATAGCGCCAGTAAAAGTTTTGTTAGAAAAATTCCCGAATGAGAAATTTTTTGATGAAAATTGTCTGACAATTAGGGTTGGTGATGAAATTGATATCAAAAATATTGGAGAAACTTTAGTCAAACTTGGGTATAAGCGCTCGACTATGGTTAGCGATATTGCGGAATTCTCCATTAGAGGCGATATTATTGATATTTATTCTTTAGACAAAAGACCTGTAAGAATCGAGCTTTGGGGCGATGAAGTCGTTGATTTGAGATATTTCAATAATGAAACCCAAAAGTCTGTTGAGAAAATCAAAGAGTTTGAAATTCTTCCTGTCCACAAATTTATTTTGGAGAATGGAAAAGTTTATGACCAGTTTAATCAGCTTTCTCCAGAATTGGCAGAACAACTGCAAGAAGAAAAATATTTTGAGGGAGTTGATGTTTATCAAAGTTATTTTAATTCAGATTTAGTGTGTGTTTTGGATTATCTAAAAGATTATGTGGTTGTTTATGATGAAGCTTCGGAAATATTTTCTAAAATTGATTTGTTAGATGATAGTTATAACAAGCAAATTCAAGAAAATTTGAAATTAAATCTTCATTATGAATTGTTGTCGAAGAATCATTTTTCGATAGAAGAAATTGTTCAGAAATTGGCAGGTTTTGTGAAAATTGGGTTTAATAATTTTCTTGATGATGAACTGGATGAAGTTGTTGAATTTAACACAATGCCGTTGAAAAATTTCGAGGCTAATTTGGATGAAATTGCGAGTTTTATTATAGAAAATTCTGCGAACAATATTGTTATTGCAACTGATTACAAAGAACGTGTAAAAGAAATTTTAAAAGAGAGAGAAGTTTATAAAATTATTGATTTTACAGAAAGTATAACTTCTCACGGTGGAATTTTAGATGATTTTAAAACAATTGTACTGACAGATAGAGAGTTGTTTAACAAGCGTTCAAAAGAGGTTACGTCTTCTCGAAAATCTTATTACAAGGAAAAACCTGAATACATTGAAAATATAAATGATATTCAAGAAGGTGAATATGTTGTTCATAGTATTCACGGTGTGGGTGTTTATAGAGGTTTAAGTCAGCAAGAAATAGATGGACAGTTAAAAGATTATTTGACAATAGAGTATGCGTCTAAAGATAGGCTTCACATCCCTGCGGAACAAATAAATTTATTGGTTCGTTATAGAGGTTCAGGTGCAATAAAACCAAAACTTTCTAGAATGGGTGGAAAAGATTGGGAAAATACAAAAGCCAGAGTTAAAAAGGAAGTTGAACAGGTTGCGTATGATTTATTAAGACTGTACGCAAGACGTAAAATGCAACAGGGAATAAGTTTCTTGCCTGATACCACTTGGCAAGTCGAGATGGAAGAAGCTTTTGAGTATACAGAAACTCCAGACCAGATGAAAGCTATTATTGATGTAAAATCTGATATGGAAAGTTCTCAACCAATGGATAGGCTAATTTGTGGTGATGTTGGGTTTGGAAAAACTGAAGTTGCAATGAGAGCTATTTTCAAGGCTGTTACTTCGAATAAGCAAGTTGCGGTTGTTGTTCCTACAACGATTTTGGCGCTTCAACATTTTCAAACTATTAGTGAAAGATTTAAACCGTTTGGTGTGAATGTTGAGTTGTTATCTCGTTTTAGGAGTGCAAAAGAACAAAAAGAAACTGTAAAAAATCTTGCTACAGGCGGGTGTGATGTTGTTGTTGGTACTCACAGATTGTTGCAAGAAGGTATAGTGTTTAAAGATTTGGGTCTTTTGGTGATTGATGAGGAGCACCGTTTTGGAGTTAAGCATAAGGAAAAACTGAAATCTTTCCGTGAAAATATTGATATTATTACAATGTCAGCAACTCCTATCCCAAGAACTTTGTATATGTCTTTGTCTGGAATTAAAGATATGTCTGTAATTAATACTCCGCCTAAAAACCGTATGCCAATAAAAACTTATGTTGGAGTTTGGAATGACACTATGGTTAGAAATGCTATAGTTCATGAGCTTGATAGAGAAGGTCAAGTTTTCTATTTGTATAACAGAGTAGAAACAATTGAAGAATTTAAATTCCAGTTGCAACAATTAATTCCAAATGCAAGAATTGCTATTGGTCATGGACAAATGGATGAAAAGGCATTGGAAAAAGTTATTGTAGATTTTGCAAATCACGAATACGATATTCTTTTAGCGACTACGATTATTGAAAATGGAATTGATATTCCGAACGCAAATACGATGATAATCCATGATGCAGATAGATTTGGGCTTGCTCAATTATATCAACTTCGTGGTAGGGTGGGACGTTCTCAACGCCAAGCTTATTGCTATTGCTTTTACAAAAAAAGCAAAGAAATTACTAAAGATGCATTCCAAAGATTAAAAGCAATAAAAGAATTTACTACTCTTGGTAGCGGTTATCAGATTGCGATGCGAGATGTCGAAATTAGAGGGGTTGGTAATATTCTGGGAACAAAACAACACGGTCATATGATAAATGTTGGGTTTGATACTTATTGTCAGCTTTTAGAAGAAACTGTTCAAGAATTGCAAGGTGAAGTAGTTAATAAAAATAATCCTGCGATTGTTGATATTAATGTTACTGCGTATATTCCTGATGAATGGGTGGGTTCAGCAGAACAAAAAATGATTGAGTATAAGCGACTTGCGGATGTTAAAAATGATGTAGAATTGGATTGTATTACGGAAGAGTGGCGAGATAGATTTTCGAAACCTCCAGTTAGTGTTGAGAATTTGATTAAGCTAATTAAATTAAGGCTTTCTGCAACTGATGTCAGAATAGCTTTGATACGTGAAACTCCTGAAAATATTAGAATTTATACTCCGTTTTCGGAAGCTGAATGGAAAATTATTCGCAAAGGTTTGCCGTCGAATATTATTAAAAAAATAAAATTTACAATTGCACCAAAATCTTGCCAAGAGGGGAATTCAATTTTGTTATTGAATAATGCATATATGAATTTTGATGAAGTATTTAACATTTTAATAGATTTGTTTTATTATATACATAAAATAAGTCATGAATTTACATATTAATAAAAGAAAGAGAGACATTATGAAGGGGAAAAAACTGTTAGTTACACTGGCTGCTGCAGCGGTTCTTTTTGCTGGTTGTGGCTTGAAATCAGGTAACACTATCATTAAAGTTAATGATAGAAAAATTACAAAAGCTGAATTCGACAAAAAATTGGACCAAGCTATTGGTGGTTCAATGTTTGCGAGAATGGGCGTTGATATGAAAAATGGTCAGAATGACTTCTTACTAAATATTTTGAAACAACGTGTTGTAAACGAATTAATCATCAAATCTTTATTAGATGCTGAAATTGAAAAAAGAGGAATTAAAGTTTCTAATGATGATGTTGAAGCTGGTGTAAAAGAAGTTATTGAAAAATTGGGCTCAAAAGAACAATTAGATACTATTTTGAAACAACACGGCGTTTCTCCAGCTCAATTCAAAAGGGATATTGCAGAACAAGTTAAGTTGAATAAAGTTGCGTCTCAATTAGGTGATTCTTCAGTTTCTGATGCTGAAGCTAAAAGTTTCTACGACAAAAATATTGAAAAATTCAAACACCCAGATCAAGTTAGAGCATCTCATATCTTGATTATTGCAAATCCAAAAGAAATTGAAGCGGTTATTAAATCTCAAAACGAAGGCAAAACTATTTCTGAAGAAGAAATGAAAGCTAAAATTGAACAAAGAATGGTAGAAAAGAAAGCTGAAATTGACAAAATTCATGCAGAATTAAAAGGCGACTTGTCAAAATTTGCTAAAATAGCAAAAGAAAAATCAGAAGATCCAGGTTCAGCTATCAAAGGTGGCGATTTAGGTTTCTTCCCTAAAGGCAGAATGGTTCCTGAATTTGAAAAAGTGGCTTTCTCTATTAAACCAAACACACTTTCAGATGTTGTTAAATCTCAATATGGCTACCATATTATTTTGGTAACAGATAGAAAAGCTGCTGGTCAAGATCCTTATGAAAAAGTTCAAAACGACATTAAAGCTTACTTGAAAAAACAAAAAGAAGTTGACAAAATTGATGATTTAGTAGAATCACTAAAGAAAAATGCAACTATCGAATTTGTTGACCCAACTTATGACCCTGAATATTTAGCAGACTTAGTTCAAAAACAATTAGACCCAGAAGGCGAAGCTGCTAAAGCTGGTGAAAAAATTCCAGATATTCAGAAAAAATAATTGAAAATTATAAATAAAAAAGTCCGTCAGTAGGCGGGCTTTTTTATTGTCGAAAAATATTATAAAATCTTTATATTTTCTTGCAATAGGTTGAAATATTTTATAAAATTATTTTGTAGGCAAGGGGGAATATTATGAGTGATATTCAAAAGAGAATTTTAATAATTGACGATGATGATGAAATTCGTGATTTGTTAGAGTTTGATGTTGCGCAGAGTGGATATTTTGTCGATACTGCAAAAGATGGTATGGAAGGTTTGAGTAAAGCCTTGAATAATACTTATGATTTAATTTTGTTAGACGTAATGATGCCTAAAATGAATGGTTTTGATGTCTGTAAAAATATTCGTCAAGCAAAATTGGCAATCCCAATCTTGATGCTTACTGCAAAGGGTACTATTGATGACAAGACTATTGGCTTTGATTGCGGAGCGGATGATTATTTGGTCAAGCCGTTTGATATTCAAGAAGTTTTATTGAGAATAAGAGTTCTCTTGAGAAGAAATCAGATAGAAGATACAACATCTTTATCAAATGAAGTTTTGAAAGTTGGTGATATTGAAATTTTTCCTGAAACTTTGGAAAGCGTAATTGTGAATAAAAAAGTCAAATTAACACCTACTGAATTTGAAATATTATATTGTTTAATGCAACACTTTAATAATCCTGTAACTTTAGCAACATTGTTGGATGAAGTTTGGGGTTATGATAGGGACGAAGATGTTAGAATGTTAAGGGTGCATGTTGGAGGTTTGCGTAATAAGATTGAACCAAATCCAAAAACTCCAAAATATCTTCACACAGTGACTAATGTTGGTTATAAACTTACTCCGTTTGCAGAAGGGTAGTGTATGAGATTTTTTAAATTTAAACGTTTGAAAATTGTTGAACAGATCGGAATAGTTTTCTTTTCTGCAGTGTTAATTCCGATGTCTGTTTTTGGGTTTATTATAAACAACGTAAACCAACAATCAATGCGTTATCAGCTTCGTGAATCTGCGGTATTGATTACGAATATGGTTTCAGATGAGATAGATTTTTTTACTGATAATGTTTCTGGAATGCTTGAACATTTGGCATTTTCTCTTAAGTATATGCAAAATGATGCAATTCGTTTAAAATATTTGATTGAAGTTCAGGAGCAAATTGAAAATTGTGAAGAAATTGCCATTGCCAAAAATCAAGCAGAAGCTGATGAAATTAGGGCTAAAAACAAGACAAATAACAACGCAACAATAACAGTAAATCTTCATAATGGAGAAGTTTTAGTTGCGACTTTTTCGCTTTTAGCATTACAGGATGAGTTGTTTAATTCATTGCAGGATGATAAAAGACAAATTTATATTTTAACAAATGACGGTAGACTTTTGGCTTCTCATAATTTTAATGATGAAGATTTTACAAAAACGATGTCTCTGTTGCCAAAACATTTGAGAAAAGGAAAGCCAGTAATCTTTGGTGATGTCAAAAACCAACCTTTGGTATATGTAAAAAAAGAAAATCCACAAATTACAATTATAGTTAATACTACTGCCGATGTTACTGACAAGATGATTAATCGAAATCGTTTGAAAATTATTCTTTCAACAATTGCAGCGACATTAATCATTCTTTTTGTCACAGCGCTTTATACGTTTTATTTATACATCAATATCCGTCAGTTGTTTAAAGGTATTATTGCGATATCAAAAGGTAATTATGAACGTCAGATTAGACTATTGATTACGGCATTTACGCCACACGAAATTGTATTTTTGGCATTTGAATTCAATAGAATGGCAAGCGAAATTCAAAAATCTTACAAACAATTGAAGAAGAATAACGTTGAATTAAAACAGTTGAATGAATTTCGTTCAAACTTGATTGATACAGTAAGCCATGAATTGAGAACTCCACTTACTAGTATTCAGGGATATACTTCTAGATTGATGAGAAATGATATCGTTATTGATGAAGAAACTAAACAAAAATCTTTGAGAGTAATCAAAGAACAATCAGAACGTTTGAAACGCTTGATAGAAGATTTGCTTACTATTCCTGATATTGAGGGAATGAGAATAAGAGTGGATATGGATAGCGTTTATCTTCCAGAAGTTTTTGAAACTTCAAGAATTCTTGTAAGAAATAAAGATAGCAGAGAAATTTGCATAAATATTTCAGAAGATTTTCCAAATGTTATGGGTGATAAAACTCGTCTTGAACAAGTGTTTGTCAATTTGATTGAAAACGCTGTAAAATATGCATATCCGGAAACTCCGATTGTTGTTGATACTGCTGTAGTTGATGATAAAGCAAAAATATTTGTAAAAAATCAATGTGATGTAATTACACCTAAAAAATTAAACAAATTATTTGAAAAATTTATTAGACTTGATGACAATACAACAAGAACAACTAGAGGAACAGGGTTGGGATTGTTTATTGTAAAAGGTTTAGTTGAGGCTATGGATGGCAGTATTCAATTATATTCTGATAAAGATTGTGGGTTCTGCGCAGAAGTTACTCTTAATTTAGCAGGTGCTAATGAGGTTGTCGATGCATAGAGCAATCAGTTTGGTGAAAAATTCAGTTGACGAAAAAGAAATTGCCGTAGGTGCTATTGTCGTAAAAAATGGTGAAGTCATAGCTTCTGCAGTTAATAAAAAAGAAGAATTGAATGATGTGTCTGCACACGCTGAAATTTTAGCAATCAGGCATGCGTCTGAAAAATTGAGACGATGGAGATTGGATGATTGCGAGTTGTACGTGACGTTAGAGCCTTGTCCTATGTGTGCTTGGGCGATTTTGCAATCAAGAATAAATACTGTGTATTTTGGTTCTTATGATGTTAAATATGGTGCATTCGGTTCGGCAGTTGATTTGCGGAATTATTCTGATTGGAAACCGAAAGTTTATGGTGGTATTTTAGAAGAAGAATGTGATGAAATTTTGAGAGAATGTTTTGAAAAAATGAGAAAATAATTTTATGATAACAAAACTAGAACTTGATAAATTAGTTGAAAAATATGAAACAAAAGACTTTATAAAGTATGACCCAATTCAGTTTCCGCATCGTTTTGAAAATAAAAAAGATATAGAAATTGCAGGGTTTATTTCTTCTATTTTGGCGTATGGAAGTAGAAAAGTTTTTATAAAAAAACTAGAAGATTTATTCAAAATTGCTGAAAATGAACCGTTGAATTTTATATTAAATTTTGAGCCCAAAATGTTGGGAGATTTTAATTATAGGTTTGGTAAAGTTGAAGATTTTTCTGAAATTTTTCGAATTTTGCGTCAACTTTATAAGGCGGATGGTGGGTTAGAAGAACTTTTCAAATATGGATATTGTGAGTGTAATATTTTGAAAATGTTTCAGGTGGTGAGTGATTATTTTTATTCAAGAGTGAATTCAAATATAGCAGGTCAAGGCTTTTCGTTTATGATTCCTAACCCCCAAAATGGTGGCGCAATGAAAAGGATGTCAATGTTTTTGAGATGGATGGTAAGAGATGGAAATGTTGATTTAGGAGTTTGGAATTTTGTGCCTAAATCAGAGTTGGTTATTCCTTTGGATGTCCATGTTGCAAGAGTTTCTAGAGAAATGGGATTATTAAAAAGAAATTCAAATGATTTTAAGGCTGTAATGGAATTGATGAGTAATTTGAGGCGTTTTGATTCTGAAGACCCTGCAAAATATGATTTTGCGATGTTTGGTTATGGAGTAAGTAGAAATTAAAGTTGACAAATTTTGAAAAAATGCTAATATAAATTTTCAAAAAGGAAATGGGGGTATGGTGATAAAATTTAATCTTATAGGTCGTGAGTTGGAATCTTTACGAACTCAAAAAATGATGAATTATGTGACTGGAGATTATAAAGCATATAAAAAATCCGCAAAACAATTTGCAAAGTTAGCGGTTGAAAACCCTGATGTGTTTCGTGAATTTATGCATACACCTAGACCAGAGGTTAAATTGCCGTTGTTTTCAAAGCATACTTTAAAGATGTTAAAAATTTGGTTTTGTGAAAAGTTTAGAATAAAAGCCCCTGAAGAAAAAGAATTGAAAAAAATTGTTCAGGAAAATTCCTTTGATAAAAAATATTTTAGTAATTAGAAATAAAGTTGATATAAGATGTTTTACATAACAAAGCGGGCGGAGAATTAATTCTCCGCCCGCTTAATGTCATTTTATAATCTTACGCATTAACTAAAGATTTTGCTCTTTCAAGTTGAAGTGTGCAAGTTGTTACGTCACATACGCAAGATGGTCCAAAGTATTGAACAGCTCCAGGGAATAGGTATCTATCATTTAGAGCCCATTCTTCTCTGTTAGTTTCAAGCGCTTTGAAAACTGGTCCTTCAAGTTCAACAAGAGCTTTTTGGATAACAGGTTTCATTTCGCCGTGACGTTTTTCCATGTTCATCATCATTGTAAGAGGAATACCGCCAGCTAACCATTCAGATGCAGGTTGAGTCAAGTTTCTAACTGATGATAAGTAACCTGTCAAACCGAAGTTGATCAATGCAAATGCGTTAAAACCTAGTGAGTAGCAGTAGTCAGCGTCAAAGTTTGATGGGAATGCACATCTTCCTTCATAACCAAAGAAGTGTGATTGTGCTGAAAATTTACCGATGTAATCGCCTTGAGATTTCAATTCGTCTAATCTTGTTGAAATCATTTCGATTAACAATTTTTCAGTTTCGATTTTTGAAACTTGAACGTTTCCGTGTGGGTCACGGTCAGCTAGCAATTGTTCTTTAATCAAGCTTGGCAATGATGAGTAAACTTTTGCGTTAGCTGAATCAAGTCTGTTTTCAACGATATCAAATTTTTCTCTGATAGTTGTAGCGTTTACGAAAGATGGGTCATTTTCTAATGTTGCCATAATATCTTTCAAGTTAGCAATCATTGATTTCATTTCAGGAATGAATTCGATTAAGCCTTCTGGAATGATAGCAATACCGAAGTTTTTACCCATATTAGCACGTTTAACAACGATGTCTGCCATGTAGTTTACAACTTGTTCTAGAGACATTTTTTTAGCTTCAACTTCTTCAGAAATCATTGTGATGTTTGGTTGAGTTTGAAGCGCTGCTTCTAGAGCTACGTGAGAAGCTGAACGTCCCATAATTTTAATAAAGTGCCAGTATTTTTTAGCAGAATTTGCGTCACGTTGAATGTTTCCGATTAATTCTGCATAAGTTTTTGTTGCAGTGTCGAAACCAAATGAAATTTCAATTTGTTCATTTTTCAAATCGCCGTCGATTGTTTTTGGACATCCGATTACTTGGATGCCAGTTTCGTTTTTAACGAACCATTCTGCCAAAAGTGCAGCGTTTGTGTTAGAGTCGTCACCGCCGATAATAACTACAGCAGAGATGTTTAATTTTTTGCAAACTTCTAATGATTTTTTGAATTGTTCTTCTGTTTCAAGTTTTGTTCTGCCAGAGCCGATGATGTCAAAACCACCAGTGTTTCTGTATGCATCCATGAATTCGTCTGTAAATTCGATGTATTTGCTATCAATAATACCTGATGGGCCACCTAGGAAACCATATAATTTGTTTGAAGAATTAGCTTGTTTTAAAGCATCATAAAGTCCTGCAATTACGTTGTGTCCACCAGGAGCTTGTCCACCTGAAAGGATTACACCAACGTTTTTTTGTTCAGAAACATTTGCAGAAACAGAGTTTCTGAATGTTACAACAGGTTTGCCGTAAGTGTTTCTGAATAGAGCTTTGATTTGCTCTTGATCTCTAACTGATTCTGTAGCATTACCTTCAACCAATTCCAAGCTATTGATACCTTTTGTAAGGCAAGCAGGAAGTTTTGG
Organism: bacterium; assembly: GCA_017559905.1. Lineage (GTDB taxonomy): Bacteria > Cyanobacteriota > Vampirovibrionia > Gastranaerophilales > Gastranaerophilaceae > Scatenecus. The sequence continues at coordinate 326,277 of JAFYQF010000012.1, forward strand.
TTGATACTTTAATCTCTCGATTTGTAACGGTGAAAGTTTTTTCATATTCTCTTCCTTTTCGTTTAAATTGTACGTTTACAGTAATATTTTACTACAAAAATAAATTTGTAGTAATTCGAAAAGTTTGAGATGTTTTATAATGCAGAACTTGTAACTACTTGGTTTCTACCATTGTCTTTTGCTTTGTATAATGCTTTGTCAGCGTGGTCGATTAATTCTTCAAAATTATGAGTTTCTTCGCATAATGATTCCACGCCAATGCTAACTGTGATTTTAATATCTTTTCCGTCATAGTTGAATGGATAGTTCTCGATAGATTTGCGTAATCTCTCTAATGGGATAACTGCTTTTTCAAGCGGGGTTTCTGTTAGAATAACAAGAATTTCCTCTCCGCCGTATCTAAATACCATATCTGTTTTTCTGAAGGTTTGAAGTGTTAGATAGGCAACTTCTTTGAGTACATAATCTCCGCACAAGTGCCCGTGAGTGTCATTAACTTTTTTGAAAAAGTCAACGTCAATTAATGCGATGCTTAAGTCATTAGAATATCTTTGGGCACGTAAAAATTCACGCTCAATCATGTTGTCAAAATGTCTGCGGTTATACAATCCTGTAAGAGGATCTGTTACAGATAAATGTTTTGTGTGAGAATACATAAAATTTATTTTTTTTATAACATCAATTTTGTTTGTTTCTGAAATCGGAAATCCTTTGATAATTTCTTCTATATTCAACTGGATTTCGTCCAAGATTTCAGGAGACAAATCGAAGCTATTTGATGATAAATTGTTATCCATAAACTCTCCTCATATAAGTTAATTATATCATAAAATTTGAATTAGTTTAGTTTTTTTGCTACAGTGCTTGTATGAAATTATCTGCAGAAGAAATGCTTGAAAAATATTCTAATAATTCTTCGCATCCTCAAGAAGTGAGGAAGATTGCTATGATGATATTTGACGAAGTTAGTGCAAAGCTTTGTGAGTTTTCGGATAGGCACAGACGCATTTTGGAAGCTTCAGCTCTTTTGCACGATATTGGGTATTACGTTGATACAAAACACCATAACAAGCATTCTCAAGATATGATTCAAGAACATGGCGTTAGAGGTTTTGACGGCAGAGAAATTTCTATGATTGCTTGTATAAGCAGGTTTCATAGAGGAAGTTTGCCTGACAAAGAAAAACACGAACTATATAGCTTTTTTGAGAAAAAGGATAGAAAGTTGATAAAACGACTTGGTGGTATTCTAAAATTGGCTGATGGGTTAGATAGGGCGCATTTATCTTTGATTAAGAAGATAAAACTAAATTATGATGAGGACAACAATATTGTTGAATTCATTCTTACGCCAAACACTCCTGATTATTATCCAGATATAACTTCTGCGATAAGAAAAAGAGATTTGTTCGAAATTGGATTTAAGGTTCAAACTGTATTAAAGTTTTCGCATACTTAATAAATGTAAATTAATATTAAGCTAACCGCTAAAATTGTAACATTTCTTTAGGAAAAACACTTTATATATATAAGGGAAAAAATAAAAGGAAAATGTTATGAGTTTCAATTCAATACCGAGCGTAAAGCCTGTAATCAGAGAAGCTGCTAACATGAGTAATGATGGCGGTGGCGGTAACCTTGGTTATATGCAACGCGAAAGAGATGAAAAAGAAAAGAAAAACAAATTTGTATCAGATGAAAGCATTTTTGGCAAGAAAAATGAAGCGGACATGTTTGTGGGTGCGGATATCGAAATCCCTGACGAATACAAGTTCAGCTTTACTAATATTGTTAAAAAAGCAGTTGCTTGTTTGAAAAGACTTTTTCAATAGGGTATAATTAGCTCTTTACAGTGGCAATTTATAATGTATACTATTAATGTAACATTTACGCCAATAAAGAGGGAATTAATTATGAAAATAGATTTTAGACCAAGTGCAAAGTTTGCAAAGGTACTAGTAGGAGAAACTATTTCTTCTGATCAAAAAAGTGTGGATAGATTTTTTACTTATGAAAAGAGTTCAAGAAATCCGTTCAACAATAAAATAAGAGTAATGCGCCAGACTTTGAATGAAACTCAAAGAGGATGGCTTGTTACTGATATGGAAGTTTATGATTCTAGAACAGGTAGAATTATTAAAACTTTAAAAAGAGTTGTAGGTGAGGAAGGTAAGTTTAATACCCAAATTGTTAATATTGGAGTGACTGGTAAAAAGAACTTGAAGCAGATTGAACATTCTGCAGATGGTGGTATAATATCTTCATGCACGAAGAATATATAAAAACATCTGATAACGTGAAGATTGCTTTGAATTTGTATAATTCGGGGCAATCTTCTGTTATAATAATATGTCCTGGATGGTTTATGACCAAAGATAGCAAGTCGTTTTCTGATTTAGCAGAAAGTTTATCGGGCTGGCATGATGTTGTTGTCATGGATTTTCGAGGTCATGGCAAAAGTGGAGGCTTTTATACTTTTACTGAAAAAGAAGTAAATGACCTAAAAACAGTGGTTAATTTTGCAAAAGAAAGGTACGAAAAAGTTTATCTTATGGGGTTTTCACTAGGTGGAGCATTAGTAGTTTTGCATGGCGCACTTGTTGGAAATGTTGATAAAATAATTGCGGTTTCAGCTCCTAGTGATTTTGATAAGATTGAGAACAAAATGTGGCATCCTAACGCTTGGATACCTACGTTTCAGAAATTTGAGCCGAAACGTTGGGTTTCAGTTCGTCCATCGCCTAAAATTGGTAAAAAAATAAAACCTATAGATGTCGTTGATAAAATAAATGTTCCGACTTTGTTTATTGCGGGCGAAAAGGATGTGACAGTTTATCCTTGGCATACAGAGTCATTGTATGAAAAAGCTATTTGTGAAAAAAAATATATCTTGTTTGAAGATTGTATTCATGCAGAAGATATTTTTATTAAAGAGCCTGAAAAGTTTATACAAGCCTGTGAAGCTTGGTTGAACTAAAAAAGCTCTCTTGATAGAGAGCTTTTAATGTATACTTATTTGTTTCTTTCTTCTGCAAACCTGATTTTGTCAGCTTCGCTTAACTCACATTTTTTAAGTAGTTTTTTGTAATAAACACGTCTAGCGGTTGGGTCTTTAATTGTTTCAGCGTATTTTATACCTTTTTCAAATGTAGCTTTTCTTTCAGCGTAATCAATATGTTTCATTTTTGACGCAGAGTGAATAATCATCGGAATTCCAATAGGTGCTGACAAAAGTCCGCAAGTTAGGATAATTCCGCTTGTCATTTCAGTAACAGTTGCCTTTTTAGAGAAATCTGTTCTTGGGTTAGCGTATTTTTCAGGAACATAATCTTCCCATTTTGGTGCTTGAGTGTATGGAGTTACTACTCTAGTGATAACTGTATGTGTTTCAGCTTGAGCTTCTCCAAATTGTGATTCTTTATAATTGTAGTTTAAGTTTACTTCTTTTGCTTCTTCTTTTACTTCAACAACATCAACAGCTTCAACAACTTCGTTTTGAGGTAGATTTTCCTGTATTATAAATGGAGTTGCTGGAGAGTCTTCAAGGTGTTCTATGGTGTTGTTATCTAGTCTGCCGTAAGCAAATGCAGGTGTTGATATAATTGCTAATGCGATAATAAGCGTATAAATCTTTTTCATTGGTACCCCTTTATAAAGTGAAATTTTAAGTTAATGTTACTATATTTTTTTGTTAATTACAATATATAAAAAATAAAGCAGTCCGTAAGCCGTGTTCTGTTTATAGATAATCATCTGTCTGGTATTGTGATTACTCACAATCTCTAGCGATATTTCTGAAGTGGGCGGACAGCCTTTAGCCTTCAAGTTAATCTTGCATCCTATCGGGGGTTGCCTAGCCAATATTTCTCAATATTGCTGGTGAAGCTCTTAACTCACCGTTGCACCATCGCCTGTGACATAAAGTCCATCGGCAGTATGTTTTCTGTGGTCCTATCCACCGGCTCACGCCGTCCGGAGTTTCTCCGGCGATCTGTCCTTGGATGCACGGACTTTCCTCACATAGCCTCCGGTAAAGCCGTTGGCTTATGCGCGATTATCCGACTGCTTTATTTGAGATAAGTATAGCATAAAGTTTTAGTCTAATGGGGGTGTGTTTTTTGTAAATTTTTATTAATAATGTAGCAAAATAATTTATTTAGATGAGTTATTATAACACTAAATCATCTATACTCTAGTAAACACGTAGAAAAGTAAACACAAGAATGTGTTGAGGGTAGGTACTATGGTCGATAACAGGTCAGCAGGATTTTTCGGGATTGGCGGCGCTTTTAACTTCAAAAGCGGTGATATTTCAGGTACGGCTGCAAGAACCCAAGATGATAAAATGGGTCAGGGTAATGAATATTTTGCACAACAACAGCACGAAGAAGAAGAAGCTCAACGTGATTCTGAAAGATATATGGACAGAAGTGCTATTTTGCGTGCTACGTTAAATTCGCTTGCGATGATGAATGTCGCAAATGTTATTAATTCCAAGAAAAAACAACTTATCCTTGATGAAAAAAATAGAAATAATCAACAAAATAGAGAAAAAAAAGAAGAACACGAAGAAAATTTAGAGAAATCTGATGACTAATGTCATCTGCCGATGAGGGAGTCGGCTGTTTTCAATACTGTTATTAACCGAAAATGCTTTGTTGTTCATCTGCTTTTTCAGTTTTTTTAGCGTTATCTGCTAACAATTCGCCGTGATAGAAAGGGTTTGAACCGTTTTTATCTTTGCTAGTGTTGTTAGCAACAATACTGTTGAATATAGGTGTTGCGTCAGTTTTGGCTTGAGTTGATATTTCGTTTACAGAAATTGTCATTTTGCCTTCAACATTTTTTGCAAAACCTTGTGCTGCTTGCGCGTTCAAATAATGGATAGCTTTTTGAGCTGTTTCGCTTAATTGAATGTTTAATCCGCTGTTGTTTAGGGCAATTTGTTTTGCAACTTGAGTGTTAACGTTGCCTTTGTATAGGTCAACACCCATTTCAGTTGATTTCAAAACATTACCGAAAGTGCTGTTTACATTATATTGGCTGTTTTTTGCTTCCGCTCTTTTTAAGATTTCAGCTGAAACTTGTTTAAGAACAGATGCATCAATACCAAGTTTGTAGTTTTGATTGTTAACGTTTAGAGCCATTTCGATTATCCCTTTTAAATTTCCTATATCTCTCTAATCGGCAACTTGTTCTTTGAACTTTAATGTTTTAGTCTTTATGTTAACATAACTTAATAATTGAGGTTTTTAAAGGCAATTTTTTGGGAAAAGTATTCTTAATATATATACGAGGTATATAATCAGAGAGAATATCTATGAATTTATCTGAAGTAAACTACACTTTAAGTCAAATTAATGCGGGTTTAGGCAGCGTTGTTGGTGCTATTGAGGACAAAAACAATGGTGCTAGTAATAGTACTGCGTTGTTCAATTTTGGGAACAATTTATTAAATGGTGCTATTCGTAACGAAGTTGCGTATGATATTCGCAGAAATACTGGAAGTAATTTAGGATTTTTGATAAACGGCATGGCTGGTTACGGAAACGACGAAGCCAACGCTAAAGGCATGCAGGGCTTGTTTGGGGCATCTATGTTAGCTTCAATGCAAGGTGGTTGTCATGGCGGTGGCTGGTTCGGCGGAGGGCTATTAGGAATGGGGCCTTTCGGAGGTGGAATGTTTGGCGGAGGCTTGTGGGGCTGCGGTCATACCTGCGGTATGCCTCCTCTATCAACAGGCGGGTATTATCCTATGCCAATGATGCCAATGTCTTATACAGAAGTAAATATTCATCAGACTGGGCATCGTGGTCATAGACACTTTTGGTGCTAGTCTGTAAGTAATTTCCAATCTTTTGCAACCTTGTCAAGAGCGGTTTGAGTTTCAGTTTTGTCTAACAAAATTTCTTGAACGGCACTGTTGATAAGGTTGCTTACGTCTTTTTGATTGCGTTCTGTTTTTAATACAGGTTGAACTTTGTTTAATTGTTTAGCGCTTATTGTGCGAGCTTTTGCGGTTAGGTCGTCAGCGTCAAATTCTGTGTAAAACTTGTTGTTGAGCGCTTTTTGATTGGTTGCAATTACGTTTGTAAGTTTTGCAAGTTCAAGCTGGTTTTCTTCGTTAGTCAGAAATAGTGCGAATTTAAGTGCTTCTTCTTTGTGGGAAGCTCGTAGTGGAATTACAAAGTTCATTAATGAAAAGTCGTTTTGACCCAATTCCCCAGTAATTTGTGGCGCTACGTCTGTTTTTGCGTATGTTAGAGGTGCATTTTCTTTAATCATGTTGAGAAAATTCGCTCCTGCTTGAAATAGAACAATGTTTTCTGCCATATATTTTTCTAAAGCTTCTCTGTGAGTTTGAGTCACGCTTTCTTTTGGAATTAAATCGTTTTGGTAAAGTTCTTTGAATAGGGTAAAAACTTCTGTTGATTTTGGCAAATTGATTGTGCTGTAAGAATTTATGCCATATTTATTTAAGATTTTTAGCATAGTATCATTTTCGGTGATATTTGGTAAAAAAATGTAGGCATCTGTTGTATTTCTAACTGCTTTGCCAGAAGTTAGAAGCTCTGTGTAAGTTTTTGGGATTTGAATTCCTGATTTGGAAACTAAATCCTTGTTGTAGATTGTAACTGCAGATGTTGCATACCACGGTATTGAATACAATTTGTCGTTATATTTTAGTGAATCAATAATTTCTTTATTAAATTCAACAACTGCGGTTTGTGGAATTTCGTATAAAGTTCCTTTTTGAGCTAAAGTCGCCGAAAAATCAGGGTTTAGGTTGATTAAATCAGGTGGATTGTGGCTTAAAACTGATGCAAGAGTTCTTTTTTCACCTTCAGAGAAAGGTACATCAATCCATTTGATTTTAATTTCAGGATTTTGGGCTTCAAATTCAGAGATAACATTGTTCATATATTCTGAAAAATCGTTCATTTGAAGTGTCCAGAATATAACTTCGTTTTCGTGTTTTTGTGGTTTAAATTGAAACGCTAAAAATATTCCTAGGATTGCAAAAAATATTATTGTTGATTTTAATAAAAGCCCCTTCACTTCACACTCCTTGCATCTAAATTTTATGCTACAATTATACTATGAATAATCTTTTTACGGAACTAGAAAATCAGAATAAGCAGATTCCTTTGGCAGAAACTCTACGTCCAAAGACTTTAGAAGAATTTTTGGGGCAGAGTAATGTGGTTTCACCTAATAGTCCGATTTTAAATTTATTAAGAACTAATAGACTTTTCTCTATTATTCTTTGGGGAACTCCAGGGTGTGGAAAAACTACTTTGGCAAGGTTAATTGCGACAAAAACAAATGCAAATTTCATTGAGATTTCTGCAGTGACTTCTGGCGTAAAAGATATAAAAGAAGCTGTTGAAAGTGCTAAAAATGCGCTCCGTGGTGGAATTAAGACTATTTTGTTTATTGATGAAATTCACCGTTATTCAAAAACTCAACAAGATGCTCTGTTGCCTCATCTTGAAAATGGGACATTATTTTTGATTGGTTCTACAACAGAAAATCCGTCATTTCAGGTTGTACCTGCGCTTTTGTCAAGATTGCAGGTTGTTAGATTAAATTCTATTGATGATGATAGTATGAAAACTATTATCAAAAAAGGGTTTGCGTACTTGGCGAAACATTATACTGCAATGGATTGTGAAAGTGGGGTTTTAGATTTTATTGTTAATTTGGCAAGAGGTGATGCTAGATATGCGTTGAATGTTGTTGAGAATGCTTATTTTGCAAGTGATTTGAAAGATGGACGTAGAAATTTGACGGTGTCTATAATTGAAGAAATTTGTCAAAAACGTAATACTAGATATTCTCAACAAGAACATTATGACTGTGCTTCTGCTTTTCAGAAAAGTTTAAGAGGTAGTGATCCAGATGCGGCAATTTATTATTTGGCAAAAATGATAGCAGCAGGAGAAGATCCAAGATTTATTGCAAGAAGATTGATTGTTTGTGCGGCAGAGGATGTTGGATTGGCAGACCCTAATGCTATGAATATTGCAGTAAACGCATACAAAGCTGTAGAGTTGTTAGGTTTGCCTGAAGGTAGAATTCCTTTAGCGCTCGCTGTAATTTATGTGGCTAAAGCTCCAAAATCAAATAGTGCTATTTGTGCAATAGATGCAGCTTTGATGGATATTGAAAGCGGAAAAGATTTTGCACCACCAATGCATTTGAGAGATGCACATTATAAAGATGCAAAAAATTATGGCTTTGGAATTGGCTATGTTTATAGTCATGATGCGCCTGATGTGTATCAGCAATTTTTGCCAGATGAATTGGTGGGAAGAAAGTATTTGCAATAAAAAAGTCGAAGTTTTAAACTTCGACTTTTTTATTGTAACCTATATTATTGATTAGTTTATTCTGAAATCGGAATGTTTAATTTTTGTCCGATTGATAATTTGTGCGGATTAGCCATATTGTTTGCGCTCATAACGGCTGTAGCTTTTTCTTTGCTGTATCCGCCATAGAATCTAATCAAAATGCTTTCTAAAGTATCACCGTTTTGAACTGTGTATACTTCCATTTTTGAATTTTCAGTTGCTACGGTTTCTGTTGTAGCTGGTATAAAGTTAATTTTTTCGTTTTGAACTTTAGCTCTTGCTGGATTGAAAATTTGGTTAGTATCTTTAGTAGATACGTGGTTTGTTGAAAGGTTTACAATACCTACAAGTATTAACATAGAAATTGCCCCTGCGATAAAACCTGTTGCTAGGTATACGCTTGGTGATTTTTCAGATTTTTGGCTCACTTTAAAATTTTGCCAAAGCACATCTAGTTCTTTCTCTTTATTTGGTCTTACATAAACGTTTGGAGTATTGTCATAACTGTCTTGTCTGTATTTAGAAAGAGCTTCTAAAACAGCCATCTTCTCCTTAGATAAATTTGATCTTCTGATGGTCGAACTTTTCATAACTGACCTCACTACCCTAATTAATACATTGTTCTTAATCGCATGCTATCATGAGATTTTTCATTAATCAAGATAATTGTAAAGTTTGTTCATATTTGAGTGAAAGTATTGCGGTGATTAGCATTGTAGGTTATAATTATAAGTATGAAAATCTTGGGTATCGATCCGGGAATGGCAATTGTCGGATATAGTTTAATAAATTTTGAAAATGATGAGATTACTTTATTAACATCTGGTTCAATACAGACTTCAAAAGGTGAAAGAGAGTCTGCTCGTTTGTTAGAGATAATGAACGATATAGAAACTATTATTGAAACTTTTAAGCCTGATGTTTGTGCTATTGAGAAGTTGTTTTTCTTTAGAAACCAGACTACAGTAATGCCTGTTGCGCATGCTCGTGGAATTATTTTGGCAATGTTAGAAAAACATGGTGTTGAAATTGCAGAGTATACGCCTATGGAAGTAAAGCAAGTTCTTACTGGTTATGGGCGTGCTGATAAAAAAGAAGTTGAAAATATGGTGAAGATATCTCTTGGAGTTGAAATGTTACCAAAATTGGATGATACCGTTGATAGTATTGCGATTGCAATTTGTCATACTCGTTCTTGTGCAAATGCTCTTGCAGTGGTATAATTTGAGTATGAATATTTAAGTTGGGAAATGAGGACAGATTATGTATAAAAACAAAATTATGGTTATCTTTACGCTAATGATTATGGTACTTTTGTGTGTTATGATTTGGAGTTCTAATATTGTTGCAGATAATGAGGCACAAAAGGATGAAAACCCAGCAGAACCTATACAAATTGGTGCTCCAGTCCAACCTAGAGAAGAAGTTTATGAAGAAGAAGAATATGTTGAAGAAGAAGATGATGTAACAGGAGAGCCTTATGTAGTTAATGCTGTTGCTTTTGACCCAGAATTGGTGGTTGATTATAGAAAGAAAAAAACAGTTTCAAGAAATTTCACTCCACAAGCTTTGACTGCTGACCCTTTAATTATGTGGAACCCATCTTCATTTCCATTAAAAGTTTATATTAAAAATGCATCTCAACTTCCTGATTTATACGAAGAAGGTATTATATCAGGTTTTAAAGGTTGGGAAACTGCAACTGAAGGTTTTGTAAAATTCCAATTTGTGAAAAGTCAAGACGGCGCAAATGTTGTTGTTAATGTTGTTGAAAATGCTCAAAACTGTGAAACTGAAACTTGTCCTGTTGGGTACACTTTTGATACTTCAGGCTCAAAATTGATGAGAGCTAATTTGTATATCCCACAAATCAATTGTGAGGGCGAATTGTTGCATTCAAGAGATGTATATTCAGTTGTTCAACACGGTGTTGGTCACATTTTGGGGATTACAATTCACTCTAATGACAATGGTTCTGTAATGCATAAAAAAATTACTTACGCTAATACAAATGTGAGTGATTATGATGCAAGTACTTTGAAATATTTATATTTCTTTAAGTCTGAAGTGATTAATGTGCCATTGTCACAAATGCAAAACAAAGCGATGTTTTCAAAAGAAGATGCTAAAGGCTTGTCAGCTAGAGATTTTTCAGATTTGATTATTGATAATATTCCTGATATTAAGCTTTCTGCGTTTGATAAACAAATTGATATTGCGATGGGCTATTATAACAAAGAAATGTATAAGAGTGCAATTCCAGCATTCAACAAAGCTTTGGGCATGACTGATGATAGATTTGAAGTTTCATTTGCTCATAAAGCTTTAGCAATGTGTTATATGGAGTTGGGTGATGAAGAAAATACTTACAAGCACGCTTTAGAGTCTTATAATAGATTATCTAATATCCAAACTTCATATTTCCTAAACTATGTAAGATATCAACAAGGTAAGTATCTAGAAGCGGAAGTGAATTTGCAAAAATTGATTTTGGAAGCACCTTTAATGAAACGAGCTTATGCGCTTTTGGCGTTAGTTTATGTTGAACAAGGTAAATGGGCTAAAGTAAAAAGCTTCTCTGATGAAATCAAGCGTAAATTCCCAACAGATACACCGTTTGTATTGAATTGGATACCTTCAACATCAGGAAATAGCGAGGGAGAATAGGCTATATTTACAATATATGCGGAGAGCTTTAAATGAATAAATCAATTGTAAAAATAATATTATTAATGAGTATATTTTTGGGAATAGTCAGCGGTGTGCTGACTATTTGCCCATTTGTTGGAGAATTAATCTTTTGGCTATTAATTACTGTTGCTGCGGTTGTCGTAATCTTATTTATGACAAAGATGCGATTAATTGATATTATGACCGTTAGGCAGAGTGTTGTTATTGGTGCAATGATTGGCTTTGTATCGTTTTTAGCATTCTCTTTAGTGTATATTCCTGCGGTGATTGCAATTGCAAAGTTTGCTAATTATATTTCAAACCCTGGTGTTACAATATTTTTATCACATTCTTCAGTGGGTTTGTTGATTATGTTAGCGATATTTATGGGTGTTTTATCTGCGACTTTAAATGCGTTTAGTGGATTTTTAACTTTTTATTTGATAGAATTTAGCAAGTCATTGAATTTAAATAAGAATAATGACTTTGGACAGTTTAATGAATTAAATATTAGAAAGTAGAGAAAAATGGTAGAATTTCAATCAAAAATAAAAACAATTGAGTGGGTAGGAACATTTTCAAGAATGGTAGACCAAACAAAATTCCCTTATGAATTCAGTTTTGTAGATATAAAAAGTGGGGATGATATGTTTGATGCTATCAGAACGATGATTGTGAGAGGCGCTCCAGCTATCGGGGTTGCGGGTGCTCACGGAATTGTTTTGTATGCTCAAGAATTGCAAGCAAAAAATCTTTCTAGAGAAGATTTTGTAAAAGCTTTATTAGAAAAAGCTGATTATATGGCTACATCAAGACCTACTGCAGTTAATTTGATGTGGGCGGTAGAAAAGCAAAAAGAAGTTATTAAAAATTCAACATCCGATATTGATGGTTTGGTTGAAGAATTAAGACAGAACGGTGTTAAGTTAGAAAAAGAAGATGTTGAAATTAATAAAAAGATTGGTGATTACGGCGCAGAAGTTGTTCCAAAAGGCGCAACTATCTTAACCCATTGCAATGCGGGCGCTTTGGCAACAGTTGGTTATGGTACTGCTTTAGGTGTTGTCAGAAGTGCTTATGCAAAAGATAACACAGTACAAGTTTTTGCCGATGAAACTCGACCTCGTCAACAAGGTGCAAGAATTACAACGCTAGAACTTACTATGGATGGTATTCCTACTACATTAATTACGGATGGTATGTGTTCATACTTTATGAAAAAAGGTATGATAGATATGGTTTGTGTTGGCGCTGATAGAATTGCTGCAAACGGTGATGCTGCAAATAAAATCGGTACTTATACAGTTGCTATTGCTGCTAAATATCACAATGTTCCATTTTACGTTGCTGCACCTTTGTCAACTATTGATACTTCAATTGCAAGTGGCGACGAGATAGTAATCGAAGAACGCTCAAGAGAAGAAGTGACTCATATTAATGGCAAAATTATTTGCGCACCTGAAGTTAATGTTATAAATCCAGGATTTGATGTAACTCCTGCAGAATTGATTACAGGTATAATAACAGAAGTCGGAATTCTTCGACCTGATTATAAAAAATCCATTGCAGAAGCATTTAAAAAATAAGAAATAAAAAAGGCTTTTTTAAAAAGCCTTTTTTATTATATCAATTCACCTTGCAAATACCAAGTTTTTGTTCCTGTAATTTTAACGTTTAGAAACTCTCCTGTTCTATCTGTATCACAAGGAATGTGAACTATTTTGTTGTTTCTAGTTTTGCCTGTTATTACGTTTTTGCCTTTGTGATTTTCAAAGTTTTCAATTAGAACTTCCATAGTGCGACCAACGTATTTTTTGTTAGATTTTAAACAGTTTTCACGCACTTTGTCGTTTAATCTTGCAAGACGTTCTGTTTTAGTATCTTCATCTAAGTATTTGTCTACCCATTTTGCAGCAACAGTTTTTTCTCTTGGAGAGTATGCTGCAGTGTTAGAATAATCAAGCTCGAATTCGTCAATAGCAGTCAATGTTTCAATAAATTGTTCTTCTGTTTCGCCAGGAAATCCTGCAATAAAATCGCTTGTGATTGTAACGTCTTTTACTTTTGTGCGAACTTTTTCAACAATTTTTGCATAAGTTTCTCTATCGTATCTTCTGTTCATTTTTTTTAGGACTTCAGAAGAACCTGATTGCATTGGTATATGGAAGTATTCACATACTTTGTCCAATTCAACAACAGTTTCAATAAGTTCATCTGTGATGTCTGTCGGGTAAGATGTTACAAAGCGAATTCTAAATTGACCTTCCAACGCATTAAGTTCTCTCAAAAGGTGTGCCAATCTATAGTTTCTATCAGTAAAATCTTTTCCGTAACTGTCAACGTTTTGTCCTAATAAAGTTATTTCTTTGAAACCTTGTGCAATTGCGTCTTTTGCTTCTTTAATAATGATTTCAGGAGTTCTAGAACGTTCTCTGCCTCTTGTGTAAGGTACGATACAATATGTGCAGAAATTGTTGCAACCCTCTGTAATCGGAATCCAAGCATTCACACTTTTTACACGGTTGATTACATATTGAGAAGCTTTTTCATCTTCTGTTTTGTGTGTTTCTTCGCACTCTAAAACTCTTTCGCCTTCGTTAATCTTTTTGATAATATCAGGCAATGAATAAATTCTGTGTGTTCCTAAAACAAAATCAACGTAAGGAGCACGACGGAATACTTCTTTCATTTTTTGTTGGGCAACGCAACCACAAAAACCAATTTTTAAATTAGGATTAATTGTTTTTTTCCACTGTCCCCATACTCCAATAAGACTGAAAGCTTTGTCTTCGCTTAATTGTCTAATTGAACAAGTGTTTACCATTACCAAATCAGCTTCTTTAGCGTTTTCTGTTTGTTCATAGCCAAAGTGAGAAAGCATTCCAAACATTCTTTCACTGTCTGATTTGTTCATTTGGCATCCCATTGTTTCTATGTATACTTTTTTCATTTTAACTTCCTTAAATTTAATGTCGTATGCGGAAATTATAACATGAAAATGGTTTGTAAATTTTAAAATTTTTGGATTTTTTTCGCTATTTGAGAGTGAATTCTATTAGCTCTATAAAGGTATGCAGTTAGTTTTTCATAATTGGCTTTTGTTTCGCCATACGGAACTTTCATTGCAATAAGCTCGTCAACGTTTTCGTTGATGCTTGCAAGGGTGTCTAAAGAATCTCCAATGTCTGCAATGGATTTGAACTTTTTCGAAATCTTTGGAAATAATTTTCTAGAAACAAAACGCTGAAATCTGATAATTAATGGTAACTTGATTTTAGATTTTGGCTTTTGTGTCTTTAGGCGCATTTTGAAATTATTTTTTGCGAATTCTTCTTTCAATTCTTTTAGTTCGTTTTCAATTTGTTTTGCCTGAATTTTTAATTCCATAACATCTAAAAGTTTGCCTAGAACTTCTCTGCCTTTGATTTTACTGTTGATTTCTTCTAGTGCATTTTCTTTTTCATTAATCATTATTTCAAGGCGAAGTGATTCGTCATCAACATCTTGGATTGCTTTGTCATTTAAGATGTTGAGGTCGTAATCGTTTAGTCTTTTAATGTTTCCTTGAAATAGATTTCTGTTCATATTCAATTACCTTAAAACATGTGAATTATCATAATTGCCAAATTATTGTATTGTGTAAACTTTTTTGTAATATAAGTAACTTCCAGCGATTGTTAACACTATGTTGGGCATCCAAGCTGCTAAAAATGGTGGTATAGTTCCTGCTTCACCGAAAGATATAGATAATGCTCTAATTAAGTAGTATGCAAAAATAATTAAGATACTAAATAAAAAACCTCTGTTATATCTTACCCTTGGTGGTGTAATAGCTAATGGTACACCAATTAATACAAGTGCTATTGTGGTTAATGGTAATGCAAGTTTGTCATATAATTCGATAACAAGAATGTTTTTTTGCTTTGTGTCTAATGAAGACCCTTTTTCTGAAAGGTATTTTATAAGATGAGGGAAATTCATTTCTTTCGCAATGTTTTTGTTCATCTCTTTTGTCATATCCATTCCAAAGCTCAATGTTGAATCTTCAAACAATGCAGTGTTCAAAATTTTGCCAGCTTCGTCAATTGTGTATACTGCGGCTTTTTGAAAATTCCAACCTTCAGGGCTTGTTTTGCCTTCGTCTGCTTGAAGAATTTGGATAGTATCTTCTTTTGAAGTGTCAAGCAAAGTTATGTTGTATAAAACTTTATCTTCGCAGTGTCCTACATAAAATAATCTTTTCAATGAGCCATCACGAGCAGTGTCTTTGAATACAAAATTTTGTTTTCCATCAGGCACATTTTTTTGTCCCAATGCCCAAAGTGCAAGGTCTTTCGATTGTTTTGTCATAACAGGAACGATTGTTTCATTAATAAAAAAGCTGAAAATTGACATAACAACTGCAAAAATAAATATTGGTTTTGCAATTCTGTTTAAGCCAATTCCGCAAGCACGCATAACAGTAATTTCAGATTTTAAACTTAATCCGTTTAAGGTCATTACTGTTGCAAGCAAAACACCCATCGGAATTGTCATAACAATAATTTGTGGTAAATTTAGAATTACCATAATAATTGCAACTTTGAATGGAATTCCAAATTGCGAAATTTGTTTGATTAGGGTGATGAATGTATCTGATGCAAGAATAATTGATGAGAATACGCATATCCCCATTACAAAAACCCCAAGCACTTGTCCTAATATATATTTATCAAGTAATTTTAAGTTTTTCATTTTTGCATCAGCCATAATTAAATATTACCCTATAATTAAAATTCCAACAATACTTTCAATGTTTCTTTATCTTTGTTTCTTTCAAAAGCTTCAATGGCATCGTCAGCTTTGAATTTTGCAGAGATAAGCGGAGAAAAATCTATTTTTTCTGACGCAAGTAATCTTAATGCAGCACCGAATTGTCCGCAACGTGAACCGAGCACTGTTATTTCGTCAATAACAATTGGTGCAAGGTTGAATTCTTTTGAAGCTGCAACTGTGCTTTTTAAAACTAAAACTCCACGTGGTTTAGTTAGCGCAAGAGCTGTTTCAAATCCTGAAATAGAACCAGTTGCTTCTACAACAACGTCATAAGTCTTTTCTATTTTTAAATCTTGTAAAAGTTTTGTTTCTACACCTTGAGCTTTTGCAATATCAAGTTTGTTTTGGTGTTTGCCAATTAATGTTACGTTGATGTTTTGAGCGTGTAAAGTTAGTGCTGTAATAAGCCCAAGTTTTCCATCGCCAAGCACAATAACTTTTTCAAAAGGTTTTATATGAAGTTGTTCTGTGATTTCGCAAGCTGCGGCAAGTGGTTCTACAAAAACTGCTTGTTCGTCAGTTACGTTTTCAGGCACTTCAAACAAAACTTCTGTTGGCATAGTAAAATATTCTGCAAAACATCCGTCTTTTTTCCAAATTCCTAGAGTATGACGGTTAGGGCAGTGGCGGTATAATTTTTCTGCACAATATTGGCAGTTTGGATCTTTACACCCGTAGCTGATTTCAGAAACTACACGCTTGCTAACTAAAGACTTGTCATCACCATTGACTTCTTCTACGATGCCTACAGCTTCGTGTCCTAGAATTCCTTTGTAACCCATATATCCTTTTGTTATTTCGTAATCTGTGTTACAAATTCCTGCTAGTGTTACTCTCACAAGAGCTTCTCCAGTTTTTGGAATAGGCTTTTCATAATCATTAACAAGTTTTAAACCTTCGTCAAATACAACCGCTTTCATTTTTTCTCCCTTAAATCAGTATTCTTATTACCAGCTTGTAGCAATTACTTCTGAAGTTAATTCACCATAACTGTTGAAGTGACCATCAGTTTCTTCAATGATAAAATCAAAGCCTTCTTTACCTTCAATTGCTTTTTCTGCGGCATCCATAGCGTCATCATAATCTTTGAAATCACCTACTAAAGATTTTGTAAGTTCTGCACGATTTTTTATTGTATAAACGTGGTACATAAGTTATTCTCCTATTTTTTCTCTTAATTCTTGAACTTCATATTTTAACCTATTAAGTTCGCATTTTATTGGGTCAGGAATTCTGTTATGAAGTAAAACTCCATTTTCATCACGGAATTTCTTTTGAACAATCCTACCAGGGATGCCAACTACTGTGGAATATTCGGGAACATCTTCTACAACGACAGAACCTGCACCTACTCTTACGTAATCTCCTAAAGTAATATTACCCAAAACTTTAGCTCCAGCTCCAACAATTACGTTGTTGCCAAGTGTCGGGTGGCGTTTGCCTTGCTCTTTTCCTGTCCCGCCAAGAGTTACTTGTTGATAAATTAGTACATCATCACCAATAATTGTTGTTGCTCCAATTACTACACCTTCGCCGTGGTCAATAAAAAATCTTCTGCCGATTTTTGCGGCTGGGTGAATTTCTATTCCAGTGATAATTCTTGTGATGTATGAAATTATTCTTGGTAATAATGGGATTTCCCATTTGTATAATCTGTGAGCAAATCTGTATGCTACCAAAGCGTGAAGTCCAGGGTAGCATAAGATTATTTCTAAAATATTATTTGCTGCAGGATCTTTTTCTTTTATGACTTGGATGTCTTCTTTTACTTTTGTAATCCCACGTTTTATTGTTTCAAACATTTAGTATTCCTTATTTAATGAGTTTAGCGTATTTACGTTTGCCTGCTTGCAAAATTACGCTATCAGCAAAGTTTAGTGTATAAGCCATATCGGCAATCTTTTCACCGTCAATTTTTACGCCGCCACCTTGGATTAAACGTTTTGCTTCACCTTTGCTTTGTACAAAGTTTAAATCAACTAATAAATCCAAAATTGCTTTGCCTTGTTCTACTTTAACTTCAGGAATATCTGAAGGTAATCCTTTGTTAGAAACAACATTAATAAATTCAGCTTGAGCTTTGTCTGCGCCATCTTTTCCGTGATATTCTTCAGTGATTGTGTAAGCTAATTTTAGTTTTAGATCACGAGGATTGATTTCAGGGTTTTTCAAAGCTTCTTCGATTGATTTTAATTCTTCTTCTGTAACATCAGTAAGAAGTGAATAGTATTTTACGATTAATGTGTCTGGAATACTCATTAATTTGCCAAACATATCGTTTGCAGAATCTGTTAGAGAGATGCAGTGTTCAGGATATGTTTTTGACATTTTTACAACGCCGTCAGTACCTTCAATGATTGGCAAAAGCATAACCATTTGTGGGTATTTTTTGCCGTAAGCTTCTTGAATTTGTCTACCAAGTAAAGTGTTAAATCTTTGGTCTGTACCACCAAGTTCGATGTCTGCATCAATTTCCACGGAGTCGTATGCTTGCATCAAAGGATAGAAAAATTCGTGAACAGAAATTGGTCTACCTTCGGCATATCTTTTTGCAAAGTCATCACGTGTCATCATTTGCGCAACTGTCATTTGCCCTGCAAGTTTTAACAAGTCAGTAAAGCTCATTGCGTGTAACCAGTCTGCGTTGTTTGTAACTTCTGCTTTTGTTACATCGACAACTTTTGCCATTTGTTCAAAGTATGATTTAGCATTTTCTTCAACTTGTTCTTTTGTTAGTGATGGACGAGTTTCTGATTTGCCAGAAGGGTCGCCTACCATAGCAGTTGCTCCACCAACAATCAACACAATTTTGTGTCCAAGTTTTTGAAATTCACGTAGTTTTCTCATTACAACAGTATGACCAAGGTGTAGGTCTGGACGAGTTGGGTCCATACCAAGTTTTACTCGTAGTGGAGTGTTTGTATCTTTTGCGTGTTGAAGTTTTACTGCTAATTCTTCAATACCACCAGGTAAAACTTCTGCGCCTCTTGATATTCTTTTTGCTTGTTCTATAAATTCTTCTCTAATATCTACCATAATTTTATCTCTCCTTGTTATTTTAATTGTATCAAAAACAAAATTTCTTTGCGTAAGAAGTGAAGAAATGTTATTAGAAAGCCGGCATGTGCCGGCTTGATTTTTATGTAAGTTTTTGAAGTTCGTTTCTTAATTCGTCAATTTCATTTTGATAGATTTCTAGATAAGGTTTTCCGCTTTCTGAAAATCCGCCTTCACGAAGCGCACGAATAGTTTTCAGGTCTAGTTCAGATAATTTAAATTTAATTTCTTCAATCCGTAAATTTTTATTTTTTTCTTTAATTTCTTCTTCATAATTAGGGTTTTCGATTGTTGTTCCGTCTTGGATTATCTCGTTGTCTTCCAGTGCAAAAAGGTCGGTGATTGTTTCTTCTATTCTTAAATTCATTTTGTGATTATATTTGACAATAAAGTCTGCATATTCTTTTTGTGTGAAAGGTTTTTCTAATTTATAGCTCATATTTTCTCCTTTTTATTTTAGTATCCGCAAGAATACCAGATTACGTCTTTTGTGTTTGTTTGTCCGCTACCGTGAACCCTTTGGATTGTAATATCTGTGGTCGTTCTGGTTTTGACTAAAACTCCCCATCCTCCATTAGTGTTTGAGGGTTGTAAGATTGAACCGCAAAATATGTAATCGGTTTTGGTATAAGGTTTTGCAAATGTTATAGTTGCAACAAAACTTGAGGTGTAATTTAAGTGTCCGCCTTGTTCTATCCACCCGTCAGACCAAACTCTATACCAAGACGTTTCGTTTTTGTAATTTTCAATAACAACTGAGGGTTGAGCGTTTGTTGCAGTAGATGTAGTTGAAGCTTCTTGTGTAGTCCAGTGATTTGCAAGATATTCTGTTGTGACAATTTTATTTGAGATATCAGAGTAATCTTCTTTGTAAGTAGGTGCGTATGCGTAAGAAATTCCGTCTGTGTTTTTTAAACCTAATGAGGATGTTGAAGTTCCATCTTCAGAATACGCGTTCATTGAAATCTCGTTGCTTCCGTTGTTGTTTTTTATTCTAATACTTGCGCAGTTTGTGTCGGTGTTGTTTATTCCTAAAATTGCATCCGAAAATTCTTCATCGGCAAGAGGCTTTATTGTTAGGTTACCTTTTGTGTCATGAAGTTTTGATGTTGAATAAATTGAAGACGAAAAAGAAAGTTCTCCTGTGAGGTTAATGTTTGAGTTTGTGTGAACTGTGGTTGAATTGTTTTCGTCAATTTTTTGGGCTAGTGCATTAAAGTTTGCATTTACTTCTTGGGCTTTTGCTTTTGTCCCTGGAGTAAATGAATAGGGTATAACTGTGTTTGCCATAATTTGCCTTTCTGACAAATTTGACAACTATTTATAAATCAACAAGGCGCAGTGTTAACTGATTATATAATTTTTACCAGTGATTGTCAAGGTTTGAGCTATTTTTCGTAAGAGCCAAAAAAGCGCATGAAAGTAGTTTTTTCTTTAACTTGTTTAAGTGTGTTTAGTGTTTTGGGGTTTTTCATATGACCGTCAAAGTTTACTATAAAATTGTAATCTCCAAATTTAATCTTTGATGGACGAGAGGAAATGTATGAAAGGTTGATATCGTTTTCATAAAAAATATGCAAAATTTCAAGTAATGCACCAGGTCTGTTTTCGGTTGCAAAAATTAGGGATGTTTTGTCGTGTCCAGTTTCTTCTGTTTCAAAATCTCCAATTAATGCAAATCTTGTTTGGTTATTTTGGTCATCATTGATATTTTCTTTTAGGATATTTAAGTTATAAATCTCTGCAGTTTTTTCACTACCTATAGCGGCGTAAGTTAGGTTGTAATTAGCAAGGCTTCGTGCTGCTTCTGCGGTGCTAGGAGCTTCTATTAGATTAAGGTTTCTTGGCATTTCATCGTGGATGAAATTTTGGCACTGCGCAAGCGCTTGTGGATGTGATATGACTCCAGTGATACTGTAAAATTCTGTAGTCCTTGAAAGTAAACAATGGCGGATTGGCATAATTGTTTGGGAAAGAATTCTGATGTTAGTGTTCTTTGTAATCATCAAATGATCAAGTGCTTCTCTCACTGAACCCTCTATAGAATTTTCAAGTGGAATTACACCCAGTGTGTTTGGGTTTTCGTCAACGTATTCTATTACTTGGCGAATTGTTTTTTGAGGTTCAGGGTATGCGCAAATTTCATATTTCCCGCAAAAAACATCTGCTGCCATTTCTGAAAATGAGCCTTGTGGTCCAAGGTATGCTATTCTCTCTACGTTTGAAAAATCCATAGTTTACTTAACTCCATTTTTTGCTTATTATTATAACAAAGAGAATGGAAAAGGGCAATTGATTATGGGTAAAATAAAATTTGGAACGGATGGTTGGAGAGCAATAGTTGGAGAAGATTTTAATTCTGAAAATGTCCAAAAAGTTGCTATGGCTGTTGGAAAATATGTTTTTGAAAATTTTGGCAAAGATAAAAAAATAATTATAGGTTACGACCCTAGAAATATGGCTGACAAATTTTCTTATCAAATGGCAGAAATTTTATCAGAGTTAGGGTTTGTGGTTTTGTATAGCGATAAGGTTTTGCCAACTCCAGTTTTGGCTTATAATGCAAAAGTTTTGAATGCTTGTGCTTTGATGTTTACAGCTTCTCATAATCCGCCTGAATATTTGGGAATTAAATTCATTCCTGATTATGCAGGACCTGCAACTTCTGATATTACTGATGAAATTGTTGGAAATCTTGAGTGTAATTTTGAAAAGTTTGCAGATGGTAAGATTGAAAAATATGATTTTAGCGAAAGTTATTTTGAACATATAAAAGGTTTAATTGATATTGAGAAAATAAAATCAGTTAAATCTGGTATAATTTTTGACGGATTATATTCTGCAAGCATTGGATATTTTGACAAATTGCTGAAAGATTTTGGAATAGAATTTGAGTCTTTGCACATGTTTCATGATGTGAACTTTGGTGGCGGTATGCCTGAACCAAAACCTAAATTTATGAAAGATTTGATTGAAAAAGTTAAAGCTGATGGTGGTGCTGTCGGGTTTGCAAATGATGGTGATGCAGATAGGTTTGGTGTTATTAATGAGAATGGTGAATATGTTACGCCAAATGAGATTATTGCGATATTATTGATGCATTTGAAACAAAATAAAAAAATGAATGGTTCTCTTGTGAAAACTGTAGGTGCTAGTTTGATGCTTGATAAGTTGGCTGAAAAATTAGGTGTTCAGGTTGTTGAAACAGCAGTTGGCTTTAAGCATGTTGGGGAAGCGATGAGACAATTTAACCCAATCATTGGTGGAGAAGAAAGTGGCGGGTTGAGTATTCAAGGGCATATTCCTGAAAAAGATGGTGTATTGGCAAATCTGTTAGTGCTAGAAGCTATGGCTTATGAAAACAAAACACTTGTTGAATTACAGGAAAAATTGGCTGATTTTGTTGGCTGTAAATTCTTTAACAGTAGAATAGATAAAAAATTAAATGATGTTTCTGAAGTTAAGCCTGTGCTTGAAAAATTTAAGTCTATGTCTAGTTTTGCGGGTTATTCTGTTATTAGAAAAGATTTAAAAGACGGTGTGAAATTATACTTGGAAGATAATTCTAGTTGGATTTTAGTACGTCCTAGCGGGACTGAACCCCTTTTGAGAATATATTTTGAGAGTGATAGTTTAGACAAAATTGCGAAGTTTGAAAGTTCTGTGTAATTGACAGAACTGTTAAAATATATTAAGATAGAGTCTGAAATTAGGAGGGCTGAATAATGGCAGATTCTTTGCATACTCTTGTTTGCCCAGCTTGTGGCAAAGAGATGAAAAAAATATTTGTACCTGATGCAGGTGTTAATGTTGATATCTGTGTTGATGGTTGCGGTGGTATTTATTTTGATAATAGAGAATTCAAAAAATTTGATGAAAATGCTGAAAATATTGATGAAATTTTAGAGGCATTGGAAGGTAAAACTTTTCAAGAAGTGGACGGAAGTCTTTTAAGACATTGTCCTGTTTGTAATGCAAAAATGGTTAAGAATTTCTCTAGCGCACGTGGCGAAGTTATGATTGATGAATGCTATGCGTGTGGTGGCAAATTCTTGGATAATAATGAGCTTCAAAAAATTAGAGCAGAATTTGAAACTGAAGCTGAAAGAGCTGAAGCTACAATGGCAGAATTGTATAAGACTGTTGGTGTTGAACTTCGTCAATTAGAAGAGGAACGCAAGATGGCTGATGCTAAACGAACACCATTAAATAGACTTTTTAAAAGCGTTATTTATGGAATGAAAACTAATATCTAATAGTTTTGAAAAATAAAATAGAAGAACCTCTAATTTAGAGGTTCTTTTTTATTGTAAAAATATGTACAAAATACACTTTTTGGACCTGTTTTTTGATTGATATCTTTTGGATAATATTGTATAATTATTAATATCAGGTAAAAAGGTGGGTTATGAAAAGGTTAGAAGTTTCTGTGAATAAGCAAAAAGACGGAAAAGCGTTAATCAAGCATGCTATTTCAGCTTTGCATAAAGACAATGTTAGTCAGGCAAAAGAAGATTTTGTCGGCGCTTTGAATTATTTTAAAAAGAAAAATTCAGTGTCTTATATGTCAATTTGCTTAAGTTTTTTAGGATTGACAGATTACATTCTTGATAGAAATAATTACAGTAATTCTTTAGCTTTAATTCATGATGGTGCTTATATGGCTGATTATTCCAATTCAACAAGTGCCAAGTTAGTGAATGAATTTGTATCAGGTAGTATTTGTTTTGCAGAAAAAAATGACAAGATTGCTCTTTTGCATTATGAAAATGCAAAAAATTTTGCAACAGAAGAAGATGAATTTTCTTTGATTTCGTATATTTTAGGCAGAATTAAGCAAATCAAAGATGGTGAAAATTTTACTAATACTGTTCATAATGACCCATTAGTTTCGTTGGTAAAAATTGGACGTTCTATTACCGCATTGACTGATATAAATGTGTTGTTGAAAGTTATTGCAGAAGAAACTAAAAACGCAATGCAAGCAGATAGATGTACTGTGTTTATTTATGATAAAGAAAAAAATGAACTTTGGTCAAAGGTTGCATTGGGTTTAGATAGTCAAGAAATTCGTTTCCCTGCAGATAAAGGTCTTGCTGGTTATGTTGTTAAAACAGGTGAGACTTTGAATATTGCGGATGCTTATAATGATTTGAGATTTAACAAAGAAGTTGATTTGAAAACAGGCTATAGAACCAAGACAATTCTTTGTATGCCGATTATGAATAATAATCACGAAATTATTGGTGCGTTTCAAGTTTTGAACAAATCAGAAGGTGTATTCACTAAAAATGATGAAGATTTGCTGGTTGCAATCGGTGGTAGTGCAAGCATTGCTTTAGAAAATGCCCAACTTTTCGAAGAACAAAAACGTTTGTATAAAGAACAGAAACAATTGTTCGAAAGCTTTATTAATACACTTGCGTCATCTATAGACGCACGTGATAAAATTACAGCAGGTCATTCAAGCAGGGTTAAGTTGTATTCAATGCTTATTGCTGAAGAATTAGAACTTGATGAAAATACAAAAGAATTAATTGAAAAAGCTGCAATTCTACACGATATTGGGAAAATCGGTATTCGTGACAGTGTTCTTCAAAAAGAAGGTAAGTTGACTGATGAAGAATATGCGCATATCCAAGAGCACGTGAGTATTACTCATAATATTTTGGATAACATTAGTATGTCTAGTGATTTTAGAATAATTACTGAAATCGCTTGCTCTCACCATGAAAAGTATGATGGTTCAGGATATTATAGAAAATTGAAAGGTGAAAATATCCCATTTGGTGGAAGAATTCTTGCTGTGGCTGATGTTTTTGATGCAATCACTTCAAAACGTCACTATCGTGACAAGATGCCTATTAAAAATGTTATTAATATTTTGAAAAAGGATTCAGGTACTCATTTTGATAAAAATATGGTTGAATCTTTCTTGAAAATTTCTTTAGATAAAATTGTAAAAGTGTTTTTAACAGAAACTCATAATTGCTTATCTCCAGATGATTGTTCTCTGTTGAGTGGACACAATTTGGAAGATATTTTTGAAATATTGAGTAAAGAAAATGTAAATTCTGAAGAACAAAAACTTGTAGATTTATTCAATTACTATTATTCTGGTGGTATGCAGAGTTAGGGGAAATCTATTGAAAAAAAACAAAATAAACATGGTTTTAACTGTATTGTTGTTGCTTTGTTCTACAAAAGTTCAGGCACAAAGCCTTTATGATGCAATAAAACCAGCAAACCCTGTTACAAACTCTGCGCCTAGTGCAGTTGTGACTCCTGTTGATTTTTCGTATTTTGAAATCAAAAAAGTTACTTTGTCTAAAAATGATGTTTATAATCAGTATGCAATTGGATTAAATCGTTTTATGCAAAGCAACGTGAAGTCTGCATATTCAGATTTCCAAATGTTGATAGATGGAATTTATGCGAATGATTATGGGTATTTGCAATTAGCAACCAAAATGGCTGATATTGGATTTTTTAATCTTGCATCAAAAGCTTTGGATAAAGTTAGAGATGAAGATATTTCTGCAATTTTGAATGATGAGATTAAAAGATTTTATTTTCCATCCGTTCAGCTTTCAAAAGCTGATGAGATTTATTTGGGGGAAATGTTTTCTAACATAATTTATAATGACCAAAGCAAAGAAGCTACTGCAGAATTAATTAAGAATTCAGTATTGATGCAAGGTAGTGATTACGCAAATTATTTAGCAGCTTTAGGTTCAATTAAATCTGGGCAAAAAGATGAGGCTTTAGGCTTTATCAATGTTGCAATTTCTAAAAATCCAAGTAACGTAAATTACCAAAAATTAAAAGCAGAAATTTTATCTCAAGGTAAGGATATAAAAAGCTCATTAAAAATTGTTGAACAAATTAAAATGCAACCGTTTTTAACAAAAGAATTTTCTGGTAAGGTAAGTTCTTTGGAACAATATATTTTGTACAAAACGCAAAAAGCTGAAGCTTTAAAAAATTACCATCTTGCATATCATTATTATTATGAAAAAGAGTTGAATAAATCCTTGCGCACATTGCAAGGTGCAATTTCTGATAAAAAGAAATATAACAAACAGATTTATGCATTATTATCAAGAGTTTATTTTGATATGAAAGAGTTTGAAAAAGCTCAAGATATGGCGCTAAAATCTGTAAAATTAGACAGAAATAATACAATGGCACTTATGACATTGGGTGATATTGAATATCGAAATAAGAATTATGAACAAGCTTTGAAATATTATGAGCGTGCTTCTGCTAACGATAAAAAATCACCTGTTGCGAGTGTAAAAACTGCAGTCGTTTATAAAACTTTGGGACAAGATAAAAAATCAAAAGATGTTTTGGCAAAAGTTTTGAAAACACATTCAGATTGTGCAGAAGCGTATTATTATATGGCGTTGTTTGATAAAGATAGAGAAATCCCTTATTTAAAGAAATCAATAGCTTTAAATTTAAAATTCAAAGATGCTTGGATAGATATGGCTCGTGTTGAAATTGAAAACAAAAATACAAACCAAGCAAAGAATTATTTGGCAATTGCAAAATATATTGACGAAAACGATTTTAGATATTATTATTATCAAGGAGTGATTGCAAAATCCGAAGGTCTTGTAGAGGAAGCTAGTGAAAATTTCCAAAAGAGCCTTAAGTTGAATCCCGATTTTAACCCTGCAAAAGAGGAATTAAGTATATGAAAACAAACATTTTAATTGTAGAAGATCATGAATTAACAAGATTTGGACTCAAAACAGCTTTTGAGGGTGTAGATTATGTCGGCGAAATCTATGAAGCTGAATCTGCAGAAAAAGCGATAGAAATCTTTAGTGAAAATGCAATTGATGTTGTTATTATGGATTTGGGTTTACCAAATATGAACGGTATTGAAGCTACAAAGCAAATCCGTTCAACAAATAAAGATGCAAAAATTGTTATATTGACATCACATAATGATGAAAAAGAAGTTTTGAATAGCTTAAGAGCAGGTGCTAATGCTTATTGTTCAAAAGAAATTAATCCAAAAAGATTGATTGAAGTTGTTCAATCAGTAGCAGATGGTGCGGCTTGGTTTGATCCAAGTATTGCGCATATTGTGTTGAAGGCTTCAACTTCTTCAAGAAATTTTGATACAGAAACAAGTGATAAAGATTATGATTTGACTTCACGTGAAAAACAAATTCTTAAACTTATGACTGAAGGATATTCAAATCTTGAAATTGCACAGTTCTTGGTAATTAGTATTAATACAACGAAAGCTCACGTAGCAAGTATCCTTCAAAAATTAGAAGTAGATGATAGATTACAAGCAGCTTTGAAAGCCCTAAAAAATAATATTGTGTAAAGGAATTACGATGGGTGCTCCGGCAAATGTACTTTTAGTCGATGATAATCCAAAATATTTGAAAGATGCCCTACCATATTATGGGTATGATGTTCGTGTAGCGATGGATGGTATTCAGGCGTTAGAAATTTTGGCAGTGGAAGATATCAATTTTGATATTATTTTGTTAGACGTTATGATGCCAAACCTTGATGGCTGGGAAACTCTGAAAGCAATCAGAAAACTGGAAAAAACAAAATATACTCCAGTAATAATGATTACAGCAGTTTCTGAAGAACAAAAGGTTATTTCTGGTTTGAAAAATGGTGCTGACGATTATATAATTAAACCGTTTGTTTTACCTAACCTGTTAGCAAGGATTGAAGCCGTCTTAAGACGAAGCGAATGGTCAAAACAAACTGTTGGCGTTAGTGAATTGCCATTTAAGTCCAAAGCTCAATTGAAAACATTAACATCTAGAGAAAAAGAAGTCTTGACATTAGCAGCCAAAGGTGCAAATAATAAAGACATAGCAGAAAAGTTGGTCTTAAGAGAAGTAACTGTCAAGAGTCATCTTAATAGTATCTTTAAGAAACTGAATGTAACCAGCCGAACTCAAGCAGTATTACTGGCTATGCAGCTTGAATTGATAAAAAATTAGCATTTAAAATATACATAAAGGAGAATAAAATGATTGATTATACTAAAGAAGAATTAGTCGAATTATTGCAAAAATATCCCGAAAAATTTAACGAATGGAAACTTGACCAAGAGGAAGTAGACCTTAGTGAAGTGGACTTTTCAGGCATAAATTTGTCAGAAATTGATTTTACAGATGTTGATTTAAACTCAAGTTCTTTTGCGGATTGTTCATTATCTTTTGTGAAATTTGTAAATGCAGATTTGACATCAGTTGATTTTACAAGAGCAAGAGTTTTGGAATGTGATTTTACAGATGCACTTTTGAATGGTGCTGATTGTAGTTATGCAGAAATGACGTATTGCAACTTCACAGATGCAGATATGGCAGGTTGTATTTTTTCAGAAAGTGATTTGAGTAATTCTGATATGACAGGAGCAGTAAACTTGTGTGCTTGTCGTTTTGACGAAGATACAGTTTGGCCTGATGCAGAATTAATGCCAGAAGATTTCGATGCAAGCTATAGCGCTGATTTATCTTCACTTCAAGATGATGAAGATGTGGCAATGAGTGATTACTAATTTTATATAAGGTATGAAAAAAGCTCCCTTGTAGGGGAGCTTTTTTGTTGTCAATTATTTTTTAGTCAACGTTTGCACTTAAGCAAGTTTTTTCATAATGCAATCTGTTATTGAATTGGTTTAGTCTTTCCATAACTTCTTTGAACATTGGGATAGGAAGACTTTGTTTTCCGTCAGATAATGCATTTTCAGGGTCGTTGTGAACTTCTATCATAATACCGTCAGCACCAACTACCAAACCAGCTTTTGCTAGAGGCTCGATTAAATATCTTTGACCTGTGCCGTGACTTGGATCTACGATAATTGGAAGGTGTGAATATTTTTTGATTACAGGGATAGAAGCAATATCCATAACGTTTCTTGTAAATGCGCTGTCAAAACTTCTTATTCCTCTTTCGCAAAGTATAACTTGGTGGTTGCCCTGATACATAATGTGTTCTGCCGCAAGTAAGAATTCTCTAATAGTGCTTGCTAAACCTCGTTTTAAGATTACAGGTTTGTTGCAACGACCTACAGCTTGAAGAAGTTTAAAGTTCTGTACGTTTCTTGCTCCAATTTGCAATACGTCAATGTATTCGCACATCATATCAAGTTCAGATGCGTCCATAACTTCAGAAACAGTAAGTAAACCAGTTTCTTCGCTTGCTCGTTTTAGGTGTTTTAAAGCTTTTTCTCCGTGTCCTTGAAAATCATAAGGAGATGTTCTAGGTTTGAATGCGCCTCCTCTTAAAAATTGACAGCCCATCTCTTTTGCAGCTAATGCTACTTCTATTAAACCTTCGTAATCTTCTTCAACAGAACATGGCCCTACCATCGCAACAGGTTTGTTGTTCCCTCCGATTTTAACTCCGTTTGAAAATTCAATTACGGTATCTTCTTTTTGACTGTCACGAGAAGCCAAACGATAAGGTTCTCTTATTACTTTAACCTCTTTTACGCCAGAGTATGCAGAAATTCTGCCTGGAGTAATTGATGTTTTGTCGCCTAATGCGTCGATTACTGTGTGAATTTCACCTTGGTTGCAACGCACCTGAAATCCATTGTCCATAAGTAAATCAAGAACTCTTTGGATATTTTCTTTTGTTGCGTTACGCTCCATAATGATAATCATAAGTGTTTCTCCTTGGGGTTATTTATTTTAGCGTTAACAGTGTATCATGAAATTTTAACCTAATCAAATTTTGGTTAATTTTTGTTTTAATCTGTGTGCAGGATAATAATGTGGTAACAATGAAAGGCACGTGTCGACAGCTTTTTGAGCTTTTTCTTTATTCTTCTCATAAATGTATAATTCTGCTAAAAGTATATGTAATTCAGGGTCTTGGTAAAGGAAGTTTTTACCTCTTTCAAGGAAAAATTTTGCCCAAGAGTTCAGGTTGTTTTTTAGTAATACTCTCCCAATGTATTTGTAAGCTTCAGGATTGATACTAGCAAATATGTCTGCGTAATTCAGAATTTCTTCTACATAATCTCCTTTGTGGTAGTTTATCAATATATTCAAGTCGACTTCTAGATAATTCCTTATCTCAAAATATGATGGATATGGCGTAAGCTCATTTTGTACAATAGAACAAACAAGACTGCCCCAGTGCGCTCGCCTTTCTGAACTCGAGATTGTGTTGAATAATTCTTTAGCTTCTTTTGGTTTGTCTTTAATAAGTTTGCAGTATGCGAACTCTAGTTTGTAGTTGTTATCTTCAAAAAAACTTTGACATTCACTGTCTAGAGTGAATGTCAAAAGTTTATTTTTTGCTTTTTTATAATCTATTGTCATAATTAATCTTTGTCTGAAGTGTTGAAATCAAGACTTCCCATCATTGAATTCATCATCATTGCTTGAACTACTTGTGGATTGATGTTTTGAGCTCCTTGAGGAGTGCTTGCTTGCATCATATAAGGAACCATTTGTGCCATCGGGTCATTGTAGTTGTTTCGTCCACCGCCAAGCATCATACTCATTTCTGCCATTTGTTGGTTTTGGTAGCCAGCAGGTTGAACAGAAGGTTGTATTGAAACAGTCATTCCAGCTTCACGAAGAGTGTTGATAGCAGAAACTATTTCGTCATTTGAAACTTCAGCAAGAGCCAATTTTTCACCGTTGATTTCTTCGATATAGCCTGTTTGGTCAATATTGATTTCTTCTTCGTCTTCTGTATCTTTTTTTGAACCAGAGTATTCTGCGTCGAAATCTTTGATTTCTTGAATATCGTCTTGATCCAATTCTGGTTTTCTGTTGATGTTTTTCTTGATAGATTCAAGTTCTTTTAACTTCATTTCTTCTTGAAGTTCTGGAGACATACCATCGCCGTATGGTCCAGTAATAAATTCTTCAAGTGGATCTGGATCAGCAGCTTGAACAATTTCTGCAGCTGCGCAAAGTGGTCCGCCGATTAAACAATCTCTACCTTTTGCTGCAAGTTGTCTAAAGCCTTCATCATCAGTGTATTCAACTGTTTTTTCATAAGCTTCTACTGCAGCGTCAGAGTCACCTAACCCTGCTAAAGTCATTGCTAAATAGTAGAATGCTTCAGGATCTTCAGGATATTGTTTCAAGTATGCAAAAAGCTCTTGAGCTGCTCCTGTGAAATTGCCACTTTGATAGCTGTTTTTAGCGTGATCAAGGTTTGGCTGTTTGTAAAATGTTGGCTCGTATTCAATAGCAGTAACGTTAACAGGTGGAACTGGTTTTTCCATCGTTGGGATTGTATCTGCTGTGATTACGGCATCATATTCTTCTTTTGGAGCAGAAGCTTCAACTTGCATATTTGAATCTAATGCTGGTAATTCTTCTACAGTACCAGTTGCTCCATTTAGTGGAGTCTGTGTAAGGTTTAGCGAGTCCAAGTTAATGATAGGCGTAACACCGTCTTCTGCCATTGCACTTGTGCTAAAACCAAGAATTACTGTTGCTGATAATAATAAGGCTAATTTCTTATTCATTGTTATTGTCCTTTTTAATTCTTATTAATGATTTTTAAAAGAAAATCAATTTATCATATTATATATCGTTTCCCAAAAATATACACTAATATAAACGGATGAATTTATTCCTCTTTTTTCTTAAAAAGGTGTCTTTTTTTGTACAGAATTACAAAAAAGATTATAATTATTGCGCTAACTGCAAGGATAACTAATTCAATGTGGTTTTTTATAGCTTCACCAAACAACATAAGTACAATACTTACTATAAAAAACCTTAAGCCTCTGCCTAAAAGACTTGCGATGAAGAATTTTAAAAAATTCATATTTAGAATTCCGCTTGCAATCGTAAAAATTTTGTACGGAATCGGTGTAAATGCAGAGAAAAACACTGCAAGAGAACCGTATTCGTTATACATTTTTTCTACTTGTTCAAATTGTTGGTGTTTATTTTTGAATAAAAAATTGAAAATTGGTCTTCCGCCAAATTTCCCGATTCCATATCCAATACCGCCACCAATGGCAGATGCAATTGTGCAGATGGTTGCATAGTACAAAGCTTTTTCAGGTTTTGCCAAGTCCATTGATATCAAAAGAATATCAGGTGGTGGAAGTAGGAAAAAACTTTCTATGCAAGAGTTTACAGCAAGCCCTAAAACTCCCCAGCTTTGAAATAAATCATTGATTTTTACAAGTATATCGTGCAAAATAAATCTCCCTCTTAATTTACAGGGATGATTATATCACGAAATTATCTTAATGAAAACTTGCATCCACAATAGTTTTGTCGGTATAGGGATAGCGAATTTGCGATTTGGTTTGTCTTTAAAAATCCGTCTTTTTTCTTAAAGTCAATTGCTTCAAACGAGAGGTTGTGTTTGTTGGCAATTACTTCACCGATTTGCGCAAGTTTTTTAAAGTTTTTGTGAGGGCTGATTACGATAGATGTTGTGAATTTTTCAATTCCTAATTCTTTTGCTTTTTGGGCAGTTTTGTTTAGTCGAAGTTCAAAGCATTTGTCACAACGCAAGCCTTTTTCTGGTTCTTTTTCTAAACCTTTTGTGTATTCAAAAAACTCATTCTGTTCATAAGTTTCTTCGATAAGTTCTACTTGAAAATGTTCGCATAGAGTCCTTTGTGCCTCAAGTCTTTTAGAGTATTCTTCTGTTGGGTAAATGTTCGGGTTGTAGAAATATACAACAACATCATATCCCGCATCTTTTAAATAAGACACGGGATATGATGAACATATTGCACAGCAGGAATGTAAAAGAATTCTATTAGAACCCACGTTTTTTAGCTCCTGCTTTAATTAACATTTCTTTTAGTTCAGAATATGGTTTTAGACCCATATAAACTGTATCATTAATAACTGTTGATGGTGTACCTACAATACCTAAAGAAACAGCTTTGTCGATGTCTGCTTGTAGGTGTTGTAAAGTTTCTGGACTATTTGCATCTTTTTTAAGTTGTTCAGTATCAAGTCCTAATTCAGTTGCTATTTCAAGAATAGCTTGTTCTGTTTCTGGTTTTCTTTCAAATAAAACTGAATTCATTTCCCAGAACTTGTCTTGTTTTTCGGCTGCAATTGCATATTTAGCAAGTCTGCAAGAGCCTACGTGGAAAGGTTTTTGCATATATCTGTTACATTCCATATCAAGAGGCATATTAACGTGTTCAAATCTTACGTTTTTCAATTCTTTTGCAAGTTTGTGAATCATAATGTTATATGCTCCGCAAATTGGGCAAAGGTAATCAGTGTATGCATAAACTACAAGTTCAGCGTTTTTGTCCCCTAGAACGTTTCCTTTTGCAGAATATTTATTTGTTGTAGCAGAAACGAATTCTTGGAAATCATTTTGTCTTTTTACTTGAGGAGTGAATACGTATGATGTTGTTGTGTAAGCTAAAAATCCACAAGCCAAAGTTGCACAAATAATAAATGCAATTTTGTATGGTGTGATTTTGATAGCGTCAAGAAAATCTCTTACGCTGTTTTTGAAAGCTTTTGCAATGTGTCCGTTTTTCCAATCAATAGCGATGAGTGCGATAAGCAAGTTCAAAATATATGTGAATGCACAAAGTACACACAATTTTTTGATTTCAAAAAGGCTTACGCAAAGTAGAGCCATACTGATTGTAAATGATACCAATCCAAGAGATGCAATATAATCTAATGGGTTTTTGAAAACTTCCATAAATTTGAAAAGTTTGAAGTTTTTCAATTTGTCAGCAAATAGCAAAATTGACATTACAAAGTATAAAAACATTCCCCAGTATGCAAGTGGAATTCCAAAAAACTGTGATTCTGTAGTTTTTGCAATGCCGTCGCAGTCGATAAATTCGTCAACTGAACAAAAACTAGGCAACGCATAAGGGTTAAAGTTTGCATTGTAATATATCATTGCAAGTTTAATTGTTGTAATAAATCCAATAAGTGAAAGTGTAAGAATTGCAACTTTCTTACCTAAATGTACTTTCTTTTCATTTTCCATAACTATTTTTCTCCTATCCAGTAAACTTATTTTACAATTATTTGTAATCTATGGCAATAGGGAAAAAGGGGGATTTTTGCTTTAAATATCTTAACACCGTAGAATTTGCGATATTGATGTGGTATTATTTAGTTGCACAAGCTTAAGAATGGATTTTTTAAATAAGAAATGAAGAAGAATAATATATTTGATTTATACCTCGAAAAAGTTATGCAACTCCCATTGTGGGTGAAGCAGGTTTTGTTTGTAAAATTAAAAGAAGATATGAGTGAAAAAAACTGCATTGAATTTATGGAAAAATCTTCAAATGAAATGTTTTCACTCTATGTTCCAATCTTAACTTTTGAGGGTAAGACTGAACTTGTTGAAAAAAAATCGGGATTAGATGCAAACTTTTATAATTTTTTGAGACTTTGTGATAGTGATTATTCGGTTTTGGAAATAGCATTAAATATGTATTTAACGATGGAAGAAGTTGCTAAATATTTTATGTTTTGTGTTGAACAAAAATATTTGGAAGTCCCAGAGTCTGATGAAATTTATGCAATGGCAGGTTTCATTGCTGGTAAGCTTAAAACCGGTGAATATTTGTGTGGCAATAAAACATTGACTTTCAACCAAGTGCAAGAAGCTGTTGAAAAACAACAAGAGTTGAATGTTAATAATGAACAAAATTTGAAGTTTGTAGAAGTTTTGGAAACACTTGATTTTGTGAAAGAAAAAGATATGAAAGTTATTTTTATGTTGCAAGAAGAATCTAAAAAACGCTTTATTTTAGATTATAGCAATGTTCCAAGAGCTCAAAGAATGTTTGCTTCAACTCAAGAAAAATCATCAGCAGAGATAGAAGAACTAAAAGAAGAAAACAAAAAACTTCGTCAAAAACTTTCGCAATTGTTGCAATTAGTGAAAAATAAATAATAAAAAAGGGTTCAAATAAGAACCCTTTTTTATTAATAAATTATGTATTAAATATTCTATCTCCTGCATCTCCCATCCCTGGAACGATATAGCCTTTTTCGTTTAACTTTTCATCAACTGCGGCTGTAATGATTTCCACATCAGGGAAGTATTTTTGAATGTTCCTGATACCTTCTGGAGCTGCAATAATACAAATACATTTGATATTACTGATTGGAATGCCTTTATCTGCATAAAGTCTGATTGCCTCTAATAAAGAGTTACCAGTAGCTAGCATTGGGTCTGTGATATATATATAGAATTGTTCAGGATTTTTAGCTTCCATAGGAACTTTGTTGTAGTACCAAATTGGTTTCAAAGTTTTTTCATCTCTATACATACCGATATGTCTGATGCAAGCTTGAGGCAAGATATCAATTGCTTCATCGGTAAAAATAAGCCCTGCTCTCAATATTGGTGAAATAATCAAATTGATGTCAGGGTCTATTGTTTTGGCTTTGAACGTTGCAACAGGTGTTGTAATTTCTTTTTCTACAAGAGGAAGATTTTTTGAAGCTTCGTAAAGAAGGCATCTTGTGATTTTTCTTGTAGCGATACGAACGCCTTGGCTGTCTGTCTTTTTATCTCTCATTGTGCTTAAGTTTAAAAGCACTACAGGATTTGAGATTATTCTTACTTTTTCCAAGTTCATCTTTTCAACTCCTTCATTCTAATATTAAAGTCTTTATGATTTTTTTCTATATTATCAAGAACATGGTCAATTTTATCAATTTTATTTTCAATTGTTGCGGGATTGATACTTATTGATTCTTCTTTGTTAGTAAATTGGTCCATAAAATAGGAGCTTCTTGAGCCTATAGCGCCGATTTTGTCAAACATGTCATTTAGCAATAGCATAGAATCGTGTAATCTTTTGGGTTGATTAATTACGATTAACTGTTTTGAGGCAAGGGTGTCATTGTTTGGTTGAACTATCTCTAAAGATTTTGAACCACCAAGTCCGTTAAATTCTACTGTTGCAATTGCACCTTGCGGAATTGTGACATCAGGTTTGTTTATGACAAATTTTACGTAAACGTTGTTGTTTACAATTTTTATTTTTTGAACATAGCCAACTTGTACCCCCATTAGTTTAACAGGAGAGCCAACTATCATTCCATCCACGTCAGGCATGAAAACTTGATATGTCTTTAGTTCTTTTAGCTTGTGGTAGCGGTGAATTTTTATACCCATAACTGCTACTCCAAGAATCAAAAGCCATATAAAAAGCTCAATCCAAGCATATATATGCAGTTTAAAATGCTTAACCATGTCTTTTATTATACACCAAAGTCATGTTTTTGCTACTTGCCAAAAAATTATTTATAGTATACTATAAATAATATCGAATTAAAGTTGTGAGGTTTACATTTATGGAACAGATTATAAAAGTAGCGTGGGACTTAAACGAAAATACCGAAAATAGATATCAATTAGTTTACGAAATTGCAGAATTGGCAAAAAAATTAGTTGATGAAAATCAAGCTAAAAAAGCTCATGATGATTTCGGTTTTGAAGAAAACTATGACAACGGATACACTAAAGAAAATCCTGTTGAACACGCTATTATGGTAAAAGCTTCAGAAGCTGACGATAATAGATTGGTTGGCTAATCCAAAAAGTTTTAAGGAGCACAAAAGTTAAGCATGCTTTTGTGCTTTTTTGTATCAAAAATGAGGGGAGTTTATATGGAAAATACAATAAATTTTTTGAAAGCGAAGACAAATAATTTTATTCCTGAAGTAGGTATAATTTTAGGTTCAGGATTAGGTGAACTCGCTGATGAATATTGCGAATATGCTATTCCATATACTGAAATTCCAAATTTCATTAAGTCAACCGTAAAAGGGCATAAAGGTCGTTTGGTTTTTGCAGAGATTGAAGGCAAACGTGTTGTAATGATGCAAGGTCGTAACCATTTTTATGAAGGTCATTCAATGCAAGATATTACATATCCTGTAAAAGTTATGAAAAAATTGGGCGTGAAGACTTTGATTTTAACCAATGCTGCTGGTGCTGTTAATGCAGATTTTAAACCTGCTGATTTAATGTTAATAACTGATCACATAAATTACATGGGTACAAATCCGCTTATAGGTGCGAATGATGACTCTTTGGGAGAAAGATTTCCTGATATGAGCGAGATTTACAAAAAAGATTTGATAGCATTAGCAGATAAATGTGCTAAAAATTTAGGCTTAAAGATGCAACATGGGGTTTATTTTGCCTCTACTGGCCCAAGCTATGAAACTCCTGCCGAAATTAAAATGGCAAGAATATTGGGTGCTGATGCTGTTGGAATGTCTACTGTACCAGAAGCTATTGTTGCAAATTATTGTGGAATGAATGTTTTGGGCATAAGTTGTATTTCAAATGCGGCTGCGGGAGTGCATCCAGAGCAAGTTTCATTATCTCACGCAGAAGTTATTGAAACAGCAAATGTCGCAAAAGCTGGTTTTAAAGCCTTAATTAAAGATATTGTAAAAAGTTTGTAAACTAACGTAAAGTTTTTTCCTAAAAACTCTTGTTAAAAATTTTCTTTGGGTTAAAAATACATGAAGGGAAGGACGAAAAAGAAAATGATAGTAGGAAAAAATTACCAGCCGTTAGTACGTAAGCGAAAGACTATGGTGGAGGTATCTCAAAATAGAGTGCCAATAGCCAATACGGTACAGGTATCCCTATCTACCGAGAACATGTCCTCTAAAATAAGTTTAAATAAGAGCCTTTTAAAGACCAATTCAAGTGAGTTAGCTTTTAAAGGCTCTTTTTTTAGCCTACATAAAGAGGTTGGAAAACATAATGTAAATGAATTCCTTGAATATATGGAAAAGCCTCTAGATGGTATGGCAAGAAAGTTGTACAATGCAGTATTAGATTCTAAATATGCTACAAATCTAGTTAAAACTGAAGGTGAGAATGTAGTTCTTTCTCAAAAGAAAATTCCGACGTTGGTTGTTCAAGGTGCAACGGATCCATTCTTGAAATTCCCAGGAGATATATTGAATGGTTTGGTTGAACTTGCAGGGAACATTAAGCCATTAGAAAAATGGTCTGAAAAAACGTTGGAAAAACCTTTATTTAAAAATATTAGACACCGTTCAAAGATTGATTATGAAGTAAATGCTTTGCAGGGTTTAATGGAATTTAGAAAACTTTCGTTGAATGATGCATTGAAAGCTGAAGCGAAAAAGTTGGGCGTGAAAGTTGAAAATCTTCCTGCTGATGTGAAAGCTAGAGTTGAAGATGAAACTAATAAAAATATGGAATGGTTGATTTTCCAACGTTCAATGAAATCTTTTGATACAAAAGTTGGTAACTATGACACAAAACACGAAAGAGCATTGAATAGATTAGTTTCAGGGTTGCCACCTGCGATATTCTTGGCGAATGATGCTTACAACTTGTCAAGAATGATGGATGATGATCCGAAAGAAGCTTCAAAAGAGAAAAAAGCAAGATTTAAACAAGAAACATCAAGAATTTTGACAAGTGGTTGGTTGACATTGATTACGATGGGTGCTTTGTCTAAATTAATCAACAACTCAAAATTAGGTATTATGTTGATGACAGGTACTACAGTTCTTGTGACAGAAATGTTCTCACGTTTGAAAAACGGAAAACATATTACTCGTTTAACTCCAGAAGAAGCGCGCAAGATTAACGAAAAAAATAATGCCCCAGAAGCGAACATTAAACCTGAAAAGAATTTAAGTTTCAAATCTGGTGGAGAAAAAGCTTCAAAAGAAAAACAACAAAAACCATTGCTATCATTTGATACTGTAGTAAAAGCTTCGTTAGCCTTAATCGCTGGTGGATTTGCGATTAAAGGAGTGAGAAAAATTCCTAGAGTTGATGCGATGTTTGAGGCGGTATTTAAACCATTCAAAAATACATATAAAAAATTAACTCAAATTGATGATTATAAAGTTTCACAAGATGAAATCAACAAAATTTCTGATACGTTGATTGAGCGTGGTTTCAAAACTCGTGGTCATCAGTACAAAGCGGTAGCAATCCGTTCTAGAGAATTGGTTGTTGAAAGCGTAATAAAAGAGCTAAATAAATCTTCTGATATAAAAGTAATTGAAAACTTTATAAAAAATATTGATGGACAAGATGTTCACCCTGATGTGTTGAAGAAAAGCTTCAAATCTTTGCTAGAAGTGTTGAATAAAAATGGTAAAAATGAATTAAGTAATAAATATAAATACTCAACAATGGGTAGTCTTAAAAAAGATTCTGCATTTAAGTCTGAATTAGAAAATATAAAAGTTGAGCTTAAGAAATTAGGTGAGTCAAATTCGGAATTAATTGAAAGAATTAAGGCAAATAATATTACAAAAATTGCTGATGCAAAATTCTCTGATGAAGTTAAGGTTGCTTTAGAAAAATCTGGTGATAAAGGTCGTTTGTTCAAAAATTATAAAGATGCACTAGATGGATTGGTAAACTTTGGTTCTCGTGATAAAAAATATAAACAAGTGGTAGATTTTGTGATAGCACCATTCAAGTTTATGTGGGGAATAGTTAAGTTCCCATACAAAATGGCAAATAATGTTGTTCAATTGTTTGCTAAAAAAGCTCCATCATCTTCAAAATCAATGGATGCTTTGAATATGGAAGCGGTTACAAAAAGTTTTGACAAAATTTCTGCAGAGGCAAATAAATATCGTGAAGCTTTAAGCAAAGCAACAGACGAAGCTTCAAAGAAAAAAGTTTGCAAAAAGTTTGAAGATTTTGTAATGGATAATACATTGAAAGCATTTAACGTGAATTCAATGTCAAACGTTTCAAACAGTGACCTTTCAAACCTTGCAAAAACAGCAGCGTCTATTGCAACAATTTGGTTCTTGATGACAGATAACTATAACATGGTTATGTTGAAGTCAAACGGTAACGATGTTGAAGGTGCTGAAACTAAATTTAAAGAAAGATTTGTTCAAGAAGGTTCAAGATTATTCTATCAAACATTGTTAATTGATTTGTTCAACAATACTTTCAGAAAACAATACAATGGCTCTCTAATGGGTATGAGCTGGATTACAATTACAAATACAACAATCGGTGAATGGTTGACTAGAAAATCAGTTGGTGTTCCTGTAGGAATGCACACAAGAGATGAACTTCTTAAACTTGAAGAAGAACAAAACAACGCAACAGGCTTCAAAAAAGATTACTATCAATTTATGAAACGTCTAACTGGTAAACGTTCAATCCAATCTTATCAAGTTAAAAAGAAAAATGAACAGAAGCAATCAATAGGTGCACAAGCTCTTATTCAGCCACAACAAACAAATGTACCTTTTACTAATAACACTACATTCTCAAAATTAATGAAAGGTTAAGAGTTTATTTAACTAAAAATTCAAGGCTTATTCCGTATTTTTCTTTCAAATTTTGAATATTATCTTTCTGCCAATTAGCGAGAGCGCCAAGTAGTAGCGCAATGATTACAACTATAACCACTACTTTTGTGATTGCAAAAAATAGTCTTAAAATAAAAGACAATGTAATTACGATGGCAAAAATTACTAATATCGTTATTATATCCATAGATTTATTCTCTTACTTTGTTTTCTTCGCCTTTAATTAGTCTTTGGATGTTTGATCTATGTAAATAGATGATATAAACCGCACCGATTGCACAGTATATAATATATGCAATAGGAGCCTTAAATAGCCACATTAAAATAGGTGATAACGCTAATGCAATTATTGAGCCTAGTGAAACATATTTAGATGTGTAAGTTATCACTCCCCAAATTGCAGCGATAATCAAGCCTACAATCCAATTAAGAGCAAGGATTGTGCCAACTCCTGAAGCAACAGATTTCCCGCCAGTAAATTTTAAGAAAATAGATTTGCTATGTCCAAGTAAAATCGCAACTGCTGCTAATACTGGAAGTAATCCAATTTCTTTGAATTGTGTAGCAAAAAATGTTGCTAAAACGACAGGCAAAGCTCCTTTAAATGCGTCAAGAAGGAGTGTTATGAAAAACCACTTTTTGCCCATAACTCTTTTTACGTTAGTTGCACCAGTTGAGCCAGAGCCGATAGTTCTAATATCCTGTCCTGTTGCAAGTTTTACAATAATATATCCTGTCGGAATTGAACCGATTAAATAAGCTCCGATTAGTGTGATAATAATTTCAATAACTTTTTCCATAATATCCCCCTCTTTAGTGTTTTTATTGTAGCATAAAATATTTAAAAATAAATATAAGCCAATGTTTTTAATTTCCATTAAAAGATTGATTTCAATAGCTTGGTATGATATTATTATCTTTGATAGAGTAGTGTGGAATAAGAGAGATTTATGAATAAAAGATTAATAATTTTAGGAATTTTAATTTTGGCATTATCAGTAGTTGGAAAACTACTATGGACAGGGCTGTCTAAAATAAAAGTTGATGCTTTTGTTCCTTCTGCGGTTATATTCCTAGTGGATTCTTCAGCGTCAAACCAAGCGGCTCTTGCAGAACAAAGAAAAACTTTAAGACAAGTTTGTAATTTGTTAGATCCGGAAGACCATATTAAAATTTTGAGAGTTAGTGAAGATGCCTATTTAATTTATGAAGGCACACCATTCAATAATTCAGGTATAACAAAGGCTTTGGATGCTTTCACTGCTTATGATAAGGACGATTATGGTACGGCTTATGGTGTTGGGTTGAAAAAAGCTTTCTCTCACGTTTTGACTATGAAAAAGGAAGGTTATAATACAGCGGTTGTAGTCTTTGGAGATTTGGAAAACGAAGGCGCTGTTGATAAACAAGTTAATTGGGAATTGTTGCCTGAAAATGTTAAAAAAGTTCAAGAACACGCACCTGAACTTGCTATGATGTTCTTATATGCGCATCCTGAAAAATTGGATATGGTTAAAGAAAAGTTGACACCAGTTTTAGGTGAAAAGAAATTAGTGCTTTCTCCTGAACAAAATAGTGAAAAAGCAATTAGACAATTCCTAAAAGCTTTAGGAAGATAATTTACTAAAAATATAAGGGGAATAATTATATGACAATTATTGTTACATCATCAAAACAAGAAAAAGTATTTGATGAAAAAGATGTGGTAAATATTGGAACTATTCAAAATTGTGATTTTAAATTGGATTTAGATTTTGATGTTTTGATTACTCTAGAATATGATAGCAGAGAAAATAAACATATTTTGATGAATACTTTCCATAGTGAAAGGGTTTTGTTTAAAGGTAAACCTTTTGGGAAAATTGAGATTGGCAATATTTGTAAAATAATGTTTGCAGGTTCTGAAGAATTTATTAGTATAAAAATTTTAGAAACTTCAGCCGTGAAAAAAGCTTCATCTGCGATTCAACAAGTTGCAATGAGTGAGGAAGAAATGCAGAAACTTTATGCAAACGACCCAAATGCGGCTATGAAAATTCAGCTTGAAAAACAAAAAGCAGATATTGAAAGAGTTAGAGTTGGCATTATTAAAGAAGTGGCGTTCCAGATTCAAGAATTTAAAAATAAAATAGCTTCTAACTCTAGAACTAGTATATTTTTACATGTTGCTATGGCGTTTTCAGCACTGTTGTGTGCGTTTGGATTAGCAAATTATATTACAGGTCTTTCAATTAAAGAATCTGCGAATTATTTGCACTTGCCAACAAATTTGAAAGCTTGGTTTTTGTGCGCAGTGTTAGTTTTCGGTAATGCGTTGTTGCTGAAACAAAATACATACTTGTTTTTGCAGGGGAATGATAATAAAGTTTCAAAAGGTTTAGCAGGAAGCTTTGTTGGCGTTTCACTGATTGTGATGTTGGCTGTGTATATTGTAAACTTGGCTTATTATATGAATTTAAGCGATTTTATGACGTTTGCAATTGTTATTTCTGTATTTTTCTCTGGTTTGTTAACATTCTTATCTCTAGGATGTGGTTATTTCAAATACGTTTCTGGAGAATGGTTGTCTATGTTGAACAAATTAGAGTTCAGAGAAGATTTTGAAGCAGTTGTAAAATCATATAGAGCTTGGATTGATAGATTTGTAAATAGTTTTTCAAACAAAAAAATTAATGATATTAAAGATAAACTTTTCACAAAACAATTGTGGGCGGTAGGAGAAACTATTGTAGGATTTTTGACGGCTCCAGTATTGGCTTATGGGGTTTCAAACACTTTGGCAATGTGTTTCCCTGAAGCTGCAGGTTGGATAAGAATTCAAGGTTTTAGATTTTCACCTGTGTTTTTGGTATTAGCATCGTTGATGATTGCGTTTGCATTTTTCGCATTCGTAAGTGCTTTGACAACTATTAAAAAGATACAAGGTTCTCACGTAATCAAACAAGATGGTTATAGTGATTTTAGACAGCATGGTGTTACAATTTATGGTTTAGAGGGAACAAGAAAATTAAATTCTGATAAAGCAAAAAT
The DNA here is from genome assembly GCA_017559905.1 of bacterium. Taxonomy (GTDB): domain Bacteria; phylum Cyanobacteriota; class Vampirovibrionia; order Gastranaerophilales; family Gastranaerophilaceae; genus Scatenecus. The sequence continues at coordinate 369,496 of JAFYQF010000012.1, forward strand.
GTTATACATCGGATGCGCAATCGTGCTTATAGAATTCATAATGAACGTATCATACTTTATCTCTGAAAACGGTAACGATTTAAAAGGGTTGTTAGTAAGTTTTGTGGCAGCATTTGTGCCTACTGCGATATTGATTGCTGAAACATTTATATTGTCAGTAACAAAATACGAAATCTTTGCTTTAGAAGAAGTGCTTGCGAAAATAGACAAAGATTAGATATAAAAATGAAACGCTTGGTAAATTTTTTAATACTAGTTTATATTATTGTGACTATGCTTGTGATGATAATGAATCCCAAGATGCATAAGCCTGTAGCGTTAGAAAATACTAATTTTAACTTTAAAGATCAGATAATGAACCCACAAGAACGGTTCATATCTGATTTTGAAGTTAAAGTGAAGTTTCATAGAACAAAACCTCTTGTTGCAAAAGTCGAAGAAGAAAAAGAGATTGCGATACCAATAGAGGAAGATGAAAAGCCTATAACATTTGAGTTTGAGGATAATAAAACTTCTGTTAAGGAAGCTACATTTGAGATAGCGGAGAATGTGAGTGATTCTGAAACTTCAATGGAAGTTAATGTTTCTTCCAATAATGAAACTTATAGTGAAGAAAATTTAGATTATTACGCAACTGATATAGAAAGCAGAGAAATTAATGTCGATTTGAGTGGTAATGTTCCAAAGAGTCGTAATAAAAATGTGGATTTGGGACGACATGATATTACTCAAAAAGATGTAAACTTGAAAGCATCAGATGAAGTTGGAAGTAGTCAGTTTAAAGCGACAAGGGAAGAAGTTATCGCATGGAATGTATGGCGGAGTGAATTGCAAAACCAAATTATGATTGAATCTGCGATAGAAGCTCCTGTTGGAACATTGATATCATTTTCATTTGATGTTTCTGCTGATGGTAGAATTAGCGGGTTGAAATATTCTTGTTCAAGTAAAAAGTATGCAGATGAAGCGAAAGCTGATATGATAAGAGTGTTGGAGAAGTTAGAATATACTGATATTTTGAAATTTCCAGAGAATACAAAGCGTTTGAATGTTAAATTCAAAGGTGCATTTATGTTGGATTACAGTACAAGTTTTTCAAAACCTTCGGATTATTCTGATTATGAAAAAGTGAGGTATTAATGGATAAAAAGAAATTTTTGATTGTGTCGATTTTATCTTTTTTGATAGCAGTATTTGTGACAACGATGGTAATGACTACAGTGAAGCCTCAATTGCACAAATCGCTTATGTTTGAGATAATAAATGTGAAATTTAAGAAATAATATGTTATAATAAATACAGTTATGTATAGATGTCTTGAGTGCAAAACTGTATACAGGGATAAGGTTGAATACTGTAAATGTGGGAACAATGTATTTGAAGAAGTTCCTACTACCCCACAAGTTCAGGAAAAGATTACTACGAGTCAGGATGTAGTTGAGTCTTCTCGTCAACTGTTGACGCCTGCTGAAATATTGTCTTATGTAGTATTTGGAGCTTGTTGTGTGTTGTCGATTGCGTTTGTAATGTTTTATGGTCCTGAAACCCAGAAAAAGGAAGCTCCAGCGATTGTAGAAAAAGCAATGCAGACAAAGGAGATTCCGTCAATAGATGATTTATGGAATGACACTCCGGCGTATACGGTGCATGCAAATGTTAGTATGGAAGATTATGTGAAAGATTTAGTAGATGCGTTGATGGCGAACTTTGAATTGCCAAAGTTTGACGGCGGAGGAAGCTGTGAGATAGAATTTGAACTGGATAGTGTTGGCAGGTTGAGCAAGAAGAAATTGATAAGGAATTCTGCGAATAAGCCATTGGAGAACGCAGCCAAAAAGATGTTGTCGAACGTAAAAAGAGTAACCCCGCCACCAAGAAGTTATGATGGCGAGGTCTTGCGCTTTGAATTCTATGAACAAAATAACCAGTATTATTTGCGAAACATAGAATAGTTATTACAATTCGTGTTTATTTGAATTTGGGTCGCTTTCACTGCCGAGCATATAACGTCCACCGAAGTTTGCAGCGTTTTGCAAATGCAATTAACAGAGGCAACATCAGGGCAGGAGCAAGGCATTTACAAGACGTTAAATGATGTTTCAAAGGTATCACAAGCTACTTTAGCTAAACGTATGAAACAGACGTTAGGGCTTACGTTTAATAGCATTGCCGATAGAAAAATGAAACAAATTATAATGTCGGACTGGTCAGGTTCTAACTGGTCTGATAGGCTTTGGGTTGATAGAGCCGTTGTAGGCAAAAAAGTAACTGAAATTCTCGAAAAAGGTGTTGTTCAAGGTACATCTTTGCAGAAAATGGCAAGGGAGTTAAAACAGGCAACAAACCAAAGTTTTAACAATGCTTTTAGGCTAATAAGAACAGAAACAAGCCATATTGACGGACAAGTAACGCTTGAGGGCTATAAACAAGCAAGCGAAGAACTAGGGCTTGAATATTACGAGTATGACGCTTTTCTTGATAGCAGAACGTCAAATATTTGCCGTGAGCTTGATAAAAAGCGTTTTAAGGTATCTGATGCAAAGGTTGGGGTTAATTATCCACCAATGCACCCGAACTGTCGTTCAACTACGCAATTAGTGTTAGATGAGGATTATATAGATTTGGGAAGCAATGGCAATGATTCTAATTTTGATAGCAGCCAAGAAAAGATTAAGCCAAACAAAAAAGACCCAGCTATACTGGCAGGGGTAAGAAAAGACCTGCCTATGACACGAGAAAAAGCTAATAATCTTAACGCAAATCCAAACTACCATAAAGCGCCCGAGTATAGATTTAATTGTCAATCTTGCGTAATAGCTTTTGAGGCTAGATTAAGAGGTTATGACGTAAAGGCTAAGCCAAATTATAGAATCCCCAATACAACTCCTATGAAATTAGCCCAAAATCAATCTTTAGCTTGGAAGAATAATTTAACGGGTCTTCATCCAAGTTTTAAAAACTCTAGCAAAAATGGAAATGATTTATATTATTGGCTTGATAAAAATGTTAAAAATAGCCAAAGATTTACTTTTAGCTACCAATATTTAGGGCGAGACGGGGATAAAAACAGTCACATAGTTTGTTTAGACAAAAACAAGCAAGGCAAGTTGCGACTTTATGACCCTCAAAGGGGGAAAACGTATATTGGCGGCGATTTAAGAAGATTTATCAACAAAAGAGATATTCTTCGTTCAAGAATATTACGGATTGATAATTGTACATTTAACAAGAAGGTAGTTGAAGATGTTTTAGAAATTTAGATTAAATCTAAAATAATTAAACGCTCTTCTTCTGTAGCTAATCTATACGTTTTATCTTTCCGCAATAAGACTTGTTCCTCTCCAAAATCACCATTCTTACAACCAAAAATATACGCTTCATATTCTTCCCAGTTTTTATAATATTTTAAATAATCGCAGTATAATTCAGGCTTTATTTTTTTTATAAATGCTTCTTTATCCATAACTATATTATATTTTGCCTTTAAATTGCCCATTTTGCAACCTGTCATAATGCTTGTATGTTGCTAGAACAGTAAAACTAGCATTCTGTATAGGACAGTAAAACTAAAGGAGTAAACATGACAGAAGAAGCAAAAACATTTACGCAAGCAGACATTGACGCTTTGCAAGCAGAACACACAAAAGCTATTGCTGAACTTAACGACAGACACAAAGGCGAGTTAGACCGAAAAGTTGAACAGGCTATTAAAAAAGCTCAAGCTGACGCAGAAGAAAAGGCTAGAGTAGCTAATATGACTGAACTTGAAAAAGCACAGAAAACGGCAGAGGATGTTAAAACTCCTGAATGATAACAAAGAATATCATGGGATTTGTCATTCAGTGAAACATCCCCCCACAAAAACTACTTGACAAAATGTTAGGCATGCCTTACAATTGTAGTTGATAAATGTGATTTACTATTAATTACCACCAATTGTAAAGGTATAGCTCTCTTCTCCTCCGAAGAGAGTTTTTTATTTCTGGTTGTTGATATTTAGCTATTAAATATAATAATAATCGCTCCGCTTATAATGATTATCGCTCCGATTAGTTTTTTTAGGATATCTTTTTCTCTGAATATTTTCCAGCCCAATATTATGTTTAGAATTACTGACAATTGAAACAACGATAGTGCATAAGCAACGCCTATGTGCTTAAAAACATAGGCCGTCGTAATGGTCATCAATCCGAAACTTAATGCGGATAATATGTAAAACAAAATGGATTTTTTAGGGAACTTGATTTGTTTGAACTTCCCTTTTGTAAAAATAAAATAGGAAAAAATTGCCCCTAAAATGAAACTTACTATAACTGAAATTGAAACGGATGATAATAAAATCACTTTCTTTATAAATACGGCTTCTATTGCAGAAAAAACAAGTGCGTAAAATCTATAGCGAATTTCTTTTTTCTTGAAAATTTCTATGAAGTTTAAAGAATCAAAAATAAAATAACTGCCGAAAATTATTAGTAAAATCCCGATTAAGCCTAGTATATTCGGAAATTCGCCAAGCAAAAATATTGCAAAAATCATTCCTACAATGGCTTTATAAGAATTGATAGGACCAAGAATAGAAAGCTTGCCAAATTTTAGTGCTTCAACCATAAAATAGTTGCATATTGCCCCTGTTATTCCTCCTAACAATGCAAATGCCCAAAATCCATTTTGGAGTTTTGGTATCGGTAGAAAAAATAGGCTGATAATCGATGCTATTGCAAGAATAAAGTATATGCCAAAATTCACAAAGCTTGGCTCCTCTTTTTTTAGTGTAAGTTTCTTCTGAAAAACACTTGTTAAAGAGTTTGTTAAAATTCTAATTATAATTGCTAAACTTGTGAAAATAACTTGCATAAGTTTATTATATTACAATTTAAGTTGATTTATGTAGCTTGCAATAGTGTGTTGTTTTTTGTAAACTGAATTTTATAGCATATTGATTAATTAATTTTATAATAGTTGGATATGAGGATATTCTATGTTTAAGATTGAAAAAAACAGTAAAGGGAGTTCTGTTTATTTATTTAACAAAAAACTTATTCATTTCGGTATAAGTCCTCGTAAACGTATAAAAGAATTAGAGAAAACAATAAGCACTCTTGTTAAAATAACGTTGTCTCCGGATAAAATAAGTCCAGCAATAGGTATTTCTAGAGATATACAGTTTGCAGAGTTAAAAATGATGAAAGAAGTTCATCGTGTTTGTGTAGAAAATGGTTTGGAATATTGGTTAGATTACGGTACTTTGTTGGGTGCAGTTCGACATGGTGGTTTTATTCCGTGGGATGATGATGTTGATATAACTATGCCTAGAAAAGATTATGACCGTTTTATCGAAATTTTTAATTCAAGTACTCGGGACGAAAATTTAGTTGCAGAATTGTATACTGGTCCTGATGATGCAAAGTGGAATTTTATAAAAGTTATTCATAAAAATGTTCCAAGTTTGTGGGTAGATGTTTTTGTTGCTGATTATTGTTTTGCAAGATTTAGTGAAGAAGAAAAAATTCTGTTTAGTGATAAGCGTAAGAAGTTAATCAATGAAAATATTAAAAATAGAAAAAAATATTCAACAAAAGAAAGTTGGCACAAAAGCTTTGATGAATTAAACCGATTCTTTTTATCAAAATTTAGAAGGTTTGAAACTTCAAATGCAAAACCTTCTGTATATTGGGGATTAGAGACAATGCACGATTTGTGGCATAAATATAATATTTTTGATTATGAAACTATTTATCCGCTACAAAAAATTAAATTTGAAGGTGTTGAGTTTTTAACAGTTGCAGATACTGATAAATATTTAACCTATTTATTTAAAGATTATATGAGTCTTCCTTCAAGGTTTGATTGTCATTCTGCGGCGTCAAAGTTGACGGTGCAAGATATTTTTAAAATTAAAGAGTATATTAAGAGGTAAATACAATGCAAAGAATTTTAACTGTCGGAGTGTATGATTATTTTCATTATGGTCATTTGCGTTTGTTTGAGCAAGCCAAGAATGCGGTTGAAAATGGTTATTTAATTGTTGCGGTGCAAGATTCTGAATTTATTAGGAAATTTAAGCCAGAAGCAAAAGTTTTTTATTCAACTGATGTAAGAAAAGAATTGGTCGGTGCACTGAAGTGTGTTGATGAAGTTACTTCCTATACAGAAGTTCAATCTGCTGTTAAAGAAAACGAATTCGATGTATTTGCTGTTGGTGAAGATCAAAAACATGCTGGTTTTTTGGAAGCAATAGATTATTGTAAAAAAAATGGAAAGAAAGTAGTTTATTTGCATAGAACTCCTAATATTAGTTCTACATCAATAAAAGAAAATTTAGAAGTTTCTAGTAAATGATTTTTTAATTGATTTTCTAAAATTGGGAAATTTCAGTTAGTTACTGAAAAATCAATTTTACTGTTATGACAAGTAAAATTGAGTTTGACGGTTGTTCTTTCAAACCTGTAGTTGATAGTGTTTGACAAAAGGTTCAGGATAACTTGTTTTATCTGTAGTCTATCGACGTGAACCAAAAAAGCTTTCCATATAGCTGTTGAATAAGTTCATATTACTACGTAAAAATAGGTTGTATGTTCACCACTTTGGTGATAGTGAATTGGCTAATATATATATTGAATTACGATTCAAAAGGTTTAAATAAATCGTCAAAGTTTATGCAGTTTTGTTTTGCGTCTAAATCCAACTCTTTAACGTAATTTTTAGCTTTTTTAAAGCTTGGTGGTATATAGTCCATACCTATACTTCCAATAGGTTCACTGTTGTAAATTCGTACTTTTTTAATGTCTGGATACTCATTAGCAAATTTTGGATATCTTTCACGAGCAGCAGACGCTGTTTCGTCGTAAACTTTAACATATCCTTCTGTGGATGTTGGGTTTCCATTAGAACAGACTCTTCGTTGTAATGCTGCGTCGTTGTTACTATAGTATTGAATGGTTTGCGGTTTATCTTCAACTAAAGTTTTTATTTGAGTGTATTTTCCTTTTTTCGAAACAATATATGGAGTTTCATTTTTAATTTGTTTCATAAATATCAAATCAGCTTTGCCACCATAAATCCATTCTTTATGCAAAATTCCTACATCTTCTGTTATGGCGAGAGCTTTGCCTGTTGTAGGGTCACTAAATATTCTTTTTATTCCGCCGTTAGGGAGAGGAATTTCTTGTACGGTCAAATCATCAATGTTTTGGTTTAATACTTTAGAGATGTTGATTCTAGGTTGTTTTGCAAGTCGTTCTGCCATAGCTTTTTCAAGAACTTCTTTTTCCGCTAGAGCTTTTGCTTCAGCGGCTTTTTTAGCGTCAATTATTTCTTGTTCTTTTTTTGCTATAGTTTGAGTGTATTTTGTGTTTGCACCTGTTTTAAAATAGTGATAATTATCTGTTTTGTCTAGTGCGTGTTTTATTGTTTGATTGGTTTTTGGTGCTTCAAGCATATTTTTGATAGAGCTTGTCAATTGGACTTCAGTGAATGCTTTGTCTTGAACTGCGTGGCGAGTATAATCGTTAAGTCCGTTTCCTGAATCGTGTGTCCAATCAAGGACTTTGTGTTCTAATGTTCCATCAGGAGAGTATTCTTTTTCTAGTTTAAAAGTATCTTTAAATGCTCCACGATGGGTGGTTTCTTGAGATATGGTGATTTTGTTTCCACCAAAGACGCTAGAGCCAGTTTCTCTTTGAATGTTTTTGGTTCTGGTAATAGGAATATAGCCATTATCAGTAATAACGTTAAGCTTGCGAGTTCCGTCAGGTAACGTTTCAATACGCATTAAAGCTTTTTCGCCATTGAAATTAATTTTCCTATCCATAATTAAATTGTTAGAGATTGCATCTCTGTATGAATTCGTTAAACATTTTGGTTTTATTTTTTGCGCAGTAGCTTTAGCAAGTGATGGGCTTTTTGCGCGCTTTAAAAGTTTAACAAAACTTACAATTATTTTCATAGAATTTCCCCTAATAATTCCTATGTATATATAAAGTAAAAATGCGTAAAAAATTTGCCTTTTTAATAAGTTTTGTTAATAGATGGAATTGGGCATTAGTAAGCGTAATGGATTTAGGTAAAACTCTAAAAACACACTGATTGCATCCTTGTATTAAATAAAAAAAATGTTATAATAATATAAATGTCTAAATTAATCAAAAAATATAACAAACCAAACCTAAAATCATTAGCAGGCATCACTCTTGCTAGTGCGTTTTTGCTTGGGTTACCAGCATCTGCAGATACTCTAACTGAACCTTTATCATTTGGGGTTGGAAACGACGCAAAATATTACAAATGGACAGCTCATTCAATTTCTAATGGCAATATTTTGACAGAAACTATTGCTAAAGAAGCGCAAGTTATAATCAATTATAATGAAGCAGACAAATCAGCAAGATTAGTAAATCCAACAACCTCAGTTGATGGTACATTTGTAGATTTATCACTAACAGATTACTCATTTGGTCCAGCTATTTATAATAGCAAAAATAATACAATCGATTCAATCCAAGGAACGTTTGTAGGAAACAATAATATTCAAATAAATGGTACTAGTTATAGTGGTGCTATTTATAATCATCAAACAAATATAGGAACAATTAATGCGAATTTTATTAATAACTACACTATAGGTGATGATGCTATCGGTGGCGCTATTTATAATTTGTATAATAATATAAATCAAATTAATGGAAACTTTATAGGCAACTACGCATTTTCAAACGATGAAGAATTTGGTGAGTACTACGCATTAGGTGGTGCAATTCGTAATTATCAAGGAACAATTTCTGAACTTGATGCATATTTTGAAGGGAATTATGTTTATGCTTTACTTAACCCAACTTACGGTGGTGCGATTAACAATGAATTTGGAACAATAGAAAATTTACGTGGCACATTTATAAATAACTATGTATACTCCGAAGATGCATACTGGGAAGGTGCATTAGGTGGTGCAATCGCAAACACTGCATTTAGAAGTAATATAAAAAATATAAGTGCATATTTTAAAGGTAATTATGCAGAATCAAAACAAATTTTTGCTAGTGGTGGTGCGATTTTAAATGACTGTACAATTGAAAAAATCGACAAATCTACGTTTATAGAAAATTACGCAAAATCTAAAAATGATACCGCTTTTGGTGGTGCAATCAGCAACAGAAAAGGCGGAACAATCAACGAAATAATAAATTCTTCTTTCATTGGAAATTATGCGATTTCTGAAACTAAGACAGCAACAGGTGGTGCTATTTACACAGCTGAAAACTTAACTTTAACTGCCGATAATTATAATGTTGAAATTCAAGATAACTACACATCTTCTAACGGCGTTATAGATGATAACGCAATATATTTAGACAAAAACGCAAAATTAACAATTAACCTAAAAAATAGTGGTACATTATTATTAAAAGATAATATTAATGGTTCTGCATTATCTCAAACAAACTTTATTGGTGATGGTACCGGAAGTTTATATTTACATAGTGATATAAAAACAAATACAACAACAAATAACATCACAATCAACACAATTGATGATACTATTGCATCATACAATTTCAAATCTCTAACGTTGGCAGGTGATACAAATATGGTTGTTGATGTTGATCTTAAAAACGCACAAATGGACAGATTGACAGCCGATAGTTATGGCGATCATGGAGATTTTAAATTCAACGTAATTGGTATGAACATGTTATCTGATGCAGAAACAGACGTGACTGAAATTGAATTTGCTCAATTGGGACTAAAAGATAGTGTAGTTTATGGGGGAGGTGAATTACCTCATAGTAATTATCAAACAGTTTACACACCTATCTATAAATACAATGTAATGTATGATAATCGAGATGAAGCTGGTTATTTCTTATTTACAAGAGGTGATTTAGGAAATGCTTCAAGTACAGGAGGGTTTAACCCAGCAGTGTTAGGTTCGAGTACAGGTGCAACTGTAGGTGCAATGGGTACTGTTAACCAAACAATGAATTATGCATTCCAACATTCAAATGATTTTATGAATATCCCAAGTAGCGAACGTTTGGCAATTAGAGATAGAAATAAATATGCACTATATGAACAAGTTGGGCCATATTCACCAATATTTTCAAGAAACGATTATGGTAGTGTTTGGGTAAAACCTTATGCAGCATTTGAAAGTGTAAATCTTAAAAATGGGCCAAAAGTATCAAACGTATCGTATGGTACATTGATTGGTTTTGATACTGATTTGGAAAGAATCAAAGGGGGTTGGAATAGAACATTTACAGGTTACATTGGATATAATGGAGCAAGTCAGAGTTATGGAGGTGCAGATACTTACCAAAATGGTGGTTTATTAGGTGGAACCGTAACTTTATACAAAGGTAATTTTTTCAACGCTACAACGTTATCTACTGGTGCTAGCGTTGCAAGCAATTCAAATATGTATGGTAACGATAACTACTCATTACTATTAAGTGGTATTGGTAACAAAACAGGTTATAACTTTGAATTCAAAGAGGGTAAATTAATTCTTCAACCATCAATGTTGATGAGTTATACATTTGTTAATACATTTGATTATACAAATGCAGCAGGTGTAAGAATAGATAATAGTCCAGTCCACGCAATACAATTATCTCCAGGTGTTAAATTCATTAGCAACACAAAAAACGGTTGGCAGCCATATTTGAGTGTAGGTATGGTATGGAATTTGATGGGTAAATCAGATGTGACAGCAAATGGTGTGAAATTACCTGAAATGTCTATCAAACCTTATGTTCAATATGGGGTAGGGGTTCAAAAACGATTCAAAGATAATTTTATTGGTTATTGTCAAACGATGGTTTACAATGGAGGACGTAATGGTATCAGTTTAACTGCAGGTTTCAGATGGGCATTACCTCATGCAAATTATAAAGAACAAAATGTTAAAAAAGAAAAACAAAATATTACAATGAATTCAGATAGAAAAATTTTAAAACAAATGGATTCTCAACGGCGTTATGTTTATAGTTCTTTAAATAAAATATAAAATAAAAAATGTTAGATAAAATCTAATCTAGAAATTTCATTAACAGAATTAATTACCCCTTAAGTCTGTATGTTAGGGTAAATGCACCCTTATAATTATGTAATTTAAATACTTGCTTTGAGAAGAAAGAACAGTGGGTTTGATAATTACAAAAAGTAGGGTAGACTTCAGTCTACCTTTATTAATGGTGGACTAAAGTCCATCCTACATTTATTTTACATCCTGTCGAAACGGACAAAAAATACATTTAAGTTCTATATATTTGCAGAGAGATAATTAATAATAACTAAAAAAGACCCACTTACGCAGGTCTTTTTTAATATTCTGTGTAAAGACGACGTTATTCGAACTTTTGCTAATATTCTTATTGAAGACTTGTATGTTCCGACAAAAGAAAGTTTATACAATGTTGAAATCCTCAAAGTTTTTATGGAAAAGATTAACTTATATTAAATTATCAATAAATTTGTATTATAATCATTTTATAATTATGTAGAATAGGTGTGATATGAAAAAAACATTATTGATTATTTTAACACTATTTTTATTTCAATCTTCAACATATGCGATTGGTGTTAAAAGTACCATGAATAAAATTATGGATAGTTGGAATGGAGAACATATAGACGTTGTTATAGATAAATGGGGGTATCCTTCGAGTGAAAAAAATATTGCAGGGCATAATTTATACATATGGGATAATGGTACAGCCCTAACAGAAAACAAATGGGGAACCGTTCTGTTGGAACAACAATCATGTACAAGAATATTTGAAGTTGATAATAATAACACCATTATTAAATGGCAATGGAAGGGGGTTGATTGTCCCGCTACATATTGTACAAGTAAAAAATGGGTAAATCCGAATAACAATCCTTGGCGTAAAAAATAAACTTTAAGAATTAACAAATAAAAAATATTAAAATCTTGAAATATTTGATTTCATAATTAAGTAATAATTATGGCAAAGAAAAAAGACATAAAGGTTATTGTTAGTTTTGATAATAAAAAATATTCTCCTGAAGAAGCAATGTTTGATAAGATAGAATTATTATTTTTATTAAGAAAAATGCAAATAGAACAAGATTATAAAAATAAAAAGATTTCAGAAGAAGAATTTAAATTTTTAAATTATCAACTTGAAATCATAAAAAATAAATTAGAAAAAAATAAAAATATTTAAAAATTCGAATCCTTTTGCCCCTTTTGCAATATTTCTAATTTTTAAAAACTTAAAACTCAGTAATAGCAACAAAAAAGCTCTCTTTCGAGAGCTTTTTGAAAACCTGCCCTTAACGGATGAAATTCTAAATCTTCCAGTAGAAGATTTTGAATTTTATTTACCATTTCTCGCACGTATTAAAGAGCTATGCCAGTCAGTATCATAGCTTTATAACATTGTAAATTTTTCCACCTTTTTTGTTGTTGCTAAACCCTAAAAAAGGTAGCTCACGGTTGTGACCTGAAAGGTCGCCCGCTTGCGGAAGGGGTGGCTTTAATGCCACCCAAAAGTACTAGATGTAGATTAAGGAGAGATGTACCAATGAATAATTTTGATAAATTAAAAATAAATTTACCTAAGAACTCGTATACAAAATTTTGTATAGCTAAAAATTTCTCAACATTGGGTGTAGATTGGAAGGAAAAAACATCTGGAGATGTTGTTTTGACTTTATCAGGGAAGGTTATGTCAAATTCATTTTCACTGGGAAGTATTACCGTTCAAAATTATACTCAACTTTTAAAAAATTTGTATGAGAATGCTTATTTAGATATCAAAGAAGATGATTTTTTGAATAACTCGACTGTTTATATAGTTGATGTAAAAAAGGATATTCAGGTAGAAAAGGATACAAGTGACTATATATCAAAATTGCGAGAAGTGTTTTATGCTTCTACTCGCAAAATAGAAGTTCCGATTTTTATTAACAAATTAGGATTCGCAGAGAGTTTACTTTTAAAACCCGTGGCTAAAACTTTAAAAGATAGTTTCAGTATTTATTCAAAATATGCTGAATTGCAAGCGACAAAAAATAAATATCCTAATTATTATCAGCAGTTTGATGTAAGTTTTTTAAATGATTGTAAACAAATAATTAGATTTGAACGCAGATTGCAGTCTTTTAAAGCTATTCGTGATGCTTTTCATATAAAAAGAAATGGTGCAGTATGCGTTAAGGATATTTTATTTTCAGAAGTAGATGTTGTTAAAGAGAAGTTAATGCAATTAATAGGAGATAATAATTTATGAAATTAAGTAAATTAATAAAGCTAGAAGGTATGTTAGCTATTGCAAACAAGTGTGATAATAACCTGTCGAGTATTAGACAATTTTTTATTAGGGAATGCAATTTACCTAAGGGTTATGATTTATCTAGAACTCTTAAACGCTTTGAAGAATTATTGCAAGAAAAAGTTGTATTTACTAGTAAGTCAGAATTGCTATGTGAGATTTTAAGAAAAATATAGGAGAATTAATTATGAGTGAATTATTAAAAAAATATGGTTTTGTTGTTGTTCATTATGCTTTAGTAAAGTTAATTGGTGTAGTTCCTGCTTTTTTGTATGGGAGGTTGTTTTCTGAATTTGCATTTGCAAAAAAAAATAATTACCTATCCAAGGAAGGATGTTTTGTGACATCTTTTGATAATTTGGTGGATGTCGGATTAAGTTTACACGAAATAAGTTATGCTTTAGATACTTTACAAAACAAAGATTTTATATATTTTAAAAATTTGAAAGATGGACTTATTTTAATATCATTAAATGAAGATACTCTATTAGATTTTGTAGAAGCTGAGAAAAGTAAAAAATTAATTGATTGGTCCTGGAATAGAAATTTAAATTCTGTTCAAAAAAATATCTGGAAATTTTCTAAAGATAGAGCTTTCAAAATTTCTTTATATAGAGCGAAAAAATATATTCAAATTTATACAAACAATAATGAAATTCAAGAATTATTTCTTCGTTTTTTGTTGGCAGTATACGAGATGAAAAATTGGATATTGTCAAATAAAGAAATTCAAAAATTAATCAGTTGGCTTGATGAAAACACAACTAGTGATGATGAAAAAGTTGTTATCTTGAAACAGACAATTTGTGGAGGTTATACCAAATTTTTTCTACCATATGAATTAAAGGATAAGTAATTTCAAAATTTTTATTAGGAGAGAGTACTCTCTCCTAATTTTTTTTCATAAATTTTCACTAACTTATAAAAAGTGGTTGGTTTTAAATTCAATTTGTTCATTGCGTCTCTTGCAGTAATTCTTTTCTGTTTCCAAATCGTATAAATTGTTTCCCAATTGGTAGGGAATTTTGCACTCGGTCTTCCAAATTTTTTACCTTTTCTCTTTGCACATGCAATCCCTTCTGCTTGGCGTTCTCTAATAAAAGTTCGTTCTTGCTCGGCTACGAATCCTAATAGTTGTAAAACAATATCCGATATGACTTGTCCAACTAATCCTTCAGTTTTTGTTGTGTCAAGCAAAGGTAAGTCTAGGACTTTTATGTGTACTTTCTTTGTTTGGGTAATTTCTTTCCATTCGTCACATATTTGTTTATAATTACGTCCCAATCTGTCAATGGATTTAATAACTAAGATATCACCATTACGAAGTTGAGTTTTAAGAGCTTGATAATTAGGACGCTCAAAATTTTTACCACTACTTTTATCTAGGAATATATCACGTTCTTCAATTCCTAAGTTTAACATTGCATGAATTTGTCGGTCTTCATTTTGGTCACTTGAAGAAATTCGACAATAACCAAAGGTTTTTGTTGTCATTTTTACTCCTTATATTTTTATTATGTAGCGTTTCTTCGTAAATCTCCAGCATTTAAGTGAATATTCGTAAAGTAAATTTACAATATTTACGAATATGATTTTTATTTATATAGGGGTGTTGCTAAATGTATACTTTTACGGTCAAATGTTCTCTAGATTTAAGTTTTTGGTTTTAGTATACTATATTTTTACGTCTACCTACCCCAGAGGCTTCAAAACATGCTTGCGTAAGGTTTTTTAGACGGTTTTGGTAGTTACGTTACTGGCTAACTCGCAATTATAAGCAGTTTAAAAATATTTGAGTAGTAAATTTTATATTAAAATAAAGGGCTAATTTAATATAAGGAGATACTCATGCAAGACTTAAAAACAATTAATGAAGAACTAAAATGTGCAATAGTTAATGCAAAGCCTATTGACATTGCATTGCGAGAACATTTAAATCAGCTTACAGACTTAAACAACAAAGTTGATATTGAAACAATTACTGTAGAACAATTTATCTACAATTTAAAGGTTGATGATATTCTAGATTTAATCGAACGTGTTATTCATCGTATCAACAACGCTGAAGGGTAGGCAATAGATACAACTATATATCTTATTTTCCTTCGGACATAAACTCATTATGTCCGATTTTTTTTACTGGTGTGGAATATTTAACAATTATATTATAGGAAGGATTTAGAATATGAAAAATTTAGTAGAACCGATTAAAAACAAAAAAGATATTGAAGCTATTGAAGAATATCTTGCGAAGAATAGCAAACGGAATCAATTAATTTGGGCTATTGGTACAAATACTGGATTAAGGATTTCGGATATACTTGCATTGAATGTAGAGGATGTGCGTAACAAACAATATGTTGAAATAATAGAAAAGAAAACCAAAAAATACAAGCGATTCCCTCTTAATCAAAAGTTGCAGAAACTTATAAAAGAGTACCTTGTAGAGCGTGACAAAACATATTCTGTAACTTTAGAAGAACCGTTATTTGTAGGTAAAAAACATTGTAGATTAGATAGGTCACAAGTTTATAGGTTCATTAATGACGTATGCAAAAAACTGGGGTTAGATATCAACGTTGGAACTCATAGTCTTCGGAAATCAATGGGGTATCATCACTACAAGCAATATAAAGATGTAGCATTATTGCAAAAAATATTTAATCATTCTTCACCATCAATCACTATGAGATACATAGGTATCGCACAAGAAGAATTAGACCAATCGTATCTAAACTTTGAGCTTTAGTGTAGGCGTCAATATAATAATTCGTAATACACCAGTATAACTAAAATGGTGAATAAGACAGAAAAACCTAATTATTAGAACTCTTTTAAATTTCGAATCAAATTATTTACAAGCTTTTTACACTATTATCATTTTATGTATTTTCATGTTATTATTTGATTAGAAAAGATATGCAACAGTGTAGTTAAAACGGTGAATAAAAAAGACGTGGTCGCAAATACATTAGAAAAAGAAGTACAAGTAAAAAGTTCTGATAGGGTTCGTAATCATGGGGAAGTATTGACAGCTAGACGTGAAGTTGAAGCTATGCTTGACCTTGTTAAAAATGAGTCTGAAAGGATTGATAGTAGGTTTTTGGAACCTGCTTGTGGTGATGGAAATTTTCTTGTTGCCATATTGGAACGTAAATTAAAGACGGTTGCTTCAAGATACCGAACAAAAAAAGTAGATTTTGAAGTGCAGATGTTGTCAGCATTATCAAGTATTTATGGCATTGATTTGTTGGAAGATAATATTGCACTAGCAATTGATAGGATGCTTGAAATTGCTATTACTTGTTATAGGGATAACCTTAGAGTTAAACCTGATGATGATTTTGTTCGCATAATGAGGTACATACTTACAAAAAATATTTTACAAGGTGATTCACTAAATGGAATAGATAAAATCACATTTACTGAGTGGACACTAGAAAGTGGTTATAAATTTAGGAGAAACG
The DNA here is from genome assembly GCA_017559905.1 of bacterium. Classification (GTDB taxonomy): domain Bacteria; phylum Cyanobacteriota; class Vampirovibrionia; order Gastranaerophilales; family Gastranaerophilaceae; genus Scatenecus. The sequence continues at coordinate 386,261 of JAFYQF010000012.1, forward strand.
AATATACATTTTCACAAATGAATCTAGATGCCGAAATTTTGAATACACCGTTGTTTGCTGCTTATAAAAACGAAAAAGGTGAAGATGTGTTTGAACCACAGCCGATAAAAATGTATTCGGCAATTTATTATAGAAAACTTTGTGAAGGAGGGCTGGCATGAGTTTTTTAGAAGAGTTACATAAACCAGATATTTTGGACTGCATTTCTCACTTGTCATCTGATGAAGTATTTACTCCTCCGAAGTTAGTTAATGAGATTTTAGATACACTACCTCAAGGGTTATTCAAAAGCCCTAATACAAAGTTTTTAGACCCTTGTTGTAAGAGTGGAGTATTTCTTAGAGAAATTGCCAAAAGGCTTATTGATGGACTAGCCGAAACTATACCTGATTTAGAAAAACGAACTGAACATATTTTTAAAAATCAATTATTTGGACTGGCAATAACTGAATTAACAGGTTTACTTTCAAGACGGTCAGTATATTGTTCTAAAAATGCCGATGGTGAATACTCTGTTTGCCAGTTTTGCAATAATCAAGGAAATATCGAATATAAAAGAACCTATCATATATGGTTCAAAGATAAATGTATGATGTGTGGAGCTTCAAAATCTGAATATGATAGAGGAGAAGAGCTTGAAACACACGCTTATTCTTTCATCCACACCGATGAACAAAGAAATTCTGAATTATTTAAGAGGTTAAAGGATATGAAATTTGATGTAATAATTGGTAACCCTCCTTATCAGTTAGGCGTTGGAAACGACGGAGGAAATAGTGCAAAAGCAAAAGCAATCTATCATCAGTTTGTTTCTCAGGCTATTAAATTAGAGCCTAAGTATATAACTATGATTATTCCTAGTCGTTGGATGACCAGAAGTGTTGAAGGAATTTCAGATGCTTGGATTGATGAAATGTTGAATTGCAATAAAATAGAAATTCTTCACGATTATTTGAACGCAGGAGATTGTTTCCCAGGTGTGGAAATAAAAGGTGGGGTATGTTATTTCTTATATAATAAAGATTACAATGATAAGTGTAATTATTTTCTGCACGATATTAATTCAAACATCTTTGAACATCAAGCATATTTGAATGAAAGAAATATTGGTATAGTTATTAGAGATATAAATGCACTTTCTATAATTGATAAAATTGATTCAGTTGATAAGGGATACACAGTAGATGAAAAATTAAACTTTTCAAGCCTAGTAAGCCCTAAAGATTTTTATACTAATAAAGAAACATTAACCTCTAGTTGGAAAGGCTATAAAAATACATGTAATGACGAATACTGTATTAAATATTATATGAATAAAAATATTCATAAAGAAGAATTTGGTTGGATAAAAGCTAATGATATTTCTAAAAATATTAAAACCAAAGATTTGCATAAAGTTTATATACCAGCGGCTGGAGGCTCAGGTACAGATAGTTTAGTGCTAGGAACACCTTTCTACGGTGAACCAAATAGTGTTTGTTCTCAAACATATTTAGTGATAGGGTACAACCCAGAATTACATAATTTCACTAAAGAACAGTGTGAAAATATTATCAAATACATTAAAACTAGATTTTTTAGATACCTTGTTAGCATAAAGAAAAAGACTCAAAATGGTCCAAGAGGCGTTTATCAGTTTGTGCCAATTCAAGATTTCAACGAAGAATGGACTGATGAAAAGCTATATGAAAAGTATGGTTTAACACAAGATGAAATTGATTTTATTGAATCAATGATTAGACCAATGGAATAGGAGGTTCTTATGACAGAAATTTTATCAAACAATAAAATACCTCGTATTTACGCTTATACTGAGCCACAATTCAAAGAAACACCTTGGAAAAACAGGCGACAAGGCAAAGGTTTAATTAAGGTTGGTTTTACTACCAAATCTTCTCAAGAAAGAATTGCAGAACAATTTGGAACAAATAAACCAATAGATAATCCTTATGAAATTCTTTTAGACGACATTGCTATTAGATTTGATGGAACATATTTTACAGACCATGATGTCCACAAGGTCTTAGAAAAAGCTGGTTGTCATAGATTTTCAGGTTCTGAATGGTTTGAATGTACACTGGAAGAAGTTGAACAAGCAATATTTGCAGTTAAAAATCATAAGTTTGATATGAACAAACGTATTGCAAACTTTAAAATGCGACCAGAACAAGCTAAAGCTGTTGAACTTACCAGTGACTACTTTAGGAAATATCCTTATGAAAAAGAAGGTAAAACGCCTCACTTCTTGTGGAATGCAAAAATGAGATTTGGTAAAACTTTTACTTCTTACCAATTAGCAAAGGAAATGGGTTGGAGTAAAGTTTTAGTTCTTACCTTTAAGCCTGCCGTTCAAAATTCTTGGGAAGAAGATTTAAAATCTCATGTGGATTTTCAAGACTGGCAATTTGTTTCAAGAACAGGATTGCAATATAATGAGATAGACCATTCAAAACCTTTTGTGTGGTTTGCAAGTTTCCAAGATGTTTTGCAAAAAACCGAAGCTGGAGGTATAAAACCTCGTAATGAAGAAATACACCTTATAAATTGGGATTGTATTATTCTTGATGAATACCACTTTGGTGCTTGGAGAGATTCTGCAAAAGATTTATACGATGCAGAAGATAAAAAAGAACAAGCTAAACAAGATGGCGAAGGCATAGATTTCTACGATGAAGAACAAATGCCTTTAACTACAAAAGCTTATTTATACCTTTCTGGAACTCCATTTAGAGCCTTGAACAATGGAGAATTTTTAGAAGACCAAATCTTTAACTGGACTTACACTGATGAACAAAGAGAGAAAAATTCTTGGGATGAAACACAAGGTGCAAATCCTTATTCAGAATTACCTAAGATGGTGTTAATGACATACAAAATGCCTGATGAAATTAAACAAATAGCTTTAGGTGGAGAATTTGATGAGTTTTCTCTTAATGAATTTTTCTCAACTACTGATAATAAATTCAAGTATGAAAGAGAAGTCGTTAATTGGTTAAATCTAATTAGAGGTCAGTATAAAGCAAGTACTATTGATGAATTAAAGGTTGGGAAAAAACCACCAATGCCATATTCTGATTATAGATTGCTTGGTGCATTAAATCATACATTTTGGTTTTTACCATCGGTTGCTAGTTGTAAAGCTATGGGAGAACTTTTAAGAAATCACCCATTCTACAAAGAATATCAAGTTATTGTTTGTGCTGGTAATGAAGCTGGCATGGGGGTAGAGGCTTTAAAACCTGTAAGAGAAGCTATTAAGAATGGTTTTGATACTAAAACAATTACTTTATCTTGCGGTAAATTAACAACTGGTGTAACTGTAAGTGAATGGGGTGGTATATTTATGCTTAGAGATACTGCAAGCCCAGAAACTTACTTCCAATCAGCATTCAGGGTTCAATCACCTTGGACTGTTAAAAATCCTGATGGATTAAACCCTAACCAGAAATCTATAATAAAAGATACTTGTTATGTATTTGATTTTGCACCGGATAGAGCTTTGAGACAAATTGCCGAATACAGTGCAAGATTAAACTTTGGTTCAAAAGTTACTCCAGAAGAAAGAGTGCATGAATTTATCAGCTTCTTGCCAGTATTATGTTATGACGGAAGTCATATGGATATTATAGATGCTAATGAACTTTTAGACCTTGTAATATCTGGAACAGCTTCTTCAATGCTTGCTAGACGTTGGGAAAGTGCGTTGCTTGTTAATGTGGATAACGAAACACTTACAAAATTGTTAGCATCAGAGAAAGCAATGGATGCGTTATCTAGAATAGAAGGATTTAGGAATTTAAACAAAGAACTTTCTACACTTGTTAATAAGTCAGAAGCATTGAAAAAAGCTAAACAAGAGAAGAAAGACGGACTTTCTAAAGAAGAAAAGAAAGAACTAACAGAGCAAGAAAAAGAAATTAAATCTAAGCGTAAAGAGATACAAGAAAAGCTCTTGAAGTTCGCAACAAGAATTCCTGTATTTATGTATCTAACAGATAATAGAGAACAAACTTTAAAAGATGTTATTACTCAGTTAGAGCCTGAACTATTCCAAAAAGTAACAGGTTTGACAATGCCAGATTTTGAACTTTTGGTAAGTATTGGTATATTTAATGAGCAAATTATGAACTCTGCAGTGTTTGCATTTAAACGTTATGAGGATTCTAGTTTGTCGTACACTGGTATTTCAAAACATAAAGAATTGATTATTGGGGGTTGGAGTACCAAAACATCTCGTGCTGAATTTGAGAATATGGAGTAAATAAAAGACTTAATAATATAATTTTGAAATAGCTCCTATTACTAGGAGCTATTTTATTGATTATGTAATTGAATCAAATCTGATAATAAGTCATCCATGTTAGAGAAAGGATTGCTTTCTCTTGAGTATTGAGGTATGTTATCTCTTTCTAATTGAGATTTCCGATGAGCATGGTTCATTTGGGCATTTGAACGTTTACTTTCTAATAGGTCATAGAGTGTTGGATTATTTTTATAAGTCCAATAGTTCGGTTTTAAAAGTTTTTCAATTTCTCTTTTTAAATTATCATTTGAGTTTTGAAAAGAAAAATCATTTTTGAAGTGCCATAATAACCATATTTCAAAACAAGGATTCGAAAATATTACGCGAGCATGTTCTTTTTCTGCTAATTTTAAAGCCTCATTTATGTCGTTTTGTGAGTTGTCGTCGCAATCAAAAACACAATATTTAAGGTCTGATTTATCGTATTCCTTTGAATATTTATTTTTTAAATTTTTGACAACATCTTTGGCTGCTGTTCTGTTACTATTACTAATTTTTATCGTTGCGACATCTTTAAAGCACTTCTTTAGCCCTTTTAAATACGCTTCTTCTGTTTCCCCTTCACACGAAATATACACGTTTTTTCGTATAGTTTGGGTATTTCTTTTTCTTTGAATTTCTTCAATTCGTTTTTTAACCATTCAAATTCTCCCAATCTAAATCAGGAATTGCGCCAAATTTACCTCTAAGATAATTTTTTGAGTGAATCATAGAATTTCTTATACCTTTAAAATCATCCAAAGAGTATAATGAAGTTGTACTGTTATCATCTTTTTCTGTAAGCCAAATTTGGTCTCTTCGTAATAATCCTTTAGAATCTAATAAGTTAACGTTATGGGTTGTTATAATAAGTTGGGTATTTCTTGAATTAAATTCAGAAGTAAATAATTCAAGTATTCCTTTGGATAACAAAGGATGAAGACGTAATTCCAATTCATCAAAAAATACAGTACATCCTCTTTGTAAACAGCATAATAGAGGACCTATAATACCATAATATCTTTGAGTACCTTCAGATTCGTCTGCTAAATCAAAATCCACAAGGATTTTATCTCCTTTTTCATCTGTAGCAAGTCTTTTAGTTTTTTCGCTAATATTTTTTCCAACTATTTTACCAATACTTTCAATTTTAACGTTTTCTTGTCGTGCAATCTGCGGAAGAATAACTGTTTTTATGAAATTATTCATTATAAAATCTTGTTCATTATCATCTAATTCTCTTTCATTGAGTTCAAAATCTTCAATTTGAGCATCAGCAACTTTTAAAAGATTTAGAACATCTTCTCGTTTGATAATTTGTTCAGATATCATTCTAGTTGTGTCGTTACCAATTCCATTTTGGCGGTACATAACTACTAATTTAGTTGCAAACCAGTGAAACACTTCTTTAACTTGAGGTATATTTACTCTATTTGCCATAGATAAAAATAGGATATTTTCTGCAGTATCTTCAGCATAAATCCGGTTTCGTAATTCATCTTCCTTGTTTTTAGATTTATAGAAACTTCCAAATTCGATTTCATTGTTTGTCCTTTCAAAAACTTTTACTTGTCTACCATTAGGCCAAAAATATAAATTTTCTTCTAAAACTTTCTTTTTAGTTAATGATACATTGTACGCATATTTTGTATTATTGTGGACAAAAATAAATTCGAAGTTTGTTGGTTTATTTGCACAGTTTAAATCAAGTCTAAAGTTATCAATTGGAAAAGTTTGATTTGGTTGATGCATGTTAGAATGTAATATAATTTGTTTAATGATATCAATAGCTTTTAGAATGTTTGATTTGCCAGATGCGTTGGCACCGTATATTACAGAAGTTTTTAATATACGGTTAGAACTTTTCTTGCCATGTATTTTAGGTAACTTTATCTTAGCAACATTTTGAGATAAAGAAGTATCTGGTGCTGCGAGCATACTAAAAGTAACTTTATCTTTTATAGATTTAAAATTCTCTATACTAAATTCAATTAACATATATACCTCATTCCGACAATATTATACATCAAAAATGTATTTTTTTTACAGATTTATATGATAAAAGTATCAAACCTTAACATTTTTTCAATCCTCTGAATAGATTATTTCATAAATTGTAAAAAATTGTAAACAGGGATTTAACTTGTCATAATGCTGAAAAAGCCTGTGACAATACATGTATTAATACACTTTTTTCTTGACTTTAAAGATTTATATTTTTACAATCTTTTAAAAGGGAGATAAGATATGACGACAGCTAAAATTAGTATGACAGAAGATATTGGCTTAAATTGTCTTAAAATGATAGCTTCTGCTGTTAAATTGGGAGATTGTCGTCATAGAAATGTTGCACTAAAAAATAATCCTAACCAAGTTAATGAAGAAGACTTAATCGATGAAATTAATGCAATACGAGCAGATGGGTACAGTGTTGTTCTTGATTTGCGAAAAAATCAGTTTAAGAAGTTCTCAAATAGGCTGAAATCCATACTTTTAGAAATGATTGAGGATGAGGTTCTCTTTTTGGACTTTTCGGAAGAGTATAATTTATTAGATTTATTGACATTATATTTTATTAGTTTAGAAATTGTAATTCGGAGAATTATATTGTCACCGATTTTTCTATTTATGCGTAGAAAGTATTTTATAGATTTTTCAGTTTTACTCGGTGATATTAATCTTAATTGTTAAATAAAAATTTCCTTAATAGTTTAGTACATAAGATAAAGGAAATAAAAAATGAATAATCATAAATTTGATATGTCTTTTTCGGAGGCATTGTCAGCACATGCTCAAGAAATGAGTGTTATTGGTGATGTACCAGTTTCAGAAGAAGATATTCGGCGAAATTTGAACGGTGTCACTGACTTTTTGGTGAAACTGTTTGAATGTTCAAGGTTAATTGCAACTGACTCTAAATTTGAGGATTTGCAGCAAAAAAATATATTAGAAATACTTAATCAGAAAAAGGAGAATTATTATGATGAAAAATAAAAAAGCAAAAAAACATTTTGAAAGAGCAACAAAAGCAGTTCTATTGTACAGAGTATCTACTAGAGAACAGCGTGAAGGTTATTCTATAGATGCACAAAGAAATAGGTTATTGAATTCGTATTGTCCTGAACATGGATTAGAAGTAAAAGAAGAATTTACTATTATTGAAAGTTCAACAAAAGATGAACGTAAGGAGTTCAATAAAATGATAGATTATATCAAAAAACAAAAAGAACCAATTGCATTAGTTTGCGACAAAGTAGACCGATTACAACGGAGTTTTAGAGAGCTACCTGTAATTGATGAGCTACGCAGAAGTGGAAAGTTGGAAGTACATTTTTATGTTGAACGATGTGTTTTAACAGCTCGTTCTCAAAGTCATGAATTAATGCAGTACCATTTTTATATTATGCAAGCAGAACAGTATGCAAATGCGATTTCTGATAATGTTAAACGAGCATTTTTACAACTGCGCAATGAGGGGCGACATATTGGAATTGCACCATTAGGATATATAAATATCAAAAAAGGAAGAGAACGTGCTGATTTGCAAGTGGATACTTTACGAGCGCCTTTAATTCGCCAATTATTCGAAAAATATTCAACAGGAATGTACTCATATAGACAAATTAGGGATTACAGCATTGAAATAGGTTTAACTAATAGACGTTCAGGGAAACCTCTGACAATCAGTCAAATTGAAAGTATGTTGCAAAACCCTTTTTATATTGGTAAAAGTTATAATCCTGAAAATGATACTTGGGTTGAGCATCCATATCACATTTTTATCCCATACGAATTGTTTGAAAAATGTCAGAAATCCAAAAATAAAAGAGCGCATAAACATTCAAATAAAACAAAGCAAGATTTTATTTTTTCCGGATTAATAACATGTAAAAACTGTGGGTGCAGAATTACTCCCGAAATAAAAAAAGGAAAATACGTTTATTTAAGACCTTTCCCAAAAAAACTCAAAAACGGATGTAAATGCAATTGTCGTGCTATCAATGAAGAGATTGCATTGAAACTTGTTACAGAGGTTATTAATAAAATTTCATTTAGTGAAGATTTACTATCAGAGGTGCTGAAGGGTGTGAAATCTCGCATTGATGTTATTCAAGGTTATAAAGAAAATTCATTAAAAAATCTTCAAGAGGCAGAGAAGCTATTAGCTCGTAAAAAACAACGATTAATTGACTTATATACCAATACTAGTGCATTAAGTCTTGAAGATTTTCAAGAGGAAAGTTCTAAAATAAGTAAGGAACAACTAATATTAAGTAATAAAATAAAGGCACAGATTCAAAATCCAGATACTATCGATGTAACCTTGGAATATTTAGTGTCTTTGAGTTTAAAGCTACCTGTGATTTTTAAAAGTTCGAGAAATGTTCAAAAACGTGAACTTTTGAGTTTAGTATTTTCGAACTTTTACCTAGACGGTCAAAAACTGCTCTATACACTAAGAAGCCCCTTCGACTTGCTGTCGAAGCGGGCTTCTTGTTCTATTATTCTGGGGCGAAAGGATTCGAACCTCTGAATGGCTGGACCAAAACCAGCTGCC
>JAFYQF010000013.1 GCA_017559905.1 bacterium
AAGTGAAGACTGACTTGTTCTTTTGAGTATTAATTTATCCGCAATTTTTGCAAGTTTTTCTTGGGGTACTCCTGTTTGTATTGGTCCAAATTCTAGAATATCTTGAATAGCATATTCTTCAGATGAAAAAAATTCTGAAAGAAATTTTCTTCTATCCACCTTAACACCAGGAATTTGCACAGCAGATGTTATAACGTTTTCTAACGCAAATTCTTTTTTGATTTCTTCACTCATTTCAGTTCCTTCTTTCTTGTATTTTGATAAAATAATATATCTATCAAAAAATAGTTTGCTTTTCTCGCGAATCACAAATTAATTATAACACCATGTCAAAATGAAAATCAACTGATTTTATTTTAGTTGATTATATAAAAACAATGTTGCTTTGACGTCTTCAAGGGAGTCGTGGGCGTTGAAGTTGTAGCCATAACTTGTGACTGCGTCTTCAAGTTTTACCCATCTGCGACTACCGATATGATTTGCATACATATGCATTGGGTCTTTGTGCATTGCCCAATTAATTTGATAATTCACTGAATACATTGGATTGGTACACTTTATGTAAGACTTAACAAAATTGTACTCAAAAATTATGTTGTATGCGATTGCAAAGTCTGCAGACGAAAGAATTTCTAACACCTGTGGCAAGATTTGTGAGAATGTTGGGTACCCTTGCACATCCTGTGGTGATATTCCGTGCACTCGTTGAGCGTTAGACCAACTCTTTTTGCGTTCAGTATTGCAAAGAGTGTTGAGAAGCACTTCCCCATCTTGATTGATGATTGAAACGGAAAGGATTTCGTCCATATCAGGCGAATTGCAATTATAATTTATGCCAGTTGTTTCAAAATCAATTACCACTAATCTATGTTTGGGTTGTGGTTTATTTTCTGTTTTGGGTTGGTTTTGTGGTTGCGGTTTTTGAGTTTGAATATTGATTTCAGTTGCTTTTTTGAATGCTTTCATATAAGCAGTAATGAGCATTTTCATATCCCACACAATAACATCATCGTATTGGATTCTGGCTTTGTTATCGCCAAGAGTTGCAATCAATATTTTTCTGAAATTATTGAATTTTCTTTTACTTTCGTATGCGATTACAGTATTATCTGTGACATCTTCGTCAGGATTTAAGATTGCGAATGCATCTATACCCATAGCAGTATTTTGAGTGAATATAATATCTTTGATATTGCTGATATTGAAATCGTCGTTATCATCTTCATTTTCTGCCAAAATATAGAACAATAACTCTTGGATTGACTCGACATATTCTTTCATATCTGACATCAACATACTTGTGGTTTTAAGTCGTGTTGCTTCGATTAACTCTTGCTCTGTAGGGGTTTCTTGAAGGTTATATAATTTTGCCATCTGGCTAAATTTTGATGCAACTTCATTATAATCGAATGGTGAGCCCCACTGGGTTGTATCATTCAATATTTCATTGACTTCATTTATGCTGTCTTCAAGTTCAGTAAAAAGATTTGATTCTTCTTCGATTTCTAACAAGCGTTGTGCTGTTGGGTGTGACTCGTGATATGTTCTGCTTATGCTTTTGCCATTTGTGTAATGAATCAAAAAAGTATATTCATAGCCATTCTCAACTTCATATTCAACGGTTTTTGTTTCGTAGTGTTGCCAACCGTCCATATCAGTTAAGAAGTTAGTCATTACGGGGTCGAATTCTTCTTCAGTTTCGATGCGATACGTCATTTCGATATTAACAATAGTTACTGAATCGATATTGGGAAAGTCTAAATCTTCATAACTATCATAAACTTTGATTTCGCGTTGCCTTTTATTATTTGCTTTAATAGTATCGTTTATTGTACTCACCAAGGATGAAAGCAAAGTGAATAATCCCATAATAACACTCCTTTCTGTTTTTATGATAGCACGATTTTGATGAATAAACAATTAAAAAGTTATAAGTCGGACCAAATTATAGGATAGTTTAGTTTTTTATATATGAAAAACTATTTTAATAAAAATCTGTCATATTTGTATTTAATACATTGACGAAATGAGGCGAACACAATGTGATACTGTGAATAAAAAAGCTAAAAATCTTAAACAAAAACAAAATCTGAATAAAAAGGAGTAAATATTATGCAAAAATAATAAATCAAAATTTAATATCACACAAAACTGTTGTTCATACACACAACTAAACAAACTCGATATGAAATATATTAAAAAAACACATTGACAAACCACTAAAAATGTGTATAATAGAATAGTAATTTGAAGGAATCAACATAGGGGTATAGCTCAGTTGGTAGAGCAGCGGTCTCCAAAACCGCGTGCCGAGGGTTCGAATCCTTCTGCCCCTGCCAAAAATAGAAACGGATGCCGTTAGGTGTCCGTTTTTATTTTTTCGTTTAGTGTGAAAGATGAGAACCCGTGAGGGTTTTGGCGTTAATAAAATGATATAGTATATCATTTTTAGACAAAAGCAGTCGGCGGGTACCGAATTTCGTCAGAAATTGGGTACCCGAGCGTTCAGTATGCTAGGCTTCAGCCGAAGCAGACGTTCGAATCCTTCTGCCCCTGCCATAGTAAAAGTCTTGAAGCTGCGTGGTTTCAAGGCTTTTTATTTGTTATTTATTATTTTAGGGTTAGTGATTTTCTCCTATTTGTTCTTATTTCTTCCTATTTATTCCTAAAATTTGTGGATAGATGTTTTTGAAAAACTACATGCACCTTATAATTTATTAAAATTAAAACTTCGCTTTTATAACTGAAAATCGCTCGTAACTGATAGTTTGTTACAAAAAAATTCTTTTTTCACATCAAACAAAGTTTTTATTTTTTAGTGCAAGAAAAAACAGGGCGGAGTGTGGAAACCTCGTCCTGTTTTGTTGAATTATTAAGTTTTAGTTGTTAGATTTGTCGAACACAGAAGAACCGTCCCCTGATTGTTTCTGATTGTTTTGACTTTCTCGCTGGTCTTCAACCCTTTGAGCTTCTTCTCTTAATCCCTTAACTCCCAATACCATATAAGCATCAAATGACAGCATTTTATCTTTAGACCTTCTTGCAACATCATTTAATGCAATAATTGATTTTTCTCTGTGAGAAGGGAAATCGGCACCGAA
>JAFYQF010000014.1 GCA_017559905.1 bacterium
CTTCTTTCAACGTTTTTAGTTAATACGCCTTTAATACTATCGTATTCAGTTTGAAGTGCATTGTGTTCAGTGTCTAATTTTTTCAAATCAGTGTCATATTGTTTATCTTTAACTTCGATTTCTTTTAAAGTTTTAGTGTATTCAACTTCAGCTCTAGCAATAGCTTCTTCGTCTTTTTGTTCAGTAATGTCTTGAGCATTAGTAAATACAATAGAAGTCCACGCAGCGTTTCTAACACCTTGTTCAGAAGAAGAAATTTCTTTGAATTGAACTTGTTCTAATGTAATCAACCCGTTATCAATAGCGTATTTAAGGTATTCAGGGCTATTCATATCGCCATCTTTAAGTACAGCCCAGCTTTGTTCAGTAGTAGATTTAGAAGCCCAGCCAGCATCAGGGTCGTAAGCACCGTTGTTTCCGAAACCACCTTTGAAGTTAGAAACACCATTCATTCTGTTCCAAAGGTTAACGTACCATTGAGCTTCATCAAGGTCTGTTGCTACACGAACAGTTTTTGGTAGGTATTTTTGGATTTCTTCATTTTTAACTGGTTTAGCAGCTTCCCAAGCTGCAACGTCTGCATCATAAGCGTCTTGGTCATATTTTTCAACTTCTTCTTCACTTAATTGTTTTAAATCGTGCTCAACAAAATAGAAGAATTTTTGTAAATTTTCAGAAGAAGCTGCTTCGCCAGTGTCACTTGTAACAACATAATCTTCATGAACTTCCCATAATAAATCTACTGCTCTTTGGTACAATGTCATATTTGGATCAGACGTCGGACCTCCTACTGTTACTTGGCTGCCATTTATCTCTGCGGTTTCTGTACCACCAGGAATAACATCGCCTGAACAATAGTTTTCTTTAAAAGCTTCGGTAATGGGGTCAAATTTTGCACGATTATGATTTGCAGTATTCCAGCACCAATCTTCGCCATGTTCACCACATGTATCTGCATATACTGTATATGTTTCTCCAGTACTTGTTGTATGTGTGCCAACTCCAATTGCATCTGCAAGAACATGCATATAACAATTATTTCCGCCAATTGCGTTGCCTAAACAACCTCCTGCAGCACAAAAATCTTGGTAAATTTTATTGTTTCCAGTAGGAACGACTTCTGTTGTCCAGTATTTTTCATTATCAGGATCTGGTTTTTGAGCTTCCCATTCCGCTAATTTTTCTTCATAATCAGCTTCTGTATCCACCCAAACAGGGTTAACATATTCAATAGTAATCCCTTCGCCTATATCAGCTAAAACGCCGTATTTATCAAGGAATTCTTCAAGAGTGTTAGAATTTTGGTAGTTAGCAGCATCTCTTTCAGAAACTAGAATTTGACCAGCAGAATTTATTAATCCATATTGGTTTTTCAATTCACCATATTGAGTAAGAGCTGCGCCAGATAAATCATAACTTACGATATCGCCGTTAGCGTTATAAGTGTTAAATAGGTATTGAGTTTTGTTTAAAGCTTTAACATATTTATCACTAGCTTGGTCAGTGGCGTTGGCTAAACGAATTTTTGCATTAGAAATGTTTTGAGATTGAAGTTCGATGTTGTTCAATCTTGCGGTGATAGTAAGCAATCTAGCTTGTGATGCCGCCATTCCCATTGTTTTCGTTTCCTTTCGTAATTGTTCTAGTATCTGTGATTACGGCATTATGTAAAGGAAACTTTAATAAATATACTATGTTTGTAACGTATTTGTAACATTCGGGCAATAAATTAAACTTTAAATACTTTATATATACAAGAGGAATATTAAGGGGAACTATCTTGGCATTAAGTTACGCAAATTATCACAAAATGAATATGTTTGGATTTGGTGCAAGTCCGATGTTTATGCCAATGACTTATGGTTATGGTCATTCTCATTGTTATTCACCAATGGATAATTGTTTATCATTGTTTACGACAATGGCTGTAACTAGTGCTGTGATGAAATCAGCTTTAGGGTTGATTAATCCTACTCAAAACCTAAAATCTTCACAAAAACAAAATAATAATTTTTATAATCCGTTTGCAAGTTATACAATGCCAATGTATAATTTTAGTTTTGTTCCTCAATTCACTTATATGCCAACGATTCCGCCAGTGAAGTTAGAATTTAAACCAATGAAGTTCACTGTTCCAAAATTTGATTTTAAGGCTAAAGCTCCAGCAAAAACGGTAAGAACGAATTCTTACACAGGACAACGTCCAAGCACAGTTACTTCAATTGCAAATGTTGCTAAAATTTATGACCCAGAAAAAGGCAAGAAGTTAGCTCAAGCTGCTATTGATGGTTTAAGTACTGCTGACAAAGGGTATTGTGCAAGAGCTGTGAAAACAGCAATTGCAAATACTGGGCTTGGTGCTTATGAATCAGGACACGCTTGTGATATGCCTTCAATTTTGGGACGTAATGCTAATTTTAAAGAGGTAAAAGTTTCAGCTTCAGATTTAGATAAATTGCCTGCTGGTTGCGTATTATGTTATCCTCCTGGTGACTGTGGTTATAATGCAGTAGTTGGACATATAGAGTTTACTGATGGAAATGGCAATGGTTTCCATTTTACTCAAACTCGTAATATCAGACAATCCGATAATGTAAGAGTTTTTGTTCCAGTTTAGGATGCTAAAACTTTTAATAAATTGCGTACGTTGAGGTTTAAGTCGTCTAATGTTCCACTATTGTTGATTGTATAGTCACAAAGTTCTTTCTTTTTATCCTGTGGAATTTGTGCATTGAGTCTTGTTTTTGCATATTCTACGGAGTAATTGTTCCTTTGAATAAGCCTTTCTAATCTTATTTTGTCTTCGCAGTATATTAGAACAATTCTGTCAAACAATTCTTGCATATTGCTTTCAAATAGTTGAGGAATTCCTACAAATGCAAAATCATGTTGTTTGTTTTGTTCAAAAAATGCTAAAATTTCAGCTTTCACAAGTGGGTGAATTATACTTTCAAGTTTTTTTAGTTGAGTTTTGTCTGCAAAAACGACTTTCCCTAATTTTTCTCTTGATATTGTTCCGTCATTATTTAGAATATCAAATTCTCTGAAAGCTTCAGTAATTTGAGGGTTTTCTTCAAGAATTTTATGTGCGACCTTGTCTGTATCAAGAAAAGGGTAATCCATTTCTTTCAAAATCTTTTCAACAGCGGATTTACCAGAAGCTATATTGCCTGTGATTGCTACCTTAAGCATTTTTTTGAATCCTGTTCATAAAGTTTTTTAAGTCTTTAATTTGACGCGGTTTAATAGGTTTAAATTCGCCTCGTTTCATCCCATCAAGGTTAATAATAGCATGTTGAACTCTTTTTAGAGTTTTAACTTCATATCCAAAATGCTCGAACATTTTTCTAATTTGGCGGTTCATACCTTGGTATAGAGTAATTTGCATAAAGGTATGTTTTTTGTCTGCTTCTAATACCGTAATGTCAGCATAAGCGATTTTACCAGGTTCTATTTCTATTCCGTTTGCCATCTGCTCAAGTTCGTGTTGATGAATTACTGAATCTATTGAAACTAGATAAACTTTTGGAACTTTAACGGATGGGTGGGTTAGCTCATTAATCAAATCTCCGTCGTTTGTTAAAATTAAGAGTCCTGTAGAATCTTTGTCTAATCTGCCGACAGGTCTTAAGTGGTAAAGATTTTCAGGCAAAAGGTCATAAATTGTTTTGCGACCTTTTTCATCGTCTGCAGTTGTAATATATCCTGCAGGCTTGTAAAAACGGTAATATTCCAATTTTACAGGTCTAATCATCTTTTGGTTCACAAAAACTTTGTCCTTTGCTGATACCAAAAATCCAAGCTCTGTAACTTTTTTGCCGTTAACAGAAACCGCACCGCTTTCAATAAGTTCATCAGCTTTTCTTCTAGAACAAAGACCTGAAGACGCTATATATTTGTTTAAACGGGTTGAAGACATTCAATCTCCTTTTTGAAGATGTTTGCTAAAACTTCTGGCATGCGTCTGTAAAGCTTGCCTGTTTTTGAAACCGCTACAACTTCAACTTCTGCTTCAATAAATGTTTTTAAAGTATCAGCAGATTTGATAGTCTGGGCGAATGTAACTGATAGTCCATTGAATTTTGATATTTTAGTTTCAATAATAATATTGTCGTTCAATTTCGCAGAAGCTTTGTAACGTACGTTAAGATTGACGACAGGCATAACTATATCCTGACTTTCAAGCTCAATCAAGTTGTGACCTAACATTTCGCACCATTCAACTCTGCCGGCTTCAAGCCATCTTAAGTATGAACCGTGCCAAACAACACCATAAGCGTCGGTGTCAGAATAATAAACTTTGTTTTTTAAAATGTGAATATTCATACTCGGATTATAACACAATTTTTGTTTAATATTAAAAGGAGGTTAACAAAATGAAATATATTTGTAAATTATGTGGGTGGGAATACGATGAGGATAAAGAAGGAACTGCTTTCCAAGAATTAGAGGAAGATTGGTTGTGTCCTTTGTGTGGTGCTCCAAAAGAAGATTTTGAATTGAAAGAATAATCAAATGGCGGAATATCCGCCATTTTTTCATTATGTAAAATTCTTGTATAAAATTAGCAAAAATTTTGTATCAGTGGTTTTATTAAAGGTGTGGAAGGTTTAAATTTTAAAAATCCTAATATTAACCATCGTTATATGACTCCAAGTATGGGCTCATCATATTCGACTGCTCGTGTTCACCAGCAAGAAGAAAATCCTGAAGTAAAAACTATTGCGAAAGCTGGTTTGTTACAAGCTGCAGCAATTCTTTTGACAAAAGTTTCAGAATGGTGTGGGCAAAAGTTGATGCAAGGCAAAGAGTTTACAAATGCACGTAATATTAACGGAATTGCCGAAGAAATGTTAACTTCAAATAATTTGAAATATAAAATATCTGTAAGATATATTGATAATTCAAATGCTAAAAATATTGCAGAACAAATCAAACGTGCTAGGGGTGTTGATATGTCAGATGAGTTGAATACTGTCGCTAGAGGGGCCAATGCTTTTTATTCTGATGGATTAAAACTTGCAGTTGCTCCAAAATCAAAACCTTCATTGATTTTGCACGAGTTGGGACATGCTATTACGGCGCACAAAGGTAAGTTTATGAAATTTCTGCAAAAATCAAGAATTTACGCCGCATCTGTACCTACAATTTTATTGATGTTTAATGATATGATGCCTAAAAAGCAAGGGGAAGAAACTTTCATAGAAAGACATGCTGGTAAAATTGGTTTTTGTGCATTTTTGCCAACGATTATAGAAGAAGGTTTAGCGTCTTGGCGTGGAATTAGTGCTGCTGAAAAAGTTAAGAAAACAGTTTCTAATATGGACTTAAAACCTTTAAAACGTAACTATGCTTTTGCTTGGTTAACGTATGTTATATCTGGTCTTGGGCTAGGTATAGCGGCTAAACAAGCCATTTTAGAAAATAAACAAAAATAACCACTTGACTTAAAAAATCTTTTATAATAAACTCAAATTGTTCGCAAAATTATTTTGTGAATACCCCAAATATTCAACGGGATGTAGCGCAGCTTGGTAGCGCACCTCGCTTGGGACGAGGGGGTCGCACGTTCGAATCGTGTCATCCCGACCATTTAAAAAGGACTCACTTCGGTGGGTCTTTTTTTGTGAATAGAGGTCGGACTTCCCCGATTACATCGTGGCACCATGCACACAGTTCTAATTTCATAAGAACTGTGGCAAGTTGCATCCACCACCGTAAGGCTCAATAAATTTCACCAACGGTGGATGTATCATCCCGACCATTTAAAAAAGACTCACTTCGGTGGGTCTTTTTTCTGTGAAGATTGCGTTTCTCCTATTAGATCGTAGCGCTATGCAAGCTTATTTGTGCTTAAGTAAACTTAAGTTAAAAATATCTTCTGGAAAATTGACGGACACTTTTTTTATAATAGAATAATCTTATATACAGATTATATGAGGATTAGGGAAATTGGATTTTACAACTTTAACTATTGAAGCATTGAAAATGCTTGCACAATTTGTTGGTAACTACGGTTTGGCAATTGTTGCTTTGACTATTATTATAAGAATGATTTTGTGGCCTTTGAATGTTAATCAACAACGTTCTATGCGCCAAATGCAAACTCTGCAACCAAAATTAAAAGCTATTCAAGAACGCTACAAAAGCGATCCGCAAAAAATGCAGATGAAAATGATGGAGTTTTACAAAGAACATAAGTTCAACCCAATGGGCGGATGTTTACCATTGTTAATTCAGATGCCTGTGTTCATTTTGTTGTATTCTGCATTGATGAGCCCTCAATTTATTCAAATCGCTGGGGATTCTCAATTCTTATTCGTAAAAAGACTTGATACAACATTGAGAGCATCTGCGGGTGTTTCTAATGATGGCGTGATGGGTGCAGCTAAAAATGATATGTTTATGTTGGGTAAGACTGCTGTTGTTTATCTCCCAACAGAAACTCTTCAAAATGTTAAAATTGAAAAACCTAATAAAGCTCTTGAGGTTCAAGGTGAACTTGTTCCTGGTGAACCAATCGATTTTAAAGTTAGTTTAGATCAATTAGATTTGAAATTTAGTCAATTAGAACAAATTGAAAAAGCTGAAATGGTTATTACTGACGTTAATACAAAAGAAACTGAAAAGGTTACTTTTGAACGTAGAGGTGGTTTGTTGACAGCTTCTGTTCCGTCAAAAGAAGTTGAACACAGTTTCCATTGGGATATTTTAGCATTGATTGCAATTTTTGCTTTGACAATGTTGTTATCTCAAAAGTTAATGATGGCTCAAAATAAAAATGCTTCAAATGACCCTACTCAAGAAGCTATTCAAAAATCAATGGGTACATTTATGCCAATAATGATTATTATGACTTTTGTCATAATTCCTATCCCTGCAGGTGTATTGATTTACTTGATTATGTCAAATATTATTCAAGTTGCACAGACTATCATTGTTAATAAACAAATTGATATGGAAGAAGCTGCAAAAAAAATCCATGCAACTGATGGTGGCAAAGTTATTGAAGCAGAGATTGTTGATGAAAAACAACCTAAAGTTAATGGCTCATTGCTAGATATTTTAAAAGAGAAGTTCGGTGGCAAGTAAGGCTAATTAAAGATGATACTTTTATCAGATTATGATTATGAATTGCCTGAAAGTTTAATAGCACAACTTCCGGCAGACAAAAGAGATAATTCGAAAATGATGGTTCTTGAAAAAGACCATCATTCGATTTTGCACAAACATTTTTACGATATTGTAGATTTGATAGATAAAGATACCATTCTTGTATTAAATAATACAAAAGTAATGCCAGCAAGGCTTATTGGATATAAGGATACTGGCGCTAAAATTGAGGTATTTTTATTAAAGGCGTTAGAAGATCGTAAATGGGAAGTTTTAATAAAACCTTCTAAACGTATCAAAGAAAATACTGTTGTGAAAATCAGTGATGAACTTTATGTAAAAGCTATAGAAAGAACTGAAGAAGATGGCGGATGGATTGTTGAACTTCTTTATGAAGGGGATATTTTAGATGTACTTCATCGTAACGGGAATATACCACTACCGCCTTATATAGAGCGCAAATTGGCTGATGAAGATATTAAAAAACTTGATTTTGAAAGATATCAAACTGTCTATGCTAAAGATGAAGGTTCTGTAGCTGCACCTACTGCAGGGTTGCATTTTACGGAAGATATTCTTAATCGCCTAAAAGAAAAAGGTGTTGAGATTGTCTATGTAACTTTGAATGTTGGATTAGGTACATTTAGACCTGTGAAATGTGAAAATGTTCTAGAGCATAAGATGCATTCTGAAGTTTTTGAAATAACCGAAGAAGCCGCAAGGCTTATAAATGAGGCTAAAGTAAAAGGTAAAAAACTTACTGCCGTTGGTACAACAACTGTAAGAACTCTTGAAACTGCATTTCAGCAATTTGGAGAAATTAAGGCTTGCAAGTCGGCCTCTGAATTGTTTATTTATCCATCTTATGAGTTTAAGGTTGTTGATAATTTGATTACGAATTTCCATTTGCCAAAATCTACGTTGTTGATGTTGGTTAGTGCGTTAGCTGGTAAAGATTTTATCTTTGAAGCTTATGGTGAAGCGATTAAAAATGAATACCGCTTCTTTAGCTATGGCGATTGTATGTTCATAAAATAATATTTTAAATGTTGCCTTTTTGATAAAAATCATTAATCTAAATGATAACAAAAGTAAGTTAGGCAGGTAGAATAGTTATGTAAAGTCGGATTAGTTATATCCAAGCTGGTCTGACTGGCATGACAAGGGGCGGAACTATGTTTTCAGAAATGATTCAAGGTTTATTGAACTCTGGCGGTAAGACTCAAGCTATGCAAAGATACGCACAGCTAAATAGCCGTGTTGCAAATTTTAAGAATGAGATTAACGGTCCGCAAATGCCTCAAAATGCAAACCCTATGGATACGTTGTATCCTGCTAATAGAGCTAATGTTCAATCTTTTGAAAATGTTTTGAAAGCTTCAACTACTGATTTTGGTACTCTATTAAGAAGTAATCAGATTAAAAATGTTAATGCTAATATTGTTAAAAATACTCCAGTAGTGCCTTCTGCTCAAAGCTTTGAACAATTGCCAAGCATTCAAGTGAAAGATATTCCAAATATTTCACAAGTGCAGTTGCAGCCAACTCAAACAAATCAACATCAGTTGTTGAATATGATTTCTCAAGTTTCACAAAAACACGGCGTTGATGAAAACTTGATAAAAGCTGTTATTAAACAGGAATCAGGTTTTAACCCAAGAGCTAAATCAAAAGCTGGTGCGATGGGTTTGATGCAATTGATGCCTGCTACAGCGGCTAGTTTAGGGGTTAAAGATCCTTATAATCCTGTGCAAAATGTTGAAGGTGGTGTAAGGTATTTGAAGTCTATGTTGAATAGATATAATGGTAACACTATTTTAGCCCTTGCTGCTTATAATGCAGGTCCTGGTGCTGTGGATAAATATGACGGTGTTCCACCATATCGTGAAACCCAAAATTATGTTCGTAATATTTTGGCTAATTATATCCAATAAATGTATTATTTTTTTGAATAGTCCTCTTTATCCTTTTGCATAAAATATTTTTTTTGTTACAATTATGGTATTGATAGTTACAGGAGAGATTTTATGAGATTCTCATCATCTTTTAAAGTAGGGCTTTTAACACTTTTATCATTAATATTGTTAGTAGGTGTAGTTCTTAAAGTTAAAGGAAGAGCTTTAACTTCTGCAAAAAGAATTGAAATTAATTTTAAAGATGTAAACGGCATGCGTCCTGGTGCTGGTGTTCAGATGATGGGTTTAAAGGTTGGACAGGTAGAAGAAATTACACCTGTAATTGACGCTGAAAATAGTTTAGTAAAAGTTAAATTTGTAATAACAGAGCCAAATCTTGAAATTCCGAAGGCTTCTGTCTTTTCCATTCAACAGTCAGGTTTGATTGGAGAGTTGTTTTTAGAGATTACACCACCAAGAACAAGAACAATTTATATTCCTATGGAAAATAAAGATGTGTTGTATAAAGACGACGTTGTTGTTATGAATTTAGACAACCAGTTGCACGATGTTGGTAAAATTAAAAATATCGAAATCGTTTCTAGAGAAATCTTGCCATACAATATAAAAGAATCTATTAAAACAAAAAGTGCATACAAGATAGATTATATTGTTAATGTTCCTGGATTAGTTTTGCCTCAATTTTTGAAAGGTAAATCGGTTTCTTTAGAAGGTAAGAAAAAACTTTATATTTCTACTTTGGATAATGTTGTTTTGCCTTATCCAACTCAAGATTCCCCTTACACAATTATTGAGCCAATGAGGCTTTCTGATTTTATGGAATGGCAATATAAGGCTGCAGAATCACTAACTGAAACTAACCAAAAAGTAAATGAAATTCTTTCAGACAAAATGATTGCAGAATTAAAAAGTTCAGTTACAAATTTGAATACATTAACTGACAAGACTGCAAAAACAATGACAAGAATTGATGAGTTGGTTGAATCTTCTCAAGAAGATATTAAAACATTGATGGTGTTATTAGAACAGACCTCTACTGATTTCAACAAATTATCTGCTAATTTGAATAACGTAATCGGGGATCCTAAATTTAAAGATACGATGCTTTCAACTGCTGATTCTGTTGATAAGTTGGCACAAAATATTAATAAAATAATTGGTAATGATGAAGAATCTCAAAAAATGGCCTCTGATATTAAGGAAATAATCAATAATATCAATGAGATTAGCGGGTATGTAAATGGAATTACCAAAAATGATCAGTTAAAAAATGATTTGACAAATGCTGTTGCTGGTGCTAATAAAGCTATAGATGGATTAAATATTGCATTATCTTCTGTTAATAATATGACACCAGAAAACAAAACCGAATTACAAGCAATAATTGATGATACAAAGGTTACAACTTGCAATTTAAGAAAATTCTCCGAAAAATTAAATAAAAGATTTTTACTTTGGAGATTGATATTCTAGAAAGGATTTACACATAATGAAACTTACTCCAATACAAAATACAAATTTCACAGGATACGGGCAGAAAGATATTAGCAAATTAAGAGGACATATTTTAAAACAAAAACAAGGAGCATTGTGTGATTTGTACAAGAATTTTGATGTGAATTTAGTTAATAATTTTGTGATGACAAAAAGAATTGATGTTGCAAAATTTTCTCAAAATTGGAAGCTAGGAGAATTCGCCGAAACTCCAGTTGTTCAGCATGCTCTTAAGGTAATTAAAGGCGGTCGTTTTAGCAAGGCAGGTCATTAATCGTGAATATAAAAACCAAAATTTCAAAAATTCATTATACAAGAAATGCAAAAGGAATGTTGTTTAGAATGTTAAAATTCTGTTCAATGTTTTATGCTGTTGGTAGTGGTTTAAAAAACCTTTTATATGATGAAAGCATAATTAAACCTAAAAAAGTTAATGCGTTTGTAATTTCGGTTGGCAATATCACGACAGGTGGCGTTGGTAAAACTCCTATTGTTTTAGAATTGGCAAAATATTTCGTTAATAAGAGAGAAAAAGTTGCCATAATTTCTAGAGGTTATGGTGGAGCTTTATCTAACAAACAAATAAATGTTATTTCTGATGGCAAAGAAATTTTTTATAATGCTAAAATGGCTGGAGATGAGCCATTTTGGCTTGCGCAAAATGCAAAAGGTGTTGTTGTAATAACTTCTAAAAATAGGTTTGAAGCTGCAAAATTTGCTGTTGATAATTTCGGTGTTACAAAGATTATTTTGGATGATGGTTTACAACACCGCAAGTTGCATAGAGATTTAGATATTTTATTAATTGACAGTGAAAAGCGTTTTGGTAACACAAAGTTGCTTCCTGCAGGTCCATTAAGAGAAGGCAGAGAGGCTTTCCAAAGGGTTGATAGAGTTGTTATTGTTAGTAAAAATACAGACCACTCAAAAGCTGAAAAATTAGCACTAACTACTGCTAAAAAAATGAAAGTAAAGACAACTGTTTGTTATACAGAACCAGCTTATACTTATAATATTAATAATGGTGAATTGCTTCCTGATAATACAGAGATTGTTGCGATGAGTGCTATTGGTCAACCTGGACAATTTTATAGATTTTTGTCTAATTTTAAAATCGCTAAAATGGTTACGTTTGATGATCATCACTGTTATTCAAAATCAGAAATTAGTAAATGGGATAAGCCTATTGTAACCACAGAAAAAGATGCTGTTAAAATTAAAGATTTTGGGTTTGAAAATGTTTATGCTTTAAAACTTAAGACCAAAATTAATATAGAGGAACTTTTGAATGGATAGTTTGCTTTTGGCAGAGCAGTCTATAGACAAGATTGTACAATCTTTAAAAGATGCTAATCAGCCTCAAAGTGATTTTGTAAAATTAATGGATTCGTTTAAAGATCCTTATCTAGTGTTGATTGCGTGTATATTGAGCTTGCGCACAAACGATAAAACAACTTATCCTGCGACGTTAAGAATGTTAGAATTAGGTCGTACTCCAGAAGATTTTGCGAAATGCGATGTGAAAGTTTTGGAAAAAGCAATTTATCCAGTTGGTTTTTATGCAAACAAAGCGCGTCAAATTGTAGAGCTTTCAAAAACTTTGGTTGCAGAATATAATTCGCAAGTCCCAAAATCTATCGAAGAAATGACAAAATTTAAAGGTGTTGGAAGAAAAACTGCAAATCTTGTTATGAGTGAAGGTTTTAATGAACCTGCAATCTGCGTAGATGTCCATGTTCATAGAATTTTTAATCGTTTAGGATATATAAAAACAAAAACGCCAGAGGAAACAGAGTTTTTGTTAAGAGAAAAACTCCCTGTAAAACATTGGATTGATATAAATTCGTTGTTGGTTACACATGGTCAAAATGTTTGCAAACCGATTAAGCCATTGTGTGATACTTGTCCTATTAAAGAATTTTGTGCAAAGCTGATTTAATAGAAACTTAATAAATTGACCATATTTGTATAATTTGCTAGTATTCCGATATAACATGGAGGAATTATGCTAGAATTTGCGGTAGTAGTTTTGTTTGTTTGGTTGTTTGTAATACAGTGCAAACAAGTTGAAATAACAGATTGTTTGAATGATATAAGAAAAGAAATAAAAGGGCGAAATAAAGATAACAAAGATGAAAATTTGTCATCTCAAGTCGTTTCGGAAGAATGCAATGTGCCGATGGATAACTCTAGTTCATCAGAAGATGTTGCTTTAGAAATCTTGCAAAATGATGAGCCTATATCCATAAATGATATTTCTGACGAGGTTGTTTTCTCTGCGCAAATCTGTGCAAAACAAGATAATTCTTCTAATAAAGTAAAAGCAGAAAATGATGAAAAACAAAGTTTTGAAAATTTATTTTTAGGTAATATTTTCAATAAAATTGGAGCTTTAGCTATTTTAGTTGGGCTTATAATTTTTATAAAATTAATATCTCCATATTTTGTTTTTACTGCAGGTATGAAACTAGCATTGGGATATTTAGTTGGATTAGGTTTTATGTTTGGAGCATGGAAGCTTCATGCTAATGACAAAATGAAAAGTTATTCAGAAGTTTTGTTGGGAACAGGTTTCGGCACAATGTTTATTACTACATACTGCGGAGCTACAATATTGAACTTGCTAAATGCACCTGTAGCAGGAATTATTGCAACTGCTTTGTTGTTAGCTTCATTCAAAATTGCCGATAAGATGAAGACTGTATCAATGCTTGTTATAACTTTAATTGCGGGTTATTTGAATCCATTCTTTATAAATGCTGATTTGCGAGTAGAACCAAACTTCTTGATAGGGTATTTGATATTCGTAAACATATTAGGACTTATTTATTCTTACAAAAATAAAAGCCGTAGCGTAATTAATATTATCAATTTAGTATTAACTTTATGCTTTATGTTATTTACATCTAGAGTTGGAGTTGTAGGACCAGCCGTTTTGTGGGCGATTTATTTTGTATATGATTTATTAGTTAACGTAAAAGAATATTCCGTTGATAATAGATTTTTAAATTATATAAATTTGGGCGTGTTTGTATTGCTAACTGCGCTTAATTTGGTATCCGATGTAAAAGTTGGAATTGCAATGCTTGTGGTTGCTATTCTGTACGCAGGAGTTGCGTTTGCAAAAAGTGAACATAAAGAAATGCTAAAAAATTATATTCATCTAGCATTAACTGCGTTTGGATTTTCAGTGTTTTTTATTACTGCAAGCTATGAAGTACACAGAGTTTATATCTGGGCAATTGAAACAGTAGTTCTTGCTTATTTTGCAATGAAGTTCCAATATAAAGAGCTTTTAAATTGGGCAGTTGGTGTTTGGACTGCGGCTGCAGTAACTTTGTTGTGCATAGATGATGTGGTTTGTGCTTCAAGTATAAAAAACTTTACTCCATTTTGGAATATAAGATTGCCTGTATTTGCGCCGATTATTCTTTCTTCATTTGCTGTTACAAAGCTTTGTTCAAAACTAGAAGATGAAAAATTTAAGTCTTTAGTTAATGTATTTAAGGTTGAATATATTTCAATGCTTTATTTATATTTAGGTTTTGAGGCGAATGATATTATTAACAAAATGTTTGTTGGAAATAATACTTCAGCAACATTTGTAAGAAATATGATAAATGTAATCTTGGGATTTGTTTATACTATTCAATTTAAAAGATTGTATAATGCAACTCAATTTAAATTATTTCAAATAGCATCATCAGTTGTTGGTTTAATTTCTTTAGTTTATCTAATGTGTGCAGGTTGTAATTATAGACCATCGACAGCATTTATTCCAGTTGTAAATATTAGAGTTGTAGCTTTCTTAAGTGCAATTGGTTCGTCTGTATTGTATGCAAGATGGTCAAAATCTGAAGCGTTTAAATATTTGGCTATTTTGTTGGGTTTTGTATTAGTTCATACTGAAATAAAAGATTCAATGGACAGATTTGTATGGAATAATGCAGATTATTTGTTGTCTGTTGGTTGGATTTTGTACGCAGGTATCATTACAGCTTTGGGTATTTTTAGAGATAAACAATATATGAAATTTGCGGGGATTGCACTTTGCATACTTTCTATAATAAGAATATTTATCTTTGATTTGGCTCATGTGGATATATTGTATAAATTTATTGCGTTTTTAACTTTGGGGACAATTCTACTTGTACTCTCTTATTTCTACAACAAAAAACAAAAATAATACTCCAAATACCTTAAAGATATGCTAAAAACTTGCTTTTTCTATGTTGTTATGCGATAATCCTGTCAAGATTATGTTGTAAAAACTGCATAAATCGGGGTTATTAGTAAATCACGAATAGGAGTTTCAGATGAGTGTAGAAAATCCTCAAGGTATTGCTACATCTAAATTGGACCAAATAATCTCTGAATGCGGAGGAAAGAAGTCTAATTTGATTGCAATGCTTCAAAAAGTACAGGAAGTTTACCGATACCTTCCTGAAGACGCAATGATTTATATCGGTACGAAAGTTGAAGGATTATCTCCAGCAACTGTATTTGGAGTAGCAACTTTTTATGCTCAATTTTCACTTGAACCAAAGGGTAAATTTGAAATTAAAGTTTGCGATGGTACAGCTTGTCACGTAAGAGGTTCAATGCCTGTATTGAATGCAATTAGAGCAAAATTAAACTTGAAAGAGGGACAATTAACAAGCGAGGGTGGTCTTTTCTCCCTTGAAACGGTTAGCTGTTTAGGTGCTTGTGGGCTAGCTCCTGTTGTTGTTATTAACGACAAAGTTTATCCTCAAATGACATCTGATGCTATTACAATTGTATTGGATACCTTGATTAAGGAGGAACAATAATGGAACAAACAGCATTAAATATTGATATTAAAGAAGAACAACGCAAAGCACAAGAACATATTGCAGAACAAGGGTTGAGAGTTCTTGTTTGTGCAGGTACAGGCTGTGTTGCGAACGGTTCATTGAATGTTATTGCAAAATTTAAAGAATTAGGAGCTGATGTTTCTGTTCTTTCAGATTATGACAAAATGACAATAGTACCAACTGGTTGTCACGGATTTTGTGAACAAGGTGTTCTTGTTATTATCCCAGACAAACACGTTACTTATGTAAAAGTTAAAGAAAAAGATGTTGAAGAAATTTACGAAAGTCATGTAAAAAACAATAAACCTGTAGAAAGATTACTTTATACAGATCCAAAAACACATGAACATGTTCATAAAAATGAAGATATCAACTTCTATGCAAAACAAACTCGTACAGCATTAGCAAATTGTGGTCATATTAACGCAGAATCTATAGAAGAAGCAATCGCAGTAAGAGGCTATGAAGCTTTAGCGAATATCTTGCGTGACAACAATCCTGATGCAGTAATTGATGAGATTGAAAAATCTGGTCTTCGTGGTAGAGGAGGCGGAGGTTTCCCTACAGGACGTAAATGGAGATTTACAGCTGCAAATAAAGGTGGCAAATCATATGTTGTATGTAACGGTGACGAAGGTGACCCAGGTGCATTTATGGATAGAAGTATTATGGAAGGTGACCCTCATAAACTTCTAGAAGGTATGGCAATTGCTGCGTTTGCAATTGGAGCTGACGAAGGTTATATTTACGTTCGTGCAGAGTATCCTCTAGCAATCAAACGTTTGAGAAAAGCTATAGCTGATGCTGAAGCTAAAAATTTCCTAGGTAAAAATATTATGGGAAGTGATTTCTCATTTGAACTACATATTAAAGAAGGTGCTGGTGCATTTGTTTGCGGTGAAGAAACTGCGCTTATTGCTTCTATTGAAGGTGAACGTGGTATGCCAAGACCAAAACCACCATTCCCAGCAAACAAAGGTTTGTTTGGAAGACCAACTTTGATTAATAACGTTGAAACATTAGCAAACATTCCTGTAATCATGTTGAACGGTGCTGAATGGTTTGCTCAAATGGGTACTGAAACATCAAAAGGTACAAAAACATTTGCGCTAACAGGTGATGTTAACAATACAGGTTTGATTGAAGTTCCGATGGGTACAACTCTACGAGAAATTGTATTTGATATCGGTGGCGGAATGAGAGATGGTAAAAAATTCAAAGCTGTTCAAATCGGTGGCCCATCAGGTGGTTGTTTGACAGAAGAACATCTTGATATTCCAATGGACTATGATAACTTGATTAAAGCTGGTGCTATGGTAGGTTCTG
Source organism: bacterium (assembly GCA_017559905.1). GTDB lineage: Bacteria > Cyanobacteriota > Vampirovibrionia > Gastranaerophilales > Gastranaerophilaceae > Scatenecus. Next base: position 16,685 of record JAFYQF010000014.1, read on the forward strand.
GCGGTTTGGTTGTAATGAGTGATAAAACTTGTATCGTTGAAGTAGCAAGATTCTTCATGAACTTTACTCAAAATGAAAGTTGCGGTAAATGTGTTCCTTGCCGTGAAGGTACAAAGAATATGTTAAAAATTCTTGAAAAAATCGTAGCTGGCAAAGGTGAAATGAAAGATTTGGATACATTGGAAGAACTAGCATTGGCTGTAAAAGATGGTTCATTGTGTGGGTTGGGTAAAACAGCTCCAAACCCTGTTCTATCAACTCTAAAATATTTTAGAGATGAATACATTGCGCACATCCAAGATAAAAAATGTCCTGCTGGTGTTTGTACTGCGATGAAGAAAGTTGTTATCAATGAGGATTTATGTAAAGGTTGTACAAAATGTGCAAGAACATGTCCTGTTGGAGCAATTTCAGGAACAGTTAAACAACCTCACCACATTGATCAAGACAAATGTATTAAATGCGAAGCTTGTTTTGCAAGCTGTCCATTTAGAGCAATCGTATTGGAGTAGGATTAAAACAAAGGAATAAAAAAATGACAGATAAGAAAACATTATTTATAGACGGTAGAGAGGTTGAGTTCACAGACGAACCAAACCTTCTTGAAGTTATCAGAAAAGCTGGCATGAATGTTCCGACTTTCTGTTACCGTCCTGACTTAACAACATTCGGTGCTTGCCGTATGTGTGTTGTAGAGATTGAAGGCAGAGGTATTCAATCTTCTTGTACAATGCCACCGGAAGCTGGTTTAAAAGTTCATTTGAATACAGATAGAACTCGTAGAATTAGGAAAACAGTATTGGAACTTCTTTTAGCAAGCCATGATAAAGAATGTCTAACTTGCGAAAAATCAGGCAACTGCGAACTCCAAAGATACGCAGAAGAATATGGTATCAGATCAATCAGATACCCTGATAAACCAGTTGAAGAATACTTGCCAATTGATGACAGTTCTCCATCAATTGTTAGAGATCCAAACAAATGTATTCTTTGTGGGGCTTGTGTGAGAGCTTGTTCTGAATTGCAAGGGCACGCAGTTTTAGGTTTTGCAAATCGTGGCTCAAAAACTGTAGTTCAACCTATGAACGGTAGACCTCTTGGTCAAGTTGATTGTGTAAACTGTGGTCAATGCGTTGCCGTTTGTCCTACTGGTGCATTAACAATTAAATCAGATATTGAAAATGTTTGGAAAGATATTACAAACAAAGATAAAAAAGTTGTTGTTCAAATGGCACCAGCAACTCGTGTTGCTTTAGGTGAAATGTTTGGATTACAACCTGGTGAAAATACAATTAAGTTAATGAATGCAGCGTTGAGAAAAATTGGTTTTGATTTGGTATTTGATACTAATTTCTCTGCTGACTTAACTATTATGGAAGAAGCTTCAGAATTTTTAGAAAGACTAAAATCTGGTCAAAATTTACCACTATTCACTTCTTGCTGTCCTGGTTGGGTAAAATATATGGAAGATCAACATCCAGATATGCTTCATCACTTATCAAGCTGTAAATCACCTATGTCAATGTTGTCTTCAGTATTAGTTGAGCTTGTTCCAAAATATTGGAATTTAGACAGAAAAGATTTGACTGTTGTTGCAATTATGCCTTGTACAGGTAAAAAATATGAATGCAAACGTCCAGAACTTTCTCACGATGGTCGTCCTGATACTGATTATGTTTTAACAACACAAGAATTGGGCAGAATGATTAAAGAAGCTGGTATCAACTTCAATACTCTTGAAGGTGAAGATGCTGATAATCCTTTTGGTGAATATTCTGGTGCTGCTACAATCTTTGGTGCGTCAGGTGGTGTAGCAGAAGCTGCGGCTCGTACAGCTTATGAATTTGTAACAGGTGAACCTTTAGCGGATGTAAATATTACTCCACTACGTGGAACATCAAATAGATGTCGTGATATTGAACTTGATTTGAAAGGAACAAAACTTGTTATTAGAGTTGTTTCAACTCTTAAAGAAGCTGAAAAATCAATTCAAGAAATCAAAGCCGGAACTGCTCCTTTCCAATTGCTAGAAGTAATGGCTTGTCCAGGAGGTTGTGTCAATGGTGGCGGTCAACCAACAAGCTGTGACGATAGCAGTGTAAAAGGTGAACGTGCTGAAGGTCTATATAAAGAAGATGCTGAATTAGGTCTTCGTAAATCTCATATGAACCAATCTATTCAAAAGCTTTATAATGAATATTTGGAACATCCAAATTCTCACAAAGCTCACGAAATTTTGCACACAATCTACAAAGATAAATTTGCGGGTTCATACAAAGATATTAAATAATCTAGACAAAAGCGCCCGAGAAATCGGGCGCTTTTTTAATAATCGGAGGATTTTTATGAAAAAGATTTTATTACTTTTAGGGTTGTTATTTTTTTGTAGTGGAATTTCTGCATTTGCTCAAGATGCAATCTTAACAGATGAAGGTGTTGTAATTCTTGAAGAAGAAGCTCCGTCAAAATTTAAAACTGCAGTAAATCGTATAAAAGTTAAAAGATATGCAAAAAGATTTGTAAAGGCAAAATTAAAAAAAGATAACCAAAAAGCTCATGATGAGTTAGGAAAATTTTTTGAGTATGGTGGTGTTAACTCTGCTATAAAAATTTATTCACCTTGCCCTTGTCGCAAACACATTACTGTAAATAGTAAACAAATAGATGCTAAAAATAAACGATGTGTAGTTTTTGAGTATAAATATAATGACAAAGATTACGCCGTTGCAAAGTGTAAAAAGAATAAAAAGAAGAAAGTTAATAAATAAAAAAGGCGCAGTTTTTATCTGCGCCCTTTAATTATGATGTAAATTTTATTTTCTTCTTTTTTTAGTTGTTGTTTTAGCTTTTGGTTTTGTTGTTGGTTGTTTAACAACGTTGATTACTAAAGGAGTGATATCTTCCCCACCAGAAAGAACAACGCCTTTTGCCAAAACTAAATCGTAGTTGCCAAGTTTTGCTTGAGCTTTAACTGTGTTTGAAATGCTCTCATCGATTTTTTGAAGTTTTTCGATGTAATCTTTTTCCATTTTTTCACGTTTTGCTTGCAATTCTTTTGAGTATTTTTCTTCTAAAGATTTTTTCTTAGCTTCGTCTTTTTGCATTGCAACATCTTTTCTTGCTTTTTCTACAAATTTAACAAGTTCGTCAGTTTTTAGTTGTTGTTCTTTTTTTAGGTCTTGCACTTGTGCAGATGAAGCTACTACTTCTTGAATATCAACTGTTGCAACTTTGAAATTTGCAGGAATATCTGATATCGCATAATTGTTTGCAGTGAATCCTATTGCAAAAGCTGCTAATGCAATTGTTAAAAATTTAACACCGTTTTTCATAATCTCTCCTCCTATTGTATCAACCTTTGGTATGAATTTTTTATTTTTTACTAAATTAAAAGTGTGAACTTTGATTAAGCTCCTTTACACTGTTAGGAATATTTTATATAATAATATAGTCCGAATAAAGTCTTTTTACAAAATATTAATTTTTGTAAAATTATAGGCAAAAAAATAAATTTTCTGTTTTTATTTAGATGTTAGTGTATAAGAATAGAAGTGAATTCAAAAATTTATTAATTAATAGATAAGGTGAATGATGGAAAAGATGAATTTAAACAGTAGATTACTTAAGGCAATGATATGTGTAGCAGCTATAGCGTCGATTGTTTTGCCATCTACTATTGCACCAGCAGGAGCAGCTCCTGTTGATTTACCTATTTCAATAAATCAAATGATGATGGAACAAGGTAGCAATATTAAACACGGTACAGATGATTTGCGTTATTTGCGTAATGAAAAAGCTATTACAGAAGATTATAAACAATATGACCGTGATAGAAATTTTGAAGGCAACAGTGGTGTTATTCAAAACTATAATGGTTCAGATTATTCTTCTTCAGGTAGTTATATTGAAGGTCAAGTTGAAGATATTGCCACAAATGGTGTTTATATCAATTCAATCGAAGTAGCGCCTTCTTCAGTTTTATCGCAAGAAGAAGTTAACTCTATCATTCAACCGTTATTAGGTAAAAACGTATTCATTAGCGATATTCAAAAAGTTATTGACCAATTGAATAACAAATATGCAGAAAAAGGTTTTGTTACAGCAAAAGCATTTTTGCCTGAACAAACTGTTGAAAACGGTCATATTTATATTGAATTAATTGAAAGTAAAGTTGGTAACTTAAAAGTTGAAAATAACAAATGGACTAGAACAAAATACATTACAGATCGTATTGAACAAGAACCTGGTCAATTATTTGATATTGTAGAGCTAGAACAAGATATCTTGGATTTCAACAGATATAACGAAGGTGTTAACTTAACAGCTAACTTGTCTGCAGGTGCAGAACCTGGAACAACAGACATTACTGTTAGAGCAAACGAAAAAATTCCTTTCCACGTAGTAGGTATTATGGATAACGCAGGTCGTTACCAAACTGGTAGATTACGTGGTGGTGCAATGATTTATGCAGACAGCTTATTCCACAACAGAGATAGATTGTCTTTAGGTTCATATTTCTCTGGTGGTGCAATAAGCCCATTTGCAGATTATAACTTCCCTGTAAATAAAAAAGACGGACGTGTAGGTTTCATGTTCTCTTCAACTTTAGCTAAAGTTAAATGGGGTGAGTTCTCTAATGATCCTTGGAACATTAAGAGCAGATCTTATGTTTATTCTTTGTACTATACTCAACCATTGGTTAGAAACCCTGGCTTTGAATTAAAAAGCTATGCAGGTATTAACTATAAACGTTCAAGATCTATGGGTGCTATCTTCGGTTATGATTTCATGGATAATTTAGAAGAAGTAACAAGTTTTGACGTTGCTTTGAACTTAAGAAAAGATACAAAACATGGTATTTGGTATGCGAACCAAGGTATTGGTGTAGCTGTTCCTCTTTGGGCTAGTGAGTCTGATTACTTAAAAATCAGTGGTGGTGCTATCAGATTGCATGACTTCTCTCACGGTGTAGTAGGTCAAATGAGAGCAAATTACCAAATTATTCCTAACAACAAACATGTTCCATACATTGACCAATTCCAAGCTGGTGGTTTGAATACTGTTAGAGGTTACTCTGAAGGTATGATGATTGGTAAAAATGGTTTCTTCTTAACTAATGAGTTGATGTTCCCATTATTGCCTAGAGAAATTACAAGCCCACGTTCTGGTGAAAAAGTTCCATTCGTTGGTAAATATGTTAAAGGTGCAGTGTTTGCCGATGTTGCAGGTATCTTCCCTCAAGTTGATGAAGATGGTATTTACAAACCAGAAGGACACCACGGTTCATACTTTATGGCATCAGTTGGTATGGGCTTAAGAGTTCAACTTCCAGCAGACTTAAGTGCTAGATTATATTGGGGTTATCCTCTAATTAATAGTACATATCTTGATACTGATAGAAAAATTGGTAGATTCCACTTCGAACTTACAATGGAACCAAACTTGGATGCATTGTTAAGACGTAGAAGTACAGCAGCTAGACCTGCTCCAGCACCTTACGTACAAAAAGAAGTTGATGCATTATACAACTACGACGACGTAAGACACTATGACTACTTCCAAGATGGTAGTGGCGGTAACTTATAGAGTGTAGCTAGACAAAAGAAAGATTATGCGGTAACTTTATAGAAGAAGTTACCGCATTTTTTATGAGGATTTATGACAAAGGGAATTTTTATAACCGCAACAGGAACAGATGTTGGGAAAACTTATATTTCAGCATTAATAGTAAAATCAATGCGTGAAAGTGGTTTGAATTGTTTGTATTATAAGCCAGCATTGAGCGGTGCAGAGGTCGTTGATGGGAATTTAGTTGCAGGTGATTGCGATTATGTTTTAAAAAAATCAGGTATAAATAAAAATCCGAATGATTACGTTTCTTACATTTTTAAGCCTGCAGTTTCGCCACATTTAGCATCTGAAATTGAAAATAATCCTATAAAGTTAGATAAAATTTTATCAGATTTTGAGAGAATTAAATCAGAGTGTGATTATTTGCTTGTAGAAGGAGCTGGTGGGATTGTTTGCCCATTTAGTCTAAAAGGGGATAAACTCCTCTTAAAAGACGTAATAAAGACTTTAGAATTAGATATTGTAATTGTTGCACCAGCTAGTCTTGGAACAATAAATTCTACAGTGTTGACTGTTGAGTATGCAAGGCAAAATGGAATTAATATTAGGGGAATTATATTGAATAACTTTGATGAAAATGATTTTATGCAGGTTGATAACAAAAAACAAGTTGAAGAATTGACTGGAGTAAATGTTATTGCAACTGTTAAAGCTGATGATAAAAATATTTCATTAGATAAAATTTTGAAAGTATTTAGTTAATAAATTAAAAAGTGATCCTGAAACGAGTTCAGGATGACTGCTATTGTTGGAGATAAAATTATGCAAAATTGGGCAGAAAAAGATTTAGAATATATTTGGCATCCTTGTTCACAGATGAAGGATTACGAAACTTTAGCACCAATTGTTATAGAAAAAGGTGAAGGGGTTTATCTTTTTGATGAAAATGGTAAACGATATGTTGATGTAATTAGTTCTTGGTGGTGTAATTTATTAGGACATTGTAATCCTCACATAAGTGATGCCGTAAAAGCGCAGATTGATAATCTTGAGCATGTTATTTTTGCAAATTTTACTCATAAACAAGCTATTATGCTTTGTGAAAGATTAACTAATATTTTGCCTAAAGGTCTATGTAAATTTAATTTTACGGATAATGGTTCATCAGCAATTGAAGCTGCGATGAAAATTAGTTTTCAATATCATGCACAAACGGGAAATCCTCAAAAGATAAAATTTATGGCGTTGACTGATGCTTATCATGGTGAAACAATCGGAGCGTTATCTGTGGGTGATTGTGATTTGTATACAAAATTATATAAGCCTATTTTAATGGATATAATAAAAGTTCAAGCTCCAGATTGCTTTAGGTGTCCTTATGGAAAGTGTCGAGAAAATTGTGAGTGTGAATGCTTTGAGCAGGCTGAAAAAATGTTTGAAAAATATGGCGATGAAACTTGTGCAATGCTAGTTGAACCACTTTTACAAGGGTCTGCAGGAATGAAAGTTTATCCACCACTTTATTTGAAAAAATTAAGGAAGCTGTGTGATAAATTTAACGTTCATTTGTTGGCAGATGAAATTGCTACAGGTTTTGGGAGAACTGGCAAAATGTTTGCGTTTGACTGGGCGGAAGTTTCCCCTGATATTATGTGTCTTTCTAAAGGTTTGACAGGTGGGTATATGCCTTGTGCCATTGTTGCAACTACGCCAAAAATATATGATGCGTTTTATGATGAATATTCAACAGGAAAAGCTTTTATGCATAGCCACACTTATAGTGGAAATCCAATGGCGTGTTCTGCAGCTAATGCAGTTTTAGATTTGTTAGAAGATGGTGAAATATTAAAAAAAGCAAATGAAAATGCTGTTTATTTTAATCAAAAAATTAGAGAAAAATTTTTGTCACATAAAAATGTTGGCGAAGTTCGTTCGATTGGTTTGATTAATGCAATTGAGCTTGTAAAAAATAAAGATACAAAAGAACCTTTTGAGTCAAAGTTGAGAATTGGTTATCAAATTTATAAAAAAGCACTTGATAAAGGTGTTATTTTAAGACCGCTTGGCAACGTGATTTACTTTAATCCTCCATTAATTATTGAAAGAAAAGATATGGATTTTGTAATCGATGTTGCGTATGAATCTATGTGTGAAATTTTATCTTAACAAGAGGAATCCGTCCTGAAGAGCAAAAAACAGGACGGAAAATTTTGGAGGTGAATAGCAACACAAATAGATTGCGTTATGAATTTAACGTAATTATTACACTAATTGAAGCTTACACTCTCTTAATTGGCGATTTAAAAATCAGAAAACGGAACATTTAGCACGCCTTGACGTCTCTTTAATTGTCGAAGTTTTTATCGACCATAAGGTTAAAAATTAACCTTCTGCAGTAAGTTCTTCCCAAATGCTAGGAACAACGATTAATGCTGTGTAGACGATAAAACCAAATAGGATTAAATTAATTGCTTCCATATCAACTCTCCTTTGTTTACACACTGTTATTATTCCCAGTTATCAGTTTTTTGTAACATAATTTTACAAAAATAATACAAATGTTTTAGATAAAATAGATGAAAGAGGTTTGAGATGAAAAGGAAATTAAGTTTACTATTTAAAAATCTATGTTGTTCGATTTGTAAGCATGAATTTGATGAAGATTCGTTTGTTATAAAAAGAGATGAGCAAGGTCTTTTGGTAACTAATTTGCAATGCCAAAATTGCGGTAAAAATTACGGTGTTGCGTTTTTAGGGTTTTCTGAAATTAATGTAAAAGATGAGTCGAAAATTCCTCTTGAGGTTCAAGAAGGACCCGCTCCAATTTCTTATGATGATGTAATAGATGCGCATAGGTTTATTAAAAATTTTGATGAAAATTGGCAAAATTATATTAATAAAAATGATTGATTATAGCAAAAAATATTTTGTTTAGTTTTAAAATATTCATAGTCATAAAAAGGTTGTTCATGGAAATTAGAAACAATACCCCGAATTTGAATTTTAATGCAAGATTAATCAGTAAGGCTGTAACTCATGTCGGCAAGAATGAAATCTCTTTGTACAAGTTGGGAGCTGAAGATAAGGGTTTTCTTGATAATTTTGTTTCTCGTGCGAATTTGAAAAAGTTATATCCTACAGATTCGTCTTATGATGGTTTTTTTGAGTGGAATGCTATAATAAAAACCTCTGCTCTAAAGGCTGGTCGTGACAATATGATAATGGCAACATGTGATAAACGACCTTGTGGATTTCTTATATTCAAAGAAAAGCCTCATAAAAAACTTCATATAACAAAATTAGTTACTTGGGGTGTGCGCAAAGATGTTAAACCTCCGCATGTTGGTAAAATTTTAATGCATTCTGTGTTTTCTGAAGCTCAAAAAGACCAAATGAAATCAATTTATTTTATTCCAAATCCAGATATTTCTTTGGGAAAATCTGATTATGCTTTTTATGAAAAAATAAATTTCAAAGCAAGTGACTCAATCACTGATGAACGTTATATTTTCGATTGCGCAAATTTAGGCAAAAGCAAAGCACAACTTGAATACTTTTTTGACATCAAAAATGAACGAGAAATTAAAGATGTAAACTTAACTAAAGAACTTTCTTTAACTTATCATGAAACTTTGAAAGAAAAGATTTTTTCTTTGTTGAAAGGTTTAGCAAATAAGGCTAATTTAACCAAGTAATATTCCTGCGATTGCTGCCGACATATAGCAAGTTAGAGTTCCGCAGATTAAGGCTCTAACCCCTAATCTTGCAAGGTTCTTTCTTTGGTTAGGAGCAAGCTCTCCGATACCACCAAGTTGTATTGCAATAGAACCAAAGTTCCCGAAACTGCAAAGCGCAATGCAAGCTATTAAATAGCTTTTGTTTGACAATGCTTCTGGTAATGAACTCAAATCAACGTAAGCAACCATTTCGTTTAATACAAGTTTTGTTCCCATCAAACTACCAACGGTAGTAGCTTCGCCAATTGGTACTCCCATAAGATATGCAAATGCCGAGAAAATTCTTCCTAAAATAGTTTTTAGAGAAAGTTGTGTTAAATCAAATGATGCAAAATTTATGTGCGCATAATTAACTATAAGATTACCGATACCACCTAACACCCAGTCAATAAATGCAACTAAAGCAACAAGTGCGATAATCATTGCAACTACGTTGATACCAACTTTTATACCTTCAGAAGCTCCTTGAGAAATTGCATCAAAAAGGTTTGTATAAGGTCTTCTTCTTTTGCTAAATGTTATTTTAATATCTTCACTAGTTTCTGGAGTTCCAGTTTCTGGATAAACGATTTTAGACATTACCAAAGCTCCAGGAGCAGCCATAATTGATGCCGCTAGTAAGTATTGGGCAGGAATTCCTAATCCAATGTAAATTGGCATTGTTGCAGCAGAAATACAAGCCATGCTACCAGTCATAGAGGCAAGCATTTCTGAACGAGTAAGTTTTTCCAAATATGGTCGTATCATAATTTGGGCTGCGATTTGACCAACAAATGCGCTTGCTACGTTTGAAAGTGCTTCCGCTCCGCTTACGGACATTAATTTATTCATAGCTTTCCCTAAAATAGGAACAACTCTTTGCATAATTCCGTAATAATAAAGTATGTTTACCAGAATCATCATAAATATTAATGATGAAATTAATTGGAGCGCAAATACAGAAGCTCCAGCTCCAAAAACATTAGATAAAGCTTCATTGTTATTCATTAATGGACCAAATACGAATTCTCCGCCCTCTTTTGCAAAATCTAGTATCTTGGTAATAAATTCGCCTAGCTTCATAAACATAGTTCTACCAATCGGTACTTTAAATATAAAAACAGCTAAAAGAATTTGTAAAACAAATCCCATGCCGATTGTTTTGTAGTTAATCGCTTTTCTGTTATTTGACATCAAAAATGCAATTGCGAAAATAAAAATAATACCAAAAATACCAAAAAATCTTTCCATAAATTTTCCTTATATAAGTACAGTAAATATCATACTTTAAAGGTAAAGATTTTTCTTTATATATTAATAAAAAATTTACTTAATATTGCTTAATATTATCCTAAAGAGCTATTGAAAAAAATCCTGTCGGTATTTTACTATATAAGCAGGGAGATTATATATTTTTCTGCACAAGAGTTTATAAGAGAAGGAAAAGGTGTTTTATGCGAATTGATTCGATTATGCCTGCAGTGGTTTCGCGGGTTAGTGGTAACAGACAAGAGTACAAACAAAACATCAAGGCGGGTAATGTTTTAGAACGAGATACGGTGAATATTCGACCGAATTTTTCTATGATAACTTTTACCGGTGAGCAGAAAAACATGACGCAAGTCCTTTCTTTAGCTTACGAAAATATGGGGTTAGGTTTGCCTGAAGATTATGCAGGAGGCATGGGGGTTGTAACTTATGAAGCACCAAAAAGTTTTATAAGACACGAAGGGTTAGATGTACGATCGGTTTCACCATTCCACAATCATGGAAATCATAAAGGTGGATTTAAATTTTTATATACTAAAAACCTTGTAAGAGATGAAAATGGAAAACTTCCAGAGCAGATTGAGGCAAAGTGGTTTTTAAGTGCAGAGCCTGGAGTTGATTTAGAAGCGTTTGCTAAGCAACAAAATTTTGACCCTAAAGATTTGAGATATGTTATTCAAAGTGAACCTAATGGCAAAGATGCTGATAGTAAATCTAAATATTGTTTGATTGAACCTACTGGTGTAAAAGGTGATTTTGAAAGAATGTCCAATGACAAAGTTGGAGAACTTCAAAAAGTAAATTATGAATTATTCCAAATATCACAGGATAACCCATCTTATAATAAAATTCAAAATACACCAAATTATTTTATGTACACACAAGAGTTAGCAAAAACTCCAAAACCTTATACATATAGCGCAGGTGGGCATGGTGGTATAGAAGCAGAGGTTTTAAACTCTGATTTTTGTCGTGCTGTAATGAAGGCTACTGAGCAAATGAATACTGACAAGTTTGGTAAATGGAATCCTGCAAATATATGGGGACATGATAGAGTTGTTGCAGCTTTTACTAACCACATGGCAAGTGAGTCTGCTGGCGGTAATGACTATTGGAACGGTATAAGATTCCATTATACAGCTCACAACCCTGGTAGATATTATCAAGGTTTCACGGATAATCCTTTTGAGTTTTCAAGAATAGTTTTTGATAAGACAGATGTAAATGCGCTAAAAAAACATCCATTATATCAATTAGTTGAGGATTTGAATTCTCGTGGATGGTCAAGCTTAAAGTCTGGTGAAAAAGATACTGTAAAAGCAATTTTAGACCCTATGATTGGTAGATTTAAAGATTTCTTTGGAATGTATAATATTACTAAAATTGCAATTGAAGCAACAAAATCAAATCCGAATAATTTTACCTTTGGTACTGTGTCACCAAATTTCGATAAAGAGATGAAATCACCTGATATGGATGTTGCACCAGGATTAGGACAAGATTTGAGAGAAATAAAAACAATAAGTCCGCTTAATGGTTCAACTCCAGCAAGTTTAGGGCTAGATAATAACACTGCAGATTTTGGTCGTGGTGGTAATATTTTGTCAGAAAGAAAACACGGTTATACTCCATTGGTTTATGATGGTGATATCGAGAAATATTTGCACGATAAAGAGTTGAATGCAAAATGGTTTACAGATATATTATCAGAGGCTCAAGAAAAAGGACAAGATACTTTAAATAAAGTCTTTTTCAACGATTTGCAAATAGAGCAAGGTCGTAGCGTAATGGGTAATATATCAGATTTCCACCCAGGAAAAGATTTATTGATTATAGGTTGGGGAAGACCTGATGAGCAAAAAGCTTTTCCAATTACTTTAGAGGGTTATATAAAATTTTTAGAAAACCCTAAAATCCCACTAGAACACAAAAAAGCTGTTAAATTGCAATTAGGATGGGGAGATGCTGCATTTGATAAGGGCTCTCGTGAGTGGAGCTTAATTAAAGCTGCATTCGATAAAATCCAAACAATTGAAGATGGACTATTTAAAAATAATTGTCAGTTGGTAGATGGTCGTTACCCAAACAAAATTGTTGGATGTGCAACTCATGGCGTATTTACTTCTCGTAGAGAAATGTGCGGTATTACTCCGTTGGAGTCCAAAGCGGCAGCTACTCCATATTTAGCTACTGCAACTGGTGGTCCTGTAGATTATACAAATCAAACAAATGGATGGTTAACAAAAACTGCGCCAGAGATGAATCCTTCTTATTATGGTTTAACTTGGGGGGATACAACTGAACATATTGATGATGTAAGACGTGCTCGCTCATCAGAAGAAGTTGCAGATTGTTTTAAAGCCATGGCAAAAGAATATATTACAGATAGGGCATCTTATGTTGCAAGATGTAAGAAAAATATTGAAGAAAAATTTGATTGGCATAATAACGATGAGTTTAATGGTGGCAAATCTGCGAACAAAATGTATAGAAATGATGTTTGGATGATTGATGAAGGTTGGGTTGCCAGAGCAAAAGAACCTTTGAAAAAATTGGTAGGAAATGTTCAAACCGCGAATGTATATACTAAAGAAGCGGCCGAAAAAGCGCTTAAGGTTATTGTAACAAAAGCAGAAGATTCTATTTCAAAAGCGGCAGATGATGCTGTTAAAAATTTAGGAAATAAAGTTGCTGAAGTTACGCAACAAGCTGTTGATCAAATCAAAGAAGCTGCTGTTGTAGCTGCTAAAAATGCAAATGGTTCAAAGGTTAGTAAGATAGCAGCGTTTGGTGGAGGTCTTGTGGCGGGTATAGTTGGTGGCGGTGCGTGGCACTTAATCAAAGGTACTGCAGGTGTCGCAAGTGCAAGCTCAACTACTGCACCAGCTGCAGTGCAAACAGTTAGCCCAATTGCTCCATCTTATACCTTAAATTCAAGCTATACAATGCCGATGAAAAACATAATTGGAAATCAAAACTTAACACTAACTTCGCCACCTTCAAAAATGGCAGGTTAATGAAATAAAGAAGTCACCATTAGGTGACTTTTTTTATTAATAAAAAACTAGCAAATTTTAAAATTTACGGTTTTTTAGATTGGAAATAAAAGAAAAGGATTTATTAACATGGTAAAAATCACAGATTGTGCAAGGCTTCCGCTAACGCAGATAAAAGGCTCAATGAAGCAACGTTTTGCTAAATCCGAAGAATATTGTGACAAGTTTTTCCAAAACATTCTTGATGATTTTGAGTGTGGTGATGATGTCCATGTTATTAAAATAAAAGATAGTTTTAATAAAGTTTTAAACAAGTATGTAAATATTGTTTTTGAAAAAACTAATGCTGGAGAAACCCCTAGTGCTGGCACAATCTCCTTGCAGGGTGACAATAGAATTTGTGGGTATAGCTTAACCTTGCCGATGGATGATAAAAATACAATTTCTTTATTTAGTACGACTTCTTTAATGCATGAAGTTCGTCATATTTTTGATTATCTAACTAATCCTAAAATTCTGACAAGGCAAGTTGGATATAAAAAATCTGTTCCTGAAACTATTTTATTTAAGACTGTATTAACCGCAGACAAAGATTTTAATAAAAAAGAATTGACTTCTTGGTTAGATCATTGTTTCGGACCAAAAGATATTTATAATAGAATAAATTTTTTGCAAAGTTGCAGACACTATTTCCTTACTGAAAAAAATGCCTATGGTAGAGAGTTGTATTACTTGCAAAAGTTTATAACAGAGAAAAAACATCTTGATTTTTCTCTGTTGTTACATCCTAAAAATGAGTTCTCACATGAAATAAACAGATTTAATGACTTTTTAAATAGGTTTAATATTGATGGTAAAATAGAAGCTTTGAACGAAGAACTAGCAAAAGCCATTAAAACTGTGAGAGATGACCACAAGGCGCAACTTGAGCTTCAAGCTAAACTTTTGGCTGAAGGTGAGTTGGACTAATATTTTTTCTATTAGAATTCAATCCTTTTTAATTTATTTATTACTAACTCTGGTGTAAGAGCTTTCATACATTCTGGAGTTTTGTTTTTGCACAATTCTTTAGCTCCACCTTGTAGCAGGCATGGTGAACATTTAAAGTCTTTTGTGATAATTGTGCATTTGTCACTTCTTGGAGCCCATCTTTTTAGCGAAGTTGGTCCGTGTAATAAGATAGACTGAGTGTTTGCAGCCGCTGCAATGTGTATAATTCCAGAATCTATTCCAATAACTAAATCACAACGTTTTACTAATGCCATTGTTTCTTTGATTTTTAATTCTCCGCACAAATCAATTGGTGGAATTTTGATATTATTTAATTTGTCTAAAAGTTCTGCGTAATATTCTTTGTCTTTCATTCCGCCCACAAAAAATATTTGAGCACCCATTTTGTCAGAAATATATTCAATAACTTCTGTCCAATATTCATTAATCCAGTTTTTTTCAGGCATTCTACTGCATGCTTGTATTAAAACTTTTGTGCTATTAACGTTGTTTAGAATTGGGTCAACTTTCTGATAGTCACTGTCGTTAATCCAAATTTCTGTTTTGTAGTTTTTTACTTCTAAGCTAGTTGCTTTTAGCAAGTCCAAATAGCAATCAATCTCGTTTTTATCTTCTTTGTAAGGTGCTGTTTTTGTCAAAAATTTGTTTCTAAAAACTTTAAATCCAATTCTATTTTTAACTCCTGCTAAAAATGCAACGATAGAAAAGAAACTGTCATTTTTTAAAAAATAAATAGTATCGTATTGTTTGAATATTTTTATGTATTCGAATATCTTTTTAGTATTTTTGTTAATATGCACAATGTTATCAATATATGGACAACTTTCCATTATACCTTTTGCAACATTGTCAACTAATGCATCAATAATTGAGTTTGGTAAATTCTTGCGTAACTCTCTAAAGAAGGCGCTCGCAAATACAGTGTCGCCAATTGTTCCATAACGGATAACCAAGATTTTTTTATTGATCATTAAAATACCTTTTGTAAATAATTTAACAATAAAAAATTGCGCTTGGCGCGATTCGAACGCGCGACCTATCCCTTAAAAGGGGAGTGCTCTACCTGCTGAGCTACAAGCGCAAATTGTATATTTATTATTTTTTCAACTCAATGATTTGCTATTCATTTCGTCAGTAATTTTATGTTAGCAAGAACAAATTTTAATGTCAACAGTTTTATCAAAAAAAAATAGTAAAATTTTTTTATATGTTTTTATGCGCAAAAAAGGAGAATATAATGAGGCTATCTTTTATTACTGCATCAAATATTGTTAAGCGTAATATTTAATCCTGTAAAATAAAAACCGCCTAAGATTTAGACGGTCGAAAAGGTATTAATTACGGAAAATTTACTGTAGATCTATAAATCTTTTTGCGCAATCAAACATTGCATTTACAAGAGCTGCGTTTGAATAAATGTTCATTCCGCCTGTTTCTAAAACTTGTTTCATTCTTTTTTCCCAAATTTCATATATGTCATCTCGTTCAATACCTAAAACTTTTCCTATCATGCTCAATTCTTTGTAATCAATTGGGATAGGTATGTTGCCTCGAAGAATATCAACGATTTCTAATCTTTTTTTACGAGGAAAAGCTTTTAAAAAATTAACAGTTGTCATGCCTTTTTGTTTCATGATTTGTTTTAAAAATTCAATTGAATCGTCAATTAGAATTGGTTCTTGAGGAATTTTGTATTCATCAAATTCTTCAGGCTCAATTTCCATGACGGTTGCAATTCTTTCAAGCGTAGTGCTCCTTGTTGAAAAAGAAATAGAGTTGTCTATAAGGTTGTATACATAGGAAAGAGTTACGCCAATCATTTCAGCAAAATCCTTTTTGTGGATTCCATTTTTTTCTAAAAATTTTGCAACTTTTTCGGAGCTTTTTTCTTGGATTATTTGTTTGTTTTTTGAATTCATTTTTTTATCCTTATTTTGATTAAATTCATTATTAAAATAAGGTTTTTCTATCTTTTTGTTAAGCGAAACTGTGGTAAAACAAGAGGGTAATATTTATTTGCGTTAAAATAATAAAAAAAGGGTTATTAATATATGAAATTAATTGTTGGATTAGGAAATGTAGGTGAAAAATATCTTTTTACACGTCATAATGTAGGTTTTATGGTTGTGGATAAGTTAGCTTATGATAAAGGGTTTGATTTTAGGGAAGAAAAAAAGTTGAAATGTTTTCTTGCTAAAACTCGTTTGAATGGAGAGGATGTTGTGATAATTAAACCGACAACATTTATGAACCTATCTGGAGAAGCGGTTTCATTGGTAATGAATTATTATAAGATTGATGTAAAAGATTTGTTGATTATTTATGATGATTTATCTTTAGATTTAGGCAAGTTAAGATTTAGAGCAAATGGTTCAGATGGAGGCCATAATGGGATTAAATCCATAATTAAGCATGTTTCAACAAAGGATTTTCATAGAATAAAAGTTGGCATTGGACCTCAACCGCCAATTCCTGCAGAGGCTTTTGTGTTGCAGAATTTTGCAAAAGAACAAATGGACGATTTGAAGCAATCTGTAAAGAGAACAATCGAGGCTTTAGAGTGTTACCTTTTAGATGGTATTGAAAAAGCTCAAAATCGTTATAATTAGCCGAGGGGGCTATTCAATATTGGCTTTTTAAGGTATAATTAACATAAATTACAGACTTATAGAGGAGTATATAAATGAGTACACAGTTAGCAATTCAGTATGAAGAGAATGAGCAATTTGAACAAGCTCTCGAAGAATATAAAAAAATATATGAGCATAATCAAAAAGATTTGAGTGTAATTGAGCGTTTAGCACATTTGTCTATGATGGTTGGACAAAAAGAGGAAGCTGCGGGCTATTATATGAAAATGCTTGAGTTTGATGCTACAAATACTATGGTTTATGAACAATTAATGGATATTTATATTGATACTGACAAGTTCAAATATTATATTAATAGAGGTAATCTTCATTCAGTTCAGCAACAATATGAACATGCTGCAAATGATTATAAAAAAGCTGTTCAAAATACTGATGATGAAAAACAAATTATCAATACTCGTTTTGTGTTAGCATCTGTTTACGTTCAATTAGGGCAAAATACGAAAGCTATTGATGAGTATATGAGATTGTTGGATTATGATGAAATTCCTGTTCCAACATACTTAAATCTTGCAAAATTATACATTAATGAAGATGCTATAGGTAGTGCAATTAACGTTTTAGAAAGAGCTTATTCTAAAAATATTGATGTAGAGCATATTAGAGAAAATTTGGCAGGGCTATACTTAAGAGATGGTCAATTGGACAAAGCTCTAGAAACTACTCAAGATAATTTAACAAAAGCAAAATGTTTGTTAGAAAAAGAAGATGCCGATGAAGCTTATAAATTGTTAGAATCAGCTGATGATAATGCTAAAAATACTGCAAAATATCATTCTTTGTTAAGTCAGTATTATTATGTAAAAAAAGATTTTGATAAAGCGCTTTTAGAAGTTGAAGAATTTAGAAAATGCGATTCAAAATCACCGCTAGCATATCAAATGGCTGCAATCATTTTTGAAGAAATGAATGATGACTTTAATGCGCATTTAAATTGGGGTCGTTACAATTTAGTTAGAGGAAACAAAGATATTGCTATAAATGAATTTTTGAATGCTGTACAAATTAATAATGATGATGTTAATTTGTTAGTATCATTGGCTATGTTGTTGGAAGAAAGTGGAGATAAAAACCACGCTATGGAATATTATGATAGAGTAGCTCAACTTGAACCAAATAACCCAAGCGCATTAGCAAAGCTTGCTGATTTTAGAGCTAGCATTGGTGATTACCAAACAGAAGTAGATTATTTAGAAAAATGGTATGAGGTCGACAAAAGAAATTACGAATTAATTAAGCGTATTGCTCAATCTTATGAAAGAATAAAAAATAAACCTTCTGCGGTTGAATATTACCAAAAATATTTGCAAGTTGCATCAACTGCTCAAGATTATGAAAAAATCAAAGCTCATCTTGCTAAATTAGAAAATACTGAAATGGCTGAAGAAGAAGGCTTGATTGATAAATTTATGAGATTTTTTAATAAAGATAAATAAAAATATCTAAAACAATGCTAAAAAGGTTCCTAAATTTAGGAACCTTTTTTAATGCTCTTTATATTGTTTATATAGAAAGCACTGCGCCAGCATACATTTGGAAAAATGCAATTGCTAGTGCTAATGTTAATCCTCCTAATATAATTAACAAAATTGGTTCAAAAGCTTTTGTCAATGCTTGTAATACAAGTTCCACTTTTTTGTCTATAACATCAGAACAATCTTTTAACATTTTAGACAAGTTTCCGGCTTTTTCACCTGAAGCAATCATTGTGATTAATGTTGGTGGCAACAGCATTGATTGATGTAAAGCTTCAGAATAAGCGATACCTTTCTCCATAAGTTTTGTTGTTAGTTTCGCTTTTTTCTTGAGTTCATAATTTGAAACGGTTTTTTCTGCTAGAGATAATGATTTTGGGAATGGAGCTCCGCATTCGTACGATATTGCCATTATGCTCATATAGTTTGATAGATTTATGTAGCTTACAAAATCTTTTAAAAGTGGAATTCTGATAAAAGTCATGTCAAAAAGCTTTTTGGTATGCGGGTTGGAAGCTAGGTATATAAAAGCACCTATAACACCGAATACACCAATTATGCATAAAAGCCAGTAATCTCCAACAAATTGTAATAAATCTGATACGCTTTGTGCAAAAGGTGGAATTTTACCTAAATTATCATTGATTACACCCATAAACGCAGGAAACAATACTTTTGCAAAAAATATCAAAATTCCTAGCATCATTGTGACTAAAATACTTGGATAAATGGATGCTTGAAGGATTTGACTTTTGATTTCGTCCTGTTTTCGAAGAATCATAAGCATTCTTTCTAAAGTCGTTGCTAATTCACCAGTATTTTCACCAGTTACGCATAAATCAATAAAAATTTCGCCGAACAAATCGTGGTACAAATAATTCATGGATTCAGAAAAAGTTTTTCCTTTCATTATTTCACCTTGTAGGGCGTGTGCAATTTTTTTAATTTTAGGTCTTGGAGAGTTTATTTCTATTGTTTGGAGTGCTTCAAGCAAGCTTATGCTTGAAGAAAGCATAACTTGTAAATCAGATATGAACAAAATTTTGTCATCCAAACTTAAATAGTTAATTCCGCCGAAGTTCCCAGCCTCATCTGACATTTCATGCACAACCAAATCAGCTTGGAATATTTCTAAAGGCGTAAACCCAAGATTTCTAATTAATTCACGAGCCTCTCTTGGCGTTTTTGCTTCAAGCTCTCCGTTAATAATATCTTTACCATCTTTAAGTGCACGATATTGATATTTAGCCATACTTAAACCAACCTTCTTTTTTAAAAAGGTAGACCTTATTGCAGGTCTACCTTTAAATTATTATTCTTGAGTAACTTCTTCGACCACTTCTTTTTCTTCTTTTGCTCTTGAACGTTTTGCTTTAGCTTTTTCAAAAGCTATCTTGTCGTCGATAAGAGTCATTCGAATTGTATCGCCTGAAGAATATTTTCCAGAAAGAATTTCTTCAGCAAGCATATCTTCGATTTTTCGTTGAATAAGTCTTCTTAATGGTCTTGCACCATAAGCTTCAGAGTATCCATCTTTAGCCAAATGGTCTTTTACTTCATCTGTTACTTCAATTGATAATTCACGTTCTGCAAGACGTTTGAATAAATCTTTCAACATCAAATCTACGATTTGTCTGATTTCTTCTTTACTTAAGTGTGCGAATACGATTGTTTCGTCAATACGGTTCAAGAATTCAGGTCTGAATGCTTTTTTCATTTCTTCAGAAACTGTGTCTTTTAGTTTTTCGTATTTGTCTTTAGATTCATCTTCAGCAGTTGAGAAACCAAGTTTTGATGTTGTCATAATCATACTAGCACCAACGTTTGAAGTCATAATGATGATTGTGTTTTTGAAATTGATGTGACGACCTTTTGCATCTGTTAATCTACCATCATCAAGGATCTGAAGCATGATGTTAAATACGTCTGGGTGCGCTTTTTCAATTTCGTCGAACAATACAACTGAATAAGGCTTTTTACGAACAAGTTCAGTCAAGTGTCCGCCATCATCGTAACCTACATATCCTGGAGGTGAACCGATAAGTTTAGCTGTTGAATGTTTTTCCATAAATTCTGACATATCAACTCTTATCATGTTATCTTCAGAACCGAATACTGCTTCGGCTAAAGCTTTTGCTAATTCGGTTTTACCAACCCCAGTTGGACCGCAGAAGATAAAACTTCCTATTGGTCTGTTTGGTGATTTTAAACCTACTCTTGCACGTCTAATAGCTTTAGAAATAGCTACAACTGCGTCGTTTTGTCCGATTACACGAGCGTGAAGAGTGTCTTCTAAACGAAGAAGTTTTTCACTTTCGCCTTCAGTTAGTTTTGTAACAGGTACGCCAGTCATTGTTGCAATAACTTCAGCTACGTTTTCCGCAGTAACTGTCGGTTTGTTAGCTTCGTGTTCTTCTCTATATTTTTGTGCCATTTCTCTGATTCTATCTTTCATTTCAGCTTCTTCATCACGAAGTTGACTTGCAAGTTCGAATTCTTGATTGCGAATAGCATCTTCTTTGTCTTTAATTAACGAGCGAAGCTCTTTTTCAAGCTCTTTCCCTTCAGGAGAAAGTGTAGATACTTTCAAACGAACTTTTGAGCTTGCTTCGTCAAGTACGTCGATAGCTTTGTCTGGTAAAAATCTATCTGTAACGTATTTGCTAGAAAGTTTTACTGCTGCAATAATAGCTTCATCAGAGATAATCAATTTGTGGTGGTCTTCGTATTTTGGTTTAAGACCTTTGATAATCTCAATAGACTCATCAATAGTTGGTTCTTCAATGATTACTGATTGGAAACGTCTTTCTAATGCAGAGTCTTTTTCAACGTATTTTCTGTATTCATCAAGAGTTGTAGCACCAATAACTTGGATTTCGCCTCTTGAAAGTGCTGGTTTTAAGATGTTTGCAGCATCAATTGCACCCTCGGCAGCACCTGCGCCGATAAGAGTGTGCATTTCGTCAATTACAAGAATAATGTTTCCTGATTGACGGATTTCGTCCATAATTTTTTTAAGACGTTCTTCAAATTCTCCACGATATTTTGTACCAGCGACCAAAAGTCCCATGTCTAATTGGATAACTTTTTTGCCGTCTAAAATATCAGGAACTTCGGCGTTAACAATTCTGATAGCAAGTCCTTCTGCTACTGCAGTTTTACCAACACCAGGTTCACCGATAAGAACAGGGTTGTTTTTAGTACGTCTTGCAAGAATTTGAATAACACGTTCAATCTCTTTTTCTCTACCCACAACAGGGTCTAGTCTTAATTCTTGAGCAGCAAGAGTTAAATCTCTACCAAATTCATCAAGGCTTGGAGTTTTGGTTTTTCCGCCTGATGAAGATGATGAAGATGAACTTGAGCTAGAACTTCCTGAAGCTGTTGCTTGCGGTTTAGATTCTCCAAGCATTTTAACAACATTGCTTCTGATTTTGTTTAAATCTACTCCAAGGTTTTCTAAAACTCTAGCCGCAACACCTTCGCCTTCTCTTATCAAACCTAATAACAAGTGTTCAGTGCCGATATAGTTGTGCCCTAACTGTCTTGCTTCGTCCCATGACAATTCAAGAACTCTTTTTGCTCTAGGTGTAAATGGAATTTCTACTGCAACAAAGCCAGAACCTCTGCCGATAATTTTTTCGACTTCAGCTCTTGCATCTTTGAGTGTAACGCCCATAGACTTAAGAGTTTTAGCAGCAACGCCAGTTCCCTCTCCTATAAGCCCAAGAAGAACTTGTTCTGTTCCAACAAAATTGTGCCCTAATCTACGAGCTTCTTCTTGCGCAAGCATAATAACTTTTATAGCTTTCTCCGTAAAACGTTCAAACATTTTCTCTCCTATCTATCTATATTTTTGGATATATATATTTTACATAAAAAATAAAAAACTTTCAATACATTACATGTCCTTAACAAATGCTCTGCATGGATAATTTTTCATGTTTTAAATTCTGCTGAAATGCTTGTTAATCCTGACTTTTTATAAAATTTTAAAATTTATAAAATAAAAGTGTTGACATTTAATTTTGTTTAGCATAGAATAAAAAGCGTGGAAGAAATAAACAAGCCCCCATCGTCTAGAGGCCTAGGACAACACCCTTTCACGGTGTAGACAGCGATTCGAATTCGCTTGGGGGTACCATTTAAAAGATAAGCGCCAATGAGGCGCTTTTTTAGTGCGAAATTTTAACCTTGTTTTTAAAGACTATTCTTGACAGAATTTAGGTTTATATGTTTTAATTGTTACATAAATAGCAGAAGTATAAAATTTTAACTCACTATCCGTTTACTTTTTTATCAACAAAATTTCTATGCGTGCATAGGTTTTGTAGGTTTTGCTATGTATTTTTTTATTAGGGAGGTTATTATGAAAATTATTTTTACAACAAAATCAGGGATGCAATTGATTACTAAACATTTGAAAGCTGAAATTTGCAAGCGTTTATGTTTGATATCAGATGAGATTGCGAAAAGAAAAAACAATGATTTAGGACAAAATGTATTTTTGAACTACAGAATTTTCGCTAAAAAATATGATAAAAGAACTAATTTTAAGGCAGTTGTTTATAATAATGAAGATGAATTTATTATTTGTTTTGTAGGTACTGATTCGATGTGTTTGAAAGACCATGTTGCAAATTTAAAAATGGGATTTGGTAAAGCTTCAAGGCAGATGATATTAGCGAAAAATTTTGCAAAATCTATTATTGAAAACAATTATTCAACGAAGTCTATTGTTTCAGGGCATTCAGAAGGTGGAAGTGAGGCTTTGTTTGTTGGTTTGAATTTTGGACTAGAAACCTATACTTACAACGCATTTCCACTATCTAATTCTTTGAAAAAATCATTGATAAAAAACTATGGAACAGTTAATTCTATAAGCAACTATAGGGCACCAA
This sequence comes from bacterium, assembly GCA_017559905.1. Classification (GTDB taxonomy): domain Bacteria; phylum Cyanobacteriota; class Vampirovibrionia; order Gastranaerophilales; family Gastranaerophilaceae; genus Scatenecus. The sequence continues at coordinate 40,275 of JAFYQF010000014.1, forward strand.
AGGATATTGTTTCGAAATTGTTTTATACGGATATTGGTAATACTTATGTTGTTGAAAATTTGCAAAAAAAATTAAATGCTAACTTTTTTCTCGCCATGAAACACGCTCATTCATTGAAAAATCTTGGCAATTGTCGTGGTGCAATTCCTATAGCTGTATATAAAAAGAAACATAAATATTTTATTGATAAAATTTTTAGATTGCAGGATTTGATATGTAAATCTTGTTGAACTTTTGTCTAGTTTATATTAAATTTTTCTTATGGCTAGAATAATCGGAATTTCAGATATACACGGAGAATACGTCAAATTATGTGCAGTTTTGGACAAGCTTTCTCCTAATAAAGACGATACGATTGTTTTTATGGGTGATTATATTGACAGAGGTGCCAAATCTAGAGATGTTGTCGATAAAATTATTTCTATGCAGGATGTATGTAATTGTGTTTATTTGATTGGCTCTCATGAGTATGCGCTTTTGCATGCGGATAGAGATGAATATTATAATTATTTGTTTTGGAATTATGGCGGGCCTAATACTGTCCAAAGTTACGGCAGTTATGAAAATATTTTCAAAATTCATGGTGAATTTTTTAATAGTTTAAAGTTCTACCACATAATTGATAATTATGTTTTTGTTCATGCCGGATTTAATATTAAATATCCAATTGATGAACAAGATGAAGTCGATATGGTTTATATTAGACGTAATTTTTATGAGCACAAACACAATTTCCCATACAAAGTAATTTTTGGACATACTGATTTTGATTGTCCGCAAGTCCAAGATGACAAAATTTGTATAGACACAGGTTGCGGTAAATATAAGCACGCTCCGCTTACGGCATTTGTGTCAGAGGATGGAAAAGAGTATTTTGTCAATTCTGATTAGAATTGAATAAATTTATATCCTCTAGTTGGTTTTGTGTTATCATCCTGTTGAGTTGTTGTCTGTTGTGTTTGAGGTGTGAAAGGTTTGTATAAACCTTTTTCTCTGCGCAAATTAGGGTCACGCATTCTTCCTTCTTGGATAGTTCCAACAGGTACTTTGAAAGCTTTTTCAAGTGCTTGTTCAAATTTTGGGATGTCGTTTAGTCCATCTATTGTGTGGAAAGTTCCGCCTGTGATTTGGGTTAAGCAAGTTAAGCTGTTGGCGTTACCAACCTTGATAACGTCAATTTCTAAATCTCTATGTTGTGAAATTGTGTTCTTTATGTATTTGCAAGGATCTCCACCGCAGGTGTCATCGCCATCTGTAATAAGAATTATTTTTTTTCTTTTTCCTGTTGGGTTGCCTCTTGATACAACGGTTAGGTTTTTAAAGTCTTTTTTTAATGCTTCTTTTAGTGCATATTCAATTGGTGTCATACCGCCAATTTTTGCATCATTCATTCCTTGTTGAATTTTGGATTGGTTGTCTTGTCTGAAATAAGTTACAAGTCTTGTTGATTTGCAAGCTTCGTTCATAAAAACGTTGTAACTATAGGAGCTTGGCCTTTCTCCAAACACTCTCAAGGCAACGGATGTATTCTCTGGGATTTTAGGTAAGATATAATTTACTGTTTCAGAAACAGTTTTAATCCAGGGGGTCATGCTTCCTGAACAATCAACCAAAAGCTCAATTCCCTCGCCATAAACTCTTCCGTATTTAGGGCTTTGTTCAAGGGTTGTTTGTTTGTATTTTTGAGGTGTGTATACCTTAACACGAGAATTGTCTGCCGAGATTGATGGCAGTTGAGTCAAGAGTAAAATTGAAAGCAATGCAATATAAAACCTCAACGAACACCTCCTGAATTCATTATACATATTAATAACGAAAATACAAAAGGTAAAGTTCAATGTTTAAAATTTAGTTGCCCACATATTTATATTTTCTAGCAAGAGGTTTGTCTTGGTTGTAATGTGGAGTTTTTTCTTTGTAAGTTGATTCGTTTTCAATTGTTTTAGATATTTGGATAGAACCTTCTGGAAGTTCAAATGATTGTTCAAATGCCATCTCGAAAATTTCGCGGTTGTTGTTTACTTGGTAAAAAGTTCCACCACTTTCTTCTGCAAGGCAGGCAAGATGAGTGCCACTTCCAAGTTGGATTACGTCAATAGAGATGTCGTTTCTTTCGCTCATTAATTCTCTAATATATGCACAAGGATCTCCACCGCAAGTGTCGTGACCGTCTGTTACAAGAATTATTTTTTTTGATTTTTTTGCATCTTCTTTTTTGTCAAAAATATTAGCAGGTGCAAAATCTTCATCTACGGTTTTGTGGAGTGCGAATTCAATAGGTGTTAAGCCTCCAACTCTAGAGTCCTTTAGCCCTGTTAGAATTGCTTCGTCGTTTCTGCGGCTGAAACCTGTAACAAGGTTGCTCATTTGACAAGCGGTTTGGTAATTTCCACCATTATTTCTACCGCCAAACGTTCTTAACCCAACGATATTTTTTCTTGTAACGTTTGGAAGAACTATTTCTAATGTTTCGATTGCAACTTTAATCCAATTCTTCATACTGCCTGAATAATCTACAAGTAGCTGAGTTTGGGTGTAAGAATTTGTTCTCACTTTAATTGGCTCTTGCAATTTTTGCAATTGACGATAAGCTCGTGGTGAATATACTTTGAATTCTCCAGCTTGGGCTTCTGGCAATGGAAATGCCAAAGTTGTTGAAAATATTGCTAACAGTAAAATTAGTGCTTTTTTCAAGATAAATTTCCCTAATAAATTTTCCCTATATATAATAAGTAAAAAATGAACAAAAAATTTACAAAATCGTTAATTATAATGAAGATTTATTGCAAAAGAATATTGGTAAGTCTATAATGAAACTTAAGATGATTATGAAAAAGTATCTTATTCTATTTATAACTCTGGTTTGTACTGTATCTACTGCATTTGCGGCAGATGTTTCTCGTCTTTACAGAGTTAAAAATTCTCAACCTGATAATGTTAACAAGGTTTTACAATCTTTTATAAGTAGGAATTTCCCAGATGCGATAAGAAAAAATAACACTTATATTTTAGAAAATAAGTACAAAGGGTTGTATTATGTTTTAATTATTGCTAATAAAGCTGAAGATTGTTATTTCTATTATATGTCTAACAATGACGATGAAAGTTTGAGAAAAGAATTGGTAAAGACTTTAAAAAATAACGATTTTAAAGTTAAAACAGTCAGGGATTCCAGTTTGAAAAGCTTTTTCTATGGAGAAGCTTATACAAGTTTGGCTCATAGTAATGTTAATACTTATCTCCGTTCAGGAGTTTCTGACAAAAAAGAAAATAAGGAAATCTCTGAAAATATAATTGACGCTAAAAATGTTGAATATGATTTCAGCGATGAAGCTCAAGCAAGGTTTGAAGGTCATAAGTATTCTCAACCGCAGAATTTTGTAAAAATAGAGCAGTCTGATAATTATAATTCTTACCCAAATGAAGATTACTTGGCAGATGCGCCTATTGATTTAGTTGCTCCAAAAAATAATCAGAGTGGTGGAATTAGGTTGCCGAAGATAGAGTCTTCAAACTCATCTTATCAGGGAAATATGTTTGACCCTAATTATCGTACAAATTATGAGCCATCTCAATATGAGCAGTCAAATAATGTGTTAACGGGTAGTGTTGTTCATATTAGCGAGGGTTCGACTTTTACTGCGGCATTGTTATCTGATATAAGTTCAGAAAGCCTTGTGAATAATGATGGCGTTTCTGCAGAACTAGATAGAGATTGGGTTTATAATGGTCAGCTTATTGCGCCGGAAGGTAGTGTGTTAATTGGTAGAGCTGTTGAGACTCGTTCAGCTTCGTTTGCGATGAAAAATGGACAGGTTGGGCTTTTGTTTGATGAGATAATGACTCCAGATGGAGATGTTATTCCGTTGAAAACTAATAAAGTTTTTATTGTTGGTAATTCTTCAAGAGCATTGAATGTAACCAAAAGAGTTGTTGGTGGAGCTGCAACTGGATTGTTGTTATCTGCTGTTTCAATGATGATGGGTGTTGATCCCACAAGAGCCCTTATTACAGGTGCTTCTATAGGTGCAGGAGCTGGAGCAATTTCTGCTATTTCATCAAAAGGTGAAGAAATAAGTGTGATTGAAGGTACTCAATTAGAAATTATGTTAACAGAGCCGTTAACGGTACAACTATACAGACAGTAGTGAAAGGGTTTAAATGGCGGTAATTATTACGTCTAAAAATAATGAGAAGGTTTTTAGTGACAAGAATTTCATTATAATCGGTTCGAATTCTGATTGTGATTATCCGGTTGATGTTGATTTTGATTTGATTTTGACTGTGAAATATGATGAAAAATTAAATAAATGTGTTGTAGTTAATGATTTTGCTAATCCGAAAGTTTTGTTTAGAGGGGAACCTTTTTTAGGTAAGTTAGTTGTTGATAAGTTCTGTAAGTTGAAATTTGCTGGGAGTGAAGATTTTCTAGGTATTAAAATTGAGGCAAAAGGAACTCAAAACGCACATTCTAATGCTGAAGCACAATTAAAACCGACTAATTTAGTTAATGATAAGTTGGATGAAGTTCAGCAAGAACTTGAAACTGCAAGAATTTCTGTGGTGAAACAAATTTCGTTTGCAATAACAGATATAAGAAAACGACTTGCTGTTAATAATAGGTATGCAATTTTGTTGAATATAGTACTAGTAGTGAGTGCTGTTGCGATGATGTTTGGGGTTACGAATTATTTAATGGGACTTCCAATATCAGATACTGTGGCATTTTTAACAATGCCTACAAATATTAAGATGTTAATTGTTTTTTCTTTGTTAGGGTATACTGTTTCATTAGCGTTAAAACAAGGAGTATTCTTGTTTTTGCAAAATAGAGATTTGAGAGAACCATCAAAAGGTGCAGGGTTTGCACAATATTTTTTGATTATATTTTCGACATTTTTTATGTGTGTATTTTACGCAATCAATTTAATTTATTATATGAATCCTGATAATAGAATCTTTTATTCTATTATTGTGTCGTTGATTTTTGTCTTAATGAATCTATTCGTATCAGCTTTTTGTGGATATTTTAAATATCGTGGGCATAAGTTGTCATATGAATTAGACAAATATGAATATCGAGAAGATTTAGAGATTGTTTTGAATAGATACCAAAATTGGATTAGAGTTTATTTAAACAATTTGAGCAAAACAAAGATTGAGTATTTACAAAATAAAAATTTTACTTTACAAATAGTGCGATTCTTTAAAACTATGTTAGGGTTTATGACGGCTCCTGTAGTGGCTTATGGAGTTTCAAACACTTTGGCGATGTGTTTTCCTGAAGCTGCAGGATGGATAAGAATTTCAAGCTTAAGATTTTCGCTTGTGTTTTTAATATTGTCTTCATTATTGATAGTATTTGCTTTCTTTGCTTTTTCAAACGCTTTTGTATGTATAAGAAAAATCAATGGTTCAGATATAATAAAGTTTGATGGTTTTAGGGATTATTTTTCGCACGGAACAGATATTTTCGGATTGCAAAAGACAAGAGCCTTAAATGGTGAAAAGATTAAGTTTTTAGTAATTGGTATTTCTATAATTCTAATTGAATTCACTATGAATATGAGCTTTTTTATGACAGAAATCGGAGCGGATTTGAATGGTATACTGTTGAGTTTGATTGCTGCAAGTTTACCGACTGCATTTTTGCTTGCTGAAACAAATTTGTTAAGTGTAACTAATTACGAATTGTACATTTGTGATTCAATAATGTCGAAAATGGATAGATAATGATTAAAATTTATTTAATAACATTGTCAATAATATTAACAACGCTGACTATAATTATCAGTGTAACTAAACCTGAAATGTCAAAGCAGGTTAAGTTTTCGCAGAACGAAGTTCAGGTTACTATGTCAGAAGTAGCAAGAAATCCTGAAGCTACAAACAAATTGCCAGAACAAGTAAAAGTTGAAAATAAAGATAATATAAGTGTGAAAGTTATAGATAAAACAGTACAAGTTTCAGCTCCAAAAACTCAACAGACAACCAAAATCGTAGAGAACAAAGCGCAAACATCTGTTAAAAATATAGAGGTTAAAAAGCCTGTTCAATCTGCAAAACCAGTTGAAAAAAATATTACAGTGCCTACTTCTAACGTAAAAACAACTGAAAAAACTGTTCAAGTTGCACCGCCAAAAGCTCAAGAAAAAGTTATCACAACTGAATTGCCAAAATCAGTAAAAGATATTCTGCAAAATAAACAACCAGAACAAGTTCAAGAAAAACAAATTACTGTTGAACAAACTCAACCTCAAAAAACGGTTGAAGTCGTTCAAAAACCAGTATCTTTGCCAAAAGTCGAGTCAAAACCAATTGAGCAAATGTCTCCTGATGAAATTATTAAACAAGCAGAAAAAGAAGATAGACTTTTGAATGAAAGGGAAGAAGTTGTTGTCTGGAACGTTTGGCGTAGTAATCTTCAAAACCAAATTATGCACGACACTCAAGTTTCAGCTCCTTTAGGAACTGTGTTTAAATTTTCGTTCACGGTTGATAAAAAAGGTCGTATTTCAAATTTAAAAGCGTGGGCACAACCTTCTATGTACAATAGTGTTGCGGTAAATTATTTAAAACCACTAATCCAAAGCTATCAGGGAAAACCAATTTTGACATTCCCTTCTAGGACAAAACGTGTTATAACTAATGTAACGGGTGGTTTTACTATCTCAACAGAAGATAAGTTCAGTACCCCATCTGATTTTTCAGACATAGAAAGAATTAAGACTGTAAGGTAGGTTTATGTATATTTGCGTAGAATGTCAAGAAAAATTTAAGGCAAAACCTGAATATTGCACTTGCGGAAATGATGAATTTAAGTTTGTCGCTGATGAAACTCCTGTTTTAGTTAGTCAAAAAGTAGATACTGAAGAAGTGAATACAGGTGTTTTATATAGAAATAATATCTCTTGTAAGAAAGTTTTGTCATTAGGAATATTTATTTTATGTTTAATACTTTCTGTTTTGGTGTGGTTTATTAATCCAAAATCAGAAACCAAAAAAACACATTCTAAACCTGTAGAAGTTTCAGAAAATATTCCAAATATTGATGCGATATGGAATGATGCTCCTACAAAAAATAATACTCCTGTTGCTAAAAAAGAGGAATCTTTACCGCCGAAACCAGTTGTTAATAAGGTTCAAGAACAAATTAAAAATATAATAACTCCGCAAAAAACAAAGAAAAATAATATTCAAAAACCAACCCAAACCACAAAAACTGAACCTAAAAAAGTTGATAATGAAAATAAAGCAAGTTCAAAATCTCAAACACAAAAGTCTGAACCTGTAAAAAAAGAAACTAAATCAGAGGCAAACACTCAACAAATAAAGTTGCCTCAATCTATTGTTGATACGGTTAAAGCTCCTGTACCTAATCAAAAACAGGATAAAGTAGAAACTCCAATCGCAAAACCGATAGTTCAGCCAAAACCTGAACCACCAAAGATGAGTGAAACGGAATTTTTAAATTATAAAGGTGCTATAAGAAGTGCGCTTTTGGCAAAATTAAATGTAGTAGCAATAAAAGGTGCTGGAGATTGTGCTATTGAATTTTCATTAGACAATTCTGGAAAATTAATTAACCGCAATTTTATTTACAAATCAGCTAATAAAACCGTAAATGATGAAGTCTATAATATGTTGATGAGATTACCTTATTATAAAGAACCTCCAGCTCATTATAACGGAGAAAAGATAAAACTTAAGTTTACTTTTAATAACGGTTATTATGAAATAACATTTATATAGGTTTTACTACTTTACAAATAATATTATTGGTGTAACATGATTATTATGATAAATAGATTGATCCGACGTAGAATATTTGATTTAGAGGTTTTGTTGAGAAAATAAAACGCAAATTTTTACGCGGACAAAAAGATTTCGAAAACAAGACCTTGAAAATCAGGGTCTTGTTTTTTGTTAAAAAAACTTAAAATAAGTGAGAAATCACGCAATTTAAATTTTTACGGTACTTACAAATAAATGTGAAAGGACAATTATGAAATTAATACAACGACGATGTGCTGTCATAAACAAAGCGAATGCCCCAATCGTGAGATTAATGAATTTAATTTGGGGCTTGTAGTAGACAGTGTGCAAACACGTTTAAATAACGGTTTGCCGTAATCGTAAAGGACAAGCATACATGATACCCGCAATAACAGCAAGTAAAGTATATTCAACATTAGGTAACAGCAATTCTCTAGTGCCGTTGGCATTAAAAGACATTATTAACAGTGTCGGATTAACAACAGCATCTTACATTACTGGAGATGAAGCTGAAGGTAGAGACAGATTTATTGACGAGTTTGGAACACAAGCAATTTGGCTTTTTGGTATTCCTGCTTATAAAAAGGTTTTAGATTTAACATTGTTTAAGGCTATGGGTTATGACCCTAAAGTTGATGTTAGAATTTTAAAAGATAAAGAAATTTTTGCAAAAGCAAAACAATATGCTGCTAATGATACCATTAAGGCTTCTTTAGAAAAAATTGGTAAAACAAGTTCTAATATCAAAACTTTTAAAGGTTTAACAATGGGCAAATTCGTTGCCTCAACTGCTTTAACAATCCTTTCATATTATGGACTTACAAAGTTCAGACACAAACACACAGAAGAACATATTAAAGAGGAGTATTTAAAATCACTTCAGCAACAAGGTTTGTTGAATAACTCGTCTGCTAAAGATAAATTTATTCAAGCTCCGCAGAAAGTTTCTCCTGCTTTTGGTATGGTGCACAATTTTAATGCTCAAAATAAAAAGGACAAGGATAAAAATCCATCATTTACAGGGATTCAAGATTTTATGTTTAGTCCAACTAAAAACTTGATGATTGTAGATGCTTCAATTACTGCAGAAAGACTTTTTGAATCAAGAAACCTCCAAGATACTATTGGCTATGGTATTAAAGAAGGTTCTTTCTGGGCGTTTATGTATTTGTTAGGTGAAAAAATTCAAACTCATTTTGAGAATAAAGCTGAAAAAGATCACAACAAAAATATTCAATTAGATGCAAGAGTTATTGAAGGTGAAGATTTGAAAAATGCGCTTAAGAATGAAAAATTGCCATCTATATTGAAAGCTTTTTCTAATATGAAAAAAGATGTTGATGTATACGATTTTGTATGCAATCCAAATAATAAAGACAATGTAATTGTAAAAATGGCTAAAATTTCAGATATTATTGAAGTTGTTGATGCTAAAGACATTAACAGTGCAGTTGATACAAGAAAATACATTGATATCGCTCAAGTAAAAGGCCTTGGTGAAAAACTAAACAAATTATTTAAGCAATTTGGTGATTACAAAACTGATATGCTTGCTAAAAATGACAAATTGACTGAAGAACAAATGTTGGAAACTTTCTTAAAAGATTTGAAAAAGTTAAAAAGAGCATCAATCTTGAAGAATATAGGTTCTTGTATAACAGCTTTAGGTGTTGTAGCTCCAGCATTGATGGTTGCAGTTAGATACTTTGGCGGGCAAGATAATAAAGGCTTCAAAGTTAAAGAAGACATCGAAAGAAAATTAGCTGAAGATATTAAAAACGGCAAGAATATTACTGCATAACTCCCATTGCAGCAATATAACCTGTTGACCAGCAGTTTTGAAGATTAAACCCGCCACAGAAGCCATCTATATCAAGGACTTCCCCGCAAAAATATAAATTTTTAACGATTTTAGACTCCATTGATTTTGGGTCTATTTCGTTTAGGGAAACTCCGCCACAGGTTACGACTTCACCACCTTTAGCTGAAGATAAAACAGTTAATTCAAAATTATTTAGTAGATTCAGAATTTTATCTCTAGCGTTTCCGTTTATCTTATGAGCTTTTAAGTCTTCATCTATATTTGCTTTTTTCAAGATGAATTCGGTAAATGATTTTGGAACATAGGCTGAGATTATGTTTTTGATACTTTTGTGAGGGTTTTCGTTTAATGTGGTTTGCAAATCTAATTCTCCGACAAAATCCAAATTTATTGTGTATGGAAATCCTTTTCTGGCCATAACTGATGAGATTTTGTAGATTAATGGCCCTGAAATTCCGTTATGAGTGAATAAAATATCTCCACGCTCTTGTCTTTTGTCGAATTTAATGGCAATATTTGGAATTGAAACTCCAGAGAGTGCTGAAAAATCCTCATTAATATTCAAACTTGTTAGAGCTGGTATTGGGTTCTCGATTTTATGACCAAAATTTCTTGCTAGTTCAAAAGCGGAATGTCCACCAATAGCAACTACAACTTTTTCAAAAAAGTAGGATGCCTTTTCTGTTTTTACAGAAAAACCGCCATTACAGAGTTTAACATCAGAAACGCATTCGTTTTGTATTTTAATACCAGAAATAGCGTTCAATATTGATTTTCTGACTTCAGAGGCACTATTTGATGTAGGGAAAATTCTCATATCGTCTTGGATATATGTTTCTACACCTATTTTTTCAAAAAAATCAATAGTTTCTGCTGTTGCAAATTTTGAAAAAACTGAATATAAAAACTTTTCGCCTCTTGGGTAATTAGATGCAAGTTCTTTTAAATCGAATTCAGCGTGCGCAAGATTGCAACGACCACCACCTGTTGGCAATAAGGTTTTTAGAGGTGAATTCTTTTCAAAAATAATTGGTGAAAAGCCTTGTTGCTTTAGGTAATACGCACAAATACATCCAGCAGGACCACCGCCAATGATAGCAATTTTAGATTTCGACTCTTGTGCCATACAAAAATACCATTTCAGGGTTCTCAAGGTCGCTGTGCAAGTCAATTATTGATTTATGCAAGATTGGGTGTTCAAAATCTGGGATTAATTCCAATAAAGGAACGAGTGTGAATGCTCGCAAATGTACGAATTTATGTGGAATTGTAAGATTTTCTTCTTGTATTATTTCTTTTCCGTAAAATAGGATATCAATATCAATAGTTCTGTCTTCGTAGTTACTGTTTGTAGATGGACGTCTACCAAGTTGCGCTTCTATTCTTTGGCATTCTACAAGCAACTCTGCTGGAGATAGCTTTGTTTTAATTTCAACAACAGCGTTGACAAACCAAGTTTCGGAAGCCATATTCCAAGGTTCTGTTTCATAAAAAGCTGATGTCCTAATAATGCTAATGTTTTCGCAAGCATTCAAAAGACTTGTCGCCTGCTGTACGTAGCCGATTCTATCGCCTTTATTTGAACCTAAACTTAAATAAACTATTGCCATAACTGTATTTTATAAATTTTCACTATTTCTGTCAATATCTCTATTTTTGAAGTTTTTTCATTATTTCCATAAGAGAAGCTAATACGGTTAGAATATCACGTTCTGAAATAAATCCAAGAGTTCCAATTCTGAAAATTTTGTCTTTCAAATCGTTTTGACCGTTAGCTACAATAATATTGTAGTCTTCTTTTAGTGCTTTGCGAATTTCGGGTACAGAGATTCCTTCTGGTGGATATATTGAAGTTACAGCATAGCTTGCAATGTTGTCGTCTTCAATAAATAGGCTAAAACCAATTTCTCTTAAAGAGTTTCTTAACAACATTGCGTTTTCTTTGTGTCGTTTTAGAACGTTTTCAAGCCCTTCTGCTCTAATCATTTTTAATGCTGTGTGAAGTGCCACAACAAGATTAACTGCAGGAGTGTAAGGTGTTGTATGTTGTGCTAAATTCTTTTTGTATGCGCTCCAGTTAAAGTAAAATCCTGGATATTTACATTGTTTGTGAGCTTCAAATGCTTTTTCGCTGGCAACGAGGAATGACAAACCTGGTGGTATCATAAATCCTTTTTGAGAGCCAGAAACAAGCACGTCAATTCCCCACTCATCAGGTTTTATGTCCATAGCCCCAACGCTAGTAACACCATCAACAACAGATAATGCGCCGTGTTCTTTGATGATTTGGCAAAGAGTTTTAACATCATTAACAGCACCTGTAGAGGTTTCTGATTGAGTAAGGGTTACAATTTTTATTTCTTTGTTTATATCTTTTGCTAATCTTTCGCTCAAAACTTCAGGGTCTATAACTTCGCCGTAAGGTACTGTGATACGTTCAACTATAGCACCATGAGATTCTGCGATTTTGCCCCAGCGTTCGCCGAAGTTGCCGATGACAAGAGATAATACTTTGTCGCCCGCGTTTATAATGTTGCAGAGTGCTGCATCCATTGCACCTGTTCCGCTTGCTGCAAATATAAAGACATCATTTTTAGTTTGAAAAACATATTTTAAGTTTTCATTAACTTCATCAAAGATTGCCGAGAATTCAGTACTTCTGTGTGGCATAGGTGATTTTGCCATATCTAAAAGTACTGTTTCTGGTACAGGTGTTGGACCTGGAATCATTAATAAAGTTTTGTCTTTCATGTTTTTTCTCCTTAATTCTGTAATAATATTAACATGTTTTCAGATTTCATGTATAATGTTAACGAAATGTTTATATATGGAATTTTATCAACAATTATATTTTTAACGCTACTTCCGTTTTACTATATTGTGAGAGTAATTCAAAAAAAATATTTGTATGGCTGGAGAGAGAAGTTAGGGTTTTTGAAATCACCACAATTAGGTGACAAGGTTATTATGTTGCACGGAGTTTCTGTTGGCGAGGTTATTGCGTTAGAGAATCTTACAAAGAGAATTAAAGCAGAATTCCCTGATTACAAGATAGTTGTTACTACTGGTACAAAAACGGGACAAGATATTGCACATAAAAAATATGCGGATATTGCGGATTTGGTTACGTATTTTCCATTTGATATCCCATTTGCGGTTAATTCTTTCTTGAACAAGATTAAACCGTCTGTTGTTTTGATTGCCGAAACAGAGTTGTGGCCTAATTTTGCATATCTTTGTAATAAGAAAAATATTCCTCTGTACATTATAAATGGAAGAATTAGTGATAATACTTTCAATGCCTACAAGCGCTTGACGTTCTTTTTCAAACATATTTTGAAAAACTATACTGGCATGTTTATGCAAAGTATTGAGGATAAAAATAAACTTATTGCGATTGGTGCTAATCCTGAAAATACAGAATTTATGGGCAATCTTAAGTTTGATGTAAAAAAACAGGATGTAAATATTGATATCGGAAAAGGGACTAATAAGCTAATAATTGCAGGCAGTACCCACAAGGGCGAAGACGAAATTGTTCTTGATGCTTTTGTCAATGTTAAAAAACAAGTTCCTAGCGCAAAGTTATTACATGTTTCAAGACATTTGGATAGAATTCCTGATATTGTTGAGTTGATTAAAAAAACTGGACTTTCTTATGGATATCGTTCAAAAGGTGATACTTTTGTTGATAAAGAAATTATTCTACTTGATACGATGGGCGAGTTGGGTAAAATGTATTCAATTTGTGATGTAGCTTTCATTGGCGGCAGCTTTAATAATACAGGAGGGCACAATCCTTTAGAAGCTTCTGTATACAATAAACCTGTTATTACAGGGCCTTCTATACATAACTTTAAGGATATATATGGTATTTTAACTCGTACAAATGCAGGAAAATTAGTTCAAACTCCTAAAGAACTTGAAGACCATATTTTGAAACTGTTAACAGATGATGAATTCTATAAATCCGCTCAACAAGACTGTTTGACGGTTTTTGATAGCCAAAAAGGCGCTCTAGACTTTGTAATTAAAAAGTTGAAAGATAAATTACTTTAAAATTTTGTTAAAGGTTTGAAGCTCCCTCATTGAGGGAGTTTTTGCTATGATTAATACCTATCATGTAACGAAATGTAACATAAGAGCGATAAAAAATTAAAGTTTTACTCAAAGTAATCCGATATATATGACAAGGAAACGAAATTGAAAGGGAATTTGTCATGGGAATGGCAGCATCACAGGCTAGGTTCTTGGGACTGACAGCCAGAAAAACAAATACTGAATATGAAGGTCAACAGATTAACCAACA
>JAFYQF010000015.1 GCA_017559905.1 bacterium
ACGATGATGATCAACCAGATCCACCACCTCCAGCAGGTGACGATGATGATGATCAACCAGATCCACCACCTCCAGCAGGTGACGATGATGATGATCAACCAGACCCACCACCTCCAGCAGGTGACGATGATGATGATCAACCAGATCCACCACCAGTTACACCAGACCCTCCAAAACCTCCAGTAATTGAGGACGAAGGTGATGATGAACCTGATGTGGATGCCATCAAACAAACTTGGAAAAAAGAATACACAGACTATATCGAAGTTATAGACAAACGTCAGTATATGAGATTCGATACTGAATATAACCAAAATCCAGTTGCATTCAATTCAGACTCATCTGCAAGCGGTATTCTAAACATTTCAAGAGGCGGTGTTCAATTGAGCCACAATAAATCATTAAAAGTTGGTGACGTTGTTCCAGTCCATATCAAATACGGTGACGTTGAAATTAATACAGATGTAAAAGTTGTTTCAGCTACTGATAGAACCGCAGGTGCAGAGTTCGTGGATCTAGATTTAGCAACTAAAAATAAAATTCTATACTTAAGTTTGCTAGATGAACAAGGTGAAAGACCTGAAGGTGAATTCTATGCCGATATCAAAATGAAAAACGATAGCTTATCAACAACGGGCGTAGATGACTAAAAAATACAGACAAAGAGGCGAAGATAATTCGCCTCTTTGTCTGTAAAGTATTCCTATAAATAAATGATTTGTTATATTACAGGGTTGCGGAGTGTTTCAAGATATGTTATAATGGTATTAATGTAACAATGTGAGAATTTAAGAGTGGCGTTAAAACTTGGACTAACAAAACGTTCAGTGAGTCGTGCGATATTGACGGTAGCTGCGTTGTTTTCGGTAGCCTATAATCCTGTACAAGCTGAAGTTTTGGAATTATCTACATACACCCCTACACTAGGCGATAAGTCGGCTTATGAGTTAACGCCGTCTTTGGATGCTTTAGCTGACAATAAAATATCATTGTATAATTACGACACTTCTAATCACGTTGTCAATGTTATTGACAAAGAAATTAACCTTACTAAAAAGGAATATGGTTCAGGAAATGTTTCAAGAACCGTTTCTGCCTCAATAGCTCCTAATTATAATGTGGATATTACAGTTAAATATCCTAGTGATGATTTGGCATCGCATATAACTTTGAAACGAAATCAAACTACAGGCGATATTAGTGGCAACTTTGTTGATTTGAATACCCCTTATTCATATAGTAGTTATCAATTTGGTGGTGCTATTGCAAATTATCTAGGTACTAATGGTGATATTTCTGGATTATTCTTGGGTAATAATGTAGAATCAAGCACAAAACAAGCTTGGGGCGGTGCAATTATTATTCGAGGTAATACAGGTAGTATTTCTGCGGATTTTATTGATAACCATGTTCGCTCAACAGCATCAGAAGGTTCAGGTGGTGCGTTTGCAATTGCTAACTATAGTGTGGAATCTATTGTTGGTGATTTTATTGGCAACTGGGCTGAAGGTGTTTTGTCTGGCGGTTATGGCGGTGCTATTTATACTGTAAATGACATTGATGTTGGTTTAATAAAAGGTAATTTTATAGGTAATTATACCACTTCACCTTCTGTAGAAGCTTTTGGTGGAGCTATTTCTATATATAGAAATTCTGAAGTTATAAAAATAGAGGGTGACTTTATTGGCAATTATGCTGATGCTACAACTACAGGTTCGGGTGGTGCAATTGGTGCAATCGGTACTTATGGTAGTATAAACGGTGATTTTATAAATAATTATGTGACATCAAAAACTGGATCTGCCTATGGTGGTGCTATTTTTAACGGTCAAAAATTTGGTGGAACTATTACTGGTAATTTTGTAAACAATTTTGTAAAATCAAAATTAAACGCATATGGCGGTGCTATTTATATGAAAGGTGGTACTGAAAGTATAGTTGGTGATTTCTTTGAAAACTATGCTCATTCTACTGATGCAAATGCTTATGGTGGTGCGTTGTATGTAACAAGTTCTGAAATAAAGAATATTACAAGTAGTTTTATTGCAAACCATGCAACTTCAGATACTGGTAGCGCTAAAGGTGGTGCGATTTATACTGTTACAGATTTAACTTTTTCTGCTGATAATAAAGATATAGTTTTTGTAGATAATTACACAGAATCAAATGGTGTAAAAGATGATAATGCCATCTATGTTGAAAATGCTGATGCAACATTAAAGTTCAACTTAAAGAATAACGCTAATCTTGTCTTTAAAGATAATGTTGACGGTACTACTGGTTATAATCTAGAGATTGTTGGTGATAATACAAGTACATTGTATCTTTTAAACGATTTCAGAAATGCTGATTTGACATTAGCTAACACAATGATTAATACAATCAACAATGAAACTCACACTTATGAATTAAATTCTTTGACTATTCAAGGTGTGACTGATATTGTTGCAGATATTGACCCTGTAAAAGAGCAAGTTGATAGATTTAAGGCTGGTTCTTATGCCGTTGCTGATGGTGCTAGTTTAAATGTTTCTAATTTGAATATATTGAGCATTCCAACGAAAGAATACACTTCAATTTTGTTTGCAGATGAAGGTTTGAAAGATAGTGTTACTTATAACGGTATTAAGAAAATAACAACTCCGGTTTATGTCTACGATGTTTCTTATAAAAATAACGAAGATGGTGGATACTTCGTATTTGCTGGCGGAAGCAGTTCTAGTGGAACATCCGGTTATAACCCAGCTGTTTTAGCATCTCCTGCAAGTGCTGCTGTTGGTGCAGTTGGTACAATGAACCAAACAATGAATTATGCGTTTGTGAATGCCGATGCTAATATGAATTTCCCTTATGCAAAACGTATGGCAATTAGGGATAAAAACAAGTATGCTTTAGCAGGAGATGCTACTGATGTAGGTACATATTCTCCATTAATGGAACCTAGTGAAAATGGCAGAGTATGGGTTAAACCTTACGTTGTATTTGAAAATGTTCCTCTAAAAAATGGTCCAAAAGTAAGTAATGTTTCTTATGGTACATTGATTGGTTTTGATTCAGAAATGGAATCTGTCCGCAGAGGATGGGATAGAGTAATTACAGGTTTTGTTGGCTATAACGGTGCAAGCCAAAATTATTCTGGCGTTGATTCTGTTCAAAATGGTGGATTAGTTGGCGGTACTGTTACTATGTACAAAGGTAATTTCTTCAATGCTTTAACCGTAAACGTTGGTGCTAATGTTGCAGATAACCAAACAATGTATGGTAGTGAAGATTTTGCTATGTTGATGGCTGGTGTTGGTAACAAAGTTGGATATAATATTGAGGTTAATGAGGGTAAATTAATCATTCAACCATCAATGCTTATGTCATATACTTTCGTTAACGCTTTTGATTATACAAACGCTGCTGGTGTTTCAATTGATAATAAGCCACTCCACTCTATTCAGTTGTCACCAGGAGTTAAAGTTATAGGTAACTTAAAAGATGGTTTCCAACCTTATGCTGCAGTTTCAATGGTATGGAATTTGATGGGTGAAACAAATGCTACTGCAAATGGTATGAAATTACCTGAAGTAACTATCAAACCTTATGTTCAATATGGTGTTGGTATCCAAAAACAAGTAAAAGATAAATTTACAGCGTATGGTCAAGCAATGGTTCAAAATGGCGGTCGTAACGGTATAAGCCTTACTGCTGGTTTTAGATGGGCTTTAGGACGTGATAAAAAATACGATAACGAAAGAGTTAAGTATGATGATAACTATAAAAAAGTCTTAAAGGAAGTTAAAGCTCGTCCAACTGTTGTTTTTTGGAATAATTTAACAACGATTTCAAGTATGGATTAATGCCAATTTTGATTAAGAGGTTAATCTTATACTTGTAAATTATTAAGGTGCTTATCCAAAAACATCAATTCTTGAAGCACATTCTTTAATTATTGTATTCATATCAATAACAATATCATCCTTCATTGCTTTTGACCAAATATCTTCCCACGAGGATATATTGCTTGTTAGAGGCGCAAATTCCTCCTTAATTCTATCACCATTTTTGTTGATAGGAATATTGATTTCTTTTAGAGTGGGGTTCTGTATTAGATAACTCGCATTCTCAAATGCATAAGTTTTTCCATTAAGAAGTTGAAACTTTCCTGTCATATTGAGAAATTTTAATTCATGGAAATTAAAACCCAAAAATTTGTCAATATGTTGTAGAGGAGTTTCATCAAATTCTTTAATAGTTAACCCATCTTTTGGATCATTTACCAAAACCTTAAGAATATTTCTGTGTTTCTCAAACCACTGTCTGATGCGTGGAGTTTCTACACCTTTAAGATGAACATCTCTTTCTTGAAGGTAAGTATTATAATGTCCGTGGTAAGGGTTTTGTCTGTTTACTTTCATTTCGTGGAAACTAGTGTAAACTTTTGATTTAGTAATGTGATTTGGATTTATAGTTAGATTATCAAACTTAATTAGACCGTTAAAGTTCTGTTTATATCCTTGAGTTTTCTGTATTTGCATTTTATACTCCTTCAAAATATATGTGTTTGAAGGTTATAAAAAAGCTAAATAAAATTTTTTGCTAGTTATTTAAAGTTATTTATTTAATTCTTTTTAATGAAGAAATAAAGTTATTATGTTCGACATCTCCATCTACTTTTGTCAAAAAGATTTGGCAATCTTCTTCGTTCGCTTCAATTGCAGGGATTTGTGATAATTCTGATGCGTAATAATTGCTGTCGTTTCTGTCGTTGATTGACATCTTATTGGCCAAGCTGTTAAGCGAAATGTTTCTCAAAAATCCTGCTACCCCTTTTTTCTTATTAGAAAGTTTTGTGTAAATCCTTAAGATTGCATCGCTCTTTTCTATATCATACATCCCTACAACGTAAGCGCTTAATTGTGGTGAATAAGATTTTATCTTGATGCTGTTTATTACGTTGTTTTTGAGTTTTAAAACACCTGTAATTCTTTCAAAATCTCCATTAGGAATGTTTACAAAGTCTGAAAAAGTTGATGGACTAATCATTGCCAGTGGATTTCTAAATAGAGCCGCAAATTTTAAAATATATTCAACTAGTCCGACTTTTTGTATTGAACCATCTTTAACTTCAAATTTGATTTCGCCATTCAACTTTAGAGTTCTGTCTGTGTAAAGGTCGATAATTCCGCTTGCTTTTCCTGTTATTTCACGACTTAAGGCAAGTAAAGATGTTGCTATAGTGTCACTGTTTACCTCTTTAATACCAAGTCTGATTTTGTATAATTGGTTAATTAAATCGCATTCAACTTTTGCTGAAGAAATCCCTTCCGCTATTTCAAACCTGTTTGATGTAAGTTTCAATAAACCATCTTTTGAAAGCGTTAGTTTGGCTTTGACATTTGAAAATAGTACATCTTTGTAAGAGCCCTTTTGGACATTTAAATTGCAATCTTTTATTTCTAATATGCCAGGCATAAAGGTTGCGCTGGAACTGTTTTCAATGTCTGTGTTTTCGTTTGTGGCGATGAAGTTTTCTTTTGTGTTTTTCTTTTCATATTCAGCTTGACGTGCAAAAGATTGCAAAATTTGTTCGATATTAAGTTCATCTATGTTTAAGTTAATATCGTTTACTATAATAGGAAATATAATTTCGTTTTTAACATCACCTGATACATCAAATGATGTTCTTCTATATTTGCCGTTTGCAGATAAAAGAATAGATGAATTAGAGGTTTTTAAGTTTGCCTCTTTTAGAAAAAGTCTTTGGGCAGGTATTATAACCTCATTCATTTCTAAATTGCCATCAATTATTGGCGCTTCTTTTTTATTTATGTAGTGTAGATTTCCTGCTATTGTGCCTTTTCTAAATACTCTGCCTTGCAAAAACACGTTTAAAAATTCGCTAGGCAATGGCTTTGGAATATCGAAACCTATATCTCTAATTTCTCCTAGCACAGACACGTTTCCGTTTATCGTAAGTATTGGTTTTACTTTTGAACCTATGTTTAGAGTATCTGCGATATAGTAGTTTATTGTTTCAATATTTATATTGTCATCTTTGATATGCATAATGGCTTTTGCGGCTCTGTCGTAGCTGACAGGAGTTAATGACATTCCATCGATTAGGATATCGTCGCCTTTGGCTAGTTTGAATAGAACTTGCAAGTCCATGTTAGAGCTTAGCATGTCTAAAATTATTCTTGCACCGCCTTTGCCTATTGTTGTAATAGGATAGCCTACAAGTTTTGAGAAATGGTTAACGGCGAATTCGTTTGAGAGGACCGTATCTGCTATAATGTTTGTTTTTGCTGTATTAAAGTAATCATATATTCCGCCATTCATTTTGATTTTATTATTGGTGTCTTTCCCGTAAAATCCTTCAAAATCTTTTAAAAGAATGTCTGTATTGTTGATAGTTGCAGAGCCTTTAGCTACAGTAATTGGTAAATCTTTTACGTGTTGAATAATGCATTTGAATTTGTGTAAATTAACTGTTCCATCAATTTTGCCGTTATCCAGAATCAGTTGAGAATCAAATGAACCATCAATATTTTCTATACCTGTAAGTAAATTGCTTCCATTGTTGATTATTAAATCTGATTTTACGATATCAACAACGTCTTTGATGTCAAAATTTTGAGATGTAGCTTCTAAATAGTGATGTTTTTTGTCAGCTTCTGCGTTGATTAAAATAACAGAATCGTTAATTTTGAATTCAAAATTGTCAACAAATATTTTCTTATTTTCGATGAAAATTCTATTTTCATCTTTAGCTTTGAATGTTAATGATTTATTGTTTTTTACAATTTCTGTTTCTAAATCAAAGTGGATATGTTTTCTGTTGTCAGTTTTTTTGATTTCAATATTTTTGCCTGAAAATATTGTCGAAACATTTGGGGTAGGGTTATATCTGACAAATATTTTTTTGACATAAAGGTTAGCGCTTAATAAGTCAATATCCCAGTTAGAGGGTTTGTTTTGTTGGGTTGTTTTTTTGTTTTTGTTAGTTAGTTTTAATAAATTATCTACGTCAGCTAAAATTAAATCTGCACCAAGTTTTTTTACAGTGATTTGCTTTTTTAGAGCTTTTGCAAAAGAAATTGTTGAATCAAATTCTTTTAAGAAAAGTAATTTGTCTTCATTGTTTTGTATAGCAAGATTTTTGATTGAAAAGTCGATTTTGGGGCGCAAGTATGTTTTTAATTTTACGCCTTGAATTTTTGCTTTAACACCAAAGTTTTTCTCAATAGACTCTGATACATAGTCTGCGACTTTTGGATTAGACACTATAGCTGGTATCCCAAACAAATATATCAATACAAAAACTTTAAACATAATAAATGTGATTACTGCTATTTTAGCCGTTGATTTCCACTTCTTATCGACTTTCATACTCATCCCTCTTATTTGAAAATTATATCATAAAATTTTTTATGATAAGATGTAAAGTATGAAGAAAGCTTTATTAATTTTTCTACTTATATTAGGGATACAAGCTTCGGCTTTGGCAAGTTTCACTGAACAAAATTTTCAAGGAACTAGGCAGATGTCTGATGTTGTTGTTTTTTCAGATGAAGACAAATTTGGTTTGAAAGACAAGAATGGGGATGTTGTTGTAGAAGCTGAATTTGTGAAATTAATTAGGCTTGGAAACACTTCTTGGATAGCACAAAAAGGTAATAAATTTGGGATAATGAATTCTGATGGTGACTTCATCGTAAAGCCTAAATATCGTAACGTTGAAAGAATTTTAGGCAAGTATGTAAAATTAGGCAATGATAATGATTTTGGTTTATATGATGAGTTCGGGAAAGTTATTATTCCACCAGAATATTCTAGAATAGATTTGCTTTTTGGCGGAATGTTTTTGACTTGTAAAAATTATAAATATGGAGTTATGAATTCTCAAGGCGAAAAAGTTTTGCCAAACAAATTTGATGATATTTATATGCCACAAGCTAATGTTATGCGTTTGCAGTTGAATGGAAAATGGTATGAGGTTGAAACTGCAAATTCTGAAACATTGGTATTTCCAACGGATGTGGAAGAAATTGAAAGAGTAAAGATTACAGAACTTATATCTAATCCAATAGCAGGGACGGGGTATTCAGTTGTTTCTTTTGCTGATTATTTTGTAAAGATCTTTTCATCAATTTCGCCAGCGTATGAGGATACGATTGATGAGTTAATGCTCTCAAAAGGTGCTGATACTGTTTCAATATTTATGAAAGCAGCTTGGTTGCCGAAGTTCCCATTTACTTATGCGAAGATGTATTATAAAAATTTCAGGACTCCAAATAATGGGCCGTTGTCTGAAGTGAAAGATAATTTGAAACAAAAGATGAATTAATTTTTTTATGATATAATCTAAATAGATTAGTGTTTGATAGGAGTGTGTATGAGAGTTGCAAGTTTTGTGTGCAATTTAAGTTTCGGGCGTGCATTAACAAATGAGGAATTAAGAGAATATAACCAAGTTCTGAAAAAGGGAAAAGAAGCTATTGGGCAAACAGGAAAATCTATTTTTATTATGCCTACTCAAAGTCTTCCTCAAAACCCAATGTTTAATACTGGAATTTCTTCAATATCTGCTGACACAGCCCAAAAATATATTGAATTTATGCATTCAATATTGGATTTTAATGTGTTGGAAGATTTGCCTCCTGGACAAATTTCACCTTATGGGAAATTTTATTGTAATTATCAAAGTTCTTCTCTAGCGTTAGGAGATCAGCACATAAATCCTGAATTGCTAACCAAAGTTGAATTCGGCAATTTGTTAACAGATGATGACGTTGAAGAAATTGTTGATGCTAATAATAGAGAAAATAAACATAAGTTTGCTAATTTTGAAAATATTATGGATGAAAATGGTGGGCAGAATGTTGCTTTGAAAAAAGCATATAATAGATTTTTAAAATTGTCGTCTTCGCATCCTTTAGTTAATAGGTTTAATAAATATGTAGAAGAAAATTCTGAATGGATTGATTTTTTGTACAAAGATAAGGGTGATTATTTTAAATTCAAACAATTTCTGGCTGAAGAACACTTGAAAATAGGTAAGGAAAAGCTAAATAAATTAGGTGTCAAATATTGTGGAGATTGTTTAATAGGTGCAACTCCTGAAGAAGTGAAAGTTCGGCCAAATGCTTTTACAAAAGATTGGAATTTAGGCTGGGTGTTGCCAACGGTTAATTTTGAGGAAATTTTGAAAGAGGGAAGCGATGCTAATAAATATTTGGAGTATAAAGTTAAAAACTTTGCTCGTAGATATGATATGATTCGTTTCGATGTCGGCTGGGCTTATGTGCAACCTCGATTGATAAATAATGCTAATTCTCACGAAATACGAAAACCCAATTTTGACGATAAAATCCTTAATAAAATAGAAACTTGGGTTAAAGAAGTTAAGGGGTCAGATTTTGATTTGAAAAATTTAATTTGGGAGTTTGAAGCTGGTCCTGATGATTTTTCTTGGTGCGTGGATGGTAAAGTTATACCACCTTTGGAAAATAGAGTTAAAGTTTATAGCGCAACGCATATGAGCAATGATTGGGGGTCTAATGATGCGTTTTTGAATAGAGGTTTTGGCGCAGATAATTTTGTTATCGGAGTAGGAAACCATGACCCTCAACCTTTAAGACAAATAGCTGAAGACGTTTTAGAGGAAACTCCTTTTGGTGTTCAAAATCATAAACAAAATGCGATTGAGCCTTTGGCACGTATTTTAAATTTAGATGCTAAATCATTGTCTAAACCAATTGAGTTTGCAAAAGCAAAGTTTGCAGAGCCAATGATGGCTAAAAATATGATGGAATTTTTTATGGATGTTTTTGCGTATAAGGAACGATTTGACAAGCAGAATTTGAATATGCAAGAAACTCCAACAGAAAATTATGCTCACAAAGTTTTGTTTGATTTTAAAACTCAATATTATGATGCTGTTGAGTCAGGTTTTGGAGTGAATAAAATGGATTCTTTAGAAAAAATCTTTAAAGTTAAAAAACTCGATGAGAAAATGCCCGAACTTTATAAATCTATAGTCAAGTTTAGAGATATTCTTTATGAAAATAAATTAGAATCGCTAAAAAAAATTAATGAGATAATTAAAGAAGAATATGAGTCGAAGCCTGCAAGTAAAAATAAAATAGTCGCATCTTTAATAGGTCTAGGCGCATTGGGTTTAGCGAGCTTTAGTTATTTCGATGGCAAAATAAAATCTCAAAAGACTCCAAAATCAGAAAAAATTGAAGATAGACCAAGTTTAGTTAAAAATGCATAATAAATTTTTGTGTTATTATGTTTTTAGGATTTGGAGAGAATTGTATGAAAAAAATATTGGTTTTATTTTCTTTATTATTTGCATTAAATTTACAAGCAATGGCTTATGACGTTGCACCTGAAGTTTTGGCGTCAATTCAACCTCTCCAAATAGTTGATTACAATCCTACAACAAGAATTTGGTCAAGAAATTTGGGTTTGAATGATTATGTTTTCACAAAACATGCCAGCTTGAGTTCTGGCGGGTATTCTGAATATAAATTAAATGGTGTCGTATATGATACTGATAGTACGTATGAGTTTCTATGCCAAGGTAGAATGTTTGGATATAATGCGCATACGCTGAAACTTTTTGAATTGACTTTTGATGGCAAAGCCTTTAAGCAAAGAGAGTTGACAGATGAAGAAATTCAGTATTTCTTCCCAGATATTGAAATCATAAAAGTTTCTCAATTTGATGTTAATAATGAATTCGTTATAGAACTTCCACTTTTTCATAAAGCTGAATTGATGATTATTAATGATACTGATAGAGAGTTTTATAAATATCAATTTGAATATTTTAAAAATAAAAATAAAACTTTTAACAATATTTTTGAAGTTAGAATGCCTAGAACATTAGTATTTTCTCATTTCAAAAGCAGGGATGAGATGTTTCCTGTTTTGAAAGTAAAAGTTAAACCTAAATTCAAATCTAAAAAATCAGAAGTTCAGGAAGTTTTGTTTTAGTTCAATAGTTTTTCTTTGATTATTTTAACTGCACTTGCAACTATGTCTTCACAAGGACGTTCTTGGTAATATTCTGCTGTTCTTTTTGATGGAGTTGGAGAATCCGCACCTTCTGGTAAGCCTAAAAGTTCTCGGCAAATAATTGTTTTGTTTGTTTTCTTGAATTCTTCTGCTAAATCCTGTATTAACTGGTAATGTTTTTCTTTTGTTGTGTCATCGTTGTTTGATGTGTAGCCATATTTTATTCCAGCAATCATAAACATTGCACTAACTGCACCACAAACTTCTCTTAATCTTCCCATTCCACCACCGAATGATGAAGAAAGTTTGAGCGCTGTGTCAAAGTCCATGCCGATTTCTTCTGCAAATGTACAGAATGTTGACTGTGCGCAGTTGTATCCGCTTGTAAATAATTCTCTTGCTCTTTGTTCGTAATCTGTCATATATGTATTATACATAAAAATAAAGGGCTCTCAATTGAGCCCGTTGGAATTAAGAATAGCTGGAAGTATGAAAAAGATTTAATTATATTTAACTCTTATGTTAGAGAAATCACAATTAGCCAGTTGTGTAATATTTATGAATTTTCGTAAAATCTTTACCAAAACTAAAAATTGGGGTATAATTACAAGTATGGAGAGAAGTTTAGTAAAAATTCAAAATATAAATGTCGATACCTTTTCATTTGTTGAGGCTTTGGATTATGCCAAGAAAGGTCAGGTTGTCACATTGAACCCTGAAATGATTATGAATGCTTCATCCTCTCCAGAGTTTTCTAAAGTTCTAGAAGACGCTGATTTGGTTATTCCTGATGGTGTAGGAGTTCAGATTGGTTTAAAAATATTAGGTCATGATGTTAAACGTATTGCAGGAATTGAATTTTCAAAAGCTGTTTTGGAAAAATATGCGATGACAGGAAAATCTATAGCTCTAGTTGGTGCAAAACCTGAGATAATAGAAAAAACTGTTGAAAATATAAAATCAGAAATTCCTGGTGTGGATATTGTATATATTCGTGATGGATATTTTGATGATGAAGATTTGATTATAGACGAGCTTAAGGCTAGTAATGCCCAATTAGTGTTAACGGCGTTAGGTTCTCCAAAACAAGAGTTTTTTAATTCAAAAGCAAAGAAGCTTATGCCTGATACTTTGTTTATTGGTGTTGGTGGAAGTTTTGATGTTTGGTCGGGCGTTGTGGAGAGAGCTCCTAAAATATACCAAAAGTTAGGGCTTGAATGGTTGTATAGAACGCTAAAAGAACCAAAAAGATTTAAAAGAATATTTCCAACCTTACCGTTATTTGTTTTAAAAGTTTTGAAAGAGAAATTTACAGGAGTGTAAAATATGCTAGACAAATTAGAAATCGAAAGACTTGAACAGTTTTGTAAAGAAAGCAGACAAAATATTATAAAGATGGTTCATGCTGCAGCTTCAGGCCATATTGGTGGGTCATTGTCTTCGGTTGAACTTTTGACTGTTTTGTTTCACAAATGTATGAAAACTGCTCCGAAGTGGCATAATGATGAAAATTTTGAAAGTCGTGATCGTTTTGTACTTTCAAAAGGGCATGTTTCTCCTGCTTATTATTCAGTTCTTTCTCAATTAGGATATTTTGAAAAAGATGAATTAATGACTTTTAGAAAATTTGGTTCACGACTTCAAGGTCATCCAATGTTGCATTGTCCTGGAGTCGAAGTAGCAACAGGTTCTTTAGGGCAAGGTTTGTCTATAGCATGTGGTATTGCAATTGCGTTAAAGCTTGATAAAAATCCTGCGAATGTTTTTGTTCTACTAGGTGATGGTGAACTTCAAGAAGGTAGCGTTTGGGAAGGTTTCATGAACGGTGCACACAATAAGTTGAACAATCTTGTCGCAATAATTGATAGAAATAGATTGCAAATTGATGGTTGTACCGAAAATATTAAATCGTTAGATAATCTTTCTGATAAATTACGCTCATTCAATTGGGATGTTATTGAAATTGATGGTCATGATCTGAACGCTATTTATGACGCTATTGAAAAAGCAAAATCTAATGATAAGCCAACTGCTATTCTTGCTAATACAATAAAAGGTAAAGGTGTTAGCTTTATGGAAAACAATGCTGGCTGGCACGGTAAGGCGCCAAGCCAAGAAGATTTTGAAAAAGCGATGGCAGAATTAGTTTAAAGAGTAAACTTATGATATATGATAGAATAGATAATATTGATACTTATAAATTAGACAGTGTTGCTGTTGAATTTATTAAAAACTTGTCGTCTGATATTGAATGTAAAAAACATATTTTGTCTGATGATATTTATGCAAATGTTGAGGAATATACGACGAAAGATGTTGGATATTTTGAGGCGCACAGAGATTATTTAGATATTCAAATATTATTATCAGGTGAAGAAGTAATCGAATATACACCACTTTTAGGCTTGAAAACAAAAGATGAGTACGACAAAACAAGAGATATTGAATTCTTTTTTGATGGTACAAGTCAAATTACTCCAATTAAACTTGAAAAAGGTTTGTTTACAGTCTTGTATCCTCAAGATGCTCACAAACCTCAATTAAAATTTAAATCTAATATGCCTGTTAAAAAAGTTGTAGTGAAAGTTAAACTTAATTAGGCTTTGATGTTTCTTTGTTTGAAGTTTTGGATTTGATTTTTTGTATTTGTAGAAATGAAATCAAGTCCTGGGTCGACGTATTTTTCCATAATTATGTGTTCTACAAACAAGTCAATTGGTTTTATTAATAAGCCAAGAGCTACAAATCCACCGATAGTCTTTTTCATTTTTGTTTTAAAGATATCGTTAGTTTCAACTTTAGTCAAAATATCTTTGATTGCTAATGTTTTTGCTTCTAGCTTAAATTCAGGATCTTTTGAATATTTTTCGGCAAGAGTTTTGTATTCTTTGAATAATTTTTCAGTAAGGTTTTTAGGTTTTACTGAATCCTTTTCAAGTAATTCTTTTCTGATTTCAAAAAGATTATCAATTTTTTTAGAAGTGTAATCGTGGATTATTTTTCTTCTATCATTGCCTTCTTTGCCCATTTCTTCAGGATGTCTTCCACCAAAAATTAGGTCAAACCAGCGTTTGATAATATTTGTGTTTTGATGTTTTCTTGTTGTTGTATCAATGTAGTTGTCTAGCGCGTTGCTAAATTCTTCTTTGAATTTTTGAGTATCATTTTGGTAATCTCCAAGCTTTCTTCTAGACATGAAGTCTACCAAAAATTTAGTTGATTCTTCTTGAGTTTGTAATGACAATTTTGTATCAGATTTTCTTGCAAGAATGGATGCAGTTTTTTGTCCTGCATGTACTGTTGCAATAGGAAAAATTACACTAGCAAGAGCTTGAAATATTGCCTGCTTAAAACCTCGTCTTGCATTTGGGTCATATTCTTCTTTGTCGTTTCTGTACTTGTCATAGATGTCAGCGCCAAAATACATCATTGCAGGATACCAAAGTGCAGTACCAGCTTTTGGTGCAATATCCATAATAGCTGCACCTATGTCGTTTGTGAACGCCAAGCCTCTAACAGGCCATTTCATAAGTGGGTCGTTATATTCTTTTTTCTGTTTTTTTTCAAAGCTTGGTTCTTCTGCGTTTTTATTCAAGGCTTTTGGTTGTTCGGCAGTGGTCAAAGCAGCCGTGAAATTTGGGGTTACTTTAATCAATGTCTTTCTCCTACATTAGTGTATCTTAAATTCCATGCGGGGCACTGAATTCATTATATTACAAATCTTGTGAATATACTATTTTGCTATTTGTGGACAAAAAATTTATTAAAATTTACATTACTGGAATTCAGTGTTTTAGGTTATATAATGAAATAGAATAGAAATTTAAAAGAGGAGTTATTATGATAGTATTAGATAGAATAAATTCCCCAGAAGATTTAAAAAAGCTTAATATTGAGGAGATGGAGTGTCTTGCTGGAGACATAAGAAATGGAATTTTAACAAGAGTCAATGCTTTGGGTGGTCATTTAGGTCCAGATTTAGGTATCGTAGAAGTGACTATCGCAATGCATTATGTGTTTAATTCTCCAGTTGATAAGTTTGTGTTTGATGTTTCGCATCAAGTTTATCCACACAAGATGATTACTGGAAGAAAAAGAGGGTTTTTAAATCCTTTAGAAAATTTTGAAATCACTGGATATTCTAATCCGAAGGAAAGTGCTCATGACAATTTTATAATTGGACACACTTCAACTTCTGTTAGTTTAGCAACTGGGCTTGCAAAAGCAAGAGATTTGAAAGGTGAAAAATATAATGTCGTAGCGCTAATTGGAGATGGTTCTTTGAGTGGCGGTCAGGCTTTTGAAGGGTTTAACAATGCTGCTATGTTAGATAGCAATATGATTGTAATTGTTAATGATAACGAAATGTCAATTGCTGAAAATCAAGGTGGTTTGTATAAAAATTTGGCAGAATTGCGTTTAACAAAAGGTGCTACTGTTAATAATTTCTTCAAGACTATGGGCTTTGATTATATGTATGTTGAAGAAGGCAATGATATTGAAAAATTAATAGAAGCTTTTGAAAAAGTTAAAGATATAGAAAAACCTATTGTTGTCCATGTAAGAACTCTAAAGGGCAAAGGTTATGCGCCTGCTGAAGAAAATAAGGAAATTTACCATTGGCAATTGCCAGGCTTTTTAGATAAAAAAGAGGACACATCAACAAGTTTTGTTGAAAATTATTACACCGTAACAAATGATTATATTTTGAGAAAACAAGCAGAAGATAAAACTGTTGTTGCGATTTCTGCAGCGACTCCAGGTGCTTACGGCTTTACAAAAGATTTTAGAGATAAGTTAGGTGAAAATTATACTGATGTTGGAATTGCAGAAGAACATGCTATTGCTTATGCGTCTGCGCTTGCTACAAATGGTGCAAAACCGATTCTTGCAATTATGAGTTCGTTTGTACAGAGAACTTATGACCAGTTGTCACAAGATTTGTCGTTAAATAATTCTCCAGCAACTATTTTGGTTCACTGGGGTGGAATTACTTCTGCTGATGCAACTCACCTTTGCGTGTTTGATATCCCGTTAATTTCAAATATTCCAAATATCGTATATTTATCTCCAACTTGTAAGGAAGAATACTTGGCGATGTTAGATTGGTCTGTTAACCAAACAGACCATCCTGTTGCTATTCGTGTTCCTTCTGGTCAATTGGTATCAAGTGGAGTCGAAGATAAAACTGATTATTCGAAATTGAATAAATATGAAATGGTTGAGAAAGGTGAAAAGGTTGCTATTATTGGTGCTGGTAATTTCTTTGGTTTAGCAAAAGAAGTTAAGCAAGAATTGAAGCGCCAATTTAATATTAATTCAACCTTGATTAATCCAAAGTTCCTTACTGGAATTGATGAGGAAATGTTAGAAAGCTTGAAAGCACAACATTCTCTTGTTATTACTTTAGAAGATGGGGTTTTAGATGGCGGTTACAGTGAGAAAATTTCAAGATTTTATTCACAAAGTGATATGAAAGTCTTGAATTATGGAGCTAAAAAAGAATTTACGGACAGAGTTCCGTTAGCTCAATTGTATGAACGTTATCGCTTGACTAAAGAATTAATAGCAGAGGATGTTTCAAAACTAATAAAAATCGAAGTTATATAAAAATAAAGAGGTTATAGAAATATAACCTCTTTTTAATATTTGGATAAGTTTTTGAAAAAATGCTAATATATGAATATGTTAGAGAGGGTTTGGGTATGAAAAATTTAAGAATTGGGATATTAAATAATATTGAATTTGACAAGTTATTTTTCGGACAGTTGTTTTCTCATTTTGCAGATGCTTCTGTCCAGTTTTTGCTTATTGCGATGTTGTTGCAAAATTTTGGCGTTGTTGGAAAATCCATAGCGATTACATTTTTTGCATTTATGTTGCCTCAATTTTTGGTTAGCCCTTTTTCAGGGGTTATGTGTGATAAATATTCAAGAAAAGCTATTTTGACAATAAGTTGTTTATACAGAGCTGTAGTTGTCTTAATTTTTGCATTATTTTTGGGAAGTATAAATCCAGTAATGATATATGTTACGGCGTTTAGTTTAGGTTTTGGGGCGGCTTTCTTTTATCCAGCAAAGATGTCTTCTATTCCGAACCTTGTTGAAAGTTCTCAATTGAAATTTGCAAACGCATTAAGTTCTTCTGTTGGTGCTTTGGCTTTGTTATTTGGTGCGCTAACGGCTTATAAAATGCTAGAGGTTTTTGAAGAAGGGGCTTTTATTTTAATAGCGTGTATGTATTTAATTGCTGCAACTGCGGTAAGGTTTATTAATTTTAAATTCCCGCAGGTAACTGATTTATCTAGTGAAAATTCAGGCTTTAGAAAGGCTTTTGGTTATTTAAAATCTCATAAAAAAGCTTTATATTTA
This sequence comes from bacterium, assembly GCA_017559905.1. Taxonomy (GTDB): domain Bacteria; phylum Cyanobacteriota; class Vampirovibrionia; order Gastranaerophilales; family Gastranaerophilaceae; genus Scatenecus. Next base: position 17,388 of record JAFYQF010000015.1, read on the forward strand.
GTTGGTTTATCAATTGGTTTACAATTCATTGTTGCGGTATTTTCGAATAGTTTGAATGCTTTAATTACTGATTTTTATGGATTGGCATTTTCTGATTTAACTTATTTAAGAACAATATTGGGTGTTGGTATTCTTGTTGGTATGATTTTTACATTGTATTTTTCAAGAATTATGCGAGTACCGCATTTGTTGGCAACAAGCTTTTTAGTTCTATGTTTAGCGTTAGTAACAGCGCCTTTGTGTAAAAGTGTTCAATCGGCTTGGATGTGGCTTATTCCGATTGGGATTGCTGATGCAATAGTTGTTGTAATGTTAGATACCATCTTGCAAAAAATTGTGCCAGATATGGTTAGGGGTAAAATTTTTGGTTTACAATTAACGCTTTCAACATTTAGTTTTTTAATTGGTACATTGTTGGTGGCTTTTACTATTGAATTTGTTAATCCTTTGAATGTGTTTAAGGCTATTGCCTTGTTATCTTTTGTCTTTGCTTTTTGCGTATTAATTTTTGATAAATCATTCAGATATTTTTTATTGAAAGCTACTTTCGGACATTTGTTTTTGATGTTATTTAAGTATAAGGTTGAAGGATTAGAAAATATTCCTAAAAAAGGTAAAATAATCCTTGCAGGTAATCATACTGGTCATCTTGATCCTTTTATTATCCAAATGGCAACTCATAGACAGTTATGGTTTGTTACGGGGCCTGTGGCTTTTCAGATGCCTATAATTAAACACTTATTGAAATATTTTAATGTTTTACCGTTGAAGTTTGGAAAAGGTGTTGAGGCTATTGAAGCTGCAGTGAAAAAATTGCAAAACGGTGAAGCTGTTATTATTTTCCCTGAAGGTAAATTTACACCAGATGGTGATGTTTGTAAGTTCAATCGTGGTGTTGGGTTAATGGCTCAATACGCAGATTGTGCAATAGTTCCGTTTGCTATTTCTGGTGGTTTTGAAGCTTGGGGTAGAACAAGAATTTTACCAAAATTGTTTAATTCAATAACAATCCAGTTTGGTCAACCTGTTAAAGAGTTGCAGCGAGATGAAAAAGAGATTGCTCATGAGCTTCAAACAAGAGTTAATTTTATGAAAAAAGCTCTTGATAGACGTGTTAGATATAATATCCCTCAAAAATTTCATAACAACTTCCTCGATTTAATGCAAGAAAAAGGTGATTTGTATGGGCAAGTTGAGGCGTTGTCTTTAAAAACAAAGGATGGCTATGATGCTATTACTTATATTGATTTGTCTAGAAGATCGAAAAAGTTTGCAAATTATCTGATAGAGTTTGAGAATGTTCAAAGGGAAGATAGAATTGCTATTATTTGTGAATCTCGTCCTGAATTTGGTGTTGGAATGTTTGCATCAATTCAAACTGGTGCTATTACTGTACCTTTAGATGTCAAATTAACTGTGCCAGAACATACTCATATCTTGAATGATTGCAACCCTAGATTTTTGTTATGCTCAAGCCATTATTTAGAACATGCTATTGAAGTTAAAAATAATGTATCCTCAATAGAAAAAATATTTGTTCTTGATGACGAGGTGGTAAATATTGATGGCGCAAATAATGCAGAAATATCGTATCCACGAGTATCAACATTAGAATCTGATGTGGATAAAGATTTGGGTAGACCTCGCTCTTTAGATGAAACTGCGTTAATTGTTTATACTTCAGGCACTACAGGTAATCCAAAAGGAGTTATGACAAGTTTTGGTAATATCTATTCTCAATTAAGAGATTTTGAAAGTATTTTGAAACTCTCACACGATAATACTTTGCTTTCAATTTTGCCTATAAATCACTTGTTAGAGTTGAATGTTGGCTTCTTTGGAATGCTTTATATGGGCGCTAAAGTTGTTTATATAAAAAGTTTAAATCCAAAAGAATTAACAACAGTAATGAAAGAAAAACAAATTACTAATATGATTGTTGTTCCGTTAGTTGCTAAAATGCTTAAAAATAGTATAGACAAACAAATAAACAAACTTCCTGCTAACGCAAAGAAAATATTTGATATTATGTATACAGTTGCAAAATTTATGCCAAGATGTGTTCGTAGGTTAATGTTTAAATCAATAATAGATGGTTTGGGTGGAAAGTTTGAATGCTTTGTGTCTGGCGGAGCTCCTTTAGAAGTTGAAATTGCCGAATTTTTCGATAGAATTGGTGTTCCAGTTTTTCAAGGGTATGGTTTAACAGAAACAAGTCCTACAATTTCAACGAACTATTATGGTAACAACAAAATAGGAACTGTAGGAAAACCTTTGCCATCAGTAAAAGTGAAGTTAGCTGATAATGGTGAAATTCTTGCTGCTGGAACTAACTTAATGCAAGGTTATTGGGGTAAACCTGAAATGACGGCAGAAGTTATTGATGAGGATGGGTGGTTCCATACTGGAGATATTGGTGAAATAGACAGGCAAGGTTATATAAAAATCACTGGTAGAATTAAGAATATGATTGTTCTTGGTGGTGGTAAAAAGATTTTCCCAGAAGAAGTTGAAGCAGTTTTAGAAACTTCAAAACTTATCAAGGAAGTTTGTGTAATGTCTGTTCAAATTAAGTCTGGTAACAAAGCAGGTACTGAAGAAGTTGGTGCTGTAATAGTTCCAGCGGATGACATTGCTAATAAAACTGATGAAGAATTACAAAAGATATTAGAAGAAGAAGTTAAAACTTTAAGTTCTGCAAATCTAGCGCCTTATAAAGCTCCAACAGTTGTTGTTTTGCATAGAGAAGAACTTCAAAAAACTTCTACAAGAAAAGTGAAAAGAAAAGCCTTACAAGATTGGTATTCTACATTATAAATATATGTTGTTAAATTAAGGTAGTGGTAATTTGTTTTTGCCACTACTTTAATGTTACTAAAAAATATCTAGTAATGATATCTTTTTATATTTTGTTATAACCTCCTTTTTTGATAATGAGAGGTAAATAAATTATCAATACTAGCCAAGGTTGTTTGGGTCGCTTATAGAATGTGTGCAAAAAAGGATTTGTTTTTGAAAAAGAGGTTAGCGATAATGAGCTTGATTTAACTCGTCAAATGTTTTTTATTATAATAGATTAAAAAAAAACTCCTCGTTTTATAACGAGGAGTTTTTAATTATCTCGATTTGTTCTCTATAAAGAGAAGTCTTTTTCAGCAGGTAATATTTCAGGAATTTTCTTAACCCATGCTTTAGCTTCGTCAGAAGCTTTTGTCCAGTTTACAGATACTAAACCTCTTTGAACCCAAATCAATTCTTTGAAGAAATCGTATTGAGAGTTCATCGCATCAATTTTAGCGCTGAAGTAAAGTTTTTGAGCATCTGCTAATTGAACGATAGGAGCTTCTCCTCTTAAGTATTTTGCTTTAACCATTTGGTAGTTTTCAGCTTCTGCAAACATAGCTTTGTAAGATTTTTCGATAATAAAGTATTTTGCGATAGCTCTGTTAACAACTTCACGAACGTGCATTTCGATTTCAGTGTTAACTTGTTCCAAATAAGCGTAAAGTTGGTTTAATTCAGCTTTACATCTTGCGATTTCAGCAATTTTTGTACCACCTTCGATAGGTTTCCATTGAGCGGCAATGAATACTCTACCGTAGTTTTTATCAAGGTTCAACCAAGGTGAACCCAACATACCTTGAGTTTGTTGGTATGTTGAAGCCATTTGCAAGTTACCTTCAGTTTCGTAAGGTAGTTGTCTATCGAATTGAGTTGTGTATTCTAATGACAATTTTGCACTTGGTAATACAAATTTTTGTGCGTAGTTGCTGATTTCAGCTTTTTTCATTGCAATAGCTGCTTTAAGTTTTGTTGTTTCTGGAGCAAGATAAATTGCTTCTTCAACTAACATATCTGTAAATTTAGCTAATTTTTCAGGTGTTCTTACGTGGTCGATTACGTGTAAGTCTGAAGTGTAGAATGCTGGGTCATCCGCTTTAAGTGGTGCGAATTCAAATTTTTCTTTTTGGTCTTTGTATAACAATTTGTTGATTTGAATTCTTACGTTGTCGTAATCAGCTTTCATGTTAAGAAGTTTTTTCTCTGCTTCAGAAACTTCACCAGCCCAGCGTAGAACTTCTTCAGTTCCGCAGTGTCCAGTTTTTGAACGAACACGGGCAATAGCCAAGTTTTCACGAGTTTCTTTTACGAATTCTTCTTGAACTTTAATCATGTTTTCTAACATCAAAGTATCAATGTATAAGAAACCTGCGTTAAGTCCGATAGTTTGTTCAGTAAGTACTTTTTCTGCTTTGTCAAATTTTAATTTTTTATGTTTAACAATGATGTTTGTAACCAAATCTGGTGAGTAGATTACTTGGTCCATAGCTACTGTGAATTGACCAACACGAGTAGGTACGTTTGAGTAAGATTCAGCGTAATCGCTGTTGTATCTTTGGAATCCTAAATCTAATCTCAAAGTTGGTAGATATCTCAAGTAAGCTGAAGTTGTAGCACGTCTAGCTGCATCAACTAGATATTTCTTTCTGATGATATCCAAGTTGCTTTCTTCAAGAGTGTTGAAAACATAAGATAAATCATATTTAGGTACAGGTTTGCTAGAAATAACAGTTGCGTTATTTAACAATCTTAATGGCGCAGAGTATCCTAGAGCTTCGCCTGTATCTTTGTTGTAGAAAATAACTTTGTCATCAAAGAATGGAATTTTTTCATTCTTAACTGCGCTTCCGTGTAAAACTCCGTGGATGTTGAAAGATGTAGCTTCTGCAATTTTTCTATCAGAGTCAGGAGTTGAAGTTCCTAACAATGCGCCTAGTGCAACATCTTCATCACCAACTGATGAGAATGATGGAAGTTTTTTGTCATTGATGTATTTGTATAATTCTTTTCTTTGTTCAACTGACAAGTTAAACATTGGAGTTACAAATACAGAGTCAGCATCTGCTGGAATTTTATTTAATGATGCAGTCAAATTTTTGTTGCTAACAGGGATTACTACGAAATCCAAGTCGCAATTTTTTTCTTTAAATTTGTTTTTAATGATTGTGTTCCAATCAGAATGTGTTTTGTAGAAACTTTCGTTCATCAAAATTGCAGTTTTGTGTTGAGTTGGAACTAATGTTTTGAACAAAATAAAGTCGTTAACAGATTGTTTAAGAGGGTTGAAGAAAGCTTGGCTTCCGAAATCTCTCAAACCGTAATCGTCGATTGTGATAACAAATTTTGTTTTGTTTTTCTTTTCTGACAAGTAAACGCTAGACATATAACCTAGTGAAATTACTGTCATAGCTCTTGATTTAAGAGCTTTTTCAGAGGCATTAGCTGAACCTTGTTCTGTCCAGTCGCCTGTGAAAATCAGATCTTTTGGAAATTCTGCCTTAAAATCAGGCAATAAAGAACGAGCTATTGTTTTTTGGAAAGTTCCAAGAACTTCTGCGTTTTTGTCAGAAGGTCCGTCAAAAACGAATGCTAGTTCAACAGTTTTCGCATTTGGAGCTGCCTGTAGTTGTCTTGCTTGTGGCATTTGAGCTGCCGCAAAAACTACGCCAGAGCAACTAAATGTCATGAGTAGTGCCAACATTGCACTAATAAATCTTTTCATATCTATACCCCATCTAAAGTGACTACTCTCTTTACTATATTTTCAGTCTACTTAAAACATGACTCAATTAATATTATTTATTAAAAATGATTTACAATTCCCTCTTTTTTGTAAAATTTATAAGCCAAAAAGTTTTTATTATTATAACGGGGAAATTTAAAGGGGTTATTATGATTAAAGCTGGTTTGACAGTTGCTAAAGCTGTTGCAAAAGGAATGAAAAATTCTAAAAAAATAACTGGGTGGAAATATTTAGATAGAACTGAAATAGGTGTTTCAGATTTAGGTGTAAAGACTATTAAAATTTCAGGTGAAAAGAAAAATGGCTTGAAAGTTGATTTTTATATTTATAAAGATAAAAATGGTGCTAATATTGCTAGTCAAAGGGTTTCATCTGATGGTACTACTCGTACTATTCGTATTTCTCGCACAGAATCTGCACAATTTGCTTCACCTGGCTCTAAAACTCTTTGTGATATGTTTTATGATTCAAAAGCAAAAAAATATACGATACAAACACTTGATAAAAATGGTCATTTAATTGAAGATAGTCATACTTATTCTGAAGTTTTCAAAATGGATGAAACTGTAGCAAAATCTTGGTCTCCAAAACAATTTAAGAAATGGACAGGATATGACAAACCTGAAGACTATGATAAAGTTTACCAAACAGTTGCAAGAGTCAAGAAGACAGCTAATAAGGATGGCGGTTTTGATGTACAACAAGAAGTTTTGCAGTTGAAAAATTCGGATTCTTATCAGAAATCTTCTTTAAATATAAAATCAACAATGACTGAAGATGGCGAAATGATTCTAAAGAATATTGAAAGTTCAGCTAATGTGGATATGGATATTACAAATCCATATTTTCAATCAGTATTATTAAGAACTGAAGATTTTTTACGTTCATCTTATCAAAATATTGTAAAAGAACGTGGACTAAAGGGCGTGGAGCCTCCATTGTTGTTTAATACAAATTCTAAAGCTTTTGAAAATGTTCGCTACAAATTTCAAGCAGGAGGGCTTGCTCCTCGTGATAATAGTTATGTTGGTATAAATCTTTGGAAAGTTCCAAATAGAAATCTTTTGACTTTTAGATTGGGTCATGAATGTGAGCATGTTTTTACTCAGCATGCAAATATTCATCTTGCAGGTTTGAATGATTTGAAATCAAATAATCCTGCATCTATTAAATTTTATGATTTTATAGAGAAGAAATTCGCTAAAATTCTTCCTGATACTGATGATTACAAAAAAGCTGAAAAGTATAATCATGAGATGAGTAATTACGCAAAGACAGTATTTGATGAAAAGGGGCTAATAAATCATAAAGGCCATGCCTCTTTATCTATGGAAAATGATGCGGATTTGGCAGGTCAATTTGAAGCAACAAAATTTAGGGAGTGCGTTGATGATTATGTCGCTAACTTCCAATTACTAAACAGAAACTGGTTTGATACGGTTGCTGATTTAGGTTAAATTTAATCTTCTAAATAATTTTCCCAAAAATTATATCCTGTGATGTCTATGATTTCCCAATGATTTTTTGTTGAGTTGTCTAAAAATATGTATACTGGGTCAAATTCATCATTGTCTGAAAATGTAAAAACGGTTTCTCCATAAGTGTTTCTATATTTCGTTAATGTTAAATCCCCGTGAGATTTTACAGTTAAGAAATATATAAGTTTGATTTCTGAAATATCTTTAAATCCGTTGTTTCGATTAAGGACAACGTTCCTGAATGTGTTTTTGATTGTTGTTTTTAATTTTTCAGCCATTGTGTCTATAAAAACGTATGCTAATCCTGCAAACGGATTGTCTTTTAATTCAGGAGATGAATACATTTCTTCCGTAATTGCACTCACTCTGTTGTTTATAATTTTGTCGATATTTATGTATTTTGTTGCTTCATCGTAGTCATTTGCTTTTATTGACGTAAAAGCTTTGTATATTGCATATTCAGGAGTCGTTGGAATTACGATGCTTGCAACTGTTATGAATATCGCAATCATAAGTACGCAAGAAATCATTATACTTTTTAAGAAATTATTTCTTTTTAGTTTGTACCCACAATTAGTACAAAAAATTGCGTTATCGCTTATTTCCTTTTGACATTTTTCACAAATCATACCTAACCCCTTTTCCCTAATATTACCATAAAAGATTGAGTGATTATAGATAATAAAAAAGACCCATCTAATGATGAGTCTTCTTTATGGAGCGGGAGACGAGGCTCGAACTCGCGACATCCTCCTTGGCAAGGAGGCATTCTACCACTGAATTACCCCCGCATTGGGTACTTCTTTATTCTTACATAAACATTTTTAAAATGCAAGCACTTTTTTTAATTTTTTTTGAAAAAAGTTTCTTTTATACCGCAACCGCTTCTTTATCAGGGTCTTTGCTGTCTAAAGAACGAATGTTTATCTTTATTCTGTCGCCAAATTTGTTCTTTAAAGTGTTTACTAATGTGTTGTTTGTGTTTACCCAAAACATGGATGCAGTTAATACTTTCACTGTTCCTGTATCGTCATGAACTTTTATCATTAATGGATCAGAACCAGCATGTTCGCACATTAAATTCTTTAGATAAACTAATTCCTCAAATTTGAAGTCATCAACAAATTCTAATGTGAAGATGTTTGCATTATCTACTGGTTTTACTGTGTCTATAAGTATTATTGGTGGTTCTTCTTCGTTTCTACGACTAACCTTGCCTGATATAATTGCCCTCTGCTCAACGTCCAAGAAACTTCCATAATCTGCTAGTTTGTTATTGAAACATATTAAATCTATTTTGCCAGTCAAATCTTCAACTGTCACAAATTTCATAAATTTTGTCGGGTCTTTTTTAGTTGGAATTTGACGAGCAGCAGTAATTAAACCACAAATTGTAACAACTTTGTCGTTCTTTTGTTCTGGTATTTCTGAAATTTTGTGAGTCATTAAAAATGGCAACTTGTCACGAATTGTTGATAATGGATGGCTTGTTACGTAAAATCCTAAAAATTCTTTTTCAAATAATTGAATTTGACGTTGTTCATATTCTTCATCAGAACCTGCCAATTGGAATTTAGCATCATCAATTGCTGTTGTATCTCCTAATAAATCGAACAAACTACCTTGTCCTGATTCTTTTGCTTTTGCCTCTTTTGATGCTGTTGAAGTTATGTATTCAATATTTTCCCATAATTGTCTTCTGCTCTTTTCAATATTTGAAAAAGCACCTGATTTTATCAAACCTTCTAATGTCTTTTTGTTTGAGCATTTTGTGTCTAATCGTTTTATATAATCGTAAATTGATTTGAAAGGACCGTTAGCATCTCTTTCTTTTATAATTTCTTCAATTACTGCTTCACCAACTTGTTTAATTGACGCCAAACCAAAACGAATGTCGCCATTGTCTGGAGTGAATGTTGCCATAGAACAATTTATGTCTGGCGGTAGAACTTTTATTCCTTTTTTCAAGGCTTCTTCAATGTATAACTGTGTTTTTTCTTGATCGCTTGATACGCTTGATAATAAAGCTGATAAATACTCTACAGGATAATGACATTTTAAGTATGCAGTTTGATAAGCAACAAATGCGTATGCTGCAGAGTGAGATCTGTTAAAACAGTATGATGCGAAACTTAAGATTTGGTTGAATAAAGCTTCTGCATCATTTGAAGACATGCCGTGTTGAGCTGAACGTTCGATGAAAATTCCTTTTTGTTTTTCCATTTCATCGACTTTCTTTTTACCCATCATACGACGAACTTGGTCCGCTTGTCCCAATGAATAATCTGCCAGTACTTGGAAAACTTGCATGATTTGCTCTTGGTAAACAATTGTACCGTAAGTATCTTTCAATAACGGTTCAAGTAAAGGGTGGGCGTAAGTGATTTGTTGACGTCCGTGTTTACGTTCAACGAAATCGTCTACCATCCCAGAATCCAATGGACCTGGACGGAATAACGCTACCAATGCACCTAAATCTTCAAAAACGTCAGGCTTAAGTCTTTTTACAAGGTTTTTCATACCTTGTGATTCAAGCTGGAATACCCCGTCGGTATCACCAGTCATAAGCATGTCATATACTGGTTTGTCGTCTAATGGAATATTGTTGATATCAACATCAATTCCTTGCTGTTGCTTTACCAAATCAACAGTTTTGTATATTGTTGTTAGGTTTCGTAGGCCCAAAAAGTCCATCTTCAACAGGTTTAAGAATTCTGTTGCCGCATGCGGTGGATAACCTGTTTGAACAATACCATCTTTTGATGGTCTAACAGGCAAAATTTGGTCTAATGGTTTTGGAGCAATAATTACACCTGCTGCGTGAGTACCAGTATTGTTCTTTAAACCCTCAATACCTATTGATAAATCAATAATTCTTCTGATTTCTACTGTTTTGCCATCTGCAGGGTCGCCAACAGGAACTGTTTCTCCGCTATTATAAAGCGTTTTTAATTCAGAGCCGTCAACTTCCATTGCATCTTTCAAAGTTTTTGCTTTTGGGTTTACTGTCTGTGCAAGTTCAATTGCAGGGTCAATTAATCCTGCAAGTCTGTTACTTTCAGAAAAAGGAACTTTCAAAATACGTGCAACACCTTTAAAAGCTGCCTTTGCTGCGTAAGTTCCAAATGTAATGATTTGGCAAACTTTATCTTCACCGTATTTTTGAGTTACGTAGTCAATAACCTCGCCTCTACGTTCAATACAAAAGTCGATGTCGACATCGGGCATGGTGAAACGTTCTGGGTTCAAAAACCTTTCGAACAACAGTTTGTGTTTGATTGGGTCAAGGTCTGTGATTTCTAGCGCATAAGCTACAACTGAACCCGCAGCAGATCCACGACCTGGACCTACAGGAATCCCGTGCGTTTTTGCGTAGTGAATAAAGTCCCATGTGATTAAGAAATATGCTGAAAATCCCATTTTTTCGATAATGCTTATTTCGTAATCAATACGTTCTTTTAATTCTGGTGAAATCTCTCCGTATCTTTTTTTTGCCCCTTCGTAAACTAAATGCTCAAAGTAAGATTCTGTTGTGTGACCTGTTGGAACTTTGTAATCTGGTAGAGGGCTGTTTCTTTCTATAGTTAAATGACATTTGTCTGCTATTTTTACTGTGTTTGCAATGCAGTCATTAAATAAATCTTCGTCCATCCAGTTGAAAGAAGCTCTTAATTGGTCAACGGTTTTTATGTAAAATTCGTTGTTTGGAAAATGAAAACGATTTGGGTCTGCTTTATCACTGTTTGTTTGCATACATAACAAAGTGTCGTGCATATCTGCATCATCTTTTGTTAAATAATGCGAGTCATTAGTGATAACCATTTTTATATCTAAATCTTTTGCGATTTGGATAAGTTCGGGGTTAGTTCGTTTTTGTTCGTCCAATCCGTGGTCTTGGAGTTCTATGTAATAATCTTCTCCAAAAATTTCTTTATAAGTCTTTGCTGTTTCAATAGCTTTTTCTTTATTGCCTTTCAAAAGCCATTGCAAAACTTCTCCACCTAAACATGCTGATAAACAGATTAGTCCTTCGTGATGTTTTTTTATTAATTCTAAATTGATACGAGGGTGAAAATATTGTCCTTGACACCAAGCAATAGATGTAAGTTTAATTATATTTGCATAACCTTCTTTGTTTTTTGCTAGCAATACCAAGTGATAACAAGGGTTGTTGTTTTTGTCCCTTTCTGTAATATCTCCGTTGTGAACATAAAATTCGCATCCTAGTATTGGCTTTACACTACTTTCATGGGCTTCTTCGTATAGCTCCATGTCACCATACATAACACCGTGGTCTGTTAATGCGACCGCAGGCATGTTGTTTTCTTTTGCAAATTTAATTAAATCTTTTACCCTTATAGCGCCATCCAATAGTGAATATTCACTGTGGACGTGAAGAGGAACATATTGTTGTGTAGTCATACTTAAATGTTAGCATAAAAAACAGGCTTAACAAAATTTTTACAAGTAATTTTTCAATGTGTTATCAATTAAATTAATCATTCTCTCTTTGATGTGTTTTGGTGAAACGACTCTGCAGTTTGTGTTGTATCTCATTAATCTAGTTAATAAAGAATCAATGTTTTCGTTAGAATTAATTATTGTTAGCCAGCCTTCATTATCAATTTTGCCATCGGAAATTTCGCCTTCTTTAAGCTGATAGGATTTTGCAAGAGTACCTTTGATTTGGAATACAACTGTAGCTGGGAAGTGATTGGATTGAGAAATTGTTGGGAGTTGTTTTATTTCTCTTATTCTATCAAATGGAATTTCGAAAGTTTGTCTGCTAATGTGGTTGTATGCTGAAAAATAGGCTTTCCCATTTGAATAATTTATCTCATTTGGGGTGCAAATTACTTTGTGGGTTTTGTTGCCGACAGAAAAGCTAACTTCTAATTTGGAGTTTGTAGAGGAGTTATTTTCGCAAATTTCTATTAGCTCTTTGTGTTTAGCAATATAATTTTCTAATTCATTTTTATCAATTAGTTCATCTTTTTCTAAAAGTTCTCTTGTGGAATTTGTTAATCGCAATTCAATTTCATTTAGAAAATTATTGAATTCAGCTTTTTGTTTTTTGTTTGTTATTTTTGATGAATAATTTTTTAATTTTTTCAAAAGTTCTATTTCACTTTTAGAAAAATCAATAGAAAAAAAAGAGTTTTGTAGGTAATAAATGTTTTTTGTTTTATACACATTTATTCCGAAGATTTTCAATGTATTTAGATATTTATTGAGTATAACAGGTGCAGTTGCGCCTGCACTCAAGTCTTCGTTATCAAATAGTTTTATCATATCGTTATAATGTGCTGAACCCTTTGACAAAAGTTTTAACATATCAAATATTTTTAAGCATGCTTCGTTGTATTTTTCACTTAATTTTTTCATGTTAGTACCCTGCTCTCATTTCTTTTAGTGTTTCAATAATTTCTGCTCTGAAATTTTTGGGTTCGATAACAGTGCACGCACTACCAAAAGATAAAATTCTTTGAATTAGCATAAATTTGTTTGAGTGGCATGCTTCTATTGTTGTTTTTGAATCTTCTGTAGATAATAACTTTTCGTATTCTTTGAGTTGTAATTCTAAAGAGTTTGCTTTAATTTCATACTTTATTTTTATGTCTTCAATAATAATGTTTTCATCTTTTATTAATTTAATTTCGTTAATACATATAATCCTATAAATAGATAAGTAAGTTGCTTGTTTATAGTTTAAGCTAGTGCCGTATAGATAAAGTTTCCCGTTTTCAAAACCGATTTTGTCACAAATAATTTCTAAAACTTTTTTCTGTGAACGTGGAGAATTATATGTTAATGAAATTTGATTTTTTCGTCTGCAACATGCCAGCAAATCTTCTAATAAATTTAGATTTATTCCTGAAATGATTGATATATTATTTAGTGTATCAGCAAGTTTTGGGTTGTTTATGTTATTAGATATGTTTCTCAAAAATTTTTCAAACAAAACCAATTCTGTAATATCTAAAGTTTTTGCTATTGCTTTGTAAGCTTTTGATAATGCTAGAATTTGTTCGTCGTTAATTGTTAGTTCAAATGGGTGTGATTGCAGTACAAATTTTGAACCTTCAGCTCGTTTTGTTTTTGTAATGATACATCCAGCTCTTTTTAAAGAGTTTATATAAACTCTAATAGTATCTATTGAGATTTTTTCGTTTATAAAATCGTGGTTTTGAAAATAATTTATAATATCTTCGTACGAACGAGGGGCTTCAATTAATAATGAAAAAATTAATAAAGTTTTGAAGGCTGTAAATGACATTAAATTGTATGTAACTTTGTTGTTTTTTATAAATTCTTTCATTGAAGTTTGTCCTAAAATCGTGTGATAGTGCAAGTTTTACTTAAAAATAATGGCATGCCGTTTTTTCTAAAACTTTTTTTAATATAATTTTAAGTTGTCAACAAAAATTTGGCAGAAAATTTACGTAAATATATTAAATTTTCTTCATTAAGATTTAAGAAGTTGAATTTTTGTTGATTAATACAAGGGGCATGGTCAATTGTAAAAATTATTTAAAAAAATGTTACTTGTCAAACTTTTAACTTAAAGTTACATTAAAAGAGTGGACAGGGAAGAGTTCACAAAAGGAAAAAAAGAAAGAGAAGTAATTGATTTAATAGTACGACTACCGGATGAGATAACTGGAGGAAGCTTAAGAAATTAGGCAGCGGGAATAGTTAGTAAGGACAGTAAGAAAAAGAGGTGATGGCAAAAAGTCCTATTGAGGTGTTAAGACTGGAAAAGAAAAAGATTAGGGATATTGTTTTTTTAGATTAAAAATTGGGACGATTGAGAGATTTAAGAATAGTTGATAGAAGTTTTAGAGTAGAGATTTGTGGTTTTGAGACAGATTGTATTGTAACTGATGGTTTATAATTTGCGAAGTTGTTAAACTTATTATAAAATTATTAAATGATAGATTTAGAATCAAAAAAGATAATAGCGTTAATGTCCGGAACATCTTGTGATAGTATAGATGCCGGTCTTTGTGTTGTTAATCCTGATATGAGTTGTGAACTGATTCAAGGGATTAATTACAAATATCCTGAACACATCCAATCGAAATTGTTTCAGTTATTCAATGGTGAAGCTTCTATAAAAGATTTGTGTCAGATGAATTTTGCTGTTGGTAAGTGTTTTGCTGATGCCGCTAATATTTTGATATCAGAACATGGTAAACCTGATTTTATTTCAAGTCATGGACAGACAATATACCATTTCCCGTTTAATGAAAAATTAGATGGTATATCTTTAAAAAGTACTTTACAAATTGGTGAAAGTTCTGTTATCGCAAGAGAAACTAAATGTTTAACAATTTCAAATTTTAGAGAATCTGATATAGCAAATGGTGGTGAGGGTGCTCCTCTTGTTTGTTTTGCTGATGAAAAATGGTTTAAGCCTTATAAGAAAAATTTCTGTATACAGAATATTGGCGGGATTTCAAATGTAACAGTTGTATCAAGAGAAAATGCAACTTTTGGGTTTGATACTGGTCCTGGCAATATGATGATTGACTACTGTATGCGTAAATTCTTCTCTCAACCTTTTGATAAGGATGGAGAAGTTGCAAACAAAGGTACTATTTCTGAAAGCTGGTTAGAATGTCTATTGCAAGATGAATATTATTTTAAAAATCCTCCGAAAACTACAGGCAGGGAATATTTTTCTTCAGATTATGTTGAGAACGCTCTACGTTTTGCGCCAAAAGATTATAATGACATAATAGCTACTTTGACTGCGCTTACAGCAAAATCTATTGCTCAAGCTTATGAAAGGTTTGTATACCCTGATATTGATATAAATGAAGTCGTTGTTGGTGGCGGAGGAGCTTACAACCCAACTTTAATGAAATATTTACGACATTACTTGCCAAAACATGTGGATTTAAAAACACATGAGGCTTATGGAATTTCAAATAATTTTAAAGAAGTAATGGCGTTTGCGCTTTTGGGATACTGTAATTACTATAATATTCCGAATAACCTGCCAGAATGTACTGGTGCAAATAGCCGTGTTGTGCTAGGTAAAGTTACTAATTGCTAATTAATTGTTAAGTGTTACATTAACATTTGTTAAGAATTTCGGGTAAATTAGCAATTTAAATTTTTTAGCGCTATAAATATAATATAACCAAATTGCAAAATGTTACCCCATAAATAATTTTAAGGAGAAAAAAATGATTAATGGTATTACCCCAAACAAAATTAACAAAGCTTTGGAATTCGTTTCTGCTAGTTCAAATTTAAAAGGTACTGTAAATGAAATTAAAGCAAACAGAATGATGAGAGATGTTCAGTTTGTTTGCGATAGAGATACTTTTGCAGGTAGAGTTGCATCTTTCAAGATTGCAAAATCACCTATTGAAATGGTTAAAGCAGCTCCTAAAGCAGATATCGTTCCAGAAGATAGCATCAACTATATTTGCTAATAAATCTAATTTAATAATTTTTTGAAAGCATTAGAAATGTACCTGATTTGATCATTTGCAAGAACTGCAAATTCAGTCAGGTCATTTTTTGCGTATTCCCCTGCAAGTCTGTGAATATGTACACCTGTTTTTGCAGCGTTAAATTCATCTAAACCTTGTGCAAGTAGTCCCGCAATAATTCCTGCAAGGACATCTCCGCTTCCAGCTTTTGCTAAAGCGCTATTTCGTTTTGTGTTGTTATAAATCTCTAAATCTTTTGAGCAAACTACAGTTTCGCTTGATTTTAGTACCGTTGTGCAATTGAACTTTTGAGAGAGTTCTTTTGCAAAGAATTCCATATTTGTGATAATTCTGTCTACGTTGACGTCTAATAATCTTGAAGCTTCCTTTACATGAGGTGTAATAATCAATCTTTCAGGAAGTTTTGGGTTACTCCATTCTGATAGAATATTTAATCCATCCGCATCAATTACTGTTGGTATGTTTGGCATCTGTTTTAAGGTGTCTTTAAATATAGCTTCAGCTTTTTTTGATGTCGAAAGTCCGCAACCAATTAGTAGTACGTCTGCGTTTTTGAGGTGTTGTTCTAAATCCGAAAGTGGTAAAAATACTACGTTTTGAGTTTGAGCTGAAACAGCATTAATAACACGTTCTTCGCTAGCCAAGAATACATAACCGCAACCTGATGTTAGCGCTGCTACGCTGGATAAATACGCAGCACCTGGCATATAATCAGAGCCTGCTATGTTTAATACTTTACCAAAAGTACCTTTGTTCGAAGCTTCATTGCGAAGCGGAAGTTCATAGTCCATTTTGTCTAATAACCTCATAAGCTACTATAGCAACTGAATTTGAAAGATTAAGGCTTCTTTGACCTTCTCTCATTGGAATTGTAATTGCGTTTTTATCTGTTACATATTGCGATGGCAATCCTCTTGATTCTGGACCAAATACAATAAAATCACCGTCTTTAAATTCGACATCAGTGTATTTGCGTGTAGTTTTAGTTGTTAAATAATAGAAAGTTGCGTTTTTATTTTCATTAAACAACTCTTCCATTGATTCAACTTTGTGCAAATCAACACTATCCCAATAATCTAGGCCTGCACGCTTTGTGTACTTGCTAGAAAGAGAAAATCCTAATTTGCCTACCAAATACAAAGAAGCTCCAGTACAAGCACAAAGTCTTGCGATATTTCCTGTGTTTTGTGGAATTTCAGGTTCGTACAATGCAATATTTAGTCTTGCCATTCAATTTCACCTTATTTAAAAAGTTTGCCACTTTCTGCTACAACAGGAAGTGCTCTTACTATACAGAATATAATTGCAATCCACGCTAGTACAAGTCCGATTGTGTACAAGGTATCGTGTGCTGAAAGTGTTAGTGCAGGAATTTTTGCTGCGACTAATATAACAAATGCTGCGACTTTAGCTACTGCATAGCTTATTCTCATAAATTTTGAAGAACAAATGAATTTTCCGATAGCTGAAGTTTGCATTGATTTGTCACCAAAAGCAGTCATTCCTTTAGAAAGCGCAACGCTTCTGATGCTATCTGTAGTGAAGGCTCTTGTTACACAGATGATTGGGAAAATCATAGGTAACCAACCAAAAACGGCAAATGCAATCCAATATGAAGCTTCAACGATTCTGTCCCCCATAATATCTAAAACAGAACCAAGTTCAGAAGCTTGATTGTATTTTCTTGCGATGTAGCCGTCAACTCCGTCCATTGCAAATGCAATAATAGTTAAAACTGTTGCCCAAACATAAGCAGAAGTTGTTTCTGTGTATAATAATCCAATTGCTATGAATGCAATGAAAACTCTGCTGATTGATACGATATTAGCTGTGTTATTTTTGATATCCATTATAATTCCCTCTTTTACTGTTTTTTAGTATTTTACTTTTTCATTCTTGATAGTGCAAAGTTAACTTCGTCAAGTTTTTTCACTCTTTCACCTAACATTATTTTTTCAGCCTCTTCAAGGATTTGAGTTACCATAAATCCGTTGTCGCCGTCAGAACGTGCTTTTTTGCCTGTTTCACAACAGCTAATAAAGTGTTGACATTCAAGTTTAAGCGGTTCGATTTCTAATACGTCTGGAGTTGTAATGTTTTGTGTATTATTTGCAAAGTTGTCAAAAACAACAAGTTTATTTTCAGGAACAGTATCATCCAAGATAGCTGTCTTTTCAGTACCTCTAACAAGAAGAGTTACGTGCTTTCTTGGAGTAATCCAACTGTCAGAAATATGACCAGTTACTCCGTCTTCAAATTCGATACCGATGTGTGTGATATCCATAATGTCGTTTTGGTCAGAAGATGCGCCTATTGCTGAAATTACACGTTTTGGAGCTTTGCCAATAACGTAGCTCATCATTGACACATCGTGTGGAGCTAAATCCCACATAACGCTTCTGTCGTTTTTGTGATAGTTAACATTCAATCTGTCGCTTTGAGCGTAAACAATTTTACCTAATACGCCATCTTCAATAAGCATTTTTAATCTGTTAACAGCAGGATGGTATAATAACAAGTGTCCAACCATCAATACAAGCCCTTTTTCTTGAGCTAGTTCTGACAAATCTCTAGCTTCTTGAGCAACTGTAGAGATAGGTTTTTCTACATAAACGTGTTTGCCTGCTTCAAGAACAGCTTTTACCAATTTAAAGTGTGTATGGCTAGGTGTTACGATAGCAACAGCCGTGATATCTTTGTTGTTTATAATCTCATTAAAGTCTTTTGTTACTTTAACTCCAGGGTATTGTTCCAATACTTTTTTGCGATTTTCTTCGTCAATATCGCATACCGTGTCTAATACGTTTAAGTTGTAAAAGTTGCGTACAATATTTCTACCCCACATACCGCAGCCTACAACAGCTATTCTTTGTTCACTCATCTTTATCCCTTTTAAAATTTATGTGTAATCTATTCTTAAATTATATTACATACAAAGCTTTTTGTGCAAATATTTTAAAACTTGTTACGACAGGTTTATATATGTAACAAAAACTTAACAAAAGGAGTAGTCATATTAAAGTTATTAACTAAATATGTCGTTAAACGATGTAAGGACACAAAAGGATGAAAGGAAAGGTCGACAGTCATGGGAATGGCAGCGTCACAAGCTAGATTTTTAGGCTTAACAGCTCGTCGTAATAACGTCGAGTTCGAAGGCCAACAAATAAATCAGCAACGCACAGCGTTGTCGAACCAGTCTGCAAATTACTATAATGATTTGCTAGGTATGTCTGTCCCAGTTCCACCTTCAGTTGATAATTTTACAAAAACAGTTTATACATTCAACGATGGAGCATTAACAAATGAAGTAACAGCTTTGATTGCTCAAAACGATGGTTCTTATACATTAAGCTATCTTTCAAAATGGCAAGATGATTATGTTCCAGTAGCTGCGTCTACAAACGTTGTTAACGTACAAAATGGAGTATATTATGTTGGCTCTCAAGCTATACGAGGATTGGGTGAAATCAATGCAACTGCGGTTGTTGGTAATTCAATTAACATAAACGGTGTTACATATCCCGTAATACAAGATCCTAATGGGTATTATGTTGAAAAAACTGAAAAAGTACCAGGAGTAGCACCTTGTACACAACAAGATATTGAAAATTTCGAATATTACCAATTTGACGCAAACTATGGTTCTGCAGTTCGAGTATATAAGGACAATGCAGCAGGTACTTTCTATACTGAAGATGATAATGGTAACCAGACTACTTTGCAAGGTATTACCGAAAATGACTTGGTAATTTGCTTATGGGATGGTACACAAACAGATCCCGAATATGCTGTAACTTTAGTTACACCTAATGGTGATGGTACATACAATAAAGAAGTTTGGAATGATGAAATTGTTCCACAATATTTAACTCAAGCTCAAATCAACAGTATTACAACTTATCCAGAAGTTGAAGATGATCCAAGATTAGCGGGACTTTCTGGTACTGAAATTGCTGGCGTTATGACTGAAGAAGCTGCTTGGGGTCAACAATTAGCAGATAAGTATGGCACAGATGAATGGGTTATTAGATACGTTCAAAACTCTTCAACTGGTGAATTTGTTCCATATTTCTATAAATTGTCTGATTTAGAAAATAATCAAAATAATGTAGATCAAAACGGTAATATTTTGACAAATATTCCTTGCTATACTATTGGAAGTGATACAAAAGTTCAAGAAATCAAAGCTGTTGGTGGATGTTTAGTTGAAAGAGATTCTTCTGGTAGATTTGTATCAATTAGTATTCCTAATGATGATGGCTCTGGTACTTTTGCAGAATATGCACTAACAACAAGCGTAATTACAGATCAAGATGCTTTCGACGATGCTATGAACAAGTATGAACATGAAAAATACTTGTATGACCAAGCTATTCAAGATATCAATGCAAAAATCGAAATAGTTCAAGCTGAAGATAAAAACCTTGAATTAAGATTGAAACAATTAGACACAGAACACAACGCTATCCAGACAGAAATGGATGCTGTATCTAAAGTAATCGAAAAGAATACTGAAGGTTCATTCAAAACATTTGGTTAATATTACTTGTTGTTTTTATAGTGTTCCATTCTTATTTGGTGCATTTGGTCACATCTTTCGTAGAACAAGTCTTTGTCCGCAGGGTCAAAGTAGGTTACCAATTTATCTAAAAGCCCTTTTGGGAAAAGTGATAATCTGGCCATTTGATCAAGTGTATCATCGTTTAGTGGATACAAAGAACGGAAGTTTTTGTGGAAAATTAATTTTGTTTCATTGATGCATTGTTCTTCGTCAGCATAAGTCTTTTCGCCTAATTTGTATGTGACAAAATTAGTGTCAAAGAATACGCCTTTGCGTCTTTTCATCAAAATTCTGATGATGAAATCTAAATCTGACATCAGTCTGAATTTTTCATCAAAGTATTTTTCTTCTTCCAGCATTGAACGTTTGAAAACCATTCCTTGTCTAGCACAAGGCATAGCTTGGAACGCATTCAACATAGCTGGCATAAATAGGAATGTATAACCTTCAGGGTGCCTGCAATAGGCGGGAGAAAATAGAAAATCTGCGTTTTCTGCCTCAAGGGTATTTACAGCATCATAAAGTCCAGTAATATCGTGGTAAAAATCGTCACAACTAATAAATGCGACATATTTACCTTTAGCGTGCATAGCGCCTTTGTTTAGGGCATTGAATTTGCCGTAATCTTTTTCTGCAAAGAAGTTGATATATCCTTTGTTTTTGTAATCTTTAAGCAATTCAACTGTTTCGTCTGTAGAACCGCCATCAATAACAATATGCTCAATTCGTGGATAAGTTTGTAGTTCAAGTAACGAAACAAGTAAATTGAATTCATCAGCGTGTCCGTTTTCAACTATATTAAGTGTGGGTGTGATTATGCTTATTAGCGGTTCCATTATTAATTCCTCTTTTAGTCCAATATAACACAATATAAGGGGTTTTCAAAAAATGTTACGACTTGTAAATTTTACCCAAAAAACAATCCAAAAAATCTAAAACATGAGTCATAATTATATAGGAATGGTAAAGTGTTTATTTTGAGGAAAATAGGAGTGTGGTATGGAAAATGCGGTAAATATCTCTCCGTCGATATCTGGTGCTGCTTCGGCTCTTGTTGGCTTGGGTGCAGGTTATGCTGTTGCGCCAAGAAAATACTCACTTGAGAGGCTGTTAATGCAGAATGAGGATTCATTTGAGAGAACTTTTTCAAAGGAAACTATGACAAATGCTTCTGTTGCAGAAAAGGAAGCGTTAGAAAATCTCAAAACAGCGTCAAAAATCTATTTTTCATCTGGGCAAAAAATATTGAAAGATGAAATTTCGCCAAATGCAAAAAAATGGTATGAAATGATTTCCGAAATTCCTGTCAACAAAAATCTTGTTGATGATGTAAAAATTAAGCGTAACCTTTATTTGAAATCTTTAGAGGATAACAAATATTATGAATTAAAGAATAACTTAAAGGTTGCACAAGAGAAAGCTTTAGCGAATCCAAAAGATGTTAATTTGAATTTGGAATTAAAAGATGCAGCGAGAAAATTTGCGGATGTTCAATTGGCAGTAGAACCGTCTGCTAAACAGTACCGAATGGCTAGAGAAGCTTTTAGAAATGCTAGAGATGAAGCTATGCTAACTTTGCCAGATAAAGGTAAAGCAATCAGCGTTCAATGGGACAAAGTCCGTAGAGCTATGTCAGACAGGGCAAACCTTATGTATGAGAAACTTTCAGTATTATCAAAATCTAACGATTTAGGTAAAGATTATAATTTGGTACGCAAATATATTCCAAAAGCCAGAACGGCATCGGCATTGACCGGAGGAATTCTATCGGGGATGGCGGGGATTCTGGTTGGCGTTTACTCCGTAAATAAACTTCGTAATACATAATCCTTCCATAATATCCTATCTGTATCCGTTTAATATTTATTGTAAATTGCTCGTATTATTTGTTCTTCTGTCGCTTTTTTGTCAGAAGAACTTGATTTTGCGTCTTGAATCATAATATCAAAAACCACAAGGTTTCCGTCTCTTGTTTTAATATATCCGCAAATAGCGCTAGCATCGCTTAATGTTCCTGTTTTTGCGAAAATAATATCTTTAAAATAAAGCATTCTATTTTTTAGAGTCCCTTCGCCCGCAGTTGGATAGAGATTTAAATATTTTTCAAAATTTTCTTTTTTTGTTTGTAATACCAAAAAATTAGTCATAAAATCTGCCGTCATAAGGTTGTTTTTAGAAACTCCGCTACCATCTGCAATTTTTATATTTTCATTTTTAAGGTTATTTTTTTTGCAATATTCGTTAAACATCAATATTGAATTTTTTATTGCACCAGTGTTTTTTACAAAATGACCGCCTGCGACTTTAAACAAAGTTTCTGCAGAAAGGTTGCTGCTGTTTTTCAAGCTATCATTTAGTGCAATATTTATTGGACGCTTTATTTCTTCAATCAAGTTCAAGCTTGAAAGAGGTAATTTTTTTTGAGGAAAAGCTCCATAATAGCCAATTTTATGTTCGATAATTGCTTCTTCTAGTTTGATTAAAAAATATCGTTTAGGAGAATTCACAGGAATTTTTTGAGTTTGTCTTGATGAGATAACTCCGCTTACATTAATAATATCTGGTGAAATGTGGTTATTTCTAGTAAAAGTTATATCATTTTCTTTTCCTGTAGTAACAAGGTTCATGAAAGTTACTGGATAGAAAGTTGTTAGTTGAATATTAGCAGGCGCTCCTTGTGTTTTAGGGTCAACAATTGCTGTAAGTAAGTTCTGGTCAATGTTATAAGAGCTGAATTTTGGCATAAGTGGGTTTAAATCGTCGTCCCACTGCCAGCCTTCACCCCAAATTACACTGTCCATTACGTAATCATCAATATAGAATGCTTTTGGGTCGACTATATTTTTTTCGCTTGCGGTTTCTAAAAGTGAATTCAAGTCAGATTTTGTAAATTGAGGGTCGCCACTCAATTTAAGTAACAGTTCATTATCTTTTGTTTTATATAGTGATGTAGTGAAGTTGAAATCTTCCCCCAATGTATCAAGTGCTACTGTTGAAGTTACTGCTTTCAGGGTAGATGCTGGAATTCTTGGGGTATGAGGATTAAGTTCGTATAAAATTTTTCCAGAATTTACGTTTCTTACTGAAATAGAAATCCCAGCTTTGTTTATATTTGATTCTTGAATAGATTTTTCAATGCTGAATGTTTTAGCTTGAACTGATACCCCTGCGCATAAAGCTAGCAATGTTATAAGAAGTTTTTTCATAAAACTTTCACCTCATATTTATTTTTTATATCGTTGAGTATTGTACACTCATCCCTGTATTCTTTCATTTTATCAAAAGAAAAAGAATAAGTCATAAAACCTTCTTTTTGGTCTTTTATTTCGGCTACGGTTTCACCTAAATAATCTATAATTCTTGAATGACCTATGTTTGTTGTTTTTTCGTCCACTTTGCCTGATTGAGTTAGGGCGACCATAAAAGCTTGGTTTTCTATTGCCCTTGCTCTAGTTAAAGTTTCCCAAGGTATTGGTTTTGAAATCCCCCATGCAGCCATATTAACTAATAAATCAGCGCCCATTTTTCTATATTCCCTGAATATTTCAGGAAAACGAATGTCATAGCAGATGGTTATGCCTGTTTTAACGCCTTCGATATCAATTAAAACGCCTTTGCTACCCGCAGTAATGTAAGAACCTTCTGTGCAACCGCAGTATGAATAAAGATGGTTTTTATCATAAATGGTTACAAGTTCACCTTTTTTGTTGAAGATAGGACAACTGTTGTATAAGTTTCCATTATCATCTTTTCTAATAAAGCTTCCGCCGAGGATGTTTGTATTGTATTTCTTTGCTATTTCTGAAAGAAATTTAATTACAGAGCTATCAGAAATATTTTGCGCAGAAGCTGTAAATTCCTCGCACGCCCAGCCAACTGTCCAAACTTCAGGCAATACTAAAATATCCACATTGGGTTCAATGTTTTCCGCAATGAGTTTGGTTACTTTTTCAATATTAGCTTGCACATTCCCTGTAACTGAATTTAGTTGAAGCGCTGATAATTTTGGTCTAGGTTGAGTTTCCATGGTATTTCGTGTTTAACCTCTTGGTATATCGCTGGAGCTTTTTTATCCAAATCGAAAAGAGCATTTGCGATTTTGTCTTTGTAAACTTGGAAATCTTCTTGCTCAATGTCAGAAGGTATATAAATAGGATCTCCATACACATTGACTAATCTTGTGTATAATAGCGGACTTGTCATTTTGTCCCAGCTTGGCAATTCAACAAAATTGAATTGAGGTGAATACCAAGTTACAGGAATAATTGGCACTTGAGATAGTTTAGCAAGTTTAATAATCCCATTTTTAACTTTGTATTGTGGTCCATGAGGCCCGTCAACCATGATTGCAGCCGATTCCCCGTTTTTTAGAGCTTCAAGCACTTGCATAGAACCTGATACTGCGCCTTTACGTTCTGCAGAACCGCTGATTGTTTTTAAGCCTAGGTTTCTTACGCAATAAGAAATAATTCGACCGTCTAATGATGTACTAATCATTACGTTAACTTTGCCTTCTTTACGTCTAGGTAGCCCATATACGCAAAAGTGGTGTTTGTGCCAAATCGCATAAAGACAAGGGTCTTCAGGTGGCTCATTAATGTTTTTAATGATTGTACATTTTTCTTGTATTTTTAATATCCCATTAAGAACTTTAGTTACATACTTTTCGTTCTTTACATTAATCAATCTAACCATAATAGTTTAAAGTTAGCATACAAATTTTCATTTGGCAAGTTGGTTAAAATCCAATAAATACTATTAATGGTGGACTTGCACAAATTCTTTTTTAAGATATAATTCGGATAAGAGATACTATTTATAAATAAACGAAGGGAAAATTATGACATTTACAGTAGAGAAAGAAAATGACAATATCTATAAAATAGATTTAGTTATTCCGGCTAAAGATGCCGCAAAAGCTTATGATGAAGCAGCAAGAAGAATTGCTCAATATGTTAACGTTGACGGTTTTAGAAGAGGTAAAGCTCCTCGTGCTGTTGTTGAAAGACATGTTGGTACTGAAAGAATTAAACAAGAAGCTATGGAATCATTGATGCCAAAAGCTATTTCAGAAGCAATTAGAGAAAATGATTTAGATGTTATTACACAGCCAAATATTACAAAATTTGATTATACAGTTGGTCAAGATTTGATTGCTGAAGTTAAAGTTGAAGTAAGACCAGAAGTTACATTAGGTGCTTATAAAGATATGAAAGTTGAAGTAGAAAGCACTGAAATTCCTGCTGATGCTTTTGATAAAGCTCTTCAAAATGTTTTAAATCAATATGCAACTCAAGAATTAGTAGTAGACAGAGTTACTAAAGATTCTGATATTGCAGTGATTGACTTTGATGGATATGTAAATGGCGAAAAAATCGTAGGTGGAGAAGGTAAGAATTATCCGCTAGATTTAGCTCATTCAAACTTTATTCCTGGTTTTGCTGAACAAATCGTTGGCAAAAATATTGGTGAAGAATTTGATATCAACGTGACATTCCCTGCTGAATACCACGATGAAAAATTAAAAGGTCAACCAGCAGTGTTTAAAATTAAATTGAACGAAATTAAAGAAAGAAAAGTTCCTGAATTGAATGACGAATTTGCTCAAAAGGTTGGTCCATTCAAAACTGTTGATGAATTCAAAGCTGATATTCAAAAATATTTAGATACACAAAAAGAAAATAGTGATAGACAAAATTCTGAAAATGCAGTTTTCCAAAAAGTTATTGATGCTGCAACAGTTGAAATTCCTCAAGCTATGATTGATAGAGAAGCTGAATCTTTGACTAACGATTATAAACAAAGATTGATGGCTCAAGGTTTGAGCTGGGAAGCTGTTGAAAAAGCTCAAGGTAACACAAATCTTTCAGAAACAATTAAAGAAGATGCGAAAGTAAGAATTAAAAATTCTTTAGTAATTGACCAAATCGCTAAAGTTGAAAATATTAAACTTGAACCAAAAGATTTGACTCAAAAATTATCTCAACTTGGTGCTGCTTATGGTATGAACCAAGCTGATTTGATGAAACAATTAGGCAAAAATCCAGAAATCTTCACTTCATTATCTCAACAAGCATTGAATGATAAAGTTAGAGATTTCTTGATGGAAAAAAATACTGTTGAATTCGTTCAAGCTAAAAAATAAGTAGAAACAAAATAGTTAAAATACTATAATGAAATAAGAAAGGAAAATAAAACATGAGCTTTGTACCTGTAGTAATCGAACAATCAAGTCGTGGCGAACGTTCGTTTGATATCTTTTCAAGATTATTAAGAGAGCGTATTATCTTCTTGGGAACACCAATTGATGATATGGTAGCTAATTTGATTGTTGCTCAATTGTTATTGTTAGACAGCGAAAATCCTGAAAAAGATATTATGCTTTACATCAATAGCCCTGGTGGTAGTGTTACGGCAGGTTTAGCTATATATGATACAATGCAACACATTAGAGCTGATGTTTCAACAATTTGTTTGGGACAAGCAGCATCTATGGGTGCATTTCTTCTTGCAGCAGGTACTAAAGGAAAGAGAATGGCTCTTCCTCATTCAAGAGTTTTGATTCACCAACCTTTAGGTGGTGCTCAAGGTCAGGCTACTGATATTGAAATCCAAGCTGCTGAAATTATTAGAATTAAGAAAACATTGAATGAAATCCTTTCTAATAACACAGGTCAATCTTTGAAAAAAATTGAAAAAGATACTGACCGTGATTATATTATGACTCCGACTGAAGCGTTGGAATATGGTATGATTGACAAAGTCGTTACTCGCGACGTAGTTAAAGGCTAATAAAAGGAGAAAAAATGCCTAAACACGATGACAGCAGATTAAAATGCTCATTTTGCGGCAAATCTCAAGATCAGGTTAAAAAATTAATTGCTGGTCCTGAAGTTTACATTTGTGATGAATGCGTTGAACTTTGTAACGAAATTCTTGATGAAGAATTTTTCGAAGGCAAAGAAAAAGACGCTGAAGAAACAGATGAAAAAGAAGAAAAAGCAATCCCGAAACCGCATGAAATTAAAGCTTACCTTGACCAATATATTATTGGGCAAGATGATGCTAAAAAGGTTCTTGCAGTTGCGGTTTATAACCATTATAAACGTTTAAAACATAACAAAGAATCTAAATCAAAAGATAGTGTTGAAATCCAAAAGTCAAACATTCTTTTGGTAGGTCCTACTGGTTCAGGTAAAACTTTGTTAGCGCAAACTTTAGCAAAAATGCTTGATGTACCTTTTGCTGTTGCTGACGCTACAACTTTGACTGAAGCTGGTTATGTTGGTGATGACGTTGAAAATATTCTTTTACGACTTTACCAAAATGCTGAATTTGACAGTGCAAAAGCTGAAAAAGGTATTATTTATATAGATGAAATTGATAAAATTTCTAGAAAATCAGAAAACACTTCAATTACACGTGACGTTTCTGGTGAAGGTGTTCAACAAGCATTGCTTAAAATGATTGAGGGCACGGTGGCACACGTTCCGCCTCAAGGTGGTAGAAAGCACCCACACCAAGAATTTATTGAAATTGATACAAGTAATATCTTATTTATTGTTGGTGGTGCGTTCGTTGGTTTGGAAAAAATTATTGAACGTAGAACAAATGATAGTTCAACTATCGGTTTTGGTGCAAAAGCGCCAGCATCACAAGCTGATAAAGAAGCGAATGCTGTTAAATTGTTGAAGAAACTTCAACCTGATGATTTGGTAAGATTTGGTTTAATTCCTGAATTTATTGGCCGTGTTCCTATTTATGCGGTGTTAGACCAATTGAACGAAAAAGCTCTTAAAAATATCCTAACAGAACCTAAAAACGCTGTGTTGAAACAATACAAGTGTTTGATGGAAATGGATGGAGTAGATTTAGAGTTTGAACCAGATGCTGTTGATTTGATTGCAGAAGAAGCTTTGAAGCGAAAAACTGGTGCCCGTGCATTACGTTCTATTGTTGAAGAATTGATGCTAGATGTAATGTATGATGTTCCAACTAAAGGCAATATAGATAAATTTACTATCACTGCAGATATGGTTAAAAATCGAAACAAAGCAGAGTTAATAAAACTTCCAACAAAATCGGAAGGTGAAGATAAAGAAATTATTGCTTAATGAAATAAAGGTCGGGTAAAACCGACCTTTGTTTTTGCTTAACATATTTGTCAAAAACTAACATTTGTGAAAAAATGTATGTATGGATAATCAGAAAACTTTAATTCTTATTGATGGACATGCATTAGCATTCAGGCAGTATTATGCGTTAGAACGTACTAATATGAAAACTTCAGACGGGACTCCGTCTTGGGCTGTTTATGGGTTTTTCAAGGCGATTTTCGATTTATTAAAAAATAAAACGCTTAATCCAGATGCAATTGCGGTTGCTTTTGATGTTAGTCATCAAACTTTCAGGGTTGAAAAGTATCCTGAATATAAATCTAACAGGGTTGCAATGCCTGACCCTATGCAGGTTCAAATGGGTTTGATTTACGAGGGATTGAAGGCTTTTAATATTCCTATTTACACAAAAACGGGTTTTGAGGCTGATGACGTTATCGGGACTATTTCTAAAAAAGCTTGTGAGTTAGGTCATAAGGTTTTAATTCTTACTGGAGATCAGGATGCTTTTCAGCTTGTAGATGAGTGTGGTTGTGTAAAAGTTATATTGCCATCTAAAGGTGAGTTGGTTGAATATAATTGGGAAAAGATTTTTGAAAAGTTAGGAGTTTATCCAAATCAGGTTATTGATTATAAGGCGTTGAGAGGCGATACGTCTGACTGTATTCCAGGAATTAAAGGGATTGGTGAGAAAACTGCGCAAAAATTGTTGGGTGAATATAAAACTCTAGAAAATTTATTAGCAAATTGTGAAAATATAAAAGAGAAATCTGTTAAGGCTAAAGTTTGTGAAGGTATAGAAATTGCCAAGTTAAGTCAATATTTAGCGACTATCGTGAGAGATGTTGATATTGATTTTGATTTTTCGTTAACTAACATTGAGTTGCCTGATGTTCAGGCTGTTACTGATTTTTTAACTAAAATGCAATTCTACAGCTTTTTGCGTAATATAAATTCTATTTTGACAAGTTTTGATAAAAACGCAATAGCTGATGTTGTTGAAAAGGTTCAAGAAACTCCTGCTCAAGCTGATGTTTTGCCTGTTGAAGTAAAATCTTTAGATGGACAGCAACAGTTAGGCTTATTTAGTACTGCGGTGCAAGCTGAAATTAATAAATTTGATTTAACTTTTGACAAGCTTGAAATTGATTCAAACGAAAAGTTGAATGATTTAGTTCAAAAGTTAGAACAAGCTAAAATCTTTTCATTTAAAGTTATAGCTGATTTGCTTAATCCTGTTGAGGCAAGCGTTCGTGGATTTGCTTTCGGAATCAATTCGGATATCACACTTGGTGATATTTTGAATTTTAATGATAGTTATCAAAAAAATACTGTAACTTATTTTGTGCCCGTTTGTTTGGATGGTGAATTCAGTTTAGATAGTTTGAAAAAATACTTAAAAGATATATTTGAAAATGAAAATATTAAAAAGATTACTTATGATCTTAAGACTGAATATAATGTTTTAAAGACTTTAGGTATTGATTTAGCTGGTGTTGTTTTTGATGTTCAGTTAGCAAGTTATATCAACGACCCATCTCGCAATCACGATTTGGATGTGCAAGCAATTGAGCGCTTAAATCATTTATTGACTTCTTTAGTACCAGCTGAAACAAGTAAGAAAAAGAAATTTAATATATTAGAAGTTCCAAGTCAATTAGTTTTTGATTATGGATGTGATGCCGTCGCTACTATAATTGAATTAACTGCATTCTGGGCTAAAACTCTAGGCGAAAAAGATTTGAAACTCTTGAGTTTGATAGAAATTCCGCTAGCGAAAGTTCTTGCAGAGATGGAGCAAGATGGCGTTTCTATTAACGTAGAATATCTAAATATGCTATCAAATACTATTGATCATTCTGTTCATAAGTTAGAAAAGA
The DNA here is from genome assembly GCA_017559905.1 of bacterium. Lineage (GTDB taxonomy): Bacteria > Cyanobacteriota > Vampirovibrionia > Gastranaerophilales > Gastranaerophilaceae > Scatenecus. The sequence continues at coordinate 47,479 of JAFYQF010000015.1, forward strand.
AAATTTATGATTTAGCAGGTGAAGGTTTTAATATCAATTCTCCACGTCAAGTTGGCGAAATCTTGTTTGAAAAACTTCAATTAGGTAACAAAAAACGCAAAAAAGGTAAAAGCTTTTCAACAAGCGCAGAAGTGTTAGAAGAATTAGCTGAAGATTATGAAATTGCAGATTTGATTTTGCAATATAGAAAGTTTACGAAATTAAAATCTACATATACAGAAGCTTTGCCAGCTTTGATTAATCCTGTTGATAATCGGATTCATACAACATTTAACCAAACAATTACTGCAACTGGTAGATTATCTTCTTCTAATCCGAATTTGCAAAATATTCCGATTAGAACAGAAGAAGGTAACAAGATACGAAATGCGTTTGTCCCAGAAAATACAGAAGACTATTTGATTATGTCTGCGGATTATTCACAAATTGAGCTTCGTTTGTTGGCGCATATTTCTGAAGACAAAAATTTGATTGATGCTTTTAATTCGGGTGAAGATGTGCATACTTTGACAGCCTCAAAAGTTTTTGAAGTTCCGATTCCTGAAGTCACAAAAGAAATGCGATACAAGGCTAAAGCTGTAAATTTTGGTATAATTTATGGTCAAAGCAAGTATGGGCTTGCAAAAGCTTTAGGTATAACTGCCGATGAGGCTGAAAGTTTTATTAATAAATATTTCATAACTTATCCAGGAATTAAGCGTTATATGGATGAAGTTGTTCATTTTGCCGAAAAAAATGGGTTTGTAGAGTCCTTGTACGGTAGAAGAAGAACTTTGGAAAATGAATTGGCAAGTTCAAATGCGCAAATTCGTGAATTTGCAAAACGTGCTGCCATAAATCATCCTATGCAAGGTACTGCTGCGGATTTGATTAAACTTGCTATGATTGAAGTTAATAAAAATTTGAAAGCTTCAAATTATTGTTCTAAAATGATTATGCAGGTTCACGACGAACTGGTTTTAGAGGTTAAAAAGTCAGAACTTGCACAAGTAAAAGATTTAGTTGTCGACGCAATGGAGCTAAATCAGCCGTTTAGTGTCCCATTGTTAGTTGATGTAAGTGTAGGTGCAACATGGAAAGAATAAAATTTTTAGGTTTAATTTTATTGATGATGTTATTAGCTCCAGTTCAGGCTAGTGCAAGCTCTGTTACTAACGGTTTACCGCCTGAAATTATTGCGCAACCATCTCAAAATCCTGTGTCTGTAACTCCTAGCTTAAGCACCTTGATTACTCCGCAAAATGTTCCGTTTGAGGAGTGCACTAAAGTTTTTAATGTAAATACAAATAATCTATTCTATTTAGCTTTTGCTTCTATTAATGCCAATCGTTTTGAAATACGAGAGTTTCAGTCAAAAACAGGTTATATTTTGTTTGCAGCTGTTGGCAAAGAATTTTTGGCAAGTGTAATTGAGATTGATAAAAATCGTTCTATGCTTAAAATTACACCAGCAAACAATAATTACTTTTTTGCTCCAGGTATTGTGTTGAATGTGTATAAATATATTGATTTGAATGCTGGATTTGATTTAGAAAACGTTCCACGAGCAATCTAGTTTAAATTTGTAAAAGCATCTTCAACTATTGTAGGAATTGATGAGAGTGTAAATGTTTCATCTTCAGTTTTTGTTGCTATCCACAAAAGGTATTCAATATTGCCTGATGGACCTTTGATTGCAGAATATGTTAGACCTTTGATTTTGTAACCAAGTGAGAGTGCATAGTTTATTACATTTTCTATAACTTGAATATGAACTTTTTTATCTCTAACTACTCCACCTTTTTCTACTAATTCCTTGCCGGCTTCAAATTGAGGTTTAATTAAGAGAACCATTTCGTGAAATTCAGGATTGAGAAGCTTTTTTAGATTATCTAAAACTTTTGTTAATGAAATAAATGATAAATCGCTAACTAATAAATCTGCGATAGTGTCTGTTTCAGAATAAATATCAGAAAAATCGCAAATTCTTAAATTTGTTTTTTCGATAGCTTTCACTCTTGAATCAGAACGTATTTTCCAGTCAAGTTGACCATATCCAACATCTGCTGCAAATACGAATTTTGCCCCATTTTGAAGTAAACAATCTGTGAAACCGCCAGTAGAAGCACCAGCGTCAAAACAAATTCTGTCTTGAATTTCTACAGGGAATGTATCTAATGCTTTTTTTAGTTTAAAACCGCCTCTTGAAACATAAGGCATTGATTTTACAACAATATCGTGTTCTTTTTCTATGTTTATTTGAAAACCTGCTTTTGTTATGTATTCGTCGTTGATTTTGACGTGTCCAGCTAAAATCGCCGCTGAGGCTTTGCTTTTAGTTTCAAAATATCCTAAATCAGTTAAATATTTATCTAATCGTTCTTTTTTCATAAGCCGAATACCTCAATTGCGTTATTAGTTGTGATTTTTGCGATTTCATCAATTGTTAGATTTCGCAAGTTTGCAATTTCTTCTGCAATAAATTTTGTATAAGCTGGTTGGTTTTCTTTTCCTCTAAATGGTACTGGCGTAAGATATGGTGCGTCAGTTTCTAAAAGGAGTTTGTCGAGAGGAATTGAAGTTGCAACTTCTTTCATTTTTATTGCGTTTTTAAAAGTTACAACTCCGCCTATAGCTATGTACCAACCTTCTTGAGAGCATTCCCTTGCAAATTCTTTGCTTCCTGAAAAACAGTGCATTATTACTTTTGAGTTTTTGTTGTGTTCTTTTAGAATGTCAAAAGTGTCTTTGTGCGCTTCTCTATCGTGAATGTTTATTGGAAGATTTAATTCATTTGCAAGTTGTATTTGTTTTATGAAAACTTCCTGCTGAATATTGTTAAAACTTTTGTCCCAATAATAATCAAGTCCGATTTCGCCTATTCCAACAACTTTTGGCGATTTTGCGAATTCTTTTATCTTGTCAATCAAACTATCATCCCAGTCTTTTGCTTCTGAAGGATGAACCCCTAAATAACAATAAATTTCTTCATATTTTTGAGATAAATTGTAAACGGTTTCAATATCAGAAGGATACGCAGATGGTACAATTATTTTTTTTACATTGTGTTCTTTTGCCTGTTGTAAAATTTCTTCCAACGAGCGTTCTTCTATCATATTTATGTGTGAATGCGTGTCAATTAAATAATTCATACTACGAATTATACCATGAAGAGAATTTATGCTATAATTTATGACATGGATAAGAGAGATTTAAAAATATCAATAGCGCATTTATATCCAAAACATTTGAACCTATATGGTGATATGGGAAATATTATTGCTCTAACAAAACGTTGTGAATGGCGGAATATTAAGGTAGATTATTATTCAGTAAATCCGAATGATGATATTCCTGAAGCTGATTTATATTTTATTGGCGGGGGGCAGGATAATGAACAAATTACCGTCGCTCCGTGTTTGTATAAACATAAAAACTTTTTGCTTGAACAGCGAGACAAAGGTAGCGTTTTTTTAGGAATTTGTGGTGGATATCAGCTTTTGGGACATTATTATGCACCGTTTGAGGGTGAAAAACTTTTAGGCGTGGGCTTGCTAGACGCTTTTACTGTAGCAGGTAATAAACGATTTATTGGTAATGTTACAGCTAATACTGATTTCTTAACTCCGAAAACTGTTGTTGGGTTTGAAAATCACGCAGGTTTAACTTATCTTCAAGGTGATACTAAACCTCTTGCAAAAGTTGAGATTGGTAATGGTAATAATGGTGAAGATGGCTCTGAAGGTGCAAGGTTTATGAATGTTTTTGGAACTTATTTGCACGGTTCTTTGTTGCCTAAAAATTCTCATTTTGCAGATTATTTGTTATCGTTGGCTTTGGAGAAAAAATACGGAGAACCTATGGATTTATCTAGACTGGATGATAAAATCGAAATTGATGCTCATAATTCAGTAGTTGGAAAAGCTTATTAAAACATATAAATAAAAAGTCGGATTTAAACCCGACTTTTTTGATTATATTATTAGATGTTGTTATTGAAGACTCATTACTGCATCAATGATATTTTGTTTTGCTTCTTCTGGAGTTATCTTAACCATTTCGCCAGATTCTCTGATTTTGCATTCCACAAGTCCTTCTGCAATAGTTTTACCTACTGTGATTCGGAATGGGAAGCCGATTAAATCAGCATCTTTGAATTTAACTCCAGCTCTTTCATCTCTGTCGTCAAGAACGACTTCTACTCCTGCAGATTTAAGAACTTCATAAAGTGAGTTTGCAACTTTCATTTGAAGTTCATCTTGGATGTTAACAGGTACAATAACTACGTGGTACGGCGCAATAGCTAGAGGCCATTTGATACCATTTTCGTCGTGGTGAGCTTCGATAGCTGCGGCTGCAGTTCTTGAAATACCGATACCATAGCAACCCATTACGTAAGGATGAGTTTTGCCGTTAACATCAGTGTATACTGCGTTCATTGGTTTTGAATATTTTGTTCCTAGTTTGAAAATGTTACCTACTTCGATACCTTTTGTTACGGATAAAGGTTTTCCGCATTCTGGACAAAGTTCGCCACGCTCAACTAATCTAATGTCTGCACGAATTACGTTTTCTGGGAGTATATCTTCAAGATTAGCACCAACAAGGTGTTTGTCTGTTTGGTTTATGCCAACTACGAAGTTTTTCAAATCATAAACGGTTTCGTCAGCAACCATTTTAATTCCGTTCATTCCTTTAGGACCTATGAAACCTGGTTCAGCGTTAAATCCTTTTTCATCCATAAGTTCAGCTATTTCTGCTGCTGAAGCTATTCTGATATCAATACCGCCTGCTGCGTTCATTAATTTAGTTTCTTCAACAGCTTTGTCTGCTCTGATTAATGCGATTACAGGTTTCTTGTCTACAATGTAAACTAATGATTTAAGAATTAATGTTGATGGAATATTTAAGAATTCGCTCAATTGTTCTATTGAATGTGTTTGAGGAGTATCAACAATTTTAGCTTCTTTGAAATATTCTTTTCCATCTACAACAGCTTCTGGAAGTTTCGATATAGCGTGGTTTGAGTTAGCTGAATAATCACATTCTTCACAGTAGAATACGTCGTTTTCGCCAGCATCAGTGTCTGTGATTACCATAAATTCGTGAGAAACAGAACCGCCAATGGCGCCTGAATCTGACTGAACCATTTTGGTTTCAAGACCGCAACGTTCGAAAATCTTTTTGTATGCTCTTGCCATATTTTCGTATTCTTTGTCTAAACCAGCTTCGTCAATGTCAAAACTGTATGCGTCTTTCATGATGAATTCTCTACCTCTCAATAGTCCGTATCTTGGTCTGATTTCATCACGGAATTTTGATTGGATTTGATATAGGTTTACAGGAAGTTGTTTGTAAGATTTTAGTCCGTCACGAGCAACTGATGTTATGATTTCTTCGTGAGTAGGTCCAAGACACATATCTCTGTCGTGTCTGTCTTTTAATCTCATTAATTCTTTGCCGTAAACTTCCCATCTGCCTGATTCTTCCCAAAGTTCTTTTGGTTGAACAAATGGCATCAATAATTCTTGAGCACCAGCTCTGTCCATTTCTTCTCTAACAATATTTTCAACTTTTTTAAGAACTCTCCACATTAATGGCTGGTATGTGTATACACCAGGGGCAAGCTTCTTAATATATCCTGCTCTTCCAAGCATTTTGTGGGAAATAACTTCTGCATCAGAAGGGAATTCTCTCATTGTTTGTACAAATAATTTCGACATTTTCATAATTGCTAAATCCTCATTTCTTTCGATGAGTCTATTTTAGCATGAAAAAATAAAACAAGTTATGTTAGCCTAAAGCTTTTATTTCTCTTGTAACAAATTTGATATTTGTGGTTAGGGTTGTGCTGTTTTCGATTGCTAGATTGAAATATTTTAGGCTTTCGTCTTTTTTGTTTAGTTGTTTTTTTATTTGCGCCATAATGTAGAAAAGATTTCCATTTTTTCCACAGTTTTCTATTGCTTCGCTGATTTTTGTTTCGGCATCTTCAAAATATTTTAGTGAAGAAAGTATTTTTGCATAAATAATGTAGGCATCTATATCTTTAGGGTTTAGTTCTAATGTTTTGTCTAATTTTTCAAGAGCGTCGTCTGTTTTTCCGCATTCCCAGTCTATTACTGCAAGATTGTAGTATGCCCAGCTATAGTCTGGTGAAAGCTCAAGAACTTTGTTGAATTTTTCATATGCAGATTCAATGTCGCCCATTTCTTTAAAAATATTTCCGATATAAAAATGAGCATAGATATCTTCGCTATTAATTTCTATTGTTTTTTGAAAATATTCAAGAGCTTTTTCTAATTCACCTTGTTTGAAGTAGCAAATTCCTGTATTAAAGAAAGAATTTGAATCCTGATTATCTGTTTCTAGGACTTGTGAGAAACATTCTACAGCGTTATCATAATCTTTTAGTTCTGTAAGAACTAATCCTAAATTATATACTGTATCAAGGTCATCAGGTGCTATTTCTAAACCTCTCAAATATGCATCACGAGCATCGCTAAATTTCTTCTGTTTTTCAAATGCAATCCCTAAATTATAATAAAGTTCACTATCATCCTGAATTGTGTTTAAAAGAACTGATAAGTGTAATTGAGCTTCTTTTGGAAAACCGTTATCAAGCAGAAGTAATGCAAGCTCTCTGCGTGCTAATATGTTCGAGCTGTCTTCTTGTAAAAATTCTTGTAATTCTTCTATTCTTTCACTTGTTTGCATATTTTGATAATATCAGTTTTTTTCTTCCTTTTCAACTTTGTAACAATACTTGCCTTTTTTAGACAAAAAGTTTAAAATACTAAAAATATTAGAGGAGGTAGTTTTTATGGAAATTAAGTTTTTATCAATAATTTTAACATTGGTAATGTTTGCAGGATGTGCTTTTGCTGGTCCTTTTAATGCTAATGCTAAAACTAAAAGAATTCCTGCAGGTACAAAACTTTCGTTAGAGTTGTTAACACCTGTTACTACAACAGCGGCTGCTGGAACAGAATTCTCTGCTGTTATTTTGTCAGATCAAACAATGGATTCTGATGTTATTTTGCCGTCAGGTTCTCTTGTTAGGGGCGTAGTTAATAAGGTTGTTCCTTCTCAAAGATTATCAAGAGGTGCAGTCCTTTATATGGATTTTGACCATGTTGTAACTCCAAACGGTAGACAATTACCATTGTCTTTATCAATTACAGGGCGCACTGATTTGACTTATGATGGTGGTATTACTACAACAAGAGGTTTTGGCGATGCGTTCAAGAAAACTCTTGATAAAAGCGGTGAAATAACTGTAAATGCAGTTGAGTGGAGTAAAGATACTTTTGCTGATACCGGTAAAGGCTATGTTAAATACGTTGCAGTTCCGGTTTGTGCAATTGGTGGTGCTATCGGTACTGCTGGCTATTTCGTTTATGATACTGTTGCAGATATCATCAGAAAAGGCGCAGATGTAAATCTTAAAACTGGTGATGTTGTTCAGGTAATCCTTGTTGATCCTATTGATGTTCCAGTTATTTAAGTTTTAAATTAAGTTATAAAAAAGGTGAAATCAATTTTTGATTTCACCTTTTTTTATATGTTTTTTTATTTTTCAAGACCTACTTGGTTTCTTCCGTTTTCTTTTGCTAAATAAAGTCTTTTATCAGCACTTGAGATTAGTTCTGATGGAGTCGAACCATCGTGTGGATATGTTGAAACCCCAAGACTTATTGTTACTTGGCTTTCTTTGTCGTGAGAGAGTTTTACTTTATTTGAAGCTATTCTTTGACAAATTTTTTCTGCTGTTGTGAAAGCCTCGTCTTTGCCTGTGTTAGGTAAAATAATACTCATTTCTTCTCCGCCGTAGCGGCAAACTATATCTGTAGCACGGACGTTTTTCTTTAGAGTTTGGGCAACTTGTCTTAAAACGGTGTCGCCAGCTTGGTGGCCGAATGTGTCATTGAATTTTTTGAAAAAGTCAATGTCGAGAATGATTAGAGAAAACTCTGTTCCGTATCTCTTTGAGTTTTCCACAAGCATTGCCATTTGTTCTTGAAAATATCTATGGTTGTATAATTCAGTCAAGCCGTCAGTTGTTGCAAGTTTATATTGCTGTTCAAAGTCACGAGATTTGATTAAGTATTTTACAATGAAAGCTGATATAAATGCGGTCATAGAAAGTATCAGTGGGTAAATAACTTCAAGCCAAATGTTAAAATGTTTCATTGCAAAGTATGAAATTAGCAAATAAATCAAATAGATTGAAACTGAGGCTAATGATGCTGTGAAAGCAGATGATATTCCTAAAACAAAATATCCGATTAATAGTGCTAAAATTATACCCGTAAGGATTGTAAATGTTTTGTCGGCTTTTGTTATGAAATTGTTATCAAGGATGTTGTTAACAAATGTTGCTTGAACTTCTACGCCTGGAACGGTTCTTCCTGTAGGTGTTGTTTTAATATCAAATAAAGCTGATGCAGTTGTTCCAAAATATAATATTTTGTTCTTAAAATCGTATCCTGCGTTTTTAGCTTCACCATTTACTACTTTTATTAGTTTGTACATTGGAATATAGTCGTAAGTTTGAGTTCCGCCATACCAATTTAATATAGCGCTTCCATCTTTATCTAAAAATATTTTTTTGTTGCCTAAATATAGATTTCCTTTGTGATCTATTTTGAAGTTTTTGTCGTCTATTTTGTCTGTAGAATTTAAGTTTTTGTTTGCTATTGCCACTTTTAAGCCTAATTCTGAATAGAAATTTTCTTGATATTTAACGAATAATGGCATTTTTCTTAAAATTCCATCTTCAGCTCTTGAAACATTAATCATGCCCACGTTATCTGTAGAATTAAGAATTCCCTCTAATATGCTACGGCAGTTTGTAAATGTTAGCGATGAAAAATCTATATCTGAATAATTTTCAATACTTACAGCAAGTGTTCTTGGAAGTATTGGTGGTTCTCTCAAGTCTTTGTCTTGGTTGTCTAAATTCATTGCTGTATAAATGTTTTTATATTTTTTAAATGAATTTATCAATGCTTCATCTGCTTCTGGTGCGCTTTTGAATGATTTTACAAACATTAAGTCAAAGGCAATTATTTGTGGGTTTTGTGTTTGAAGATAGTCTATGATTTTTACATAAACATCTCTCGGTAGAGGCCATTCGCCATATTTGTCTAAAATGTATTCGTAAGTAGCCTCATCTATTGCAATTATTGCAATATCTTTGTTATGTGTTTTTGAGTTTGAATTTACCAATATGTTTTGGCGCAAATCAAATGTTCTGTTTTCAATTATATCTATGAATGAGTTAAAATTAGCGTTTTTTAAGCTGAAAAATGTAGCAATGCAAAATAACACTAACCAAATAAAATATAAAACTTTTTTTAACATGTTAACACTTTCCCTAATCTATGTTTATAAAAATTATACCAAAATAATTACAATTTTACTTCTTCAGTATAATTGAGTTGTGAATTTTTGGCAACAAAATTTTTGATGATAAATTGTTTCTCTAAAATAAGGTTGTTAAGTTTTAGAATTTCTGTCGAATATGACAATTCATCGGGGTTTTGCAGATATCTTAATAAACATTGTTCGTGTAAATTCATACTATCAATTACCTATAAATATGTACCAACCTTGAGTGTATTAGCATTATTTCAAATATTAATAAAAATTACATCAACCTTTTAAATAGTCCTATGTTATATTTCTAGTACAAATGCACTAGATTAAGGCAAAATGCAGTCTTGAAATAGTAATAACTTTCGAACGAATATTATTTAGCCTCTGCTTTTTTTATTTCTATAATGGGATATGTTTTTTCTGGTTCTGTTTGTTTTAAGACTCTTTTGGAGTTTGTCTTTTCTACAAATTGTTTTATGTCTTTATTAACTTTTTCTTTTGATAAATCTTTCCCTAGAGCCCACTTGAATCCTGCTGTAAGAGAAATCCCATTTCGGCCCCCATTTTGAATCATAGCTTGTGCGTATGCGGAGCATTTATCTTGAATTTTTCTTTGAATACCAACACCATATTGAACATAAGGTTTAATGCTCATTTCCGGTAGTTTGTGATTGTTAGCCGTTGCGTCAGTTTCTCCCATTAAGTTCCAGATCATGTTTACACTTGCATAAGGTTGCCAACCTTCTTTTGTATTGCCAATAACTTTTATGCCAGGAGCAAGTTGTAATACATGTAAAGGATTATTGTTAATTTTAACGCCAGCTGCATTTGTGTAATCAAATACGTTGACAAAAGAGTAGCTAACAAGCATGTTTGGTTGAAGTATAAGCTTGCCATCTATGAACTCAAAGTTGTAACCAGTTTTGTTGCCTAGTCCACTCATAAGTAAGGCTAAATCCTCATTGCCATACATTGTATTTATATTAGCAACGCTAGCGCCAACACTTAATGTAGTAGCGTTAAAGAAGTTACCTTTGTATAGAGTTACTGTACTACCAACTAATCCCCCGTTTTGAATAGAATCTACGTTCGAGTAATTTTGGCTAGCTCCATTATAGCCGACATACCCTGTTATAACTCTATCCCAACCGTTTTTTAAGGTTTCTAATTCTGAATCGAAGCCAATTAATGTACCGTAAGAAATACTATCTACTTTGGGTCCATTTTTAAGAGAAATAGTTTCGAATGTAGTATATGGTTTTACCCAAACTCCCGCATATTCATCTTGTTCTAGAAATAATGGATTAGGTCTGCCAATATTGTTTCTTATATCTGCGATAGTATAGTGGTTTCTTGTTTTTGTTGCAATTCTGTGGATTGCAGGGCTATTCATAAATGTGTCTGCATGATTGAAGCTATAATTAAATGTCGCATTTAATGTTCCTACTGCGCCAACTGAAGCTGAAGTTGGTGAGGCTAGTACCGCAGGGTTGAATCTATCTGAGGTGTTTCCGGTTGAACCTTGAATGAGCTTATCGCCACGTGTGAATATAAAATATCCTTCATCTTCTCGTTTGTCATATACTGCATTATACTTAAATATTGGGGTGTAAAAAGTAGTTTGAGAATTCTCTGGTAATTCTATAGCGCCATCGACATAATCTTTTAACCCAGCATCAGCAAAAAGGATTTCAGTGACATCTTGCTTAGCTTTCATGTCAGACATTATATTCATTCCTATGATAGTTAAGGTTCCAGAGTGTTCGCCATAAGAATTTGCGGTAATTCTGTCCATTGTATTTTTAGCTAAATCTACATCAACGAGCATTTTGATATCACTGTCTAATGTCAATGAATTAAAATTGTAGGTGTGTATTGAGTTATTAATTGTGTTTAAGTTTATATTGCCAATAGTAACATCTGCTTCATGTAAATCATTTAACAAATAGAAGGTGCCAGTATTATCACCGCTAATGTTGATGTTGTAGTGTTCAGTAGATAAGATGTTACCATTACCATCAGTTGTGTTAGTTTTTGAGCCTCTAATATTGTCGTATAAGTAAATTTGTCCGTTATTTTTTAGGTTAAAAGTCAGTGTACCATTTGAGTTATCTAGGTAGATAGCATTATCATCTTTGCCGTTTGTCGATTCTGTATAGTTGTCTTTAAAAATAGTAATACCATCATTAGCAACTACATTTAAATCTGATTTTGTGTAAATTGCTCCGCCAAGGGCAATATCAGAAGTAGAATTGACTCTATTCCCCTCGAATGCGGTGTTAAGAATTTCACCAATAGTACCTTCGTTGCTAATTGCACCACCATACATCCCTGCCGAGTTTGAAATAAATGAACTATTTGAGATAGTTTCTATTGTTCCTGTGGTATTTTTTACGGCTAAACTAATTGCTCCGCCATAATTTTCAGATGTATTTCCAACGAAATTGCTACCTGAAATTGATTTGATTGTGCTAAATGAAAAAATAGCACCACCTTTATTAGTAATTTTGTTTTGTATAAAATCGGTATCTATTATTGAAGTAATTGTTCCACCATTATTTCTAATAGCTCCACCCCAGTCGTATGCTTTATTAGCAATGAATACTGAAGATTTTATAGTATCAATAGTTCCACCTAAGCCATTTGTAATAGCTCCTGCATCATCTTTAGCTGGGGTACTGTTTAATATAAAACTTGTATTTTCAATATTATTAATTATTCCACCATCGCTATTGTTGATTGCTCCAGAGTGTCCGTATGAAGTGTTTGCAATAAAATTTGAGTCTTTAATATTTTTTATTGTTCCGTTATTAGATAAAGCTCCACCTCTGTATAGAGAAATATTTCCAACAAAATCTGTTGAATATATGTCTAATGTGCCTCTAGAAAAGATTGCTCCACCTTCAGGTTGACCTCCACCATTAGCAATGTTATTAACAAATAAAGTGTTTTTTATGACAATAGAACCAGTAGGGTCATTATTTATCCCCCCACCATCTCTATTGCTGTTATGTATAAATATATATGAATCAATATTGTCAATTTTTGCATTATTTGATAAGGCGCCACCTGTACCATTTCCAGGTTGGATAATATCCTTATATACGGCAGGTAATGTTGGAAAATCGGTAGTATTTGTGATTTTTTCAGTTTGCGCTAAAGAATAGCGAACATCAATCTTAATATTTTGTTCGTCATATGTATTAGCATTATAGTTGTATAAGGATGAACCGCTACCATAATTATTTCTATAATTGTACTTTATTGACTGATTATCTATATTAAAGTTTAGAGTAGCATCTCCGCTTCCATAATTAGATTGAATATAGTCTGTAATACAGCTTGCTGCGTAGCTGTAATTAGGGATACAGTTCATAGAAATTATTAATGCGGCAAGTAATGCATTTGCTTTTATTAATTTTTTAACTTCTAAAGGTAGTACTTTGCTAGTGAGCTCTTTTGTTTGAGTTTTAATGTCTATAAGTTTTCTAAAATTATCTTTTTCAGCTTTTATGCACACTTTATGAATCCCTTATGTTAGAGGTGTTACCAATTTATCTATGTTTAGTTCTTGCCTTTGATATACTTCGCTCGCTTATTATAAATGTAAATATTACGTAACTCTATACTACATTGTAACTCTTTTTTTGTTGCTTTTCAAGTCTCGTTTTTTAACTTTTATTACAACCACTTGCCAAAAATAATTTAGCGGTATATTATTTATAGTAGTCGAAATTTAATTATCAAGTTTGGAATCTTGAAAAATAGAAAGAGGTTAGAAATGAAAGACGGAATCCACCCAGATTATAAGAAAATGACAATTAAATGCGTTTGCGGTAATGAAATCGAAACAGGTTCAGTTATGGAAAACATTACAGTTGAAATTTGTAACAACTGCCACCCATTCTATACTGGACAACAAAAAATTCTTGACTCTGAAGGTAGAGTTGAAAGATTCAACAAACGTTACGGTAAAAAAGCATAAGTTTGTTATTGTAACAAAATTTTTAAATAATGCCACTCTGAAATTCCAGTGTGGTATTATTTTTGTGTAAAGAGTACGGAGGAGTATTATGGAAGGGAATAATAAACCGGTTGTAAATTTGATTTCTAAACCGGAGAATATGTTAAAAACAGTTTATACTGCTTGTAGAACTTGTTATAGTGCGGATTATCCGATTAATATTTATAACAGCACTGATGATATTGAAAAAATGTTGAAACTTATAGAAAGAGTTATTTCTTCAGGTCATTATTCAACTATTGAACATATTCAAATAAGTTTTGCTATTTCTAATGTATCTAGAGCATGCACGCACCAGTTAGTCAGACATCGTCATATGTCTTTCTCTCAAAAATCTCAAAGATATGTTAAAGAAAAAGGTCAATTTGATTATATTATTCCTCCAACAATTGAGAAAAATCCTGAATTAAAAGAAAAATACATTGCTTTTATGGGTAAAATCTCTGAACAATACTTGGAATTTGTTGAGGCTGGTATTCCTGCTGAAGATGCACGATTTGTATTGCCGAATGCGGCTGCTAGTTCGCTTGTTGCAAGTTTGAATTTAAGAGAAATGATTCATCTTGCGAATTTGAGATTATGTACAAGAGCACAATATGAAATTAGAACTCTTGTTAAAAAGATGTGTGAGGCGTTGTTGGCAGAAGAACCTTGGTTAAAACCATATTTAGTGCCTAAATGTGAACGTTTAGGATTCTGCGATGAAGATAAGTCTTGTGGTAGAATGCCTACAAAAGATGAAATTTTTGGAAAAGTTTCTAAATAATAAATTCGAGGTGTGGTTTGGAATTATTATTTAATCCAATATTAATATCTGTTATTTTGCTGTGCGTTCTTTGTTTATGCAGAGTGAATGTTCTGCTGGCGCTTTTGATATCGGCACTTGTTGCGGGTAAAATCGCAGGTATGCATGCTGGGCAAATTATGGTTGTTTTTATTGGTGGAATGGGTAAAAATAGTGAAACTGCCTTGAGTTATATTTTGCTTGGAACTTTTGCTGCAGCTATGGCTCATACGGGGTTGGCAGATGTTTTGGCAAAAAGAATTGCTTTATTAATTAAAAATAACAAGTTTTTGTTGTTATTAATTCTGACTTTGCTAGCTTGTGCTTCTCAAAATTTAATTCCTGTGCATATTGCGTTTATTCCTGTAATTATTCCGCCATTGATTTCATTAATGAATAAGTTAAAGTTAGACAGACGCTCTGTTGCTTGTGCATTAGCGTTTGGTTTGGTAACTCCTTATATAATTTTCCCTGCAGGTTTTGGGTTGATATTCCAAAGATTACTTGCAGACAATATGACTTTAAATGGTATGCAAGTTAATGTTGCAGATGTTTGGAAGTCGGTTTGGATATTAGGTTTAGGGTTGCTATGCGGTTTGATGTGGGCTGTTTTTATTTCTTATCGTAAGCCAAGAGAATATGCTGAAATTCCTTTTAGGGATGAAAAAAGACGCTCTTTGCGCTTTACTGGAAGTCACTATATAACCTTCTTTGCGGCAGTTGCAACATTGCTTGTGCAGTTGTGGACAAAGTCTTTGCCGTTAGGTGCTTTGATTGGTTTGAGTATAATCTTTGGGACAAGGGCTATTAATCCTGAAAAGATGGATGCATTGATTAATGAAGGCATTGGGTTAATGGGGTATGTTGCTTTTGTTATGCTTGTGGCTGCTGGCTTTGCAGGAGTTTTGAATGCAACTGGTGGTATAGAAGTGTTGGTTCAAAGTTTTATTCCTTTAATGATGGGTTCAAAAGTTTTGGCGGCATTTTTGATGCTTGTTTTGGGTTTGTTTATAACTATTGGGATAGGAACTTCATTTGGTACAATTCCAATTTTGGCTGTGTTGTTTGTTCCTGTGTTTATTAGTTTGAATTTTAACCCAATGGAAGCGATTGCGGTTTTTGCTGCAGCAGCGGCATTGGGAGATGCTGGTTCTCCAGCTTCAGGAACTACGCTCGGGCCTACTGCCGGATTAAATGTTGATGGTCAACATGAACACATAAAAGATACTTGTGTGCCAACGTTTTTGCACTACAATATTCCGTTAATAATATTTGCTATTTTAGCTGTGTTAATTTTTTAACGAAAAATTTTTATTTGTAATATAATAAAACTGTTATGATGAATCTTGCAAACATAATAGAACGAATAAGAGAAATTTTAGACGATGAAACTCTTGATCAGTTGAGAGAGGAATTGGCAAGTTTCCATAGTGCGGATTTGGCGGATATCCTTCAAGAATTAAGGCCAGAGGAAAGACTGGATTGTTTTAGGCTTTTAGATATTGAAAAAGCTGCTGAAATGTTAGAATACGTTTCTCCGCAGATGCAAGTTGAATTGTTGGGTGATATAGACCAAGAAGTAGCTTCAAAAATTCTTTTGAAATTGCCTCACGACGCAGCTGCTGACGTTTTGGGTGATATGGAAGAAGACGAGAGTGAAACTTATCTTGATAAATTGCCACACAAATTTTCTGAAGAAGTAAGAGAATTGCTTACTTATAATGAGGATACCGCAGGTGGTATCATGAACCCGATAGTATTGACTGTAAATTCAGATATGTCAGTGCAAGAAGTGTTGAATTACGTTAGAGTAAAGGCTGAAAAGGATAACTTTGAGCTTTATTATATTTATGTTGTAGATAAGCAAAATCACTTGTTAGGTGTTGTTTCTTTGCGTAAACTTTTGACTTCACCTGCAAGTAAAAAGATTGAAGATATCATGATTTCTGATATCGTTAAACTTCATGTTGATGATTATAGTGATTATGTCACAGATGAGTTCATGAAATACCAATATAACGCATTGCCTGTAGTCGATTTGTACAATAGGTTGAAAGGTATGATTACTTGGGATGACGTTCATGATTTGTTTGAAGAAGAAACTACTGAAGAAATCTACCAATCTTCAGGTATTTCGACTGAAGTTGTCGATGAAGATGAAATCCTTTCAGGTAATATTTTTAATGCAATCAGGGCAAGAACTCCGTGGCTTTTTATCACGCTATTGGGAGAGTTTGTAGCGGTTAATGTTGCGCACCATTTTGATCATACAATTGCAGCATTACCTATTGTTGCGATATTTATGCCATTATTGGCAGGTTTAGGTGGTAATATTGGTACTCAAAGTATTACCTTGATGGTTCGTGGTTTGTCGACTGGACAAGTTACTATGAGCTCTGCAATGTACCATATTGTAAGAGAAATGTTTGTTGGTTTAATTATTGGTAGTATTTTTGGCTTGATGGTTACTTTTGCTACTTTTGGCTGGCAGCATAGTATCGAGTTGGGTATTGTAGTTGGTATTGCGATGATGATTAATATGACTATGGCTACAATAATTGGAACGTTTACTCCATTTGCGCTTAAATCTATGAAAATAGATCCGGCAGTTGCGTCAGGTCCTGTTATTGCAACAACTATTGACGTTGTGGGACTTGTTGTTTATTTTACATTAGTTTCGACTTTTTTGGTGAAAGTTTTTTAGTGTAAAATCATTAAATTATAGTATTTGAAATGTATAAATATGTTATATGATATTATTACGTGATTAACCTAGGATATTAATAATGAGAACAGATACGCCCAAAGGACCTAAAAGAAGTCAATTTAGCAGCAGTGATGATAAATATTTAAAAAGAGCCAAGTTGTTGAAAAGGGAAAGTTCTACTTTTTTAAGAACAATGGCGGTAATAACAATTTTTCTAATTGGTGCAGCATTGAGCTTTTTGGTGTTGGCAGATAATCACGAGTTTTTTGAAAAACATTTAGGTAAAGATAATATTTTAACCAAGTTTTCTGTTAATATGTCAAAAGATAATGATACAAAACAGAAAGCTGATTTTTCATTGCCTTTTGGGAATAAAAGAAAGAATATTTTATTATTGGGTGTAGATTCAAATGGTGAAGATACAAACCCTTTTGAGGGAACTCGTACTGATACCATAATTTTAATGAACGTTGACCCAAAAACAAAATCTGTAAATGCAATTTCTATTCCAAGAGATAGTAAAGTTTATTTGCCAGATGATCACGGAGTTCAAAAAATTAATGCTGCGCACGCTATTGGCGGTGTTGGTATGACAATTAGGACTGTAGAAGAAACATTAGGTGTAAAAATTGACCGCTATGTAATGGTTCATGATGGTGCTGTAAGGGAAATTGTTGACGCTATTGGCGGAATTGATATTTATGTTGAAAAAAATATGCACTATAACGATTATAGCGGAAAGCTATTTATCAATTTGCAAAAAGGTAAAAATCATTTGAATGGCAAACAAGTGGTTGGATATTTAAGATTTAGACACGATGCTTTGGGGGATATAGGCAGAACTCAACGTCAACAATGGTTCTTAAGAGGTTTTATGGAAGCACTTAAGAAACCTGAAACGTTAGCAAAATTGCCTGAAATCCTTACCGTTGCAAACAAATATATAAAAACTAATATGACTTTCTATGAATTATCTCAATATGCTAGTCTTGTAAAACATTTGGATATGGATAAAGTTGAAGTTGCAATGTTGCCTGGTGCGCCGAATAAAAAAGGATATGTTAGTTATTGGATTTTAGATCCTGAACAAACTCAAGAAGTTGTTAATAGATTAATATATAGAGAAAAAATCAACCCTGAAAGTTTAACTGATGTGAAGGCTAGCATTATGTATTCAGCAGGTTACGAAGATGAAGTTCAGCTTGTGAAAGAACAGTTGCAAACTTTGGGTATTGAGGTTGTTTGTGTTGGACAGGTTAATAAAACTCATACGCAATTTATTGCTCACTCTAAAAATATTACAAATGATTATTACAATTGGTTGAAAAAGAAAACTCCGTCTATAATTGGATATCAGTTTGTTTATGAGCCTACTGATTTCTATTGTAATGGTACAGATTTCACTATTGTAATAGCTGGTAAATAGGAGAAATTATAATGGTCTTAAATGCAATCGCAAACAGAAAAAGTGTTAGAGTTTATTCAAACAAAGTTGTTGATGATTTTACTGTGAAATCTATAATTGAGGCTGGTATTATGGCGCCAAGTTGGGTGAATGTTCAGCCGTGGCATTTTATTGTAGTTAGAGATGATGCTAAAAAAGAACTTTTAAGTCAGGCTTCAGGCGGACAGCAACAGGTTAAGAATGCCTCTGCGTTAATTTGTTGTGTGGCTGATATGACAGCGTGGGAAGATGAAAAATTCTCTAAAGTTATGGAAAAACAAGGACGCAATGAGGCTGTTAGAAATTATATTTTAAATAGTGAAATGTTGAATCCGTCTAGATTGGGTGCTGTAGAAACTTTGTTGAGAACTGTGGAACAAATAACTTATGCGATAGGTTATATGACTTTAAGGGCAGAAGAACTTGGAGTAGGATGCTGTATAGTAGGTGCAGTTGCAAATGAATTAACTCAAGCGCAGGGTAGTGATATTGGTTCTTCTGTGAAAGAAATATTGGGATTGAATGACAAACAAGTTTTGCATTCGATTTTGACTTTAGGATACGAAGATGAGAAAAAGCCTACTGTTAAGAGCCGAAAAGACTTTGATGAGGTTGTGTCTTATGAAGTATTAGGACAAAGGTTTCAATAAAAAAAATAGACAAATGTAATGTAATATGTTAGTATAAGATGGAAGAGAGATTATTATGAGTAATTTGGTAACTGGAAAACAATTTTTAGGAGGTGGCGGAATGTCATTTGAATTGATTGCGTTAATCGTATTAGTTGTATTTATAATCGGCTGTATTATAATGTATAACTCTTTGGTTTTAAAAAGAAATAAAGTTAAAGAATCTTTTGCTAGTATAGATGTTCAATTGAAAAAAAGATATGATTTAATTCCAAACATTTTAACTATTGCACAAAAATATATGGAACACGAAAGAGAATTGTTGGAAAATATTACAGCATTAAGAGCACAAGCTATTCAAATTCCTGACAAGGTTGAAAATATTGGAAATAAACTTCAATTGGATGGTCAAATTTCAAAACAAATGGGTCAATTGATGGTTAATATGGAAAATTATCCACAGATTAAAGCTGACCAAACAATGATACAAGCTATGCAAACTTACAACGAAGTTGAGGAACACATTGCTGCAGCAAGAAGATTCTACAACTCTGCTGTATTGGATATGAATAATGCTTGTGAATTATTCCCAAGTTCAATATTTGCATTAATCTTTAACTTCAAACAAGTTCCATTCTTCAAAGTTGAAAATGAAGCAGAACGTGAAAGAATTGATGCAGGTCAGTTTTTTAAATAGTATATTTAAAAATAAAAAGGGTCGCTTGATAAAAAGCGACTCTTTTTGTATGATTGGATAAATTTAATAGATTATTAAGTGTGCTTGTAGCTCAGTTGGATAGAGCGTTTCCCTCCGAAGGAAAAGGTCGTGCGTTCGAATCGCATCAGGCACGCTTTATTTATTGTCAAAAGTTGAAAAAGTTAATTAGCAAAAAAATAAATTTTTGGTTTTTGGTTGAATATGTAATAATTATCAAAGGAAATATAAATGCAGGTAAATCAATACAATAATTCCCCACAGTTTAAAGGCTCATTTTTAATTAATTATAAAAAAGCGCTTCCAGAAATGCGTAATGCGTTTGAAAATGTTTTAGGTGCTCATAAAGGTTTAATATACGATAACTATAATGGTAAAGAGCACCAAGTTATGTATGTAGTGAAGAATTCAAAAGATTTTGATGCTGCGAATTTCATTATTAAAAATGAGTTAAATTTTAGATATTATCCTGATGTTAGTACCAAACAACAATTTTGGATTGATAAACCGCAAGAAGTTGTTGATTACATAAAAAAAACAAAAGCAAAACTAATTCAACGACATAATGAGTTGGGTGAATATGTAGCGAAGTATAGAGAAAATTGTAGGCAAATTAAAGATTCTCACTTGTCTGTTGTTGATAAGATTTTGGGTGCATTGCATTTTAATAAAGATTGTGGAAAAAAGGCAAAAGATTGTAGAGCAATAACAACATTTACTGAAAATGGAACAGGTAATAAGGTTTTTGTTTCACCTAAAAATAAAAATGGTACGTTTTTTGTATTAGTAAACCCAAATAATGGTTATGATAAAGTTTGTCGTTATGCTTTTGATGAAAAAGGAAATTTACTAAAAACTTTTGAACCTCCAAATGGTATAAAACTATTTAAAGAAAAATTTAATGAAGCCATAAGGTTTAAGTGTAACCATGATGAAAAATAATATTATATTACATTTTAGTTTGTGTTATACTTTAGCTGTTAAGGCTTCGTAGCTCAGTAGGATAGAGCAGTGGTTTCCTAAACCAAAGATCGCGCGTTCGAATCGCGCCGGGGCCACCATTATAGGTATATATATTAATGGAGAGAAAAGTATGATTAAAGATTATTTTATAGAACAAATTGAAAACGCTATATTAAAAGCGATAGATGCAAAAACTCTAGGACAGATGAGTGAATACACAAGAGGTTCGCTAGTTGTAGAAAAACCTAAAAATCCTGATTTTGGGGATTTTGCAGTAAATGTTTCATCTTTAGCTCGTGGCGCTAAAATTGCACCACCTATGATCGCAAATGCAATTGTAGAACAAGTTGAAAAAGGTGATAATGAATATTCCGTAATAGGTGGGTTTATAAATTTCAAATCAGGTAAAACTGTTTTGATTAATTCTATCGAAGAAATCTTTAAAAAAGGTGAAAATTTTGGTCGTCCTGAAAATATTGAAAAAGAAAAAATTCTTCTTGAATATATTTCTGCAAACCCAACAGGACCTTTCCACATTGGACATGGAAGATGGGCCGCAATGGGTTCTGCGTTGGCTAATCTTTTGAAGTTTTATGGACACGAAGTTTATCAAGAATTTTATATCAATGACGCTGGTTCTCAAATTCAAAAATTAGGAAATTCTTTGAAAATAAGAATTCGTCAAGAATTAGGTGAAGATGTTGATTTCCCAACTGATGAAGTTGAAAGAAAAAATTTCTATCCAGGTGATTATCTAGTGCCAGTTGCAAAGAAATTTGTTGCTGAAAAAGCTGATGAGTTAAAGAAAGTTGATAATGATGCTTCAAAATTAGATGTTCAATTACTTTCAGATTATGCAAAATTTGAAATGGAAGATTTGCAAAAAGCATTGTTAGATAATTTCAGAGTACATTTTGATAATTTCTATTCAGAATTAACTTTGCATAATTCTGGAAAAGTTGATGAATGTGTTGGAATGCTTAAAAAAAGTGGTAAAATTTACCAAAAAGATGGCGCAGATTGGTTTAAATCTTCTGATTACGGTGATGACCAAGACCGTGTTATCAAAAAAGCGGATGGTTCTAATACTTATTTGACAGCGGATGTTGCTTACCACGTAGACAAGGTTCAAAGAGGCTTCGACCGATTGATTAATATTTGGGGGGCAGACCACCACGGTTATGTCGCTCGTGTAAAAGCGTCTATGGAAGCTTTAGGTTATGACCCAAATAAATTGGAAGTACTTTTAGGTCAATTGGTTAACCTTGTAATTGATGGTAACGAAGTTAGAATGGGTAAACGTAAAAATATGGTTACTCTTGAAGACTTGATAGATGAAGTTGGAATTGATGCAACTAGATTTTGGATGTCAATGAGAAATATTGACACAACTCTTGATTTTGACATCGAATTAGCAAAGAAAAATACTGACGAAAACCCTGTTTTCTATGTTCAATATGCTCATGCTAGAGCTTGTTCTATTTTAAGAAATGCTGTTGAGGCTAAAGTTGATACTGCAACAGGAAAGTCTGTTGAAGCCCCTTTAACAATTTCTGAATTAGAAGACTTGAAAACTAATTATAAAAAAGATGATTTACTCCCAACTTTAGATACTGCAAGAAAATTGATTTTAAAATTGGAAGAGTTTAAGTCTATGATTAAGACTTCAGCAGAAACAAGACAGGTTTATACAATTTGTCGTTATGTACAAGAGTTGGCAGCAGAGTTCCACTCTTTCTATAACGCTAATAGAGTAATTTCTGAAGATAAAGCCTTAATGAAATCAAGATTGGCATTGGTTCTTTCTGTTAAACAAGTATTAAACAATGCTTTAAATATCTTGGCTGTTTCAGCGCCTGAAAGAATGTAGTAGTATATAATTTCAGTAAAAAGCCCTCTGGATGTCAGAGGGCTTTTTTGTTATTTTAAAAATGCTCTTAATTTTTCTGCCATAGCTTCTTTTACATTTTTATATGTCCATTCTGGGCTTAAATTATGACAAGCCATTGAGCTTTTAAATTTGATAATTTCACCATAGCGGTTTTTTAAAACTTTTATTGTTTCTTCTGGTAATTTGTAAATTTCAAATTTAGTTCCATTTTGCGAAGATGTTCTGCTTGAAAATTCTGCATGAACACAAAGAGGGCTTTCTAGTTTGTGCGTTTCAATTTTTAAAGTTCTTGGGCTAATTATTTGCTCGTAAAACTTCTGGTTAACGACTTTTAAACTATCAACATGAGGAGATGCAAAAGGACTTACCTTTTTTATAAGTTTTGTTGCTGTGTATTTTGCGCTATTAACATCAATTGCCATAATCAAATTCCTTTTTTTGTGGGGTATGTATTATGTTCAATCTAACACACGTAAATTTTTATTTTTGCTATTTTTTATATTTTTATTGCTTTCAAATCGTCTAATAACTTTATTATAGTGTTGTAGTCATCTTCTAGAACTAATTTTGTTCTTAATGTTTTTGCGTTCTGAAACCCAGCTAAATAATACGGATAAAATTTTCGCATAAATTTTATTGCAACACTTTCTCCTCGTAACTCTATTTCGTCATCTAGATGTTTCTTTAGCATTTCTGCTCTTATTTCGAGGTTTGGTTTTTCAAGTTTTTCTCCAGTTTTTAGATAATGGGAAATCCTTCCTAATAATGTAGGGTCACCAATAGCTCCACGACCTACAGCGATGCCATCTGCGTGCGACAATTCTAGGCAACGAGCTGCGCTATCAATGTCTATAATATCTCCGTTAGCAAAAACAGGGATATCAACTTCTTTTTTGAGTTCGCTTATTCGAGCCCAATCAGCATTGCCTGCGTACATTTGTGAACGAGTTCTGCCGTGTATTGTAATGAAATTAGCTCCGGCTTCTTGCATCTTTACGCCAAACTCTACAAAATTCATTTCATCAAAAGTGTACCCTAATCTAAATTTTACGCTAACAGGTTTGTCAGTGCCATCTTTTACAGCCTTAACAAGTTCTGTAGCAAGTTGAGGGTTTCTCATTAATGCACATCCGTCTTGACCTTTGACTACTTTGTTAACTGGACACCCCATATTAATGTCAATCATATCTGCATATTGGGTTAAAAATTCAGACGCTTTTTTCATCATTTGCGGTTTGTGTCCGCTTATTTGATATGCTATTGGTGAATGGTTGTCGTCTTTCTTGAATATTTCTGTACCAGAACGCCCGTTTAGAGTTTGGGCTAAAAACTCTGAACTAATCATTTCTGTTGTGAGCAATACGTCTGGCGAATATCTGCGAATTAAGCTTCTTATCACATAGTCAGTAATCCCTGCCATTGGAGCTAGGGATACTCGACTTTGTATTAAATTTTGAACTTTAGTTTGTCTTTCCATTTGTGTTGAGGTATTCTTTTAATTCTTCCAGTCTAGATGTTGCGTATTCTTTTAATTCGTCATCAGGGGCGTTAGATGCAATAAACTTTTCGTAATAAGTGATTGCATCTTTGTATTTTTCCATAGAATCAAAATCTACTGCGATATTGTAGTTTACAATATATAATTCATTTTCGTTGCCGTACTTGATAGCGTTTTTGAAGTCATTGATTGCTTTTGGTTTATCCTCATTCATATCAAAAATCATTCCTCTATAATAGAATGCGTATGAATTCATTGGGTCTGTAACTAGTAGTTTGTTTAACGCAATTAGGCTGTTTTCGTAATCGCCAGCTTCGTACAACTCAATAGCTTTGTTTAGCATGTTTGCGTTGTTTTGTGATAATACAGATTCAAGATAAGCCGACGCTTTTTCGTTGTTTTTGTTTAGCGTTAGAGCTTTTTTTAGATAGCTTTCAGCAGAATCATTGTCGCCTTCTTCCGAATATAAAACCCCAATGTAATAAGCTATATCAGAGTCTGTAGGTTTAAGCTTAAACGCTTTTTCGTAAAATTCAATCGCTTTCGGTCTGTTGTTCAAGTTTTGGTATGAAGACGCTATGCCTAGCATAGAATCCGCAGTTGGAGGTTGAACTTTTGCATATTGTTTTATAGCATCTTCATATTTGCCTTCGTTAAATAATTCTGCCGCTTTGTCAAATTTAGCAGCGATATCTTGTCCTGTAATACTTTTGATAGTATCTTTTATTTGTGTATTATCAGGGAATTTAGATTTTGCATTGTTTAATGTCATTAATGCTGTATCGAAATCTTTCATTTGACCTTGTGCAATAGCAAGGTTTATGAATACTTCAGGGTTTGTTGCTTCTTTTGTAACTTCTGAATAAAGCAGAATTGCATCTGAAAGTTTGTTTTGTTTATGCAAATCAAGGGCATAGTTGTATAAAATGTTATTTGTATCAACTCCGTTGGCGTTCTTTTTAACATAGTCAATGAATTGTGCTGGAGAAAGCGACGCTTTAGCTGAATTAAACATTTCATTTTGAGCTATTTCGTTTCCAGGATCTAGGCTTAAAACTTTTTTGAAATAAGTTTGTGCAGATTTATTTTCCCCTTGAGCCGCTAGAGATTGCGCTTTGTACAAGTTTGCCTGAATGTTATCAGGATAAAGTATTAATACGCTGTCATAAGCGACTACGGCTGTTCTGTAATCACCTTTTTGTTGATAAAGTGTTCCGACGTTGATTCTTGTATTAATGTTTGATGGGTCGATAGACTCAGCTTTTTGGTAATGTTCTAAAGCTTCATCTAGTTTTCCCTGTTTCTGTAATATTGCGCCTAAATTTGCAATAGCATCTGCATCGTTTTCGTTCTTTTCAAGTTTTTTCTTGTAAATTCTTTCAAGAGCATATAGAACTTCTTTGTTGTCAACACTTCTTGTTAAAATGTAGTTGTATTCTTCAACAGCAAGATCTTCACTGCCCAATGAATCTAATACTTTTGCGTAAGCTAATCTTAATTGAATATCGTTAGGGTTCACAGCCACAGCTTTTCTGTAATATTCTGCGCTTTTAGGCTCGTTTCCAAAAAGTTTCATAATGTCGCCGATTTGTTTGAAACTTTCTGCAATGTATTCTTTATCGCCCAAAGCTTGTGAAAATTCGTAAGCTGCAGCGGCAAAGTTTCCATCAGCTCTCAATAATTTAGCTTTTTCAAATCTGTTTTTTGGAGAAAGGTCAAATTTTGTGTATTCTAAACATTTGTCCAAGTTGCCGTTAACTTGCGTAATTGCGTGAGCTGAATTCTTGACGCTGTTTGCATTTGGGTACATTGATAAATAAAATAATGCGCTTCTATAATCATCTGCAGCTTTGTTGTAGTTTTTTTCAACGTTAGCATGATGAGTACCTCTTGCAAGGTATGCGTTAACTAAACCGATTCTTGCAGAGTTGTCTAAATAATTGATTTTTAGCGCATTTTTAAATTCTGTAATGGCGCTTGAATATTGATAGTTTGATAGGTATTCTTGCCCCAAATCAAAATGCTCTTTAAACCCTGCGTAAGCAGGCTGGCATAGTGCCAAAATTCCCAACAACGTAATTACTGTTTTTTTCATGTAATACACATCCTCATCTTATGCGTTAATTTTAATACAATAATTACTCTGTGTATATATTCAATAAGCTATCTACCTCTACAATTTAATATTTTGTTACGATTTGAATACAAAAACCGCCTCAAATATGAGACGGTTTTCATCAGCTTGCTTTGTCGGGGTTATGCAATTCCTTTAAAATCTCTTTTTGAAATCATAATAGTAAATTGATCAAATAGGATTTCTAGTGGGATTTCAACAGAGAAGGTTACTTCTTCGTTTATTTTCACTCCATCGATTGGTGCAAGCGTCAAGTTTTCACGTAGGGCTTGCATGCTTGCTTTAGATTTTCTTCTCATATTCTATACTCCTATGTTGCTGTAAATCTTACAATATATATAACGACATATCTTTTGGAAACTTTAATTGTTTGTTTGCTACTAAAACCTTGTAAGATAGGTGGTACAAGCGTTATAAGGATAAAAAATTGTTTTAACAATTCTTAACAAAAGCAAAATATTTGGCTATATGCGTGCAAAAAATCTATAATTGTGCTATGATGCAGATGTAGGTAATAACATAGGAGACACGACAATAGCAAACGATAACAAAACAAAGGATCAGGGCAAAGTTATAATGAATGAGCGTATTAGAGCTCGTGAAGTTAGACTTATTGACCAAAATGGAGAGAACCACGGGATTGTGGAAACTTCAAAAGCTTTAAAAATGGCTTATGACGCCGATTTAGATTTAGTGTTAATTAATCCAACATCAGAACCCCCTGTAGCGAAGATTTTGGATTATGGAAAATATAAATATGAACAAGAAAAAAGAGCAAAAGAAGCTAAAAAGAAACAACATACAGTAGAAGTTAAAGAAGTTAAAATCAGATATAAAATTGATACTCATGACTATCAAGTCAGAATTAAGAGTATTCAAAAATTTATTGCTCAAGGTAACAAGGTTAAAATTGTTATCATGATGAGAGGTCGCGAAATGCAACACTCTAATTTGGCTTTTGATTTGGCAAATAGGTTTATTGAAGATTTGAAAAATGAACCATTGACTATTGAGAAAAAGCCAATGATAGAGGGCAGAAACGTAACAATGTATTTAGCTCCTCAAACATAAGAAAATGAATTTTGAAAGGCATTTTTTATATAAAAATGCCTTTTTTAAATTAATTAAAAATAGTTCTTGACTTTTAAGTTTGAGTATATACAATAGAAAATGTGGCTGATAAAGCTACGAAACTTAAAGAGAGAAATCTTGATAGTTTTTTGAAAAGTAAATAATATTACTAGAAATGGTATGCCGCGTTAGCTCAGTTGGTAGAGCAAGGGACTGAAAATCCCTGTGTCCTTGGTTCGATTCCGAGACGCGGCACCATTTTTTTTGATTATTTTTTTCTTGATGGTTCAGCAGAGTGAGATGGATACCTTTTTTGATTTATATATCTCGTCTAAATTGTTTCGGTGGTATTGTTTATGTTTTGTGTAAGTTTAATTGCTATTGGGTATAAAAATGTCATAAATATTCCTGCATAAGCCGATATTATTGCTGATACGTATCTGTATTCAAGAATATTTAGCAATTGATGTTTCAATATTGTAGTGCTTCCAAATAGCAAGATTATTCCGAAAGCTAACATCAAAATCTTTTGCCAACTGCATCTGTTAGGTATTTCAAATTTTACAAACTTTCTTTCTAAAAACCAACCGCAAAATAGCCCGAAGAAAAATCCCATTTTGCCAAAAGTGCTATAATACATTACTTGTGGATTTATTATATCGTTTGAAGCATCATAAGTTTGCATTTGCAAAGAGCATTTTATTTTTAAATATAAACATAATAAAATCCCCATAAATAATGTTATAAAATAAAAAATATTTTCTCTTTTAGTTTGGTTTGAGTCTAGCCAATTTTGTATTTTTTTAGTGCTTAAGATTACGATAATCCCTGCGATTATTGAAACAATAACGTCTTGTGGCGTGTGTACTCCAACGTAATTTCTTGAGAATGCAACAAGACAAACTAATAAAATTGTTATCCATCTGATTGCTTTGTTCTTCCAAAAATAAAACGATGTTCCGCCCCACACGCTCATAGCACCTGCCGTGTGTCCACTTGGAAAAGAATAGCCATCAGCCATTGGCATAACACTTTTTATTGGGCAAACTCTTTCGTCTAAAACCCACGGTCTTGGAATGCAGGCAAACATCTTTAAAAAAACATTGAAATATAAGTTTATTCCAAATACAAGAAATAAAAATTCTCCTGCCTTTTTGTTTATTCCCCAATAAATTATAGATAAAAATGTAAATGGAACTATAATTTCGCCTAACCACGTTGAACTAATAAAAAAATAATCGAAAATTCCGTTTGTGATTTCACGGAATTCCTGCAATAAAAGCAGATATTGGATTTGTAGTCCCAGCCATGTTTCCATATCTTTATTCTATTAAAAAAAGCTTTTTATCGCAAATTAGTGTTTATTAAATTTTATTAATCATTTTAGTTGTTTTGAAAATAAGTTTCGTGAAAAGTTTTATAATATATAGAGGTGTCTATGTCTTTTGAAGTGTCAAAAACTAGCAATATTCAATCTGTGAACTCTGTTAAAAAGGCTAATACTAGCTCCAAGTCTGATAATAATAGTATTTGGTATGTAGGCAAATATAAATTCGATGGAGTTGTGGATGCTACAAACCAAAGCAAAAAATATGGTAATTGTTGGTTTTTGACAACAATAAACGCTTTAAGAATTACAAATTGGGGCAGTGAAGCTATTAATGAAGCGATTAAGCCTGATGGTAATGGCGGAGTCGCTGTTACTTTGAATTTGCCAGATGGCTCTCAAAAAGCTATTGCCTTTTCTAAATCAGAGGTTGATAAAGCTTATGCTAGTGGGAACTATTCTGATGGTGATCCTGATATGTTAGTTTTAGAAATGGCTTTTGAAAAGTATTTTAAAGAAACTTTTGGTATGAACTTGCATGCTGGAACTCCCGCAGAGTCCTCTATGGTCGCAAGATTGCTGTGCAAAGACGTCGAAAATACTTATATTTTAGGAGATTGTGATGAAGCCGATTTAGCATTTGAAGAAATTTTGAAAAAACCTGATGAATATGCAATTTATTGCTCTTTCAAGACAATTAATGTTTGTAGTAACGGTACTATGATGTTTTCTGGGCACGCTTATTCTATTCACAGCTTTGAAAAAGATGAAAATGGAGAAGTTATTGCTCTAGTTTCTGACCCTAGAAAATCAGAAGCTTTTCTAAAAATTCCATTAAAAGATTTAAAAGCTAATCTTTTCCACTTAAATATTATGCACAAATCATCTGGTGGTGAAAATAAATTGAAAACGAATGAATATTCTCAAAAACATTTTGAAGCATTACAAAAGAGTTTGTTACTATCTCAATTAGCTGCAAAAGGAGATAAAGCTGGAGTTAAATCCTTAATTAATAGTTTAACGACAGAAAATATTTCTACATTTATGAGTTCTTTTGACGAACCTGTGGTATTAATTAAAATTCTTGATGGTTTAGAATTTGGTTGGGGTAATGGAAATGCTAAAAAGGAACTTATTAAACCTATTATAGATAAACTTTGTGATAGAGCTAAAGAGTTGGGCGTTTCGCAGGAATATATTGAAGAAATAAAATCTAGATGTTATACAGAATTAGATGCAATGTTTTATACAGATGAAAAGGTTATCGGAGAAGAAATTGCACGTCTTCTTTATATCGTTTCATCAATTGAATATAAAGACATCTAAACTGTTTTGTACGTTGCGTTATTTTGTTTGAGTTATAAATTTCTTTTTCAATAATTTTGTAGCAGGTTTTTCAATATAATAGTATGTAAAAATTCCAAATAAAATTGAACATACAAATATTATCAAAATATTTAATTCTGGATAATTCATAACTAGTTCTTTGTGATGTTCAAAAAAGTGTTTTTGCCAAATATTTCTAAATATAATGTGTGTGATGTATATAGAATAAGAAAATTGACCCAAAAATACGGAGATATTATTTTCTAGCACTTGAGAAATAAATCCTTTTTTTACAATAAATAAAATGAATAAAAGTGCAAAATCAAGTATCAATAATAGTTTGTTATCATAGCTCATTGCTTTAAATACGATATTTTTGAATATTGCTAATATAAAGATAAGTTCCAATCCAGTGAAAATTAGCTTATTGATAATTGATGTTTTATTGCATCTAATATTTTTTAAATGGTCGTTAAATAATTGCCAAATAAAGTAACCTAATCCTATACCTGCAAGGCCTCTTATCGTCCCATAGTTTAATACATAATAAATATTTTCGAATGGTTTATGGTCTCCCGTATGTAAGTACAGTGCATATCCTGCGAAAACTAAACCTGCAGTTATTAGGTTAAACCATTTTCTATCAATTATTTTAAATAAATAAAAATAGAAACTGGACACCCAAAATAACGTTGAAACAAACCAAATATTTCCAAGTAAAGGTGAAAATGTCGTTAAACCAATGTTCTGTAACATTAGCACTGCCCATAATTCATGATTAAAAGGTACTCCGTGATGTAATACTACTGACGATACAATATGCCATAATATAATAGCAAATAATACAACAGGTAGTAATCTTATAATTTTCTTTTTTGCAAATTCGTAAAAATTTTCATTGAAGTTTGTTGTATTGAATAGGAAAAATCCACTTAAAATAAAGAAACAGTCAACAGGTATTGTATTGAATTTGCTGTTATTTACTATATGGTGATATAGAGGTACTGATTGTTCTATTTCAACGTTTCCGCACAAAGCATTAGAAATATGTGTTAACACAATACAAAGACAAAATAAAAAACGTAAAAAGTTTATGTTTTTGAAATATATTTTTGAATTTCCCATTCTTAATATCCCCAATTAATCAAATACATCTTAATCTGATTGTATTATAATAAAGTTTTAAATTCAAGGTTAATGTAGTGATGAGTAATGAGAAACTATATATGTATATTTAAACTGTTTTGTACATTGCTGATGTGTCTAATTTTATAAGCCCTTTTGACTGGACATTAATTGTGTTTGCAAAATCTCTTATGTACTGTGGGTGAAGCCCGACTTCTTCAAAAATTCCATTTTGGTATAGTTCAATTAATCTATCTACGTATTTTTGGCAATTTTGCGGTGTTTCAGGCCTTCTCTCTAGTTGTTCTGTAAAGTCGATACTTTTTCTGTCAGAATTTTCTCTTGTAGTTGCCACTCCAAAATTTGCTAACACGTCTTTACCGCCACAAGAGCGTGGAAGTAAGTGTTCAATAGATGCTAACGATGGCCAAATTAGCCTGAACCCAATTTTGTCAGGATGTTCTGTTGATATTTTTAAAATGTATGCCGATAAATATTCTTGAGATGTTGGTAATTTTTGTGCTGTAGCAATTATTTTGTCTTGCATTTCGCTATTTGGATAATCTTCAATAATCCTTACAATATCGTAGATAAAGGATTTTCTCGTGAATGGAACTATAATTTCTTCGTTGTTAAGTTTTGATTTTGAAATTTCTAGTAGTTCTTTGAGTTGAGTGTGATTTTTTAATATTGATTTTCTCAAAATTTGTTCTAAAAATCGTATAATCCTTTTTTGATGTGCTATTGTCTTTTTGTTTGTACTATTTGCTAACCTTTTTGATTCTTTTACAAGTTTGTTCATAACTTTTTTTGCCTTCAAGTTTTGTCCGCAGGCAATGTCATCTCTGATTTTGCAAAGTTTATATTTGAATTCGTATGATGAAAACGGGATTAATACAGGGCGCTCGTTTAATTTTTTTTCAGCGTCTTTTATTGTTAATTTAATTCTGTCTTGGTAGCTTTGTGGTAATTCTTCTGATAAGACATACAGTTCATGGAAAATTGGAGATTGAATTTTTCTTAGGTTTTTGGCATATACAGGTTTTACTTCTTGTAGAAGATCTCGAATATTTTTATTTGGGTGATATTTTGCTCTGTCATACAAAATTTTGAAAGCTTCTGCTTCCATTGTGCCAGCGCAAAAACAATCTTTATATGGTTCAAGTATTCTAAATACTTCAGGAGCAGGTCTGTTGAAAACTCTGCTTTTTCTCCAACTGCTTAATAATTTAGGGTCAAACATCGTTATTCCACAGTACATGCAAGGTAGTCTGTAAGCAAATAATTTACGAAGTTTTCCTGAATTTTGGACTGGTGTATTTTGTATTGCATACAAATCTGACAGGCAAGATATATTCACTCCAGCAGAATAAAAATTGTCAGAGTAACAATCTCTCCAATCTGGACTGGATTGAATTTCTTTTTTGTAGCGTTTTATTGTTTCTGCAGAATCCGTCATAATACTTCCTATTAATATTTTAACTCATTTTGCTAAAATATTAAAGAGTATTACGTCGCAATCCGTAGAAAAATGCTTTAAATTTTTCGATTATAGAAATTTTGGCTTTTCCAATATCTTCTGGTCGATAGTACATATATCTCGGTGGAGTGGTTTTGTATGATAATTGCTTTTTTAGTCTAATATATCTGTCAATTTTTTTTAGTAGTTTTTTATCGTCAGTAGTAAATCCGTATTTTCTATAAAAAATATGTGGTGGATTTAATGGATCCGCGTTTGTTGTTGCTGCCAAAAGTTCTAATCTTCCGCCAAGCCCTTTTTCCTTGCTTAAATGTGTTGCAAAATCTAAAAATTTTGTACCAAACCCTTTTCTTTGTTGACTGATTATTAATGAGCGGATAAATAATGTGTTTTCTTCTCCAAATCTACTACAAAATGGATGAGCAATCATTCGCCCTACAATTCTGTTGCTTTTTAAATCATACATTTTATATGTAGGACCGTTCATTGGGTTTGATATTAATATTTGTGGAATTTTTTTGAGAGGTTTTGTAAGTAGGATAGATTTGTTCATATCCTACTTAAAACCCATAAATCAAATTTTTTGCTATGCTTTTTTCGGCTTTCTTTCTCTTAAGAATTTTTCGATTGATTCTGCCATTACTCTGGTATAATCTCTCATAAGATCCTCATCGCCTAATCTGTCTCTGCCTTTGGGTGATGTCATAAATCCAACTTCCCAAAGCACAGATGGCATATTGAATTTGTTTTGAGGATTGCATAGTACGCTAGTTCTTTCATTTTGCATTTTCAACTGCGTAAAGTCTTGTTTTTTGTTTTTAGAACCTGGCTCATAGAATCTTTCGTCTGGATTGTCAGGGTTGTCGTTTGCTTTAATCCAAGCATCAAGATTTTTCTCTGCGATTTCGCCAAAAGTCTTTGATTCTTCTATGTTTGCCTTATTTTTTATTCCTTTGGTTCTATAAATAACTTGTCCACGGTCGATGTCGCCTTCTTTGTTAGCGTTGACGTGTATTGATAAGAATAAATCTCCTTTGTTTTCAGCTTTTTTCATTGCTCTGTCAATTAGTGCTTTTTGTCCTTGCAAGAATATGACAGTTGCACCTCTTTCGCATAATTCATCTTTTAATTTGATGGCGTTGTCGTGGTTGATTAGCCATTCGTGTGGGATACCGCCACGACCTTCTGTACCAATGTCTGGTTTGCCGTTAGATTTGTAGCCGTGTCCAGCATTAAGAATTATTGTATATCCATTTAGGTTACCAGTTGAAGTAGGGGTGAATTTTTTTCTAGTAGCAACAACCCTTCCTTTTTCAGTAGTAGCCTTTTGAAGGAGTGGTCGATTTCTTGTTCCTTCAATATCACTCATATCAACTGTTGTTTGAACTGTATTAGTTGCTTTGTCTACTGAAACTTCTTT
Organism: bacterium; assembly: GCA_017559905.1. Taxonomy (GTDB): domain Bacteria; phylum Cyanobacteriota; class Vampirovibrionia; order Gastranaerophilales; family Gastranaerophilaceae; genus Scatenecus. Next base: position 81,377 of record JAFYQF010000015.1, read on the forward strand.
TTTGTTAGCAGGTTTGTCATAAAAAGCGTTGTTATATACGATTTTTAGTTCAGTGCCTGCTGGGATTTTATCAGTATTTAAATTGTTTAGTTCTTGCAATTTATTTACGGCAACACCCATTCTTTCAGCAAGGTTTGTGAATGTATCACCAGGTTTGGATGTGTACATAAAGCCTGGAAGTTCAAGCATTTGTCCGACTTCTATTTTAGTATTGTCCTCAATCCCGTTTAAGTCTGATATAAACTCAAGGTCAACGCCGAATTTTTGTGAAATTCTAAATAGGTTGTCTCCTTTTTGAATTTCGTACGCCAATTTGGTCATAGAAAGTTTTTGTCCAATTTGGATTTTATCGCGATCTTTAATTCCGTTATCTTGACAAAATTCTTTTTCGTCAAGGTTGTAGGTCTGTGCTAATCTCCAAACGCCATCACCTTTTTTAACAACGTGTTCGATTGTAATTATTTTAAAATCTCCGTCAGTTACAACTTTTTTGGTAGGGTGTTCTAATATTCTTTGAAATGGCGGTCTGTTGTCAACTTGATCTTCAGTAGTCGGAGCCTTTTCTTTTTCAGGTTTTCCGCCGAAAACTCCACCAAAGAATGATTTTACTCCATTCCACATCCTTTGAAAGAAATTTGGTTTTTTTGTAACTTTTTCTTTTTCAGTAACAACAACTTCATCAAGAACTATTGTATCCATTTGATATTTCGCAGTATCTTGTTTAAGTGTATCTTCGTAACTTGGTTGAGTTACAGGAGATGTGTTTGTATCGTTTGGTTTTCCTGTTATGTTTCCTAAATATGGTACGTTAATTTCTGTATCTAATTTAAAGTGTTTTCCATTGTGGTTAGCCTTTAATAGCTCTGCGTAGAATTTTTTGAAATCACTTTCATCTGTTATTTTTAATTCTTCTTTCAATTTTTGACCGACTGCAAAAAATCCTTTGCCTTTAAATGAGTCGTCAATTTTGAATTTGAAGGATTCTGCGCTAACTTCTGCTCCTGTTTGAATTTCTCCAAGTGTAAATTGTTCGTAAATTTGAGTTAGTTCAGTTGTATCTTTCTTATTTCTTTCGTGGCATTTAAGTGCCTCTTGATAAACTTTTTTAATTTCTTTTTGTGCGTCATCTAATTCTTGTCCTGTTAAATCTCTGCAAGCTAAAATCATACGGTTTAAGCTTCTTCTGTATAGTCCAGGGTCTTCGGTTTCTTTTTTCTTAACCGCTTTACTTTTGCCAGAGTGAACATATTTTAATTCAGCAACAACTTCGGAGTAATCACCTTTCTTTAGAGCTTTCATAAGCTTTTTATTGCCTGTTATTTTAGGTAATCCTTTGTTGTAATTTAAATCAATTAAGGCCTCTTTGATTGATTGAGGTAGTTCATCATAAATTTTGCCCAAGTTGTTTTTTATTTCTTTAGCTCTGGATTCTAATTGTGCACACATACTCTCGTAAGCTGTTTCTTGCGTGAAATTTTTCTTAACCCATTCTCCAAATCCGCTGGTATAATTGCCGTAGCTATCTTGGTAGGGGTATGTAAAAGCTTCATAATAGTGATACTTATCGCCTTCATAGTATTTCATAAGGTCGATAAGGTGATTTTGTGCAGCTTTGAGTGCATCGTGATTGGTTTTTAATAGTGTTGGTGACCAGTCTTTGATGCCAATTTTGCTTGTTGTATTTAATACAATGCCTTTTGTTTCATCGCTCCAAAAGCTTTTTGTTAATAATGAGTCTGCTGGTGGTGAAACTTGATACTTAAATAGTACAGGCTTGTTTCCTGTTTGTACTTCACTTTTTAATTCACTTCGTTGAGCTCTTTCAACTGCACGTACACTTTCAACATTAAAGTCCATAATGGTTCCTCAATTTTATTTATACATTAATAAAGTATTTTGATTTTTATTTATTGCATATATATGATGTATATATTAATAAATCTTTACAATTCTTAAAGTTTTATCTTATATGTGTAGCAAATTTAAAAAAAATAATAAATAATATTTTAGAGGTGTTAGTGAAAGGTGGTGTTTTAATGAGAGTATCCGCAATAAATAATCAAGTATTTGGTGCAAGATTGAGTTGTGAGTTGTTGGAAATTGCAAGAAAATCAGCAAAGACTCCTATGCAACAGGAATATCTTGAAAAAAGAATTGAGGAAATTTCAAATTATGGGGATGATGAAACTATTATTGATTATAAATACAATAGTATTCCAATTGCTGGAGATGGAGTTTCTATTTATGCTACAAATAGTAAACTTCCAGACAGGTTGTACCCGCCAACAACGCTTCATTTACCAGTTTATAGACGTTGTGAACATCATCAATCAAAATTTGATGTACAGGGCCACGATATTGTAAATATGATTACGCCCAATAGGGTGTTTTTAGCTGAAAAAATGCTGTTTAAAGATTCAGTAAGGGATAATAAATTAAAACCAAAAGAAGTTTTAGCTCAATTGAATGGTGAAGTTGCAAACGATACTTACAGAGCGTTTCAGATGGAAGCAGATAAATTGACAAAGGTTGAAAAATAAAATTTAAAAAAAGACCAAGTTGATAGAACTTGGTCTTTCATCACTAGAATCTTATAGGTATACCAACATTTACATATCCAGTGTTCCTGTAATATGGGCAATGGTGGTAATGGTTGTGTAGACCTAGTCGACAATTGCAGCCGTAATGATTCCTCCAATAGCCAGGCCTGGCAAAAAGTCCTGCGGCTGAGATGTAACCGCTGTTGTGATAATGGTTGTGAATAACTGGTGCTGGTCTGTGATGCCTGTTTCCATGATGAATTTGGCTGTGGACTGGTCTTCCGTGTCCGTAGCCGTGTCCACCTCCGTGATGATGTGCTGCAAATGCAGGAGTCGTGGCAAATCCCACTATTGCCACAATGCTTAAAATTGACAGAAATTTTTTCATACACTAAACCTCCATTTCCGATTCCTTTTGTGAAACGGAATTAAGTGTAAAAAAGTTCATTTAAAATTTGATTTACAATTGTTCGGAGTTTGGGTTTAGGTTTATTTCAAAATCTTCGTCATTAATTTCTCTTAAAAAGTTAGTCCAGCTATTGTAGTAATCAGCAAGCGCCAGCGTATAACCTACGATTATTGATTTATAAGATTGTTTCATAATGATTAGTGAAGTCAGGTCAGATTTCCCGTGTTCGTAACTGTCTAAAGAAATATCAATTAATTTTTCAGAACCAGCTACAATTTTAGCTTCGTATTGGTTTAGGTTGTCTGCGGCTGTCAAAAATCTTTCGTAGGCAACAGTAATATCTTTAATTGCTTTGTTTTTTGTTGAGGTGTAATTAAGTTCAGCTTGATGAAGTTTGATTGTAGCATTTTGGATTTCAGGAGAATAGTTGTAGAATAGCGGAATGTTTACCAAACTTGCCCCAGCATATGCTCCGTTGTGAAATCTGCCATCATCCGAATGTGCACCTATTTGGTACGCATAACCGCCTGAGATTGATAGGTCAGGAATTCTTTGTCTTGAAACAAGTGTTAAATTCTTTTCTGCAATATCAATTTGTTGTTTTGCAATTTGAATGTCTAAACGATTTGCTAACGCTTTGTCCATAAGTGTTGATATTGAAGGGAAGTTTAGCGTTGGATTTGGTGTTAGCATTTCCTTGTAATTGTTTTCTTCAGCAAAAATTTTATCGTTGCTGTCGTAAAGTATAGGTGTTGTTGAGTTTATTACTTTGTTGAAGTTTGATAATGCTTGCTTGACGTTAACTTTTGCAGTGTTTACTTGTGTTATAAGCTGATTTAGTGCGATTTCAGCTTGAATTGCATCTATTTCAGGAACTTTGCCAGCTTTAACGTGATTTTTTGCAATTTGAAGAAGTTCTTCTTGCAAATCTTGTTGTTGTTCAAGTGTGTGTTGGATTGATTTAGAGGCAACAAGATTAATATACGCTTCTCTGACATCCATTTTTAGGTCGAAAGTTGTGTAATCGGTGTTTTTTTCTACTAATTTAAGGTTTGATTGCGCAAGTTTTTTTCTGGCGTTACGTTTTGCAATCTCTATGTTTTGACTTAAGCCCCATTGTTTTGGTTCACTCCAACCTGCAGCTCCTAAAAAATAAAAGCCGTCTATTGATGGGTTTTGTAGTCTGTTTGCGACTTTTTCTTCGTTTTTTGCTACTTTTATGTTTAATTGTGCCGCTTTTAGGTCAATATTATTTTCTAAAGCAATGTCTATTGCTTCGTCAAGGTTTACTTTTTTTATGTCTTCAATCGCTTGGGTAGGGTTGTTTAAAAGTAATATCGCTAAAATAAGTAGTAGTTTTTTCATTAAATAATCCTTTGTATAGCTCTCTTTTCATGTGTGTGAATGTTATTTAAGTTTTTATATTACCATAGAAAATATTTATAATAAAATTGTTAAATAACTAGCAAAAAATAATATTTACAAGTTTTCAAATATTGCGACGAAATTAAAATAAAGGGATTTATATGAAAATTTTAAAAATTCAACCTAGTCATTTTTTTAATGTTAATACTACTTCTGAAAGACGTAACCCGCAGGTAAAAGCTAATAATAATTCTATTAATTTGAATTATGCGACTTTGCCACTAGGTAATATTTATGGTTCAAAAATTAATTTTACTGGAGTTGAAGCAACTCCTAAAAAACAAAAGTTTCAAAGTGTTCCAGATATTGATTTTGGCGAATATCAAATGATGTCCCCAGCAAGAAAAAGAAGATTTCAAAAAAAATATATGGAATTTTCTTACGATAAAGCGATTAATTTGGATGAGTTGGTAGATCATAAGTTTAAGTATTTACCATTGAGAAGCGAAAAAGATATGGATGATTTCATAAAAATCGCTAAAGTTTATTCAAAATACAAAGATCAACCTATTGTTTGTTTGGGTAGAAGTCCTAAATGGTTCTTGAATGCATCTTTGTGGATGAAAGATGGTATTCCAAATTACACGTTTGTAGCTTTTTCAAAATTCTGGTATATGCCTGACAAAGTTGAAGGCTATAGAAGAAGTCCTTATCTTGCGCCAACAGAAGTTGAAGAAACTGCTTATAGAAACTATTTGAGAAGTATTGAAGCTACTCCATTACATATGGTTAAAAAGTTTGAAGAAACTGGTAAAAAGACCGTTATAACTGATTACATTTGTTCAGGAAAAGGAGCTTGTTCGTTTCTAGATTTAATGAGTCGTTTTGCAGAGGACCAAGGTCTTTTAGAACGATTCTCTAAGTCAATTCAAATTGTTGGTATTGGTTCAAGAGAATATATGGAACAATTGGCTGGAGAAGATGGTGATATTTCGGATCCAACAGTTTTCATGCCTGAAAAATTAAGACCATATTCAAAAAATATTAAACAAGAATTTTATAATATGCCGTTCAGAGTTTTTGAGGAAATGTTGTTGAACCAAAATACTAACGAATGTCGTTCAACATTCTATCCTCACGATGCTTGGACTATATATAGACCTGACCAATTTAAAACTGGTTTGATTAAAGATATTAAAAAAGTAGAGTTGATTAAGGCTAAATTCCCTGCTCAATTCTCAAAAACTTTTGGTAAAGAACCTCTATCTTCATTTGCACCTGCAATGAGAGATTTCAGGAACTTGTTAAATTTTAGAATTCTAAACGCATTAGATGAAAGAGGTTTGCTAAAAGCTATTCACAAAACTAAAATATAAAATAAAAAAGCGAGTTATATAACTCGCTTTTTAAATTCTATTTTCTAGCCGTAAGTCCACCATTTATAATCAGGCTCTGGCTCTAGTCTTACTGGGTCATAATATCTATGAATGTGGTCTTCTATTGTGGCTTTTTCGTTTGGACCATCAACGGCAGTAGTCATTCTTCCAGCGTCGAATTCATCTCCAGCAATACTGTCCACGTAATTGGCATCTGCTTGGTATGCAGCATATTCACCCCAAGCACATGCGGCTAAATACCATAGGTGGTTTATGTCGTCTTGTGAGATTGTTCCAGAATTGATTTTTGAAATAATGGTGTTGTATTCGGTTGTTGTCATCATGCCAGTATTATACATTTTGGTTACTTGAGTTACAGTCATGCCTATAGTATTAGGATCGCTTGTGTCATACCATAGTGGCGCTGTTGCGTGAGTAAGTTCGTGAACTAATACATCAACTAGATTGTACCAAGTCCCATTTAATAAGCTGATATCTAGGGTTAAACCTGCATTTTTCTCATCTATTGGACCGCCAGGTTGATCTTTTTCGTGTCCATATATGCTTACTGGATAAACCTTTCCATTATGTGTGTATTCAACGTTGCCAGCTGGGAAATATGAGTATGCACCAAGTGTAGTAGGTTCGCCAGGACGTGTATTGGTATTTAAGTCTGCAAATCCGATTTGTCCAATACCAAAATCATTGTATAAATCTGTTCCATTTTTAAGTCTGTTTAAAGCTGACAATTGGTCTGTTAAACCTGTTGCTCTTAAATATTCTTCTGTTCTTTCTAAAACAAAATTAAGTTTGGCTTGATTGTTTAAAGATGCGAATTCACTCTGTAATTGGTTTGCGTAGTTTATAACTTTGTTCATATGATTTGCTGCGCTAGAACCAATTTCATCTCCAATAAATGTTTTTATTTCATTAAAAGAGAGAACTCCATCGCTATCGGTATCCAATACATTGAATACTCTATTAAGTGAACCGAAGAAATCGTAGTTGCTATCTTCCCAATCTTCACGTTGGGTCAATGCAATAAGTTGAGCTCTTGTTAATCCTTTATTAACATCAACACTGCTGTCAATTGTGCTTATGTACTCAAACATTGATGTTGTATCGTTAAATTCTTCAATAAAAGAATTTTTTGTAGGATCTGGTTCTTCTAGTTCAGGGTCAACACCTGGAGTTGTTCCGCCACCAGGAGTTGTTCCGCCACCAGGAGTTGTTCCACCACCAGGAGTTGTTCCGCCACCAGGAGTTGTTCCACCACCAGGAGTTGTTCCGCCACCAGGAGTTGTTCCACCACCAGGAGTTGTTGTTCCGCCTCCTGGGTTTGTGCTAGCTCCTTTGTGATGCAAATCATAAATAATTTGTTTTATGTTAGAAACAGTGCTTTCAGGCAAGTTTCTGTAAGAACTCATTGTTCTTATAACTGTGCCTGTCTTTGGTATAGGGATGCTACCTATGATTTTGTTGTTTTCGTTTAATAATTCTTCGTTAGAAAGTAAGGTGCTAATATTTGTAGCAAGTGATTCTTCCTGTTTATTAGTATCTTCTGGTTTGTTAACTACATTAATCAATTTGACAATTTCAGTGTCGTTAATATTAACACTACAAATTGTACCGTTATTCTCTGCTTCGATATTCTTTTTCGCTATTGTGTATTGTAGTAAATTTGCATTAGATACTTGCATGGATTATCCTCCAAGCAAGTTTACGGATTTTTTAGCAATAATCTTTAGGTGTTTTAGTTATTTGTAACGTAATTTTTACAAATTCAGTTTTCGCTGATTTCTTTTTTCCAGTTATGTAGAAAATATATTGCTAAAATTGTGTAAACTCCCCACATCAAAATTGTAGCGAAACAATTTGACCCGTTAATATAAGCTTCAAGCCACATTATTACAGAAAGTGTGTTTACTACCGCCCACAAATACCATTGTTCGATTGTGCGTTTTATTGTCAAAATTAACCCTGTTATTGAAAATGTTGTTGTGATAGCATCTATTATTGGGTTTGCGTCGTTTAGTTTGTATAGAATTAGTGTGAATAAAGTAGTTATAATAGCCGATATTGCAAAATATAATATGCGTTCTTTGGTGTTTAGTTTCGTTTTAATTATTTCCCCAGTATTTTTGTTAAGATGCTTTTTCCACTTGAATATCCCAAGGATTTGCATCGGAAAATAATAAATTAAATATAGTAACAAATTCCCGAACAATTGATTTTTCCACGAAATATAGGCATAGCACATTGTGCCCATTAGTCCGAATAGGTAACAAGAAATTTTGCCTTTCCCTGCTAAAATTGTGTAAGAAATTCCACATATTGCTGATACTAAAGCTATTTTACTGTCGTTCAATATAAATGATATAGCTATAATGAGCAAAATTACTAATGGGAAAATTATCCGCTCATATTTGCCCCAGCCTGAAAGTTCTGATTTTATAAATTCTCTTAATTTCATTAAGCTTTATTATAAACTAAATTAAAATTTAGGGCTAATATTTTACTTTTTGTTGTGTGTGTAGTCTACTAGTATGTGGCAGGAAGAAATGAAAGTTCAAAATAATAGTCGAAATAGCTTTACAGGAGCGTTAAATAATAAATATTTGCTAAAGGGTTTGGAAAAAGTTTCTGAACACGGAACATCTTTTGCTGCTGGAACTTCTTTAGTGATGTCTTTAAGCGTTCGACCTCTGTCTATTCATTTGACTCCAAAGACTGAAAAAGAAAACAAACAGTATGCCAGCGCTAATTCTATTTGTTCTGGGTTAATGAAGTTTGCTGTGGTCGAAGCTATTGCTTTACCTTTAGAAAATGCAGTTAAAAAGATAGATAAAAATCCTACTAAATATTTGAAAGCTACTACAATCCAAAACTTACAAGGTAATGCGGATAATTTGAATAAGTCAAGAAGTTATAAATTCGCAACTCAAATATTAAAGTTAAGTGCAGGATTTATTTCTGCGGTTCCTAAATCAATGCTTACGGTTGCTCTAATACCAGTTGTTATGGATGCGCTTTTTAAATCATATAACGAGAAAAATAAAGAGTTGTCTGAAAAACCTATTCCAAGAAATGGTATGACTTTTACTGGTGGAGGAAATGAAATTGTTCCAAAAGCCGTAGGTAAAATTCTTGATTGGGAATGGTTGCAAAAGATAGTTAATAAATACCAAAAAGATGATAAAAATATCGCAAAACATATTACAGCAACCACTGATATTTTGTTGACAGGTCTGTCAGCTCATCAGATAAATTCAAGTTCTAAAATAAAAGAAAATCGTAAAAAAGCACTGATTTACAATAATATAATCTCAACAGGTATAACACTTGCGGGAGGTTATGCTATAGATAAAGCTATTAAATCAAAAACAGCCAAGTTTATTGAAAAATTCTCTCTAGCAAACAAGGGTAATCCTAAACTTCCAAAATATATTGAAGGTATCAATATTGTTCGTCCAGCTTTAATTTTTGCTGGTATTTATTATGGTATATTGCCTATCTTTTCAACTTATTTGGCTGAAAGAGTAGATAAAACCGTTGAAAATAGAAAAATAACTTAACATCTACTTTATTTTAGCCTTTGTTGTGGTATGCTAAAAAGTGCTAAAACCTTTTAGTTTAAATATTTGACAAGTAATTAAGGAGTGAGTATGAAAATTATAATTCAGGCTGGTGGAAAAGGCACAAGATTAGAAGGGTTAACCAGAAATAAACCCAAGTGTTTAGTTCCTGTTAACAATTTGCCAATTATTTTTTATGCGTTCCAAAAGTTTAAGGATGCCGATTTTACAATTATTGCGGATTATAAAACTGATGTGCTTGAAAAATATTTAAAAGCGTTTGGCTCTCAATACAAATTCAAAATTGTAAAAGCCACTAAAAAGGGTACTATTTCTGGCTTAAAAGAAGCTATTGCTGATTATAGGGATGATGAACCTTTTATGATTATGTGGTGCGATTTGATTTTATCTAAAGAATTTGAAATCCCAGCTTACAAAGGTAATTATATTGGTATATCAAAGGATTTTGAATGTAGATGGTCTTACGTTAATGGTAAATTTGTAAAAGAACCGTCTAAAGAAAATGGTGTTGCTGGGTTGTTTGTTTTTGAGAATAAAAAATGCCTTGCTAATATCACTGAAGAAGGCGCTTTTGTTGGATGGTTAGAAAAACAAGATATTAAATTCAACCGTCTTGATTTGTATGGCTCAAAAGAAATCGGTACTTTGCTTTCTTATTCTGATAATAACGATTCAACACCACGTTGCAGACCTTTCAATTCAATGGAATTCAATGGTGATGTGATTATCAAGCGTGGTATCAATGAACAAGGACAAAAAATTGCCGTGGATGAAATCGCTTGGTACAAACACGTTAAAGCTTTAGGCTATAATAACATCCCTGAAATCTATGAATATGAACCTTTGAAGATGAAAAGAGTTCAAGGGAAAAATATTTTTGAATATGATTGTTTAACAAAATCTCAAAAAAGAGAAGTTTTGAGAAAATTGATTGAAGCGTTGAAAGAATTGCATGAACTAGAACCTGAACAACCTGTGAATATCCAAGATGTTGAAGATAATTTCTTGAATAAAACTTTTGAAAGACTTTCTAAAGTCCAAGATTTAGTCCCATTTGCAAATGACCAATTTATAAAGATTAATGGTCAGTATTATAAAAATATTTTCTTTAATAAGGATGAATTAAAAGACGCCGTTAAATCAGTTTATCCGACTGTTTTTAAACTAATTCACGGTGATTGCACTTTCTCAAATCTTATGTTTGATACTTTTGATATGAAAGCTGTATTGATTGACCCAAGAGGATATTTTGGCAAAACAAAATTCTATGGTGATGTCGATTATGATTGGGCAAAATTGTATTATTCTCTAAAGGGTGATTATGACCAATTCAATCGTAAAAAATTCACTCTTGATATTAGAGAAAAAGACGTTGAGTTTGCAATCAAACCTAATAACTGGGCTGATATGGAAGATTTCTTCTTTGATTGTTTGCCTAATGTAAGTAAGTATAAGATTAAGCTTTTACACGCTATTATTTGGTTATCTTTAACTACTTATGCGTGGGAAGATTATGATTCAATTTGCGGAGCGTTTTATAACGGTATTGTTAAATTAGGGGAGGTTCTTTAATGTTGGAATTTTCTCCGCTTAATAAAACTTGGGTTTTAGATGTTGATGGAACTCTTGTTAAGCATAACGGTTATAAAATTGACGGGCATGATACTTTGTTAGACGGGGTTGAAGATTTTTTTAAGAAGTTGAATCCTGAAGATAAAGTTGTTTTGTTGACGGCTCGCAAAGGTGAATATTTAGAGGATTTGAAGTTGTTTTTAAAAGAAAACAATATACGTTATGATTATTTGTTGACGGATATGCCAATGGGTGAGAGAATTTTGGTAAATGACCGCAAACCTAGTGGTTTGGATATGGCTTATTCTGTTAATAAAAATCGTGATGAAGCTTTTGATGTTAGATATGTGATAAATGAGGGGTTATAATGACAATGTTACTTGAAAATGATGTTGAAATTCAAAGAAATTTAGACAAAAACTGTGCTTATAGAACAATTAATAGCGAAATAGATACTATTATGAAATTAAGAGATAGCCTTGATAATTCGCTTACTGATGCGCTGGATGTTATGCAAAAAGCTAAAGGTCGTATCATTATTACTGGTATGGGTAAATCAGGTCATATTGGTAAGAAAATTGCAGCTTCGCTAGCGTCTACAGGTACTCCATCATTTTTTGTCCACCCAGCAGAAGCAAGTCATGGTGACTTGGGTATGATTACTGAAGATGATGTTGTTATTGCTATTTCTAACAGCGGTGAATCAAAAGAATTGGTTGATATTTTAAATTATTGTAAAAGATTTGGTATTAAACTTATTTCGATTACTAAAAATGCAAATAGTTCTTTAGGCAAAGCTGGCGATATTGTTCTGTTACTTCCAAATAACGGTGAGGCTTGTCCTTTAGGGTTAGCACCAACAAGTTCGACTACAGCAACGCTTGTATTGGGCGATATTTTGACAACAGGTTTAATCGAAAGAAACGGATTTACAAAATCTGATTTCAACGCAAGACATCCTGGTGGCAAATTGGGTTCTATTTTGCAAAAAGTTTCAGATTTGATGCATGTTGGTTCTGATATGCCTATCTTGGAAGAACATTCTGATATGCAAAGAGTTTTATTAGAAATGACTTCAAAACGTTTGGGTTGTGTTGGGTTTGTAAATTCAACAGGTGATTTGACTGGTATGCTTACAGATGGTGACTTGAGAAGATGCTTGTCTGCAAAAATTTTAGAAGAAAAAGCTATCAATCTTATGACTAAAAATCCAAAAGTTGTTTCAAAAGATGTAATGGCTTCTGAAGCAATGAAGATTATGCACGATAAAAAGATTACAAACTTGTTTGTTGTTGAAAATGGCAAACCTGTTGGTGTGATCCATATCCACGATTTACTTAATAACGGAGTTGTTTAATTGTGGCGTTTCTTCAATACATCAAAGGTGAGTCTTCAAGAACTCTTAAACTATTAGGGTTACCTATTTATCAAATTAAAGGAACTCATCGATCTTCTGAAAGAATTCAAACTTTTTTAGGAGGGTTGGTGTCGACTTTTCGACTTAATGATAATTTGTTTAATAAGGTTGAAAAAGCTATAAAAATATGCGGATTGCCATTGTTCAATAGGATTGAAGAAAGTCAGTATGTTCGCTGGTATTTTTGTGGAGTTCTATTTAAAACTATTGATTTGAAAAAACAATTTATTCAGAAATATGAAAATGTTTTTGGAAAAGAACATGATATAGTTTTTATATTGTCATCTAATAGTGGTGAGGCTTATATATTTTTGTCGCATGTGTTTGATGCTTATGTGAGAAAAAATAACTTCAAACGACCACTTATTGTTGCAACTAAAAAATACCATGAGGATATGATAAAGGCGATTTGTCCTGATGTTGAGTATATTAGGATTAAGGCATTGAAACATCAATTCAAAGACGATGTATTAGTTAATGGAAAACAAACTTATTTTATGACGTTTTCGCATCAGCATTTCTTGCAGGTTTTGAAAGACGGGAAAACTTTGCCAATTGAGCATAGTCATTATTACACACCTATTTTAAAACGCTGTGGTATTAATGAGAACGAAATTTCAAGGCGCAAGATTACAGTGTCAGAGAGTGTTTATCAAAGTATGCTGAAAAAAGTTGGTGAAATTGGTTTAGATTTGAATAAGTTTGTATTTATTGCGCCAGAAGCATTGTCAGCAATCGCTTTACCAAATAAGTTTTGGGTAGATTTGATTAATGAGTTTAAAAATCGTGGTTATGATGCTTTTGTGAATTTGATGGGTAATGAAGTCGATTTGACAGGATGTGAATATAAATCGTGCTTTTTAACTTATCCTGAAGTTTTTGCATTGTGTTGTAATGCTAAAAAGATTATTTCTTTAAGAAGTGGATTAACCGAATTCTTATTGCAGACAAATGTTGCTTCTGATGTTTTATATACAAAGTTTCACGATAGAGAATTGACTGTAGAAAGCGGATATAAGACTTTTAGCTTGAGAAAGTTGCCGTTTGCAGAAAGAAGTAATGTTATAGAATATTATGTTAATAATGACAATATGAATGCTGTGAAAGCTCAAATTTTAGGAGCTTAAATTTATAATTAATGGAGTTATTTGTAAAATGAAAAATGATGCTATGTTATTAGGAAACAAGAAAATTATTTGTTCCGGATGTTCAGCGTGTGCGAACGTGTGCCCAGTTAGGGCTATTTCTATGGTTGAAAATCAAGATGGATTTTATGTTCCAATGATTGATAAGACCAAATGCACCCAGTGTGGATTATGTGAAAAAACTTGTCCGCAGTGCAATGAGGTAGTGAAAAATGCTAAAACTCCAGACTGTTATGCTGTAATGGCGGATGATGATGTCCGTTTTAAAAGTTCTTCAGGTGGAGCTTTTACAGTTCTTGCAAAAGAAATTTTTAATAGAGGTGGAGCAGTTTGCGGTGCTAGTTTTGATGAAAATTGGGTTGTAAAACACGTTCTTATTGATAACGAAAATGATTTAGATAAGCTTCGTGGTTCAAAGTATGTTCAGAGTTTCGTATCAGAAACTTTATATCGTGAAATAAAAGATTTGTTGAAAGCTGAAAAGTGGGTCTTGTTTTCAGGTACCCCTTGCCAAGTTGCTGGGTTGAATAACTTTTTAGGTAAGCAGTATCCAACTTTGTTGACTGTAGATTTGATTTGTTCAAAAGTTCCTTCTAAAAAAGCCTTTGATAAGTTTATAAACGACAATTATGACAAAAATGAGGTAAAGAGCATTAACTTCCGCAGCAAAGAGGATGGATGGAGCTGTTCTGCAACCAAAATTTACACTACTACTACTACTACTACTACGTGGTTTGACATGTTTCTTAACGATTTGTGTATGAACGATTCATGTGCAAATTGCAAATACACAACGGCTGACAGGGTGAGTGATATCACAATAGGTGATTTTTGGCGTATAAATCGTTTTAAACCTGAATTAGACGATGATAAAGGGACAAGTTGCGTTTTGGTTAATACCGAAAAAGGTAAAAAATTCTTTGATGTTTTATCTTGGTTTAAAAAAGAGACTATGCCTATAAAAAGCGCAGTAAAGGTGAATAAGGCATTGAATAAAGGTTTTACTCATCATCCGAATAGCAAATTGTTTGCAAAACGATTAGAAAGTACAAATTTCAATGAATTGGTTGCAAATTGTTTGTCTAATAAATATGATGTTGGGATTTTGAATTGGTGGTGGAATTCAAATCGAGGTGCGATTTTAACTTGCTATGCGATACAAGAATTGGTAAAGGATTTGGGGTACAACCCTTATGTTATTAAACATATTCCGTTAGATTATTATAATAATGAGTATAAAAATAGTATTTCAGAAAAGTTTGCAAAGAAATATTTAAGATTGACAGATTTATGCCATACAAGAGCTGAAATGAGGGCTTTGAATGACAAGTTTGAAACCTTTATGGTTGGTTCAGATCAAGTGTGGAGACACTGTTTGAATAAAAATTTAAAAGATTTTTATTATTTGAATTTTGTTAATTTGAACAAAAACAAAATTTCTTGTGCTGCTAGTTTTGGTATTCCTGATTTTACAGGGGATGAAAATGTTGTAACCAGAGTGAAACATTATTTTAGTCGATTTAATCATATTTCTGTAAGAGAACAAGATGCTGTAGGTATGCTGAAAGACAAGTTCGATGCGGATGGTACTTTTATTTTAGATCCAGTATTTCTTATTGATTTTGAAAAGTATTCAAAAATAGCAGAATCTTCTTCTGTAAAAGAAAAAAGTGATTATGTCGCTTATTATTTAATAAAACCTGATAAAAAGAAAGTTGACATTTTAAATGCTATTTGCAAAAAATTAGGGCTAAAAGCTGTTAATATTAAAGCTAAAGGCTTGGGTGTTGAAGAATGGTTGTATTATATTAAAAATGCGAAATTGGTTGTTTCGGATTCTTTTCATGCTTCAGCGTATAGCGTAATTTTAGGAACAAAATTCCTGACTTTATCACACATTGATAATGACTCAAGATTAGTTACTTTAGCAAATATTACAGGATTATATAACAGATTTGTAGTAATTGATAAGTTCTCAATTGATTCTTTGGCTGGTTTGATGGAAAATGAAAATTGGGAAGACATTGCTAAAAAATTTGAACCGTATAAAGATTTTTCTATAAATTGGTTGAAAAATGCACTTGAAAACGGTAATAATAAGAAATTTAGCGATGAACAGACTTGTATTGAGGCTTTTAATGCAACTTTAGATGATAGACTGGATCTTTTAGAAGAAATTGTTTACAAGAAAAAGTATGCTAAAAAATACAGATTTAATTGCAAGTTCGTTAATGTTATTAAATATCATGTCTATAGAACTTTGGTTAACTTTGTAAAAGGGAATAAAAGAGAAAAATATAAGCTCAAAAAGCAAAAATATTTTTATTTAATTAATGAATAGATGAGGGAATATAAAATGAAACTTGAGATGACAAAAGCAAAAAATTCATTCAGATACAAATGGTTATTGTCAAGGATATATCCATATTTGAAGCCATATTTGTTTAGAATATTTTTAGGGTTTTTAGTGGCGATTCCGCTTGGTTTGTTGGATGGTGTAACTGCTTTTGCGCTTAAGCCTTACATGGATTATGTAGTTGGAGGAAAAACTTTAGAATTCTCTTTTTTAGGTAAAGATGTTGTAGTTACAAGTATGCAAATGTCTTTGATATTGCCAGTTGCAGTTGTGTTGTTTGCAGGTTTTCAAGGTGTTTTGAGATATTTGAACGATTATCTTTCAGCATGGACTAGCCAAAGAATTACGAATGATGTGAAAAAAGGCTTGTTCCACAAGTTGATTAATATGCACCCTCAATTTTTCGATGAAAATTCTTCTGGTGTAATTATTCAACGTTATATGAACGACCCACAAACTGCGTCTGCTGGTATTGTAGACCAAATTAAAACAATTACAACCAGCACTTTTGGTGCATTGGGCTTAATTGCAGTAATGCTATATAGCTCTTGGAAATTGGCGGTTATTGGTGTAATCGTTTTGTGTTTAGCATTTGTGCCAGTGGCTTTAATTAGAAAAAGAATTAAGTCTACTTCAAATAAGAATATGGTTATTGGCGGTAATTTAACTACAAATGTTAATGAAACTTATTCTGGTAATAAAGTGATGGCGGCTTATGAGTTGCAAGATAGACAAGAAAAATACTTTAGAGAACAGATTGTTAACGGGTTTAATGTTAATATGTCATTAATAAAACGTTCTGCTTGGATGTCACCATTGATGTATTTGATTGCGTCTGTGGGTATTGCAACGGTATTGGGGTATGGAACTTATTTGATTAATTCTGGACAAATGACTGCAGGAAGTTTTGCATCTTTTGTTACTTCCTTGTTGCTTTTGTATAAGCCTGTGAAAACTTTGGGTAATACTTTAACAAATATTCAAAACTTGTTTGTTGCTATGGGTAGGGTGTTTGAGTTGTTTGATTTAGAACCAGAAATCAAAGATTGTGCAAGACCAAAATCTTTAAATGGTTTGTGTTGTAATATTAGATTTGAAAATGTAACTTTTGAATATTTACCTGATACTCCTGTTTTGAAAAACTTAAATTTAACTGTTCAAAAGAATGAAACTTTGGCTGTAGTTGGTAATTCAGGTGGTGGAAAATCAACTCTTGTCAACTTGATTCCTCGCTTTTATGATATAAAATCTGGTTCAATCAGAATTGATAGTACAGATATTAGAGATTTTTCATTGAAATCTTTAAGAAGAAATATTTCTATGGTGTTCCAAGATAATTTCTTATTCTCTGGAACAATTAGAGAGAATATTATGATGGGAAATCCTGAAGCGACAGAAAGAGAACTTACAAAGGCAATTCAATCAGCTCATCTTCAAGATATGTTGCAAGAGTTGCCTGATGGTTTAGACACAGTTATCGGCGAAAAAGGTTTGACGCTTTCAGGTGGTCAAAGACAGCGTGTTGCAATCGCAAGAGCGATGTTAAGAAATGCGCCTATTGTTATTCTTGATGAGGCAACTTCCGCTCTAGATAATGAATCAGAAGCTATTGTACAAAAAGCAATGGATAACTTAATGCAAGATAGAACTGTGTTTATCATTGCGCATAGACTTTCTACTATCAAAAATGCTGATAGAATTGCAGTAATTAATGAAGGTGAGCTTGTTGAACTTGGAAATCATGAAGAATTGATGAATATTCCAAACGGTCAATATAGAGCATTGTACGAAATGCAATTTAAAAAACAAGAAATTAATGCTTAATTAATAAAGGAATATGTGTATGAAATTAGATATGATAAAAAATTGTGCGTTAAAATTCTGGGACTGGTTTAGTCATGGCGGAGTTTGGATGAGTGTATTTTGTGTATATGCTTTGGTTGTAGCTATTATGAATTTTGGCGGTTTAATGTCGCCATACCAAATTACAGAAGTTAACATCGCTCTAGGATGGCTTTTGACAGTAGTATTTATATTTAATTGCGGATATTATTTTGCTCTAGGTTGGGGTAAAAAACTGTATTCAAAAAAAGCTGAAAATATTATATTTTATTCAATAATAGCTTTTATTTTGTTGCTGTTGTGTTATGTTGTTTATCTTTGTATTCCCGATTTAGTATCTCAATTGCGATTGAAAGCTGGACCTGATGTTCCGCATCATACTTTGTTGATGAACGCTATTATGTTTGCTTTCATTATATATTTCTTTATTTATTTAATTATTAATATACCATTTATCGTTGCACATTTTGTTTATCAAAAATATTGTGAAACATTTGCTGTTGTTGAAAAATCGTATTTAAAATTGTTTTTCACTTTTTTAAGTGCAATGCTGATTATCAGTACATTATTTTTACTAATTTTTTCTGATAAATCACAGTTCAAATTTTGCGATTATTTAATTTTACTTTCAAATATTTTTGATATCTTTGTTCTTGTGAATTATGCGTATGGATTTAAGGTTGGTAAACAGATTGTTTGGAAACCTTTGTTCGGAGTTTATCTCATCCTAAATCCAATTTTGTACTTGAGTGCAAGCGAACACTTTTTGTATATGTCAAGAATTCAATTGATAGGTGAAAGTTTTGTTGCATTAGTCGTGGGCGTATTGCTATTTGTTGGCTTTTTCTATGTTATGTATAGATATGCCTTTACAAAAGATATATACGCAGACGAAATAGTCAAAATTGAAGAACAAGAAGTCTAAACTTCTACAAATAATCTTTGACCGACGATATTTTGTTTGCCGTTGTAATAACCAGCAAAATAACCACCTTTAACAGGTTGGTTTTTTGCGTACGTAGCTGATGAGAAACGGTTGCCATTGTAGCTAACAAAAGGATTGTTGCTAAATGGGTTTGTTGATACACTTGTTTGCTGTGGAGCAACTACAACTTGTGTTTGTTGTGGTGCGAATACATTTGATAAAATACTTACTAAACTTGCCATTTTACGAAACCCTCACTTACTTACTAGAGAAGTTTTAATTATTTTTTCTCATCTGTCATGATTATATCATAATTTCTTTCTTTATTTTAAGAAATCTTAACAAAATCATCTTTTTGTATTAATAAATTTTAGCTTGCAAAAGTCCACGAAATTCTTTATAATTGGTTTATGCAAAATGATAAGAAAAAGATTTTAATAGTTGGAAGCTCTGCAAAAGAACATGCATTGGCAAAAGTTTTTTCAGAGTATGATTTTGTCGAAAAAATATATGTGGCTTCTGGAAATGATGCTATCGCTGAATTCTGCGAAATAGTTGATATCCGTGTCGATGATGTGTCAGCTTTATTAGATTTTGCAATGGAAAATGCTATTGATTTGACTATTGCGTCAGATGAAAAAGCTATCAAAGCAGACATATCAACTATTTTTCAACAAAATGGTCAAATGATTTTTGCGCCTTCTGCGGATAGTGCTCTGGCTTGTGTTTCAAAGTCTGTTGGTAAAAAGTTGTTTTATAAAATGCATATACCAACTCCACGATTTGGAATTTATGAGAAATCTCAATTGGCTATTGATTATGCAAATAAATCTTCTTATCCTTTGGTAATTAGAACTGATGAGTCTTCTGCGGGTGCTGATAGACAGGTTTGCAATACAATACAAACAGCATCTGTGTTTATTGAGGATTTATTTTTGTCAGGTTTTTCAAAAATTTTGTTAGAAGATTTTGTATATGGCGAAGAATTTGTGTTTTATGTTGTGACGGATGGTTATCATTTTTTGCCGTTAACAAGTTGTGCTAACTATAAATTTATGTCAGATGGTAATGGTGGAATTTTAACTCCTGGTATGGGTTGTTTCTGCCCTAATTACAAATTATCAGCGGAAAATCAAAAACGTATTTTGAAAGATGTTGTGGCTCCTGTTATCGCAAATTGTGAGCGCAGAGGAAATCCTTATTTAGGGATTTTAGGTGTAGAGGGTGTAATTACGCCTGATGGAAATTATTCTATTTTAGAATTGAAATCATTCTTCTCTGATCACGATTGTCAGGCTGTATTGAACTTAATCGAAGAAAATCTGTATACCTTGTTTGAAGCTTGTGCGAACGGGTCTTTTGCAGATGATTACGAATGTATAAAGGTTTCAGATAAGGCTTCTATTTCTTGTGTTTTATCTAGTGGCAAGTTAACGGATTCTGTTGTTGAAGGTTTAGATTTAGTTGATGATGACATTTTTATCAATCATTTTGCTACAAAACGAAATGAATTTTTTGAATATTCTACGACTGGTGGACGTGCAATTGTGTTAACAAAAACATCATCCACTTTGAATCGAGCTAGAGAATTGTTATATGAAAACGTAGATGTTATATCTTTTAGTGGAAAAAAATACAGATCTGATATCTGTCAATTTTCCGAGTAAGTTGATTATTTTTAATTAATCATTAATAACATTCTATGTTGAAACAAAATAAAAACTATTATGATATTTTAGGTGTTACTCCTGATGTTGAATTGTCTGAATTGAAGACTGTCTATAGACATCTAGTCAGGAAGTTTCACCCTGATATAAATCCTGATGGCGAATTACGTTTCAAAGATATTACAGAAGCGTATGAAGTTCTTTCAGATGAAAAATTGCGAAAAAATTATGATACTATAAATGGATTTTTTAAGTCAGCTAAAGCAAGAGGTGCTTCTTCAACTTTTCAAGAAACTTACCGCAAGAGTTACCAAAAGACAGAAGATGTAAAAAATCAGGATGAAAAATTTAAAGATGAAAACTTGAAAAAAACAAATGCTTCTTCTAATGCACAATCTGCAAGTCAAAAGAAATCAAAAACTGATTTTTCTGAAAATAAAAAAGAAGAAAAACCTTTTTCTGAAAAAATTAACGAATTTATAGATGGTTTTTCTCAAGTAAAAAAGACAAAAAAAGCAACACCAAAACCTGAAAATGGTGGGGATATTTATGTTGATGTTTCGGTTACATTGAGAGAATCTATTAGAGGTACTCACAAAATCGTCAATGTTGTGCATACAAAAGTTTGTGAGCATTGTAGAGGTAGAAAGTTTATCAATGATGCAAAATGTCCTGTTTGCGATGGTTTAGGTGAATTAACAGAACATCAGAAAATTGATGTGACTATTCCTGCAAATGTCAAAAATGGTGCAAAATTACGGTTATCAGGCGAGGGGAAAAAAGGAGTCAATGGTGGGAAAAATGGCGATTTGTATTTAAAAATTGCTGTTATTCCAGACTCTTTATTTAAAATTGACGGTAACGATTTGTTATGTGAAGTTCCGATATCTCCGTTCGAAGCGGTTTTAGGCGGAGATATCATCGTACCGTCGTTGGATGATAGTATTACGTTGTCATTGCCCAAAAATACAAAATCAGGGCAGGTTTTTAGAATTTCTTCAAAAGGTTTGAAGAAAAATAATCTTGTTGGTGATATAATTATAACTGTGAGGATTCAAATTCCCGACAAGATTAGTAATCAAGAAATTGCTTTGTATAAAGAGTTGCGAAATCTTTCGGGTGAAAGCTTAAGAAAGAATTTGATAAATGATTAATGACGAAAATATTTTAATGAATGACAGTGCTAAAATTAAAGAAATTTTTGCATCAATTCAAGGTGAAGGCCCTTATATGGGTGCAAAACAGTTGTTTGTAAGATTTTGCGATTGTAATTTGAGATGTCGTTATTGTGATACTGATTTTGAGGGCGATGCAGAAGAATATACACCAACTGAATTGGCTGACGTTATTAAACAATTCGGCTTGAGAACTATTCATTCTATTTCATTGACTGGTGGAGAGCCTCTCCTTTCAGTGGACTTTCTTGAGAAATTCTTACCAATATTGAAAAATAATTATCAAAAAGTATATTTGGAAACTAATGCGACTTTACCAGAAGAATTAGCTAGAGTAATTGATTATGTTGATTATGTTGCGGCTGATATAAAGTTGCAAAGTGCGACAGGAATGATTAATGCTTTTGAAAAACATGACAAGTTTTTTGCTATTTCTAAAAAAGCAAATCATTTTGCAAAAATCGTTTTTGATGCAAACATTACGGATGATGAAATTGAAAATTGCATAGCTTTAGCAAAAAAATATGATATTCCTTTGATTTTACAACCAAAAATGGACGGTGATAATATGAGTATTACGTCTGTTTTTGCTGTTCAGATAATGGAAAAATTCTTGAAAGAATACCCTAATGTTAGATTAATACCTCAAGTTCATAAGTTTTTATCTGTAAGATAATTATTTGCGTAAGTTTGAAGCGCCTTTAAGGTATACAAATTTTGGGATAAAGTCCTCTTTGCAATTTAGTACAATAAGTACTCTAATGCACATTTGTAGTGAATTTTCTACTTCAAGCTCGTTGAAACACATCATTGCAACGTTTTCAAAACCAAGTTCTGTTCTTGCGTATTTTGCAGGGAACGCTTTTGTTAAATCGCTTGTTGTCGTAAATATTACGTGCGAAATGTTGTTAATCTCAATTTTGTTTTCTGAAACAAGTTGAGAAACAAGTTCAATAGTCGCTTCTCTAATAGAATCTTCTGTGTTTTTTGTGACTGTTATCGCGCCACGTATACCTTTTGTTATCATAATTACCTATTTTTTAAGCCGTTATACCAATCTCTAGCAAACATTTCGCCCTTGCCTTCAGGTTTTACTTTTATAAGTAAAATGCTACCTTCTTTGCAAGCAATTTCAACACCATCTTTGCTGGCTTTTGTAATTTGTCCGATGTTACCTGTGGAAGTTTGGTCTAGAACTTTAGTTTCTAAAACTTTTATAATTTTGCCATCGTGCATAAAGTATGCGCAAGGGAATTTGTATATCCCACGAACAAGATTGTGAATGCTTGTTGCTGGATTGTTCCAATCAATCAGCGTTTCTTCTTTAGTTAATTTATTTGCCATACAAACGCCATCTTCACCTTGAGGAGTTGGCGTAATTTCTTTTGAAACTAGGCCTTTTAGTGTCTTTTCAAGTAATTCAGGCGATAGGTCGCTAATTTTTTCAAACAATTCTTCGCAATTCATTGTTTCAGAAATTTGAATTATTTCTTTCAAACAAACATCTCCGCAATCAAGTCCTAATTCTGTAATCATTGTGCAAATCCCTGTTTCTTTATCACCGTTGATGATTGCACGTTGGATAGGGTTTGCACCTCTGTATTTAGGAAGTAATGATGCGTGAAGATTTATTGTTTCGTATTTTGGAATGTCTAGTACTTCTTGTGATAAAATTTGCCCAAAAGCAAATGTTACAAAGAAATCAGGTTCAAGTTTCTTTAATTCTTCTTGAATATCGAATTCTTTTCTAATTGATTTTGGTTGAAATACAGGTAAATCGTGTTTTAATGCGAATTCCTTAATCGGGGGCATAGTAATTTTATTTCCTCTCCCTGCAGGCTTGTCGGGTTGAGTAACTACCGCCATTATTTCTATTCCGTCACAATTGTATAAATATTCAAGTGATTTTACTGCTATCTTTGGTGTTCCAAAAAATACAACCTTAATCATTTTTCTTTGTTTGCTCCAATTCTTCGTCTAATTCTGGTTCTGATACCAATTTTTCAGGATCAATTGGTGGTAAATTATATTTTGCAAGAATTTCGTCTGTTTCAAATCTGTTAGAACAATGATCAATGAACAACACTCCGTTTAGGTGGTCGTTTTCGTGTTGAATTGCTCTAGCCAAAAGCGAACCGTCATGAGCTTCTAGTACAAATGGTCTTCCTTTATCATCAAGTGCTTTTACCATAACATATTTGTATCTTTTTACTTTTGAGTAGGCTTCAGGAAAACTTAAGCAACCTTCTTCACTTTCTATAGCACCTGATTTTTTAATAATTTTAGGGTTAATAAATACGATTGGGTTTAATGGTTCGTTGTTTGTTGATACATCTATTACAAACACTCTTAAATTAACGCCAATCTGCGGTGCTGCAAGTCCAACTCCGTTTTGCGCATACATTGTATCTAATAAGTCTTGTATTAGGTCAGTAATTTTCTTTGAAACTTTGTGAACTTCTTTTGATGGTTCACGCAAAGTCTTCTCTCCGTATTTTAAAACTCTTTTTACAGCCATTTTTACCTCTCTTTAGCAAAAGTATATTATTATTTTTCGAACTAGGCAATGTTAGAGAGGTGTTATCTCCGAAATTGCCGGATCAAGAAGTCTTCTAGTGTTAGCGAAAGTTATTGAATATAATGTTTTGTCGCCATATTTAACCATTCTTTCAACAACGCCTTCTCCATATTTTGGGTGTGTAACGTGATCGCCCGGCTCAAATCTAACTGTTGTAGTTGGAGTTTTTGCTGCATATACAGGCAATTCTTCGCCGTCACCATTAGTGCCATTTTGAAGTGGTTCAAATTCTTCATCGCTTTCAAGAAGTTCTTCTTCATTCAAGCTTATATCGCCAATGAAGTTAAGATCATCTTCTGTTAAAGAATCGTCTTCAATTAGAGTGTCTTCTTCAATTTTGTTGTAGATAAATGCTTGGTCTACTTCTCTTGCAACTTGTTCTATTAATTCATCATCATCTGACATTAAAGCTGCTGGCTCTTGAACTAAAGTGTTTTCGTAAGGTGTCACTTCTTCGTCAGGAGGAAGTTCTTCAAACATTGCTTCAACATCAGGCAAATCTTCATTGATTCTTTCATCAATTGTTGGGTCAGGAAGTGTTAAAACTTCGTCTTCTGTGAAAGCATCTTCATTTTCTGAAGATTCTTCTACAACTTCTGAATTTTCATATTTTTCAGAAAAATCTTCATTAGTGTCTTTTTCAATATAAGTTTCTTCGGTTTCAAGTGGTTCAAGGTTCTGTTCTTCAGAACTTATTGAAATATTGTCTATACGAATTTCTTGAGGAATGTCTCTAACAGGTTCTAGTTCAACCGTATCAAGTTTTTCAGAAGCATCTCTTACTGTGTTAAAACCATCGTTGTTTGAAGCTACTGCTTCAGACGCTTGCTGAAGCTTAGGCTCTAGAAAAAAACTATTAGTCAATGCCTCTTTGTCTTCTGAATTGTCGCCTTCTAAAGATGATTCGATGTCATTGTCGAGTTCTTTGTCAAAATCATCTTCTTCAGATATTTCATCCAAAGGTTCTTCTTCTTTCAATGCTGAAAAATCTTCTTCTTCTGTTTTAACTCTTTCTACATCATCTGACAAATCAGTATAAGTGTCTTCATCTTCTGTAAAGTCAGGTTTTACTTCAGGTAAAGGTGTAACTACATTGCTGTCATTATCATCCTCTGTAGCTTGAAGTTGTTCCTCTACTATAGGTTCTTCAATTGCTTCCGAAATCTCAACTTCTTCTTGTACTGGTTCAAGAGGTTCGTCCATAGTTATCTTGATAGGTTCTTCTTTCTTGATAACTAGTGGTGAAAGTTCAACTATCAAAGGTATTCTTTGAGTTGCTCTACCCCAAACGATAAATTCGTCATGATTTAATTTTGTTAAATAAGTGTTGTAAGAAGCAAAATCGTGACGAGTTGTTTCTGGTACAAACAATATCAAGTTATCTGCTTGTTCTTTTAACTCGTAAACAAATTTGTAATTGTGGTTACAAATAAGGTTTGTGTATACAGAAGTTTCGTTCAATATTGTTTTTAAAAGTTTTTTATCACTGTTGTCATCGTTGATTTTAACAAATGTTGTGATAGGTGCACCCATTTCTTCAAGAACTGTGTATACATAAGTAATAATTTCTTTTTGAAGTTTTGGTTCAGTTTTTGAAATGTCAAGTATAACAGTGTAGTTGTCTTTGATATATTCTTTTAAACTTGTGATTTCATATTTTGATTCAGCAAAAACTTTTTCTTCTTTGTATTTTAAAAGTTTGTTTTTCAATATTGCAAGTTCAGGAATATTTGATTCTTTGTATTGTTGTTCAACAACATTTATGAAAGTTTCAAATGGAATGAATTTGTCTGGGATTGTTCTTGTGTATTCTTGAACTTCTAAAAATATATCTTGAATAATTGCTTTGCTTGCAGCATCAATGTCTTTTAAATCATTGCCATAAATGAAGTTGATGCTTTCAAAGTTTAATGGCATTCTGAAATTTTCACCAAATACAAATCTTTTTTCGGCTTTGTATTTTCCGTCGATGTCAAATATAACCGAACTTTCTGCATTGTTTTCTAATTGTTTTGCAAAGTTCATAACGATAGTTTTTGTATTTTTAGCACTATCTGAACAGATTAGAAGATTGTCACGAAGTAAAGAAATGTCTACATTAATCATAAAATCTTGTTGTGCTAGGTTGCCCAACTTAACCGGATTTTCAGAAGGCAAAATGTCTAACAAATCTGCTGGAGGTAGTAATGAAGCTTCAGCTTCAAGTGCAGGTATTGTTCCATCATAGTTTTTAACAATACCTTCTTCATTGAATGTAAACACTAATCTTGCAATAGCATAGCTCATTCCGTTATCGGCTTTAAGGCTGACTATTTGACCTACGTATGGTGTTTTTTCGTCTTCTATTACTACAAATCCACCAAGGATTAATTTGCTTCCGTTTTCATTTGATATTTTAACTAAATTATTCTTTACTTCCAGTACTTTCATTTAAAAAATTCCTCTTTTACCTGATGATACCATGAACATGCCTGTATTTCTAAAAACGTTAAGCATCTGAAACATTTTTTAAATCAAGTAAATAATTGTAAATATCTATTGTATTCATACATATTTTTAATTCACGTTTTGCAAGGCTCTTGATTGTTTCTTTGTAACATCTCAAAAGAGCCATATTCAAGCCGTTAGGCGTGTTTAATATCTCTAAAATTTCGTTTCTGTATTCTTCATCTCTTGTGTTGGGTTCGATTTTGTCTGCAAGGAAAATGATTTTTTCAAATTCGCTCATTTCGATTCTGCCAAGAGTATGCCATCTTATTGCTGATAATATTTCTTTGTCTTCAACGCCGAAATCTTTTTTTGCAATAAATGCACTGACTGGAGCATGTAGCGTTTTGTAATTTAGCATTTCGCAAGGGTTTACTTCTAAATTCGCATCAATAATTTCTTTTAGTTTTTCGTTAGAAAAACATTTTGCACAGTCGTGCAATAGCCCTGCGATATAAGCTTTTTCTTCATCTAGCTTGAATTTTCGAGCAAGCTCTTTCGCACAATTTGCTGTTCCTATTGAGTGAATAAACCTGTTTTCACTTAAGTTTTGTTTTAGCCAATCAAGTATTTCTTTTTCGTTAGTTTTTGTATAAATCATTTTCAATAATATACCTTTCTATATTAGCAGGCTCGAGGTCTGTTATTGTTTTGCCGTTTTTAATTCTCTCTCTTATGTCAGTTGAAGATATGTCATTGAATTGCATTTGTGCAAAATCAAAATCATATCCTTTTTCTTTCATGTATTCATAATTCTCTTGTTTAAATTCATTTTCTCTTGCAAATACTATAAACTTTACTATTTTTCGGAGCTTTTCGCTCTCATACCAAGTATCCAAATTTTTGAAAGCATCTGTTCCTATAACAAAATTTATTTTTTCATCTAAATCAAATTCTTTGTACAGTTCAAGCACGGTTAGATAAGAATAAGATTTTCCCCCTAATCGGAATTCTATATCTGAAACCTCAAAGTGTGGGTTTAACTCCGTCGCAAGTTTAACCATTTCGTATCTGTGTTTTGTTAATTTCGGATTATTCTCTTTTTGTGGCGGAACAAATGCAGGAATGAAAAGTAGTTTTTCTACTTGGAACGTTTTTATAATATGTTCTGCCATATAAATATGCCCATTGTGTATTGGGTTGAATGTTCCTGAAAAAATGCAAAGTCTCATAATTAGATTATATCATTATTTTAGTTTTAGTAAATATTTAAAAAGCACAATCCTATTGAATTGTGCTTTTAGTACGAATGTGATTTTGTTACCTGCTGATCTCGCAGGTGGGTGAGCGCCTTGACTAATCCGTTTCCCACTGGCGATAAAATCGGTGGGTATACTTCAATGCCATTGAGAGTCAACTCTCCCTATTAATAAAAATGTAGGAACAAAATTGAACATCCGTACATTTATTTTATTATAGCATATTTTTTTAACTGTGCAATAGGTTAGATTTCTATTTTGTTTAAATATTTTTTAGTGAATGGTTTTTTGAAAATTCCGTATACTTTTAGTTTGTCAGCTTTGATTGCTCGTCCATCTTTGCAGATTATAGTGAGTGAATTTGTTGTTACATCTTTGTCTACAATTTTGCCTGGAACTTTTCTGTAATTGTGGTTGTTTATTATTTTGAAATTGTATGGGTTGACGGTGTAAAATTCGTTGCCTACCGTTATATAACAAGGAAGCCAAGGGTGAAATGCTCTTACGATTGCTGATAATTCTTCTGCCGTTTTTGTTTCAAAGTTTAGCATTTTTAATTCTTCGTTCAAATGCCCAAAATAGCTTGCTTTTGACTCATTTTGTTGTATCGGGATAATTATTTCTTCTTGTATTCTCTCTAAAAACTCTGTAATCAAGCTTTTCGCTGTTGTTAAGGTTCTTTCACGTAATTCTTTTCCGGTGTCATTAGAAAGTACGTCAACCTCTTTTTGTAACAGAATTGCTCCAGTATCAAGGTTTTCGTCCATTAAATGCAGTGTGACTCCACTTTTCTTTTCCCCTCTGATTATAACTTGAGAATAAGGGTTTGGTCCTCTGTATCTTGGTAAAAGTGATGGGTGAATGTTTACCGTTCCTATTTTTGGCATAGAAAATGTTTCTTTGTGGATTTTTTCTCGCCAAGTGCCGACAAGCATAATATCAATATTACTTTTTAATAGGTATTTTCTGAAATCGTCACTGTTTGCGGATTTACATTTGATTTCAGGGAGTTTGTGTTGCTTTATTAATGTTAAATCGTGCGAAGTCTTGAATAAATCGTGAAAAAATAATTTTAATGGTGATAGTGTGTTTCTTTCATAACGCATAACACCCGCAATCTCAACGTTAGCTTCAATTGCGCATTCAATCATGTGTGCTAAAAGTTCACCTTTACCTATTAAAATAACTTTCATACTGTTTTAATATCTGATTTTGGATGCTCTGTCCATTTCTCTTTTGTGGTCTTTTTTAGCGATGTCATCACGTTTGTCGTATAGTTTTTTACCTTTTGCAAGCCCTATTTCAAGCTTTGCAAATCCGTGCGATAAAAATAGCTCTAGTGGAATTATTGAATATCCGTCTTTTTTTACTTTTGAGTGCATTTTAAGAATTTCTTTTTTTGTTAAAAGAAGCTTTCTTGTGCGCTCTGCGTCGTGATTAAATCTGTTACCTTGTTCGTATGGTGAAATGTGACAGTTATATAAGAATATTTCATTATCTTCAATTTTACAGAAACTATCTTTTAGGTTAATTGCGTTTTTTCGGATTGATTTAATTTCGGTTCCAGTTAGCACAATACCTGCTACATATTTATCAAAAATTGTGTAGTCGTGGAATGCTTTTCTGTTTGTTGTGATAACTTTTTTGTCCATAGCCCTATTATATCATAAAATTAAAGTTTAGTCTTCGTAAAGAAAACATTTTACGGAATGGTTATCATTAAATATTGTTTCATTCGGATTGGTTTCAGAACATTTTGACATACAATGAGAACAACGGGTATGGAATTTACATCCTTTTGGTAGCTCCGTTGGTGATGGCAGGTCGCCTTTTAATATTATTTTTTCGGTTTTGTTGTTTAAATCAGGTACGGAGCTTAATAGTGCTTTTGTGTATGGGTGCTTAGGGTTGTTGAAAATTTCTTCAACATTGCCTATTTCAATGATTTCGCCCAAGTACATTATTGCAACTCTATCTGCTAAATACTTTATTACGCCCATATCGTGAGTTATTAACATAAAAGTTAAGTTGAAGTTGTCTCTTAATTCTTTTAATAAGTTTATGATTTGTGCTTGGATACTAACATCTAAAGCGCTAACAGGCTCATCTGCTAAAATGAATTCTGGACTTAAAACTAATGCTCTTGCGATAGCTATTCTTTGTCTTTGCCCTCCTGAAAATTCGTGTGGATATAGTGATAGACAATCTTTATCAAGTCCTACTTTCGAAATAGTTTCTTCTATAATTTTGTCGATTTCTGAATTTGATAGTGTTGTATTAATCTTTAGTGGTTCTTTTAACGTGTCATAAATTTTCATTTTAGGGTCAAGGCTAGAGTATGGGTTTTGAAAAATCATCTGTACATGTTTTCTAAATTCTTTAAGTTCAGTTGAAGACATTTTAAGCATGTCTTTCTCTTTAAAAAGTATTTCGCCTTGAATTGGTTCTTCTAATTTGATTATTGCTTTTGCAAGTGTTGATTTCCCGCAACCAGATTCTCCTGCAATCGCAAGAATTTCTCCACGTTTGATGTCTAAAGATATGCCATTTACGGCTTTGACAACCTGTCTACCGCCAAGAACGCCCTTGCTGGTTTCGTATTGAACTTGAAGATTCTTTATTTCAATAATGTTATTACCCATAGAAAGAGTTTAGCTTATTTTTCTATATAATGCAATTGCTTGGCGGGTAATTTATGATATTTATCTACCTAAAAGTCTCATAGCTTCCATTTCCATTTTGTTTGCACGATTTAAAGCTTGTTCAACAGTGCTTAAGTCAGGAGCTACTTCCGGTGGAACTTGAGATTGTGGTGATGGAATATATTTTGGTTTTACAACTTCTTGTGGAATACCGCATTCAGGAGATGGGATGTATCTTTTTACCTGTTGTTGAGGTAATGTAGCTGATTGAGTTGTTGTAAGTTTATCTGAAGCGTCTTTGACTGTTGGTTTGTTAGGTAATGTTGCGCTTTGTTGTGGTCTATTTACATATTGATTAAGTAAATTGGTTGGAGATTGAGGAATATGAGTTGGTTGTTGAACTTTTTGAGTTGCTATTTTTGCCGCTTCTGCAGATTTTATAGCTTCTTCTAAAACTTTTTGTTCACCTGCATTTGGTGCTTTGGGTTCATTTTTTGTTTCTTCAGTGTCTTCATCTAATACAGATTTTGTTGGTCTGCCAACAAGTTTATGTACGCCTTGAGTTGTTAGTTTTGCTAGGAACGGTGAAATCATCATCATTGGGATTGCAAGTCTTAAAGGGACACCAGCAAGGTTCTTAAAGAAATTGCCTGATTTTCTTAACAAATTTAAATTCCATTTTGAAGCTGAACGTCTAGCTAATCTTGTTTCGTTACCTATGTTTATAGCTCCGCCAACTTTTTTCAATAATTTAGTGATTGGGTTTTTAACGTTTGCTTTAAGCATATCTTTAAGCGCTTTTTTACGAACTTTGTAAGTTGCTTTATCCGCAAGACGTCCAGCTTTAACATCTTCATTAAATTGTTTAAGGGCACTTCTGTATGCTTTTACTTGGTCAGTTGTCATTCCAGCATATTTCAAGCCACCAACTTTGTGCATAGCCATAATACCAAACGGTAATGCCATAAAGTAAGTGAAGTCATTAACAAATCTTTCAGCTAAAGTTTTGCCTTTTTCTCCAGAAGGAGCTTTGATTGTATGAACAATCATATCAGCGAAGATGAAAGCTTGCATAGCTACTGCAATTTTTCCACCACCCCAACGGTTTGTGCAACCTTCCATTAGCCAGCCAAAACCTTTCGATAAAGTTTTGCCTAAAGTTGTAGAGTTACCTTTTCCTAATGTAGCTTTGTATTTGTTTAGGTATTCTAGTAATGAAACTTCTCTACCAATTACGTGGTTGTTAAATTTGCCGTACCAACCGTTTCTTCTGCAGATACCTACTTTAATGTCACCACTTTTAGTAGCATTTTCTAGTGCCTTCATAACATCATCTGCATGATCTAAAATGTTGCTTGTGATTTTTTTGTATTCGGCTACAGATTTGAAGCCTAATTTTTTAACTTTAACGTTGTATGCTAGTTTTTCTAACCCTTTTATGCCTTTTTGAGCTTCTAATTTTGCAATAATATTTTTGTCTACGCCTAATAGTTCTAATTCTTTCTTTTGTAACATTAGGGCTTTTTCTGCGTATTTTTTACCTTTAAGAGTTTGAGTAAATGCATCAATATCGCCTTGTTTCATACCGTAGCGTTCAAGTTTTTGGGTGTTAACTTTTTTGCCAGTAATCCAAGATGCTTTATTAGAGTTGTCGCTAATAGGTTCTAGGTATTCATCAAAAACTTGTTTCATGTCCATTGCTAAATAACCGTGCAAGCCATTTGCTGGAGTCTTTGCGAATGCCCACTCAGGAGATGTTGAATGGTTTTTGATAGCGTATGCAATATCGCTTTTAGAAACAAGCTTATCCCATCCGTTTTGACCTTTGTTAAAAATTTTGTTAAAGAATTTGCCAACAGAAGTTCCATTCCATTTTTTAGCAACTCTATCACCCCAAGCTCCAACTTTTCCCATTGTTGTTTTGTCGTATTCTTTGGCACAATTTCTGTTGAAAACGTCCATTCCTTGTGCAATGCCATACCAAAGAGCTGTTCCTACGCCAGCTTTAAGTAACATATCTTGTTGCTCATTTGAAGAAGATGCATTAATTCTGTTTGCAACGTAGGTGTTGCCTGCAGATTGTTTAATCTTTTCAACATCAACTTCAATTGGAACTCCTTGTGAGTTCATTGCTTGCATTGGTATATGAGTTTGTTGTTGATAAATGTTACTAACCATAATTTCCCTACGATTAACCCCTATATATAAATAAAAACATTTATCCTGATTTAATTGCCTTTTGTGGGTGCAAAACAACTAAATTGTAAAGAAATGTAACAAAGAAATAATAGTATGAAATTTTAAAACAAGTATATACTTTATATATACATAAGATGAAAGTTAAGAAGAGAGGCTAAACGATATGGCAGTTGCAAACTTGCAAAAGATTGATGACAAATTAAAAGACATGTATCAAGACAAAGTTACAACCAATCAAGTTGTGTTTGAGGACAGGTCTGATGTTTTGTTAGCTCAAATGAATTTTATTGCAATTGCTAATAAAAGGGCTTTGAAGCTTATTTAATGTGAATTTTAACCTATACTTACTATAAATTTTAACTCCAATTAATTTTTCCCCTACAAATTTTTGTACCTGAATTTATCAAAATTCAGGTTTTTTTTACTCCGAGCAGAGGCACGAGCGAAGCGAGAGACAAAATAGAAATGGCGTTGGGTCGACAACGGCATTGAAGATTTTGCGGTGCCGTTTAATGCGAGGAGTGTATGGAGAGCAGAGGTACGAGCGAAGCGAGAGACAAAATAGAAATGACGTTGTGCCGACAACGGCATTGATGATGTTTACATTTTGCCCATATTTTTTGACTGTGTTAAAATGTATGGTATAAGATAGAGGCTTTTTATGTGTAATAAAATATCAACAGTAATATTATCAGAGTCAGAACAGACTAAAAATGTTCTTTCTTTGTATTTGCAAGAGTTTGGGAAGTTTACGTATTTAGAGGATGTTGTTGATTTTTCAGAAATCTTCAATATATTGTCAAGCTTGCCAAAATCAGTGCTGTTGGTAGATGTATCTTTAAACCAGCCCAAATATGTTAATTTCATTGAGCATGTAGCATTAGCTTGTCCTTCATGTAAGATTATAGCAATTTCAGATTCCCCATCAGTTGATGTGATTGTCAAGACAATGAGAGCTGGTGCAAAAGACTTTTTATCAGCGCCGATAATTAAGAGTGAATTATTTGATATTTTAGAGAAAATTAGTGCTTATTTTTCTGATGACAAACCAAAAGAAAACAAGTGCCGTGTGATTTCTGTTTTTTCTAATAAGGGCGGTATAGGTAAGACTTCGATTGCATCTAATTTGGCTTTGGAACTTGCAAGAATTACTAAAGAGAATGTTGCGTTGATTGATTTGAATTTTCAATCGGGTGATATTACTTCATTTTTAGATATGAAACCATCGTTTAATATTTCTTATATGCTTCAAAATTTAGACAAAATCAATGGTGAGTTTCTTTTAAATACATTAGAGAGGTATAAGGATACTAGTTTGTATGTGATAGCAGATCCACCGTGTTTTGGACAAGCGGGTAATATTACAAAACTTCAGGTGGCAAAATTCTTTGAAGTATTAAAAAATACATTTTCGTATGTGGTTGTTGATACAGATTCTACGTTTGGTAGCAAGACTGTAGCGGCATTAGATAATTCTAATTTGATATTTTTACCGACTATTGTTAATTTGCCTGCGTTGCGTAATTGTCAACGAGTTTTGGACTTATTTGACAAGTTAGGTTATGACAGTGAAAAAACTCAAATAGTCATAAATCGTTTTATGGAAAACGATGAGATAAAAGTTGAAGATGTTGAAAAAGTTCTAGGAAAAGAAGTTTATTGGAAAATACCAAATAACTATTTTACTATGGTAGCTGCAATTAACAAGGGTGTGTCTGCCGCAGAAATAAATCCAGAATCAAATGTTGCATTGAGCTATAGAGAGTTTGCAATGTCAGTTTCGGATATGGTTTACAGAAAAAAACTTTTGAAAAAGTATGTAAATGATTCAAGGGATACTATTGATAACGTATTGAGGGATTAAATGACATTAAGTGCCAGATTAAGAAAGATTGATAAAGATTCGAAACACAATGTTGAAATCGTAGAAGAAGTTCCGTTTTCAGAATATATAATGGAAGCTCTTTCAAAAAAGGTTTCAGCGATACCTGTGTGGAATGAATATGATTATGTTAAGCAATTTGAACTAGTATTGAGCTTTTTAGAGAACAAGTTAGATACTGAATTTGTTGACGTAAGACTTACTGAAGCTGAAAGAAAAGTTTTAGCAGAGAATTTTTTGAAAACAAATAATGGTTTTGGTTTATTAGATAGATTTTTAGCAAAACCTGATGTAAGTGCTGTTATGGTTAATTCCTTTGGGTCTATATATGTCCAAGAATGTGACGAATTTAAAAAGACTGCAAGCGTTTTAAGTGAAAGTCAATTTTTTGAGATTACTGCAAAATATAGAAGTGACTCACCGATTGTGAGGGTTCGTCAAGGTAAATTGTTTATTACAATTATGAAACCTCCAGTTTCGGATAATATGATTATTATAAAGAAGATAAAAGATATAAACGAGGACTTAAGTGATTTGCCAGCAATTGGGCAAATAACTGCTGGGATTGCATCATTTTTTAGATTTTTGTTAACTCAAAGAAAAAATATTGTAATTTCAGGACTCTCAAACGCAAGTATCTGTGAGTTTGTTCAAATCCTTCAGAATTCATTGTCTGACAACGCTAGAATTGCTATTATTGAAGATAGCGGATTTTATCGTCCTGCGTTAGATAATGTGTCATCTTTTTCAGTGTCATCGTTAGATGAGTTGGATTATGAATTTTTGTTGGATTCTGTAAATAGTTTAAGTTCTGATTATGTAATTGCTGATATTTCAGATAATCGTAAGTTTATTTCGTATTATTCTCAATTGTCTACGACTGATAAGGGTATTATTACCGCAGTGAAAGCAGAAAATGTAGATGAGGCTTCTGCAAAATTCATTAATGCGTCTATGGTTTCGTCAAAATGTACTGAAAAACAAGCTAAAACACGATTTGCAGGGATTTATGATTATGTAATACATGTTGAAAACGTAAAAGGTATTGGGTTTAGAGTTGATTCTGTAATGGAAGTCACTTCATCTAAAACTACTGCACTTGTTATGAATGAGATTGTGAAGTTTGTTGATGGTGTGTTTGTTCTTGATTTGCCTGAAGAATTCGTGGCTCGGGAACACGAATATCAAGTTTCTTCTGTTCCTGTTCGACCTGCAAGGTCTTTCCGTGCTCGTTTGAAATCTTAAATGATTTATAATTTGAATATTCGTTGAGATGTTTTACGTGTAAACGAAGTAGATTACCGTCTTTGATACGGTTTTCTATTATATCCATTTGGGGATCAATGTATTTGGGCATAATTATGTTGTTTACCAAATTATTCATTGGCTTGTATAGTACTGCCAATGTAACAATACCGCCTAAAGTTTTGATTAGTTTGTTTTTGAAAATTAATTTATTTTGGTGAGTTTCTAATGCTGATTTGAGTGCTTGAAGTGCATAGTCCTCACCATAGATTTCTTTCATTAGTGGCTTCGAATTTTTATATTTGTTGTAGATGTATTTTGGTATTTTATCAATGTTTTTATTTTGCTCAAGGTTTTCTTTTAGCTCAAAGATCTCTTTAGCGTTTTCTTCTGCAAATAGTAGTAATTTGTTTCTATCTGCGTCTGAAGCTGCGTAATAACCTGTCATGTAGCGATATGCTTTTTGAAAAATATTTATATTCCCTTTTTCGTGGTTAAGGCGGTTTATATTGTTTCTTAAAGACGTTTTTAATAGCGAAACGAATTTCTCTTTGCTCGATAAGTTGTCACCTACGCATTGAATAATTGCATTTTTGGTGTGTTCATAAACTGTCTCTCTTGCGTTAATTGAAAGTTTTCCGCTGATTAGTTTTCCTATCGGAGAAGTTATTTTTTGTCCCAAAATGATTGCGCCTGCTGGCATGATAAATGATGTAAAACCTTGCGCTATCGCTTCATCTAAAGCTCGTCTTCTGCTTGGAGAATATTCTGTTTTGTCGTTTTTATATTTGTCATAAATGTCTGCACCCAGATACATAAATGTTGGTATCCAAAGTGCAAATGTGGTTTTGGGAGATATTTCATTCACACAAGCTCCAAGTTCGTTTGAAAATGACAAACTCTTAAGAACCCAGTTGTTTAAAGGGTCTTTGTATTTTTTCTCTTGAGAATATTTACTTGATGTTTGTGTTTTGACAGGTTCAATCCCTACAGGCATGTTCAATATCCAATAACTATCTTTCCATTTATATAATGCACGAAAATAATATTTTTTGCTATGGAAAACTAAATAAATTTGATATAAAATTTTGCTATGCAATATCGTGAGTTCAAAATAAATTCAAAATATTCTCCTGCAGGAGATCAACCAAAAGCAATCGAGGCTTTGGTAAATGGCATTTTAGAAGGGCAAGATACTCAAACTTTGCTTGGTATTACTGGCTCTGGTAAAACTTTTACAATTGCTAATGTAATAGAAAAAGTTCAAAAGCCAACTCTTATTATTGCGCATAACAAAACTCTTGCGGCTCAATTGTATAATGAATTTAAAGAACTGTTTCCTGATAATGCTGTTGAATATTTCATCAGTTATTACGATTATTATCAGCCAGAGGCTTATATTCCGAGAACAGATACTTATATTGAAAAATCTGCATCTATAAACGATGAGATTGATAGATTACGACATAATACAACAAGAAGTCTATATGAGCGTAATGATGTTATTATAGTAGCGTCAGTAAGTTGCATTTATGGTTTAGGTTTGCCTGAAAATTATTTCAGAGGTTCTGTTGAATTAAAAGTTGGTGATGAAGTTGAAAGAGATGATTTGTTAAGGCATTTGGTGAGTGTTCAATATACTAGAAATGATTTGGTTCTTGAGCGTGCAACTTTTAGAGCTAGAGGCGATATTGTTGAGATAATGCCGGCTTATGAAAAAACAGTCACAAGAATTTATTTCTTTGGTGATGAGATTGAAAAGATTGTTAGAATAGATAATGTTTCGGGCGAAATTATTGAAACTCCCGAAAGTGTTGTGATTTATCCTGCAGTACATTATTTGTCTTATGATGATAATACTGAAGAAACTTTAGATTTGATTAGACAAGAACTGTCAGTAAGGTTAGCTGAATTGAATTCCCAGAATAAAATCGTTGAAGCTCAAAGACTTTCTCAAAGAGTTAAGTACGATATTGAGATGATAAAGGAAATGGGCTATTGTTCTGGTATTGAAAATTATTCACGAATTATAGAACGCAGAGCTCCAGGTTCTCCTCCTGCAACCTTGTTAGATTATTTTCAGGGAGATTTTTTAACTGTAGTTGATGAATCTCACGTTACGCTACCTCAACTTAAAGGAATGTCGCATGGAGATGCTGCTCGTAAAGATACTCTTGTTGAATATGGGTTCAGATTGCCTTGTGCAAAAGATAATAGACCTTTAACCAGTGAGGAGTTCTATGCAAGAGTAGGTCAGAAAATTTATATTTCCGCTACTCCAGGTGAGTTTGAACGTAAAACTTCAATAAATATGGTTGAACAAATTATTCGTCCGACTGGGCTTGTTGACCCTAAAATTAGTGTGCGTCCAATAGATACTCAAATTAATGATTTGAAAGCTGAAATCAAAAAACGTACTGATAAAGATGAACGTGTATTGATTACTACGCTTACTAAAAAAATGGCTGAAGATTTAACTGATTTCTTCGTTCAAGAAGGTATAAAAGTTAGATATTTGCATTCGGAAATTCAGTCGCTTGAACGCGTTGAAATATTAAGAGACTTAAGGCTTGGAACATTTGATGTTTTAATCGGTGTAAACTTGCTTCGTGAGGGGTTGGATATCCCTGAAGTTTCTCTTGTTGCAATTATGGATGCAGACAAGGAAGGCTTTTTGCGCAGTGAAACAAGTTTAATCCAAACAATAGGACGTGCTGCAAGAAATTCTTGTGGTGAAGTTATAATGTATGCTGATAGAATTACTGATAGTATGCAAAATGCTATTAATGAAACTAATCGTCGTAGAGAAATTCAAATTGCTCATAATAATAAATACGGAATTGTTCCGCAAACTATTAAAAAGCCTATTGAAAATAATCTTTTGTCACTAGTAGCTAGTTATCGGGATTTGGAAGATATTGTTGCAGAAGAAATGGTTGATTTAGGTATTGATAAAAAAGGCTTGCCGAAATTAATCGACAAGCTTGAAAAAGATATGCATAAAGCTGCAAAAGTTCTTGATTTTGAACGTGCAGCTGAAATTAGAGATCAGCTAAAAAAATTGAGAGAACTTATCGATTCCAATACCTAGGATCGTTTACGTCTATTTTTTCAACTTGTTGCGTTTGTTTTTGTTCTTCTTTAAGCTGTTTTTGAGCTTTTTTGTCTTCAGCTTGGTGAAGAGCTTCGTGGTTAAGTTGACCAAGGTAGTTCCCAATAAGTGCAACGTTATAAATACCAGCAGTTGCCCAAACATACCACATTAACCAGTTATCAAGTCCTAAAAACATCCAAAATAAATATGTAATTGAACCGAATATAATGCCGTTCACAAATACAAGTTGTACCCCTAGCAAAACTAGTTGAATAAGTACGTCTATACAGCTATTTGATATAGCCATAATGTCAAATGGGTCAGATATTCTAAATCTTTTTGCATATAACATAAATACAGTTAAAACAATTGAAGCGCAAACTGCATAAGTGATATAAATTGCGCCTTTTTGAACACCTTCTACTGCAATCATTGGATAGACTTTTGTGACCAGCGCCCATGCAATGCATCCGTTTATGCATACTGCAGGGAGTATTGCAAATGACATTCTGATAGCATCAAAAAGAAGAGTAAAAATATTCCAAGTTGGAAGTGTTGTTTCTCTAAAGTTCATTACGTTGTTCGTAACACGTGTCATTGTTCCTAATATAACAATAATGCTAGGTATAAGACAAGTATAGAATAGTGTCATCATTTTAGGTTCAGCTTTGAAAGCATAAATACAACCAAAAATTGGAAGTGCAAAAATTATAAATTTTACGACAAAACCTTTTTCTTGAGTTACCTCATCCATAGCGTCTTTTATTGAAGCCATTTCTATAATCCTCTCATTTTAATCAGACACTGTTAATATATCATATTTTTCAAATCAGTTCAACAATTAAATAGATGATTTTGGAAGTTTGATTATGAATTCTGCACCTTTATTTATGTCGCTGTTGATTTTTATTTTCCCGTTATGTAGTTCTAAAAGTTCTTTCGTAATTGTTAGTCCAAGCCCTGTAGAGTTTTGGGTTGAATTTATTTGTTCAAATTTTTTGAATATTTTTTTCTGATTTGCCTTATCAATACCACAGCCATTGTCTTTTATTGATATTTCAGTATATTTTTTGGTCTGTTTTGTGCTAATTTGTATTACATCATTTTCTGGTGAAAATTTGATTGCATTGTTTATTATGTTAAAAAATATTTGTTGAAGTTTTTGGTAGTCTGCGCAAATAAGCATAGGAATTTCTGTATATTTAATTTGAATATTTTTTTTATCAGCTAAAGGTTTTAGTATGTTTAGTGTTTCATTGATGCACAAATTAATTTCAAAAGTTCGCAAGTTTAATTTCAAAGTTCCGGATTCTATTTTTGAGATATCGAGAATTTCGTTAATCATTCCAAGTAAATTTATTCCTGCTGTTTGGATATCTTTTATGCATTCGGTTTGTTTATCATTTAATGTCCCAAATTTTGGGTTTTGCAACAGTTCAGAAAAACCAATAATTGATATTAAAGGCGTGCGAAGCTCGTGCGAAACGTGCGATAGAAACTTTGTCTTAATTTTGTCAGAAGCTATAATCTTTTTGTTCTGTTTTTTTATTATTTCGTTTGTTTTTGCAGTTTCAATGATGCCTTCTTGCAGGGCTTCGGTTTGTAATTTTATGATTTTTGTAAGCTCAATTTCTTTTATTATATTTGAAATAATCATTGCGCAAGTTCTGAACAATTCAACCTGTGGGTAAATATCTTTTTCCTCGGTTTCAATAAGAATTATTCCGTATACAATATTGTTTACTATTAATCGCTCTGCGATAATGTTTTTATTTTTTAATCCAAATATCACTAGATTTAATTCGGAGTTTACATTAAAAATTTCTTTTATATCGTTGTTTGAAAGCTTAATATCAAGGGGTGTTGTTTTATATGCAAATTCACACCTCAAGCTTTCTGGTGTGGCGTAGTATATATAACCTTTTTTGATATTAAAAATATTATTTAAAGCAGAGAATATATCATCATTGTTTTTTATGTTACCTTTGAAAAATATCTCTAATTTAGCTAATATTTTTTGAGTATTTTTATCCACTACTGCTCCAATAGTTTTTTGTCTGCAAACCCAATATATCTTAAATTTCTGAAATATCCGTCAAAATCGAGTCCGTAGCCAATCAAAAATTCATCCCCAACATCAAATCCATAGTAATCAGGTTCGATATCAACACTTCTTGTGCATTTTTTGTCTAGCAATGAACAAAATTTTGTTGATTTTGTTTTGAAGTTGCAGTGCATAAAATCTATTAAAAATTTAGCTGTTAAACCCTTGTCTACAATATCTTCTATTATTAAAACATTTTTGTCGTTCAAATCTGGTAGTGAGATATCAACGGCATTTACTTTTCCACTAGAAACAGTTCCTGAACCATAGCTTGATAGTCTTATGAATTCCATTTTAACAGGCATTTTTAAATGTTTCGCTAGGTCGGTTGCAAACATAACAGCGCCTTTTAGAACACAAACGACGTAAACTTCTTCATTTCCATAAAAATCATTCATTTTAGTTGCTAATTCTTTTATCTTTGATTGAATTTGTTCTTCGCTAAATAAAACTTTTAAATCACTCTCTTTTATTTTCATATAAATTCTCCTTAATTATCTGTTAATTTTAGCATATGTGTTGGGGTTGTGACAACTTTAATTTTATCGCTCATACCCACTGATGGTACCCATAAAATTTCGTTATCTGTAGCTAAAAGTAAAAGTTGATTTTTTTCGTGTTGTGGTATCTTTTTTTCGTTTAAATATTTTTTTAATTTTTGAGAACCTTTGCAACCTAGTGGCGTTATTACATCACCATCTTTGCGTGTTCTAAAATGTAAATTCTGGATGTTTTCTAGATTTACGTATGCGATTTTTTCTTTGTCTTGTGGATATTTGTTAACTTTTTCTCTAAATTCTGTAATGGAAAATACTAAATCGTTAATTTTATATTCTCCGCACTGGTTAATTAAGATTTCAATGTCTTTTGTGTCTAATTTATGCACAACTTTGATTTCTTTAGTGCTTATGAATAGCCATAAATCAGAGTTTAGAGAAATAGTTTTTCCGCTTTTTGAAGTCTTGTTTTGTTCAATGAAATCAATAATTCTGTCAATTTTTTTTCTGTCGTATTCTAGATTATTTTCTAAAAATAATTTGTATATTAGTCTTGATTTTACAGAATATGGGTACTGGATAAAGTTTTCAGTCTCAAAAGGATTTGTTAGTGATTTTAAATATAGCTCAACAATTTCATTATCCATTGTTGCGGTTTGAGATAATGAATTGATTGTTTCTACAACTTGTGAATTGATTTTACTTAATTCAGGCAAAATGTTGTGTCTAATTAAGTTTCTTTTGTATTTTGTATTTAAGTTAGAACTATCATTATTAGGAGTTAGTGAGTTTTCATTACAATATTCTTCAATTTCGTCACGTTTGATGTTAATAAGTGGTCGATAATAAATATCTCTATTAGGGTTGATTCCAGCTAATCCGCAAACTCCTGTTCCTTTTGCAATACGATAGATTAAGGTTTCAGCATTATCGTTTGCATTGTGCGCCGTTAGGATTATTTTTGAATTGAATTTTTTGGCACAATTTTCAAAGAATTTATATCTAGCTTCTCTTGCTACTGTTTCTGTTTTTGGAGTGTCCTTTGGTAAGGTTTCTGAATAGAATTTTATATTGTTTTTTCTGCAAAATTCTTCGCACCAATCTTCTTCTTGTTTGCTTTCTTCTCCACGCCAATTGTGGTTTAAGTGGATTGCAATTACATTCAATCCTAGTTTTGTGCAAATATCAAGTAGACACATCGAATCAAACCCGCCAGAGAATGCAACCAATAAGGGTTCATTTTCTTTGGTAATGTTATATTCTTTCAAAAAATATTCTACTTTATTAATTAAATTATTCATTTTGATTGTTTGCAGAAGCAATTCTGTGTTGAATATTTATGCCTTCTTTGATTTCAACCGCATCAACCCCCAACTGCTCTAATGTTTTCATTGCAAGGCAAGTTGGCTCTGATGTTAGCGCTAGTAACATATGCTCGGATTCTATACGTGTTTTGTTTTCGTTTTTTGCAAGTTCCCAAGCTTTTTCTAAAACTCTTTTTGCACGTTTTGTAAAAACAATTTCTTTATCGAAATATTCGTTTCCAAATCCTATAATTTGCTCAACTTCTTTGCGTGCATCTTTTATATTGATTTCCAGTTCATTCAATACTTGAGCCCCAAGTCCTTGAGCTTCTCCGATAATGCCAAGTAAAAACATTTCTGTACCGACAATATTTCTGCCAAGCCTTCTTGCTTCTTCTTTTGCTAGTCGCAATATTGTCAAAGTTTCTGGCATTTGCTTTTCGATAGGCTTGATAATTGAGTGTGCAACATCATCGTCGTTAATTTTCAATTCTTTAAGAATATCGTATGCAATGCCTTTTTTTGCTTTAAGTACTCCTAACACAATATGTTCAGGTAATACGACTGAAGAACCAAGTTCTTTTGCTGTTTGAAGCGCCAAATTCATTGTTCTAAAAGCATTTGGTGTGAAAATTATTTGGCGGTTTTCGTATTCAGCTTGTCTCGATTGGATGCCTGAAAGTTTTTCTTCAAATTTGTCGGCTGTAATTCCGTAATCTGATAAAATTTGCGATAGTTGAGAGTTTTTGTCTTCTAAAATAGAAGAAATTATTTGCTCTGTGCCTAAAATTTCGTAATTTGATGCTGATAATTTAGCGACAGCACGTTCAAAAACTTTGATGGATTCTTCGCTATCGAAAATTGCATCAGTTTTTGCTGAATTGTTTGGTTCTATTTCTTTGTTGTCGTCAACTTCAGGGTGATATAACCCTTTTGACTTTCTTTGTACTAACTTTTCAAGAAGAATTTTTGATTTTACAACATCAAAACCTAATTTCTCTAAGATTCTAACATTGTTCGATTTTCTATCGTTTACGACAGAAAGGAATAAATGTTCGTACAGAATTGTCTGGTTGCCAGATTTGTTAGCCAAATCAAGTGCATTCTTAAGCAACTCTTTCAAGTGAAGACTGAACACAGGCGTTTTATCAGTGCTGATATTTTTGTTAATATTCAGACTTTCTTTTATTTCTGCTAATAAGTCGTCGTATTCAATATTGTAGCTTTTGAATATCTTTTGCGGAACACCTTTTGCCTCTATAAATAATGCTAATAACAGGTGCTCTGAAACTATATTCGCAGAATGCATTTCATTCGCACATTTTTGCGCTGTACTAACTACATTTATTGCCTTTTCCGTAAACTTTTCTAACAAAATTTCTTCCTCTTTGTTTGTGAATACTAAACTGTTAAACCGTCATCTTCGTCTTCATCTTCTTCTAAAGATTGGATGT
The DNA here is from genome assembly GCA_017559905.1 of bacterium. Lineage (GTDB taxonomy): Bacteria > Cyanobacteriota > Vampirovibrionia > Gastranaerophilales > Gastranaerophilaceae > Scatenecus. The sequence goes on from JAFYQF010000015.1 coordinate 125,447, forward strand.
AAGCTTCAACTTTATCGAATTCTTCATCATCTTCGATAGTTTCGAATAGATAGTCTTCACCATCTTTAGTTAATCTCATAAGAACGATTTCACCATCTTCACTGTTTTCTTCTTCAGCTTCAGCAGGAAGTAATAGTGCGTATTCTTTGCCTTCAACTTCTACGATGTCATAAAGTTCAAAGTTGATTACGTTCCCGTCTTCGTCAACTGTTTCAATTAATTGTCTTTCTTCGTTTTCCATTGTTTTCTCCTTTATGTTTTTGTTTATCTTTTACGACTAAGGTATTGTTCCAGTATAATACAAGCACTCTCAATATCAACCAAACCTTTGTTTTTTTTGAAATCAATTTTCTTATTTCGTAAATTTTCTTCTGCCGTGTCAGAGGTTAATCTTTCATCTTCAAAAATTATTTCAAATCCTTGAATTTTTGATGCAAAGGTTTTGCAGTCTTCAGCTTGAGAGCCTTGAGTGCCATCCATGTTGTATGGAACTCCTACAACGATTTTTTCTACACGATTTTCTTTTGCTATTTTTATTATTTCTTCTATAGCTTTTTCTTCTGGTTGACGTTGAATGCAAGAATGCCCGTTTGCAAGCATTAAAAGAAAGTCGCTTAAGGCAACTCCAATTCTTTTTGTACCTACATCTAACGCCATAACTTTATACATTTTGCACCCACCTGTTTTCGATTAGTTTGATAATGTAATCAAGTTCATTCAAGCTGAATTTCCCGTTATTTAGTTCAGTGTTGAATTTTAGTGCAAAATAGTATTCATATATGCTTCTTTTCAAAATGTTTTTGAAAAATTCTTGTTTCATATCTTCGTTGTTATAAAGTGCAAAAATAAGTTCAGCTTCTTGTTTTCTATCTGTTAAAAGTTTTAGATATGCACACATAATAAGTCTTTCACTCCAAATTTTATATTCTTCTTCATAAAATATTGTGTGCAAGTTATCTTCAACAACTTTGTCAAAATCAAGTTTGTATTCTTGTTTGAGAAGTTTTGAATTTAGTGAATTGAACATATTTTCGGTTTCGTCGCTATAGTTGTAATCCAAAAACCAATGTTGGGTGAACTCGTCATTTGTTAATGTTTCAAGTTCTTTGGTTGTTAGTTCAATATTTTTGATATTTTTAGTAACGTTCTGTTTTAAATCTGTATCGTCAGGTTCGATATCTGCTAATAAGTTTTTCCAGCAAATATATTCATAAGGGAATTTGTCTGACAATCTTTCAGCATTAATTAAAATAGCCTTCAGAGCTTCTGGTGAAATCTTTAAAACAGGTTCATCCTGATAAAATCTTTCAATAATTTTGTCGCATTCGAATTTCGAAATATCGTTAAATCCGAAACAATCTTTAATTCCGTTGTAATCATCAATTACTACCGCAACAAATTGTATTCTTTCGTTATCTTTTTCTCTTGTGAATATAAGAGCTTGATTTCCGTGTCCGTCAGGATATGTTAGACAAAATACGTAGGGTTTAGTGTCTGATAGCAATTTTTTATAAAACTCGTGGGTGTTATCTTCTCTAATCCCTGCAAGTTTTAGTTTTGAAAGATTTCTCTTTATTGCGGGTTGAATATCTTCTTTTGCATATTTTATAGATGCATCTAGTGCGTGATATGCTAGTTGTGAACGACTGTCGCCTAATAGTTCTAGTGCAGTTTTGCCTTCTTCAGAATAAGGGTTAGCCAAAAATACTGGCGCTAAAATGTTTGCAAGGGCATCTTCTGTGTAGTCGTTGCCTAATGATTTTAGCAATGTTATTTTATCATTAGGGTTAAGTGAGTTTACAAAATCTAAAAAATCTATCTGAACTTCAGGGTTAATAATTGCGTTTGCAAGTAATAATTGAGTGTCATGATCAATCAGTTCTTCTTCGTTTTGTAAAAATTGCCCGCATTCATCGTAAGAAAGATTTGAATCTAAATCTCTTAAAAAATTAAGTGCAACAATTTTTGTTTCGTTTGAAACGTGATTGTTTTTTAGTAAATTCCAAAGGTGTGCTGTTAACTCCTCTTTTGGCGCAAATCTTTCTAATAAAATTCTTAAAATGTATTCATTTGAGTTGTTTGCGTTGTAAAGCTCTTTGTAAAGAATTTTTGTTATAGTTTTTTTGTCAATTTGCGCATCAAGCACTTCAACATTAAGGTTTTTCAAATCAGCAATATCTTTTAGGTCGCTGAATCTTTTAATAATGTTTAGAATTAATGTCTTGAGTTCAAATGGATTTAATTGTTTTCCAATGTCTGTCATCTTCTAGCTTTCCCCCAGAATGCATCAAGTATCTGTTGTGCATCTGCTGATGGCATTCTGTCATTAAGTATTAAGTATTGTACAGCTATCATTGCGCATTCTGAACAAATGTTAACGCCTGGACCTTTTACCATTTTTAATACTTGGGTATTTGGTCTTCCGCAGAAACTACAGTAAACAGCTTCGAAATCTTTAGAATTGTCTTTGCTGTCTTCTTTTGATTTTTGTGAATGTTCGCGTTTTCCGCCTAATTTGATTACTTTTTCTTCAGACATTGTTTGTCTCCTGTGTTTGTCGAAACATGTTTATTTTGAGATAAACCATTACCAACTAAAATAGTTTACATGGACGGTTTATATTTTATATGTTAATTGTAACTTAAATTTATAAAATTTGCCAAATATTTATGGTTAATTTATAATTACATTTACAACAGTTAATATAAGAGGACAAAGAGCAGATGAAAAAAGCACTATTATTGGTTAGTGTATTATTTATTTCAGTCGTTTCAACGGCATGTATTAACAAGTTTGCAGTTCAGGAACTTAACAATAAAGCTAAATCATATATTGAACAGGGTGATTACCAAAACGCTATAGAACGTTTGAAGTCTAGCGTTGATTTGGATGAAACTGTTTTTGAAACACATTACAATCTAGCCGTAGCTTATACTCAAGCTGAAGACTACGAAAAAGCTATTACTTCATATAAAAAGGCGATTGAGCTTAAACCAGATTTTGCAGATGCTTATTATTCTTTAGCAGTTGCTCAAGAAAATTGCGCTGCTGATTTGGCTAAAGGTAGATTGAAAGTTAATGGAGATCTTACAATTGTAAAAGTTTCAGATGAAGAATTGTCTAAAATGGACAAATTGTCTTATAACGAACAAACTGAATCTACGATTGTAGCTTTAATGGCTGATTCTGTTAAAAATTATAATTTATACCTTGAAAAAGGTCAGAATGTTTCTGATAAAGACGAAGTTAGTGAAAAAATTAAGTCATTAATTGAAGAAACCGAGTCTGGTAAATATTTACAAACTGATAAAGTTGTGAGATAGCTTATGATTTTTGCTTCACCTGGAGATGTCGCATTTAATGTGTTTGGATTTCCAGTGTATTATTATGGTATTATTCTAGCTGTTTCGTGCCTTTTAGCAGTGGTTGTTGCTAGATATTTGTATCAGTTTATATATTCTGATAATAAGGCTCAAAAGTTATGGGATGTTGCGCCGTTTGTTGTTATTCTAGGGATTTTGGGTGCAAGATTATATTATTGCCTTTTGAATGTTGGAGATTATATAGCTAATCCACTTGGTATTTTTATGATTAGAGAAGGTGGATTATCTATTCATGGCGGTATTATTGCAGGTGTTTTAGGGTTGTATATAGCTTCAAAAAGATATGAGATACCTTTTTTGCGTTTATTAGATGTGTTTTCTGTTGGGACTATTCTTGCACAGAGTTTAGGCCGTTGGGGAAATTTTTTCAATAATGAAGCTTTTGGTATCCCTACTGATGGTTGGTTAAAGTTGTATATTCCCGAAGCTTCAAGACCTGAATATTTTGCGAAGTTTGAATATTTTCATCCAACTTTTTTGTATGAAAGTGTTTTGAATTTTTTACTATTTGTTATTTTGATTTTTGTTATAAAAAGATTTGGCGTAAAATTTGAGGGGCTAACTTTCGGGTTATATTTGGCTTTGTATTCTTTAATAAGATTTTTTATTGAGGGTATAAGATTGGATAGCGCATTGAATGTTGGCGATTTTCATATAGCACAGATTATTTCTGTGTTGATATTCGTGGTTTCGTTGCTTTTTCTAGTGTGTTTGTTGGTTAAATCAAGAAATCTTTCAGATTGATTTTTGGCGGTTTTGTTTTATAATTCTGCTTATGAAAGACGCCGAAATGAAAAAGAACCCCATATTGTGGCTTGACGGTGCACATTTTATTAATGATGTGTATACTGGTATGCTTAACCCTATAATGCCGTTTATTGCTACAAAATTGTCAATATCGATGGCTTTTGCTACGATAATATTAAGTTTGTCACATATATGCGCCTCACTTCTTCAACCGTTGTTTGGTTTTTGGGCAGACAACATTGTAAAGAGAATTTTTATATTTTGGGGGTTAATATTTACTTCGATTTTTATATCAATTGCGCCTGCTTCAAATGAGATATTTATACTCATATTGTGTGTTATTCTTGGTAGTTTAGGTTCTAGTTTTTTTCACCCGCAGGCGTTAGGGTTAGTTGTTCGATTTGCAGAGAATGACGTTGCTAAAACTATGGGAATATTCATTGCGTTAGGTTCTATAGGTTTTTCTATAGGCCCATTAATGTCAGCGGCTGTGGCCCAATACTGGGGACTTTCTCAAATGCCGGTTTTGTGTTTGCCAGGTTTGGCAGTTGCTTTATTGATGTTTAAATTTGTTCCTAAAATTAGAGTTTCTGAAAATGATAAGTCTGATTTGAAATTTATGGCTGCCTTAACTGATATTTGTAAAAATAGGAAGTTAAGACTTTTAATTGTAATGGCAATGTTGAAAACTTTGATTTCTACCTCGTGTTTGATATTGTTACCTTTCTTGTGGCAAGGTCTCGGATATGAACCTTTTTATATTGGCTGTATTTTGTTCGCTTTTATTTTTGCTGGTGGAATTGGGTCTTTTTTAAGCAGATCTTTAGAGAAGAAATTAGGAACTCAAAATGTGTTTTATATTTCAATGATTTCAACTTTACCATTAATGTTTTTGTTTGCTTTGACATATAAAAATTTGCCTGTAATGTCTGAAATTATATTCGTTCTTATTGGATTTCTTACTATGCTTGCACAACCTGTTATGATGGTTATGGCACAGAGTGTTTTGCCTCAATATAAAAGCATTATGGGTGGATTCATAAATGGTTTTTCTTGGGGTGTTGTTGCTATTTTGATGTCAGTAATTGGTTTTGTTGCGCAGGCAAAAGGTATTGTTCCAGTATTGTTGGTTATTTCTGTTATACCAGCAGTATTGTCGTTCTTTGTAATAAAACACCTATTCAAGAAAGTTGATGAATAGGTGCTTTATTGTTTTATTTTTTTACTAAACACTACGCAAAGGTATTAAAAGAGTTTTTGATTTCCATTTCTTGATGCTTTTTAGCCCATTTTTCTTGTAGGCTTGCTAATTTGTAAAGCAAACTGTGTGATGCCAAGTCTAAACTTAATTTTTTATCCATGGCATGTAACATTGTTAAATTGTTTTCTCCCCCAAACGTATTGTTAGAAACTGCGTTGCTCATTTGTGAGTAACTTTGCATAATGCCAAACGCAGCATTGTTCATGCTTTTTGCCGCATTAAATCTAGCAATAGATGAAACTAACATTTACCCTCACTAACCGAATGTTCCCCCGAACACTCAAAAACCATGTCTTACCTTAATAAATATTTTATATGATTCGTTTTTATATTGCAAGTAGTTAAAAAGGATTATTTTTTATATTAACTTTTGTAACGAAATTATTAATCACTGAAATTAGGTAAAATTTATATACTTTATATATATGTAAGACAACTTTAAATATCACGAGGATATTAAAAGAGAGATTATCCGTTTAAAAGAGAGAGAAATTCCTTCCTTCCTAAAAAGAATTTGCCCCTATATAAAATATAGGGGCTTTTTTTTTATTATAATGAACCTATTTCATGAACTTTGATGAAGTTTGTTCCACCTAGCAATAATTCAGGGACTGAACCTGTTAGTATTATGTTATCGCCGATGTTGAATTTTAGTTGTTCAACGAAAAATTTATCCATTTTTTGAAGAGTCGGTGTATCAATTTTCCCCTCAAAATCGACTGGGATTGGGTAAACTCCTCTGTATAGTTTTATGTATCTACAAATATCTATTTGTGGACAACAAGCATATATAGGTACGCTCAAACGCCCTTCGGATAGAAATTTTGGAGTGTAACCGCTTGCAGTTAGGGCTACAACAGCTTTTATGTTCATTTTTTTAGCCATATCAGCGATTGACATTGCAATAGCCATTGCTTGGCTATCTTTTTCGTCTTCAATCATTTTTCTTGGAAATTTGTTTTTTCTCATAAATATTGAGTTTTCGACTTCGTCTGCAATTTTTCTCATCATTGCAACTGCTTCTACAGGGTATGAACCTGCTGCGGTTTCACCTGAAAGCATAATTGCATCTGTTCCGTCTAAAATAGCGTTAGCAACGTCACTTGTTTCAGCTCGTGTTGGGATTGGGTTTTCAATCATGCTCTCTAGCATCTGGGTTGCAACGATTACTACTTTACTCTTGCTACAAGCTTTTCTGATTATTGTCTTTTGTACGATTGGAACTTTTTCTGTTGATATTTCTATGCCTAAATCACCTCTTGCAACCATTATGCCGTCTGAAATTTCGATTATTGAATCAATATTTTCTACTGCTTGAGGTTTTTCTATTTTAGATATAATTTTAACATTTTCATTGTTATGAGATTTTAATATGTTTTTTAACTGAATTACGTCTTGCGCTTCTCTAACAAAAGAAAGCCCTACGTAATCTATATTATTCTTTGCGGCAAATTCAACAAAAATCAAATCTCTTTCTGTTAATACATCGATGCTTCCTGTTGAGCCTGGAATATTAATCCCTTTTCTCTGTTTTAGAAGTCCGTTTGTTAAGGCTTTTGCGTAAATAATTTGGTTTTCAACTTTTTGAACTTCAAATTGAATTTTGCCGTCATCAATTAAAATTAATTCTCCAGTGTGAACGTCTTCAGACATGCCTTTGTAATCAACAGGGATTATGTCATCTGTTTTTTCTGGTTGATGGCGGAATTTTAAAATGTCACCTTTCGATAATTCAATAGGTTTATCTAGTGTTCCTATTCTGATTTTTGGACCTTGAAGGTCTAATAATACTGGAATAAGCGTGTTTTCTTCTTCTTCAATTTCTCTAATCCAATTTAGGTTTTGTTTGTGAATATTAACATCTCCGTGAGATGAGTTTATTCTAAACATTGTCACGCCAGTTTTGAATAATGTTCTAATCATTTCTTTTGAACTTGATACTGGGCCTAATGTTGCGACAATCTTTGTCATGTTGAAATTTTGCATAATATATTTTCTCCCATGGGTAAAGTGTTTTTTTATATAACTATCAAGAATTTTATTTAATTTGTAAAGGTCTTTACAAAAATTTTTATCTTACTTATAATTATTTATCATAAATAAAAATAGTTTACTAGTAAAGATGAGGAATTGGATTTATGAAAAATTTATTCGCAAGCATGGTAACTGCTGTATGTTTGGCTGCATTCACTGTTGTTCCTGCTTTTGCAGCAGAAATTGCTGACGTTAGTGGAAACTATTGGGCTAATGCTGAAATCGTTGACGTTGTAACTCATGACGTTATGGGTCTTGATGCTGACAACAATTTCAGACCAGAAGACAAAGTTTCAAGAATTTGTTTCGTTAAATCACTTTTAAAAGTGCTTTCTAATGAAAACTTGAACGTTGCTATCTCTAATCAATTTTCTGACGTAGCTGCTGATGATGCAAACTATGCAAATATTTTGCGTTCTCAACAATTAGGTCTTGTTTATGGTTACCCAGATGGTACATTCAAAGCTTCAAAATTGATGACAAGAGCTGAAGCTCAATCTGTAATCAGCCATATCACTCAAGACAAAGTTTCTGATACAACTGTATTGGCTGCTTTCAGTGATTATGAAGAAATTCCAGCTTGGGCAACTCAGGTTTATGCAAAAACTCTTGAATATGGTATTTTTGTAAACCACCCAAATGTTGATGAACTTCGTCCAAATGATGAGTTGACTAGAGCTGAAGCTGCAGTTCTTCTTGCTAGATTAAGAGCTAAATTGAACCTTGTTAAAAAAGAATTCAAAGGTGAAGGTATTGAGCACTTATCAGTAAAAAGAAATGCTCCAAACAATGAAGTTTACGTTCTTGAAAACGCTAACATCATTAAAGAAGGAAACGTTTTAGAAGTTGCATTTACAGATGCATTCAAATCTGAGTTAGCTGCTTCTGGTGATTCTGTTTACTTCGTTGCTGAAGAACCTATCTACACTGAAGAAGGTACTTTGATTATCCCTGCTGGTTCTAAATTCTGTGGTACAGTAGTTGATATTCAAAAAGAAAGATGGTTCAACAAAAATGCTAGAGTTTACGTTCAAATCACTGAAATTGTTACTCCAGATGGACAATCTTCAGATATTAACGCTAAACCATTCTACAAAAACTATGAACTTAAAGAAGGTCCATGGATGACTGCTGGTAAATTGTTATTGTACACTACAACTGGTGCTGCTATCGGTACTGGTGCTGGTGTAGGTTTGTCATTCATTCCTGATCCAAACAAAGTTGGTACTGGTATTGCTATCGGTGCTCCAGTTGGTGCAGGTCTTGGTTTAATTACTGGTCTTGTTACTCCTGGTTTGAAATACCACGCAAAAGCTGGTGAAGATATTTATGTTATCTTACTTGACGATGCTGCAGTTTCAAAACAATAGTTTGTAGAAACAGTATTGAAAAAGAGTCCGAATAATTCGGGCTCTTTTTTTATTGGTTAAATTGTCTAGCCAATTGAGGCTATTTAGTTAGTAATTCTGGTGTTTGAAAAGATTTTAAAACTTTTATAATGTAATTGTGAACATAAGTTATACACCTTAAAATAAAGGAGTTTTAAAGTATGAAAAAGTTATTTATGACACTAGGATTGGTTGGTTTGTTATTTGTTGTTGCTCCAGAGGCAAAGGCTTGGGATGCAAGTTATCTGAACCCTTTGCCATATATGGGTATTGGTTGTAACCGTACCTCTTTTAGCTTGAATCCGTTTACTGGTTTCAAAAATTGTAATCCTTGTAAATGCAAGGTTGAAAAGAAAAAAGACTGTGACCCTTGTAGACAGAGAGTTTCTCAAAAACGTTGCGATAGTTGCGTTAAGGCATTTCCAAAACAACCTTGTTCTACCTGTCGAGTTTATTATGAATATTAAATTAGAAAAAGCGGGATTTTTAAAGTCCCGCTTTCTATTAGTATTCGATTTCTTGTAATGTTTTAAAGATTTTGTCTGTAATTTGTTGGATGTATTCTTGGCTAACCATTCCGTTGATTACGGCATCTGCTATTTGGTAAGCTGGTCTGATGTATTCTTGAGCCGTTCTGTTGACATCCGCAAATTGTAAATCGGCTGCAGCGCCTGTCTTTCCTCTCAATGCTGCTCTTTTATACCAACGGTCTTTTATAACATCTAATGGTGTAAATACATAAACTTTTACATCCATAATATCTCTAACTTCTTTGTTTAGCACGTATAAACCTTCGGTTAAAATAACTTTTGCAGGTTTTTTTAGTTCTCCATCAGGATCGCTTTCGCAGGTAACAAAGTTGTATCTTGGTGATTTAATTTCTTTACCTTGTTTAAGTTTAAGAAGATGTTCTTTCATTAGTTCAAGGTTGATTACGTCTGGAGTGTCAAAGCTGAAACCTGTTTTGAATAATTCCTCATAACTTCCAGCTTCTTGAAGTTCTTTTGAAGTGTCTTTGTAGTAGTCATCGCAGCGAATTACTGTATAGATACCTTCTTTTTTGTCTTTTACGCAGGCTTTTATTGTGTTGTCTACGAATACAGTTTTGCCAGATGCGCTTTCGCCTGTGATACCAATTAAAAATGTCTTTTTCTTTTCTTGAACAACCATTCTGGCAATGTTAAGAATAAGATTGTCTGATGTCTTTAGAAACAGAGGCTGTGGGTGAAGTTTGTCTTCTTCCAAAATCTTCTTCAGAGCTTCTACTATTGTTGAGATTACTTCCATATCTCTTCTGCTTGAGTAGTAGTCGTAACTTGTTAGATGAAAATCTGTTTGCATGTTTCCACTATCCTTATAAAAAATAAAAATCCATTATCCTTACATTTTACTTTAAACTATTTCATTTTTCCGCTAATTATAAATTTTGTAACAATATTATTTGAAAAATTAAAGTTTTGGGAAAGATATCCGTAAGAGTATATGTAAAGTTAATTGGAGTATGTAAATATGTATCGTGATGAAATTTTTGAAAACGCACTACGTGAAAGAAATGAGGGTGCTTACTCTGAACTAAAATCCGAAATTTCAGGTATGGAGTTGGCAATTGAGAAATTCTTAAACAACGTTTTAGAATGTACAACTTTTATCTCTGAAAGAGACTTTAACGTAACAACACTATAGCGCACGCTATAGTGTTGTTTTTTAAGCACATCTATTTTTGGAATAAATTTTTTAAACTGTTAAATTCATTGTATTCATATTTGTTGGCATCATAAAAGGATTAAAGCTGCTAAACGTATTTGTTGGATTAAATGCGTTGAAAGAGTTGTTCAAACCTATTCCATTAGAGGGTGATAGGTTGAAGTTATCAATCCCAGCTGGTATTGCCAATGCTGTAGTTGAGGTTGGTGTGTATAAACCATTTGTGTAATATGATGTCATTGAATTTGCATATGATTCAAGCTGTTTAATTGTTTCAGAATAATCGTTACTTAAAGTCTGTTCTTTAGGACTATTTGTTTTAGTCTGTGTTGTTGGAGTTTCAATTACTACAACAGGTGTTTCTGGTGTTGAAGTAGTTGAGGTTTGTGTTGGTTTATCATTTTCGTATGCTGCTTTAATATTAAATATAGAATCTCTTACAGCCTTGGTTTTGTCAGTATCTTCTCCGTTATTTTGTTTTATTTCTTCGTTGTGAACGCTTACTGCTTGGTTTATGATTTGAGTACGTAATTCAGCGTTTTCGGTAGCTTCTTCGGCTATTCTGTCTGTTGCTTGTTCTAATTCTGATTTGCCAAATAAGCCTTCTCCTGCTAGTCCTGCAAGATATGCTCCTGCAAATCCGCATGCGACACCAATTACTGTGCCTATAGCAGTCCCAATACCTGGAGCTACACAGGTTCCTATGCTAGCACCTATTTTTGCACCTAATAAAGAGCCAGCTTTTGCTCCTATAGCGTAACCTGCTACCTTAATGCCAGCAGTTTTAACTTCACGTTTAGCTTGTCTTATAGCAGCTTCTTCTCCTAGTTTCTGTTTTGTTTCATAGACTTCCATACCGCCTACAAGAAGTGTATCCACTGCAACTGCTGCTAAGGCATTTGATTTTGCAAATTTAGAAACTCCTGTGACAATTTTTCTTGTTTTACTTGAAGTTACAAGGGCTTCTTTTCCTATTGATTTACCTTTATTAATTATAGTTTTAGCTTTTTGGGTAAGCTTTCCACGTCTTGTAGTTGGTTGTCTGTTAGCGTTAGTAGCTACTTTTTTATTATGAGTGTCTAAATTAATTCTTCTTGTTTCTAGTTCTATATCATCAAGTTTTTGGGCAAACGCTTTTGCATCAAGTTTTTCTGTTTGCGCAAGTGTTTGTTTTACTTTGTTTATGTATTTTCTTTTTTCGCAGTCAATTGCTGCATCTAGTTGGGCTTTGCTTAAGTTTCTTGCTTTTAAGTTTTTGATTTCAGCATTAAGCTGACGCTTGTAAGCGTTTTCTATGTCATTAATTCTTTTGTAATTTGTGTAACCTTTTAATCCTTCTCTAGTTGCTTTGTATGCTTCTCTATTTTCCTTACTAAAAATTATTCTGCCACCGTCTATAGCTTTTTCAGTCCCTACAGCAAGAGCAAAGTCTGAATACCCATAAGGTAAGCTTGGGTCTTCAATATCAGCACTATGTGTTGCATAGCGTACAATTCTTCGCATATCTTGATTTAGACTAATGCTATCTGTCATAGTTTTCCCTTAATTTTTCCCGTGTTATTTATATAAAGTATTTTTTTGTTACTAAATTGCCTTTTAAATTGAAAAAGTGATAAGTTTTGTAAACTTATCACTTTACCCCAAGGGTTGCAGGGGATTTGGAGTATATTTTTTTTAAGCTAAAGTATCTACTTTTTTGTTTGCGTTAGTTGGGGATGTTTGGGGTATTGTATAATTCATAAAATTCATACTTTCAGGATTTGTGGCTTGCATATAAGCGTTTTGAAGTTTTTGAAATTCTTCATCATTTACAGTTCCACCACCGAATGGGATTTGTGATGTATCTACTTTAAATTCTTGTGGGTTAGCTTGAGCTGTTTGTGGGTTTTGGGCTTCAGCTTGTTTTTCAGAATAAGATTTACCTACTATGAATTGACCAATCTTATCGCCTACCCAATAACCAACAAGTGCTCCTAAAAATGGAACAGGAATTAACGCTGAACCAATTGCGCCTCCTACTGCGCCTGTACCTAGTCGAACAGCTGTTTTGCCAGCTTCGCCTGCACCTGTTAGAACACCTTCGTTCCAAGTCGCTTTGGCAATATTTGGGAGTTCAAATGCAAGAGTTAATGCCGCACCTATAAGTGGCATTCTTTTGCCTAAAACTTTAAATACGGATTTTGTTTGTGCCCATAATCTTGAAAGAGTTGATGCGTTTTTTGCTTTTGCTATCCAACCTGCACTTTTTACACCGTTTTTTATATCTGGGAAAATGCTTTTAAAGTCATTCAGCATATTCTTAAAGAAACCGCCATTTTTTGCAACTGCAGCTTCGTGAGCTTTTACTCCTGTTTCAAAGGCATCACCAATTTGTGTGCCCATATTTTTCCAACCATGGAGTTTTTTAGAGTTTCGTAGTGTTTCACCCATTAACTCTGCTTGCGTACCAAAAATAAACCCAGGCATTGCCTTTGTGTATCTCCACGCTGTTGCTCCGATACTCATAATTTAACCTACCTTAAATTTTTCTACCTAACCTTACTTATATAAAAAAATCTTTCTTAAATTAATTGACTAAATTTTTTTGTTTGTTAACTTTTCTTAATGTTTTTATAAGTTTACTTTGAGTTTTTAGAGTTGTATAATCTTTTCTAACATAGATTATCATTGAATAGGAGAGATGTTTATGCATAATTTAACGTTAATTAATGGTGACGGTATTGGACCTGAAATTTCTGATGCTGTCGTAAAAATTCTTGATGCTAGTGGTGTTGAAATTAATTGGGATGTTCAAACTGCTGGAGAAGATGTGATTGCAACAGAAGGAGTTCCTCTACCGAACAGAGTTTTAGAGTCTATTAAAAAGAATAAGGTTGCTTTGAAAGCTCCTGTAACTACTCCTATAGGAAAAGGTTTTAGGTCTGTGAATGTTCAACTCCGTAAGGATTTAGATTTGTATGCAAATTTGCGACCTTGTAAAAACTTACCAAATGTTAAAACTCGTTTTGAAGGGGTTGATATTGTTGTGGTGAGAGAAAATACAGAAGATTTATATGCAGGTATTGAACGCCAAGTTGATGAAAATACCGCAGAAAGTATTAAAATAATTACTCGCAATGCTTCTGAAAGAATTTGCAAATTTGCGTTTGATTATGCTGTTAAAAATGGACGTAAGGAAGTTTGTGTTGTAACAAAAGCAAATATTATGAAGCTTTCTGATGGGCTTTTTCTTGATGTTTATAGGGAAGTTGGAAAGTCTTATCCACAAATTAAGCAAAGAGAAATCCTTGTCGATAATTTGTGTATGCAATTAGTACAAAATCCAAACCAGTTTGACGTTTTAGTATTACCAAATCTATATGGTGATATTGTTTCCGATTTATGTGCTGGTTTAATCGGAGGGTTGGGTGTTGCGCAAGGTGCAAACATTGGTTTAGAGTGTGCCGTTTTTGAACCTGTTCACGGTTCAGCTCCTGATATTAAAGGGCAAAATAAGGCAAATCCAACAGCATTATTACTATCTGCAATTGAAATGCTTAAGTATATTAATGAGTTTGATGCTGCTGAAAAGATTGAAAAAGCTCTGTTTAAAACCCTTGAGGATGGCACTTGTACTGCTGATTTAGGTGGCAAGTTAGGAACAAAAGAATTCGCAGATGCAATAATTGCAAATTTATAATAAACTTTATACAAAAAAGCCCATCTTTGATGGGCTTTTTAATTATTAAATGTTCATTGCTCTTAAAATCTCTGTCATATCTGAAGTTGTCTTTTTGACATCAGCATTTGAGTATTTAATTGCATTGTCTGGGTCTTTCAATCCATTTCCTGTTAAGATACAGACAATTTTAGAGCCTTCTTTGATTTGGTCTTTAACTTTGATTAGGCCTGCAACTGAAGCTGCACTAGCCGGTTCTGCAAGAACGCCTTCGGTTGATGCTAAAAGTTTATAAGCTTGAACAATTTCCTCATCTGTTACAAAGTTAATCATACCGTTACTTTCATCTCTAGCCGCTTCTGCTTGTTTCCAGCTTGCAGGGTTGCCAATACGAATAGCAGTTGCTAGAGTTTCAGGTTTTAAAATTCTTTCGCCTTTTACGATAGCGGCAGCTCCTTCTGCTTCAAATCCCATCATTTTAGGTAGTGCAGAAATTTTACCAAGATTAAACCATTCTTTGTAACCTTTCCAGTATGCTGTAATGTTACCGGCATTTCCAACCGGTATAAAATGATAATCAGGAGCTTGTCCTAATGCGTTGATTATTTCGAAAGCACCAGTTTTTTGACCTTCAATTCTGTAAGGGTTAACAGAGTTTACAAGTGTAATTGGGTATTCGTCAGCTATTTTTCTTACAAGTTCTAGCGCTTCATCAAAGTTTCCTTGAATAGCTATAATTTCTGCGCCATACATCATTGCTTGAGAAAGTTTGCCAAGTGCAATGTAGCCGTCAGGGATTAGTACGAAAGTTCTTAAGCCTGCTTTTGCACCATAAGCCGCTGCTGAAGCTGATGTGTTGCCAGTTGAAGCACAAATGATTGCTCCAGAGCCTGCTTCTTTGGCTTTAGTTACAGCCATTGTCATACCACGGTCTTTGAAACTTCCTGTTGGGTTACAGCCTTCAAATTTTAAATAAATTTCAGCTTCTACTCCAATTTTTTTAGCTAGGTTTTCTGCTTTAATTAAAGGAGTGTTACCTTCGTTTAATGTTACAACGGGTGTTGTATCGCTTACTGGTAGGTATTCTCTAAATGTATTTATTAATCCTTGATAGTACATTATAACCTCTTTTCTTATACTTGAACCCTAATTAGGCTGTTAACTTTGTTGATATATTCATCTTCTTCAAATTCTCTAACTGCTTTTTGAAGACTTTTTTCCAATGCAAGTTCTGTGATAACTGTAATATTTGCAGTGTTATCTTCATCTACTCCTCGTTGAACGATACTTGCAAGGCTTATTTCATTTTCTGCACAAATTCTACCGATAGTGCCGATTACGCCTTTGTTATTCTTTGCGTTGATTGATAGATAGTATTTGTTCATAGTGTCGTTAATATCAATATTTACGGCGTCTTCTTCGTGCAAGCATCTCATCATAGGAAGCATATAATCAGTTGTTCCAAGTTCTGATACAATTGATAAAACATCCCCTACAACAGAACTCGCAGTCGGAAATTCGCCTGCTCCAGGTCCTGAAAGCGTGATGTCACCAACCGGATGACCAGAAAGACTCACTGCATTAGTTACGTAATCAATGTGAGCAAGGGTTGATTTTTTTGAAACTAACATTGGGTGAACTCTAACGTCAGCTCTGTCTTGTTCGTCAATTGTTGCTGATGCCACAAGTTTAATTTTATAACCTAAATCGTTTGCAGCTTTCATATCTTGCGCTCTGATTTTTGTAATTCCTTCACGGTAAACATTTTCTAATTTAATTCGTTTTCTAAATGCAATTGTTGCAAGAGTCGTAATTTTGTAAGCTGCATCAAAACCTTCAACATCTCCAGTAGGATCAGTTTCTGCGTATCCCAATTCCTGTGCCTCTTTTAAAACATCAGCGTATGATGCACCTTGAGCATCCATTTTTGTTAGAATGTAGTTTGTTGTTCCGTTCAAAATAGCTTCAAGTTTGTTAATTTTATTTCCCGCTAATATTGTTTTAATTGGCATAATTAGAGGAATGCCACCAGCGATAGCTGCTTCATAAAGAACGACTTTGTTGTGCTTTTCTGCAAATATGAAAAGTTCTTCTCCGTGTTTTGCAAGAAGTTCTTTGTTTGCAGTTACAATATGTTTGCCGTTTTGAATTGCAGTTTTAATCAGATCAAATGCGGGTTCAACTCCGCCAATAAGTTCACAAACAATATCAATTTCAGGGTCATTAACAACTGCATAACAATCATCTGTTAATATTGAATTGTCAAAATTTTCAATATTGCGAGGTTTGTTAATGTTTTTGACAGCAATTTTTGTAATTTCAATGTTTTCATAAGGTTTAAGAGTTTTGTAAACTCCTGTTCCTACGGTTCCAAGACCAATTAATCCTATTTTAATAATTTTCTTTTCCATTTTCCTATATTACCATTATTTCTTAAAATTTAAAATCTCTTTCACCGTTGTGAATTTTTTCTAAATTTTCGATTACGATTTCTTTTACATTTTTGTTTTCTAAAGTTTCAACTTCCTTTTTAATCAATTCAATACCGACTTTTTGAGTGGCGTCAGAAGCGTAATCTTCCAAGTATTCTTTTAATGTCATTATTGCATTAGGGTGGCAGAAGTTGTGAATTTGTTGTTGCTTACAAAGTTCCATAAATCTATCGCCAGTTCTTCCGCTTCCGTAGCAAGCTGTGCAGAAACTAGGTAAGTAACCAAGTTCCATTAACCATTTAATAACTTCATCAAGTGGACGTCTATCTGAAATGTCGAATTGAGCGGAATCTTCGTTCTCTTGCATTGGGTTGAAATATCCGCCAACGCTAGTTTTTGAACCACCTGAAATTTGCGAAACGCCAAGATGTAAAACTTTTGCACGACATTCTTCACTTTCTCTTGTTGACACAATCATGCCTGTGTATGGAACTGAAATTCTTATACAAGCAACAATTTTTGCAAAAATGTCATCATCAATGCCGTTATCAAATGCACTAGGGTCAATATCGTCAGCTTTTCTGATACGTGGAACACTTATTGTGTGTGGGCCGACTCCGTATACAGCTTCCAAGTGCTCTGCGTGCATTAATAGCCCTGCAAATTCATATTTGTAACTCTCGAGTCCAAACAATACCCCTAGTCCTACATCATCAATTCCACCTTGCATAGCTCTATCCATAGCTTCTGTATGGTATTTGTAATTATGTTTTGGTCCTGTTGGGTGTAATTTTTCGTAAGATTCTTTGTTGTATGTTTCTTGGAATAGAATGTATGTTCCAATTCCTGCTTCGTGTAATTTTTTGTAGTTTTCTACTGTGGTCGCTGCAATATTAACGTTTACACGTCTAATCGCACCGTTTTTATGTTTAATCCCGTAAATTGTCTCAATTGATTCAAGAATATATTCAATAGGATTGTTAACAGGGTCTTCGCCTGCTTCTAAAGCAAGTCTTTTATGTCCCATATCTTGAAGTGCAATTACTTCTCTTTTTATTTCTTCTTGAGTTAGTTTTTTACGAGGGATAGTTGTGTTTTGTTTGTGATAAGGGCAGTAAACACAGCCGTTTACGCAATAGTTTGAAAGATATAACGGTGCAAACAGTACGATTCTGTTTCCGTAGTAGTCTTGTTTTATTTTTTCAGCAAGCTTAAATATCTCTGCGTTTTTCTCTTCATTTTCACATGCCAGTAAGACTGATGCCTCTCTATGCGTTAAACCTTTACCTTTTTTAGCTTTATTTAAAATTTCTTCAACTAAAGAAATGTTATTTTTATTATCTTCTGCGTATTTTAGAGTTTCTAAAATTTCTTCATGAGAAATAAATTCTTCTGCTTGTTGTGATTTTGGATTATACATAATTACCTCTCCCTAATATTATGATAATGCCGTGAAAAATAATTGTAAACCGTTCTAAATTCTTTTTACAAAGCCACCACCGATTAAGTGTCCATCTTCAATGTCATATATAACTCCTGATTGACCGTTTGTTATGGAGTTTACAGGTTCGCAAAATTCTATTGAAACAGTGTCACCTATTTTAATTCGGGCCTTTTTATGTGGCATATTATATCGGATTTTAACGAGCGCATCAAATTCACTGATTTTTGGTTCATAACTCCAGTTAACATCTGTAATGGTAAGTTTTGAACCATAATTGTCTTCTTCTTTGCCAACATAAACTATGTTCTTACTTGCGTCAATGTCG
Organism: bacterium; assembly: GCA_017559905.1. Taxonomy (GTDB): domain Bacteria; phylum Cyanobacteriota; class Vampirovibrionia; order Gastranaerophilales; family Gastranaerophilaceae; genus Scatenecus. The sequence goes on from JAFYQF010000015.1 coordinate 143,823, forward strand.
ATTACGTATAATGGATATGGGGCAGCTATTCCAATCCCTTTTCTTTGACCAATTGTGTATTGGTAAAATCCGTTGTGAGTACCCCATTTTTTGCCAGTAGTATAATCTATAAAATCGCCTTTTTGTTCGCCAAATTTGTTTATCAAATAGGTTTTAGTTGTGGTAGGTTTTTGTATGAAACAAATATCTTGGCTTTCTTTAGAATCTTTTGGTGGAAGATTAAATTTATGTGCGATTTCCCTGACTTCATCTTTTGTGTATTCGTAAAGTGGGAATACAGTTTTAGAAAGTTGTTTTTGACCAAGTCTATATAAGAAATATAATTGGTCTTTAAGTGAATCTTTAGCTGGATAAAGTTTGTAAGTGTTATTTTCGCATTTTATGTTAGCATAATGACCTGTTGCAAATATATCTGCGTTGAGTTCTTCTATAGCATAATCAAACAGAATTCCCCATTTAATATATTCATTGCACATTATGCAAGGGTTTGGTGTGAACCCATTCTTGTATGAATTTTCAAAATAATCAGTAACTTTTTCTTTAAAAACTTTTGTTGCATCAAAAACTACGTGTTGAATTCCTAATTTGTCTGCAACACGTTTTGCATTATTAATAATGGTATTAGTGGCTTCTGAATTTATCATTTTGCCAGTCAAACCAATTACTTCATACCCCTGTTGTTGAAGTAATAATGCGGTTACAGAGCTATCTATACCACCACTTAATGCAACTATAGCTTTTTTCTTATTGTGTTCATTCATATAAAGATTTTAGCATAAAATAATAAATTAGCCTTGCAATTTATTGAATTATTGGTTAGAATAAATCTTGTAGACATTAGGGGTAATAGACATCATGAAGTGTTATAAATCGAAATGGATATTAACATCAGAAGGCGAAATTCTAGAAGATTACGCAATTGTTGTAGACGAGGGTAAGATTGTTAATATTTTGCCTAATAGCGAAGTTAAGTTTGATGATGAAGAAAAAATCGTCAAAGAACTTGGTAATGCTGTTATTACGCCTGGGTTTATTGATTTGTTTACGCAATATCAATATACAGATGTGTCTTCTTCAAAACCAAAATGTGCTAAAAACAAAGTTAAGAAGTTTTTTCAAACTATTGCCAAAAATTACACTTTTGTTGGCGTAAAGTCTGACAATTATTCTTTGAAATGGGCAAATATTTTGAGTGATTATTTTGCAATGGATAGAAATGAAAAAATTTCTTCATTCAAAACTGGTATTATTGAATCAATAAAACAAGGAACGACTTGTATTGCTCAAGTATCACGTGAATACAAATATTTTGATATTATTAACAAAGCTCCAATTAAGAATTATCTGTTCTTTGAAGTTTACGCTGATAGTTCTGATAAAAGTAAGAAAAAATTCAAAGATTTAAGAGCTAAAGTTGAGGATTTAATTTATCATAAAGGTGAAAATACTCATATCGGCATAATGTTGCATTCAATTTCTAGCGTGCACAAAAAATTATGGGAATTGTTCTCAAAATATTGTCGTAAACATAATATGATTGTTATGACAAGATTTGCTGAATCTCAAGATGAAATCGAATGGATTAATTATGGATTTTCGGATATAGATTTGTTGCACAAGTTTATGGGATTTAGAAAAATCACTCCTTATGCGAAAGGTGTTTCGCCTGTTGAATACTTGAATAATTTGAAAGTGTTGTCTAAAAAAGTTGTTACAGCAAACGCCAATTATGCAACAGAAGATGAGTTAGCAGCTTTGGCTGAAACAGAAGTTAAATATGTATATCAACCACTTTATTCTGAAGAAATATGTAATAAAAAACTTCCGTTTGAAACTGTGTTGAAATATTTTAAAGGTAATTTTGGATTTTCAACACAAAGTTTTAAAACTGAAAAGTCTTTCAGCTTGTTAAAGTTAGCAAATGAGGCTAACGCTGAAGCTAATTTGCCTATTGATGAATTGATTAAGTACCTAACAATATACCCAGCAAAAATTTTAAGATTAGACAATACTACAGGGTCTATAAAAATAGGTAAGGATGCTGATTTCAATGTGTTTAAATTGCCAGAAGGTGCAGATTATAATGCGTTGAAAGATTTGGTAACTCCCTACTCAACATATTCTAAAGGTAGAAAGCTTATTAAAGCTGGTAACGTAAGGTTTTCTCTATGACAATAATTAATGAAAAATTCAGTGTTCACACGAAAGGTAATACTCATGTTATTGATGTTACTCGTCAGGTGCAGAATGCTGTTTACAGGCATAATTTGCAAAATGCTGTTGTGCATGTTTATGTCGCAGGGAGTACGGTTTCTATCACAAATATTGAGTATGAACCAGGTTTGTTGAAAGATTTGCCTGAAGCTTTAGATAAGTTCGCTCCAGTTGATAAAGAATACCATCATGATGAAACTTGGCATGATGGAAATGGGTATGCACATTTAAGAGCTTCTATTGTTGGAAATAGTACAATGGTTCCGTTAATGGATGGCGCTTTGGTTTTGGGTCAGTGGCAACAGATAGTTCTTATTGATTTTGACAACAAAGCTCGTACTAGAACCGTTTATGTTCAAATTGTTTATTAATATTAAATTTCTCTTGTTTTTGTTTTATGTTCCTGTTAAAATTTTTTAAGTGTAGAAATATAGATAGGGATTTAGATTATGACAACAAATAAGAGAGTTTTACTTTGTATTATGGATGGTTGGGGAATTAGCAAATCTCATCCTGAATATGATGCAACAAAATTAGCAAATCCAGTTAATGTTGACCGTTTACTTAAAGAAGAAAAATCAATCGCAATTCATGCAGAAGGTGAATATGTTGGACTTCCTGAAGGTCAAATGGGTAACAGTGAAGTTGGTCACTTGAACCTTGGTGCTGGTAGAATTGTATACCAAGAATTGTCAAAAATTAACAATGCAATCAAAAGTGGTGACTTCTTCCAAAGAAAAGCTTTTCTTGATGCTGTAAAACACGTTAAAGAAAATGATAGTGCTTTGCATATCTATGGTTTGGCATCAGATGGTGGTGTTCACTCTGCATTAGGTCATATTTTAGCGTTAGTAAAATTGGCCGCGGATAATGGTTTGAAAAAAGTATATGTTCACGCATTTTTGGATGGTAGAGATACTCCTCCTCAAAGTGCAATGACTTTCTTGCAACCAATTGAAGACGAATTGAAAAAATACGGTTTACCTCAAATCGCAACTGTTTCTGGTAGATATTATGCAATGGACAGAGATAATCGTTGGGATAGAGTTGAAAAAGCCTATAACGCATTATTGTTAGGTGAAGGTGAAGTTGCATCTTCTGCAGATGAAGCTATTTCAAATTCTTATGCTAAAGGTGAAAATGATGAGTTCGTTTTACCAACAATTATCGGTGGTGAAGAATCAAGAATTCATGACAACGATGCTGTGATTTTCTGGAACTTCCGTCCAGACCGTGCAAGAGAAATCACTAAAGCAGTAAACTTTGTTGATTTTGACGGCTTTGAAAGAAAAGCTGTTAGAAAAAATCTATTCTATGTTTGTATGACTCAATATGATGAAACATTTGAATATCCTGTTGCTTTCGGTAAAGAACGTATGGCAAATATCTTGGGCGACGTTTTAGAAGCAAATGGCGTGAAACAGTTCAGAACTGCTGAAACTGAAAAATATGCGCACGTAACTTTCTTCTTTAATGGTGGTGTTGAAGAACCTGCTGAACACGAAACAAGAGTACTTGTTGCATCTCCAAAAGTTGCGACTTACGATTTGCAACCTGAAATGAGTGCTAGAGAAGTTTGTGAAAAAGTACTTGAAGCAATTGAAGATACTCAATATGGTTTTATTTTGGTTAACTTTGCAAACCCTGACATGGTAGGTCATACAGGAATTATTGAAGCTGCAGTTAAGGCTGACAAAGTTGTTGACGAATGCGTTGGCAAAATTGCTGAAGCTTGCAAAGCAAATGATATTATTATGTTATTAACTGCTGACCATGGTAATTCAGAAGTAATGGTAAACCCTGAAACTGGAAAACCAATGACAGCTCATACTACAAACGAAGTTCCGTTTGCATTGATTAATGCTCCTGCTAATGTTGAATTGAAAGAAAGCGGTGCATTATGTAATATTGCCCCTACAATCCTTGATTTAATGGGTATTGAAAAACCTGCTGAAATGGATTGTGAATCGTTAATTAAATAAGTAAAATAGGAGAGTAAAATCTTTTATGGCTTTACTCTCCTTTTGATAAGGAATTTTATGGCTGATACAAAGAATTTTGATATAGATTTTTCATTTAAAAAGAATAATGTTGATGAATTGTTTTTTAACTTGTCTGAAAACCCTGACGGGTTTAAAAATAAAGACTTTAGATATACATTGAGTCTTATTTATCAAACAGTTGAAGATGAATTTAAGGATGTATTTTTAAGCCCTTATACACCAGCAAGAAATACAAACTTCTTTTTGGTTAATGAAAATGACAAATTGTCTTTCTTTGTTACGCCGACTAACAATTTTGAATATTATTTGAAGTCAAAAGGTTCTCTGTTTAGATTCCGTTCTCAAGTAATGGGTAAACACATTGGTTACCCTATGAGTTTGGATTTAGTAATGGATTATTTTGGTGGTTTCGGTGATGTGATTGATTTAGACGCTGTTACTCCGACATTCATTTATATGAACAATTTGACTCATTTTGTAATGAAATTGATTGAAAAATTATATTTTATTCCTGTTGTAAAAAAACGTGGAACAATGTTCCGTATCGTTTATGAACCAATTATTTCAAATCAGCAATTGGCAAGAATTATAAATACTTTTGAAGAAAATATTCCAGAAGATTTATTTATCAAAGGTGAAAAACCAAAGAATTTTGTAAATGATTTCATTTATAATTATTTGAATTATGTTATTTACAAATTTTTGGGTATTAAGGCTTATAAGTTTAAAGATGTCAAATCTGGAACTTATATGATTAAGGATTTGGAACAGCGTGCGCAAATGAAAGGTGCTGACATTGCTGAAAACTTTGCACAATGGTTTGATGAACTTTATCTTGGTAAATATGATGTAATTCCTTTCTTCAAAATTGAAAGAGTGGAAGATGAATTATTCCGTCTAAAAGTGCACATTAAAAATAGAAAAACTGACGAAAGTGTTTTGATTGATGATTTGTATGTAAAAGAAGAAATTTTTGGTGCTAATTCTTCTGATATTGCTCGAATAGTTGAAAAACAGTTGAATTATGCTATTCGTTATATGCCAGAATTGGAAGATTTATTTGAAGACGAATCTAAACTTGCGCTAGATTTGAATTTGAATGAAGTTTACAAAATTATTACTCAAACTGCATATTATTTACAAAAGGCGCAAATTGAAGTTATTCTGCCAAAAGAATTAGTTAATATTGTTGTTCCTAGAGCTTCAATAAATGCTAAAGTTAAAGCTTCACGTTCAAAAGATTTGGCTGATATTTTCAATAATACGTCATCATCAAAAATTGCGCTTGATGATATCTTGGAATTCTCTTACGAAATTGCTATTGGTAACGAAAAAATTTCATTAGAAGAATTCAACAAACTTGTTGAAGGTTCAAATGGTTTAATTAAGTATAAAAATAAATACGTGCTAGTGGACAAGGATGAAAGTAAAAAGATTTTCGAACAAATTGCAAAATCAAACTTGAAATCATTGTCTAGAATGGAATTAATTCATGCTTCAATGTCGGGACAATTGGCACAGTATGACTTTGATTACGATGCAGCTTTTGCAAAAATTATTCAAGATTTCACAAAGCCCGTTGATGTTACCATTCCTGCAGAATTGAAAGGAGAATTACGTCCTTATCAGATGACAGGTTTAAAATGGTTATGGACTAATATCTCAAAAGGTTTTGGTGTGTGTATGGCTGACGATATGGGATTGGGTAAAACAATTCAGGTTATCAGCTTGATATTGAAAATGAAAGAAGAAGGCAAGCTAACAAAACCCGTTCTTGTAATCTGTCCAACAACTTTGATGGGTAACTGGATGAAAGAATTGCAAATGTTTGCGCCATCTCTTGATGCCGTTGTATATCACGGTGCAGAGCGTGAGTTGGATGTAAAACACGATATTATTTTAACAACTTATGCGATTATGAGAATAGATGTTGAAGAATTGAAAAAACATACTTGGGGTATGATTATTGTTGATGAAGCTCAAAATATTAAAAACCCTGATACTGCTCAAACTCTAGCTATCAAAATGCTTAAGTCTGAAGTAAAAGTTGCTATGACAGGTACTCCTGTTGAAAATAGGTTAACGGAGTTGTGGAGTATTTTTGATTTCATAAATCACGGTTATCTAGGCAATTTAAGAGATTTCCAAAAAAGTTATGCGATACCTATTGAGAGATTTAAGGAAAATTCTCGTGCTTCAAAATTGAAAATGTCAATTTCTCCGTTTGTATTAAGACGTTTAAAAACAGACAAGCACGTTATTACAGACTTGCCTGAAAAAATGGTTCTTAATGATTACTGTTACTTGTCAAAATCTCAAGCAGTACTTTATGAAAAAACTCTTAATGAGATGATGGAAAAAATCAGTGGATTTACTGGAATCAATCGTCGTGGAAATATTTTCAAACTTATTACTGCGCTTAAACAAATCTGTAACCACCCATATCAATTCCTTAAAGGTGGCGAGATGGGCAGAGATTTGTCAGGTAAGATGGATAAATGTATTTCAACCGTACAAAATATCCTTGATAATGGTGAAAAAACGCTTATCTTTACTCAATATAAAGAGATGGGTGATATTTTATGCAAGGTTATCAATGATGAGTGTGGAACAGAGCCATTGTTCTTCCACGGTTCTTTGACTGTACCTCAACGTGAGGATTTAATTAATAGATTCCAAAATGATGATGATGCGAAAGTTATGATATTGTCATTGAAAGCTGGTGGTACAGGTTTGAACTTAACAAGTGCAACAAATGTTATCCACTACGATTTATGGTGGAACCCTGCGGTTGAAGATCAAGCAACAGACAGAACTTACCGTATTGGTCAAGATAAGAATGTTATGGTTCACCGTATGATTACATTAGGTACTTTTGAAGAAAAAATTGATGAAATGCTAAAAGCGAAAAAAGAACTTGCTGATTTGGCAGTTTACGAAGGTGAAAAAATCATTACAGAACTTTCTGATGATGAAATTTACCAAATTTTCACTTTGTCAGCATAAGTTAGGTATAATAGGAATAAGATATGAACGTACAATTTACTCCATATAGTCAAACTAGGTCTAATGTCTGTTTTTCAGGGTTTGGCAGTTGGCTTAAAAAAGCTGATGATAAACTCGGAAAAATCTTATTGCCTAGACCAATGTTGACTGAAAATAATCAGAAAATGGTCGATACAGTCCAAATTTTGGCAACCAACAAGGCAAAGCGTGCTTTTACTAATATTGCGAATTTGAGTGTTAAAAATGGTAGTAAAGAGTTTATTTATAATTTTAAAAATACTCCGTGGCAACATTTTCGATTAATCAAAAAAGGTAGAGAAGTTTGTAGTTTTGATGTTTTACATATTATGGGCTCTAAAAATTACGATTTTTATACAACTGGAGCTTATGTAGCTAGATTGAGCGATAAAAAATCTCAAAGGAAATATAATGATGTTCTAGAAGAATGGTTGCCAAAGCTAATTAAACGTACTGAAAAGCTTGATAAAAATGCAAAAAAAGGCTTGTAATGAATGATATTTAGAGTAATGTTCCCTCTAAAATCAAGTAGGGCTTGAAATTTTAAAAAGTTTGATTTATAATTCGAATATAGACACAAAATACAAGACCATAAAGGTGGTGAAAAACAAAATGGCAGAAGTTAAAGTTGGCGAAAACGAATCAATTGAAAGCGCATTAAGACGTTTTAAGAAAAAGATTCAAAAAGCTGGTATCCTTTCAGAAGTTAAAAAACGTGAAAGATATGAAAAACCAAGCGTAAAAAGAAAACGCAAATCAGAAGCTGCTCGTAAACGTAAAGTTTAATCAGCTATATATAAGATTTAAGGCAGAAGATTTAGTTCTTCTGCCTTTTTAAATTGTTTATATAAAAAAAGAGGTGAATTACACCTCTTTTCTATTTTAATTATTTTGTTTCAATAAAGTTTGTGTTAGGTATGTAACTGCTTTTTGAATCTTCGATTTCGATGTTATTGATAATGCTTGCACGTTTTTTGCGGAATAGCATATCAACAAAAGCCTCTAATCTCGTAATGAAACCAGCTTCACCAGTTTGTTCATCAATTGTTAAGTGAAGTAGCGGTTTGTTGAAGTGTTTTGCACGACGTTGAATTCTTTCAACCATCAAAGAGTCAGGCCCACAACCAAACGCAGTTAGTGTAATAATACCATCTATGCGGTGGTCTTTAAGATAATGACCTGCAGTGCCTGTCATTTCGTGTTCGTTAGCCCAGTATTTAACTTCACCAAGTGTGTTAATACCTTCATCCATTTGCTCATTAGATAATTGAAGTGAAGATACAACTCTAACATCCATTGCTTCAAGCTTTTCAATAATCTTCATTGAAGTTCTTTCGTCGTAAATGTTATATCCGTGAGAAACCAAAGCTACTGAAATTGGGTATTCTTTAGTTTGATTTTCGATGAAGATTTTGCCTTGAAGTGCGTAATTCATTGCTTTTTTGTAGCTCATTCCTGATTTAGTCATTATAAAGAAGTTGTTGTAACATCTCCAACCAGCTTTAGAAGCTTTTTTAATAACTTTTTCATCAGTAATATCAAAATAAGCAGCGATTTCTTTTAAGAATTCATACAAGCCTTGATTTTTTTCTGATTTATCAAGAGTTGCTTCAACAAGAGTAAAATCTTTTTTAACAACATTTCTAACTAAATCAGGCAAACCTCTGATTTTAGAGCAGTTGTAAATTTTTGGAGCAATTGATTGTATTGATGGTACAAAAATTTTATCAACACCTTTGTCCAATAAGTTCAAGATATGTCCAATATAAACTTTAATCGGAAGACAAGTTTCAGTTACAACTAAAGCTGAACCACGTGACATGGTTTGTTTTGTTGTAACGTCTGAAAGAACAATTTTGATGCCCAAGTCTGTAAAAAATCCATAATAAAACGGATAATTGTTATAAAATGACATGGCACGGGGTATTCCGATAACCTTTTCGTTTTTTTGTATATTTTCCACGATAATCTCCCAATTGGTTTTTAGTTGAAATTTCTACTACCAAAATAATACTTCAAAAACAAATAAAAATCTAGTTATTTAATTAAATTTTAATATTTATTTTCAATAAGAACTTTTTATTGTAAAATCAAATTTGAAAGGAATAAGAATGCCACATTTTTTTATTAATTCAAGTTCTGTAGAACAAGATATTATAAGGGTTTCAGATAAAGATAATTACAATCATATAGCAAAATCTTTGCGTACAAGAACTGGTGAAAAATTGCTTCTGATTGACGAAAATAGAATTCAATATGAGACGATTGTGTCTGAAATTTCTTCAAAAGAAATTGTTTGTAAAATAGAGAAAAAATATAAATCTGAAAGAGATTTAAAATTCAATTTGTATTTGTTACAAAGCCCATTAAGAAGTGATGCTCAAAGTTTTGTAGTAGAAAAAGCTACAGAATTGGGTGTTAGGGCGGTTATTCCTGTGTTAACAGATAATTGTGCTTTAAATAAATCTGTTGTTGAAAAAAAGTTAGAGCGTTGGAATAAAATTATGTTAGAATCTTCTAAACAATGTGAGCGTGCCGTTATTCCTACTTGTGAAAATCCAATGTCTATTGCAGAACTTTTTAATTCAGGTAGATTTGATAAAATAATTGCATTTTGTGAGCGTAGAACTCAAAAAACATTAAGAGAATTTTTTAATTCAACACCAATTCTTGAAGGTGAAAATGTCGCAGTTATTATTGGGCCGGAAGGTGGATTTTCTGAAAGAGAATTTGAATTTTTTGAGAAAAATTCTATTCCAATGTTGACGTTAGGTGATTTGATATTAAGAGCAGAAACTGCTGTTACGGTTGCGTTAGGAAATATTGTTTATGAATTTGCAAATAATTAAATCAGATGAAATTTTAAATAAAATTATCGCTAATTTTGACGAAGAAATTTATCTTGTTGGTGGGTCTGTTCGAGATTTGTTTTTTGAGAAAATTTCTCACGATAGAGATTTGATTGTAATAAATTCTGATGCAAGAGATTTTTCGTTAAAAGTTGCAGAAATTTTTGATGGTAGTTTCGTTCCTTTGGATGAAGAAAATAAAATTTATCGTGTTGTTATGCCAGACAAAATCAATTATCTTGATATAACAAATCCGATCGAAAATGACTTGAGTAAGGATTTACAAAGACGTGATTTGACAATAAATGCGATTGCGCTAAATCTTCGTACTCTTGAAATAATCGACCCTACTGGTGGTATTCATGATTTAGAGAATAAAATAATACGTCAAATTTCAGAGAAAAACTTTTTAGAAGATTCATTAAGATTGTTGAGAGTATATAGATTTTTGGCAAAAACAGGGTTTGAACTTGATGTTGAAACGCTTAAAAGCGTTGAAAAACATATTGATTTAATTTCAAAACCAGCAATTGAAAGAATCGTTTATGAAATAATGCATCTATTTGATGCGCCATATTCAGATAAAGCTTTGTTGATGATGAACGAAGTGGGTTTGTTAGAAAAGTTATTTTCGTTTGTTGTTGAATTAAAAAAAGTTCCTCCAAATACTCATCATCATTTGCCGTTATTGAACCATTGCATAGAAACAGTAAGAAATATCCAAAATCTGTATGAAAATTCAGATACTGAAGTTAGGGAACATTTGGATAAGATTGATTTTGGTGGATATAGACGATTAGCTCATTTGAAGCTTGCTGGTTTTATGCATGACATTGGTAAGTTTTCAACTTGGACTATTGAACAAGACACAGGGCGTCATCGTTTTATTAAACATGATGATGTAGGGGCTAAAATGTCTGTTCCAATTCTAAAGAAAATGTCTTTTTCTAACAAGCAGGTTGAATATATTTCAAAAATGATTAAAAATCATATTTATCCGTCATCTGTTGTTTCGGCGCCTGATTTGAATGAAAAAATAATGATGCGTTATATTCGAAAAATGGATATGGATTCAATTGATGCAATTGTTCTTGCAAAAGCAGATAGATTATCCGCATTAGGCCCTGCAATTACTCAAGAATTGGTTGAAAATAATATTTCTATGTTGGGTAAGCTTATGCAATTCTATTTAGATGTCAGAGATACTCTAGAACCTTTGCCAAAACTTCTGGATGGTGGTGAAATCATGAATATTTTAAACATTATGCCATCGCCAAAACTTGGTGAAATTATTAATGCTTTGCATGAAGCTCAAATCAATGGTGATGTTTTAACAAAAGAGCATGCTGTTGATTTTGTCATAAATTATAAATAGTATATCTTTATGATATCTGTTTAGCTAAAAATAAATGTATGCTTTACAATTATTTACAAAATAGAGTTATGTTAATTCTCTTGAAAATTAATCAATATTTTGATTTGCAAGTTAGAAAAAAAGCTTGTTTTTAGTGTTTTTCAGAAAAGAATTCAATTTATAGAAAAATAATCAAAGTTTAATCTTTACATCTCCTTAACATTTAAAGTGATTTGCGCAATTTTTTTTATGTCTGACTTTTAATATTATTGTGCTATTGTTATAATATGTGTGTGAAGTTTAAGACCAGACAATTTTTATGATAGAAAAAGTCAATATAAGTAGTGTAAATAAAAAAAATACCCCGAAACGTCAAATGAATGATGTTTCGTTGAGTTCTCAACCTTCATTTAAAGGCGGATTGGTTGACGGGCTTATTTGGGGTGTTCAACAGTGCGAAAAGCATCCAATGATAAATGTTTCAGTGCTTGACTTGTCTACAGCAATTATTCCTAGAACAATTGTTGAAACTACAGCTGGTTCTAAACAAAAAGACGAAGAAGGTAACGAAAAACGTAATTGGAATTTCTTCGGTGGATTCGAGGCTTTCAGACGTGAAGCTTCTGGATTAATTGTAAACTGTTTAATTCCAGGCTTTATTGTTCAGGGTGCAGCTAAATTGTTTAAATCCCCAATAATGGGTGATTTCAAAAAGTCTAACTTGACTTCAGTTTGGGCAAATGCTGAAGCTTACGATAAAATTAAAAAATTCTATAAAAATGGTGAAGCCACAAAAGATAGCTTTAAAGATTTCTTCAAACGCTCAATCCTTTCTCTTGAAGGTGTTGATGGAAATGCTTATGAAAAAGGTGGAATTAAGCGTTTTGCTGAATTATTAGCAGAAAATCCTGAAGAATTAAAAGGTTTGAATACAATTGATGAGATTACAAGCAAAATCAAATTGAGCGCAAACGCTGAAAAAGCAATTAATGATTTGGCTGATGCTGCATTCAATGAAAACTTCAAAAAAGCGAATGTTGCTTATAAATCTCTTGTAGATATGACTCATATTTCTGAAAATATCAGATTTATAGGAGAAGAAAAATATTTATCAAATAGTTTGGAATCATTCTGTGTTGATACTCCTCGTGTATTAAGTGGTATCAAAAAAGAGGGTATCAAAGACGTTGAACATCTAGCTAAATATTTTGAAAAAGCGCAAAAATTAGTAAATGTTAAGAGTATCGCGGGCTTAGGTTTAATTATACCTTTAGCTATATCAATGCAACCTATTAATAGATGGATTACTCGCAAAATGTCAGGTCGTAAAGGTGCACCAATTTATAACGATTTTGCAGACAGAAAAGAAGATAGAGAATTAACTCCAAAAGAAAAAGCAGCTTTGCTTAAACAAAAATTTATTTCAGTTGGTTCTATGTGTGGAGTAGCTGCATTGTCTATGTTCATGGACAAACCTAGTTTGAAATCACTGTTCCAGTTTAAAGGTATTTTCCCAACAATGGATCAGGCTCGTATAATTTCAACAGCTACATTTGCAAGTAGAATGGCAGCTTCTGAAGATGCAAACGAATTGCGTGAAGCAACAATAAGAGATATTGCAACTTTTGCAAGTTTCTATTTCTTGGGCGATTACGCTGCAAAAGCTCTTGCAACTGGTATTGAATATACTAACAAAGATGCAAAATTAATAAATAGATTTAAACAGTCCAAACCAGATGATAATGTATTGAAAAAATTATGGAATTGGGCAAAACATACTTCTCTAAAATCTAGTGATGAATTAGCTACAGCTGGTGACAAACGTTTAAGAACTATTTGTCAAATCGGTAATTTGGCATTCTCATTGGTTTCATTGGGTATTTTTATACCATTATATACAAGAACACAAACAAACAAGAAAAAAGCACAACAAGATCTTGCGCAATTAAATAATGCAAGAACGAATACAACCCCTACCGGCGGCGCCGGTAGTTCGGCTGCGACTTCGTCGTCGACAGTATTGTCGTCTTCAGGTCATGCGGCCGCAAAAACATCGTTCAGCGCATTTATTAATTCGTAAGGAGAATAATTATTATGAAAATTCAAAATATACACTACCAACAACAAAAAGCCGAAAACAAAAACAATAGCAATAATAACGTACAATTTGGAAGTGCGTTAGATACTTTGACATTAGGATTAAGATTTTTAGATACAAACCAAGCAATTGGTGCTAACGCTGTTGACTTATGTTCTATGGTAATTCCTAGAACTACTGTAGACTTCGTTAATAGAGGTCCTGCAGCAGGTGTGGAAACAGCTAGAAGAGAAGCGTCTGGGACTATCAACCATTCATTGTTTGGTTTATATGGTTCTTTAGCGGCATTAGCTTTTGCTATGACATTAAACAATACGTTTGGAATCAGAGCTGATAAGATTTTTGCTGATAATGAAACTTTTGATATTGTAGGTAAGATTTATCATAATAAGATTCATGATCCAAATGTATCAGATGAAATTGGAGAAACTTTAAAAGAAGTATTCAAATCTATTTCAACTTCAAATGGTGTTGACGAAAAAGCTTTGAATGAAAATGAAGTTGACAATGTTGTTGAAGCTATGAAAAAAGCCTTAGCTAAACAAACTAAAAAAGGCAAAGGTATTGATAAAGAATCAAAACAATATCTTGTTAACTACATTATGCAGTCAACAGGTTCTGAATCAAATTACAAGTTAAAAGGTGGTAACAAAGAAACAATTTCTAATTTACCAACATTTATTGAAAACTTATTTAAGGTTTCAAAAGCCTTGACTGCTGATAAAGTTGTTGAAGCATTTAAAAATGAAGCTAACTTTGATAATAATTCATTTATTAAAGGTATCAAAAAAATAAACAAAGGCCGTACAATTTTAGGTGTGGCTATAGGTTCTTTGGTTGGTATGTCTATTCAACCTTTGAATATTTACATTACAAAGAAAAAGACTGGTAGCGATGGTTTTGTAGGCGTAGAAGGTCGTGAAAAAGATAAATCTAAAGAGTTCTTTGCTTTGAAATCTGCAGCAGCAGGTATTTTTACAGGTTCTGTTGTTGCTGATTTGGCAACTCAAAAAGGTGGTTTCTACAAAAACTTACAATTCAAAGGCATGATACCAACAATTAGCCAATTAAAATTGGTTTATGGTTTAACAATTGCTTCAAGATTTATGTCTGCTAGGGATAAGGATGAATTAAGAGAAGCTGTTGTAAAAGATACTTTAGGATTTTTAAACTGGCTTGTGCTTGGTAACATCGTGGCTAAAGGTGTTGCCCTAGGACTTGATAAAGATAAGTCTTTATTGAAAAACCCTGCAGAAACTTCATTCTTTAAGAAAACATTAAAAACTCGTGATGAAGTTATGATGGAAGCTTTGAAGAAAATGCACTTGTCTTCAGTTACTGCTGATGGAAAGGCATTAGATTTCAAAGAAATGTTGAAAAAATTGCCAGCGGGTGAAAATAGTAAAGCGGTTAGAAAACAGTTACGAGTATTGAATATTGCACAAGCTGCTGGATATTTATATTCATGTTTAATACTTGGTGTAGGTTTACCAAAATTGAATATTTATATGACTAACAAGTCTGAAGAAAAACGCCAAGCTAAACTAGCAGCTCAAAAAGCTCAACAAAAATTGCAAGAACAAATTCAAGAACAACAAAATAAACCAACAATTGTTCAGGCTCAAACTGTAATGCCACAAGCTGGTATGAATGCTTTTCTTGCAAGATAGTATAAAAATAAAAGACTAACCTATTTGAGCATTAGCACCAGAAACAACTTCAATGATTTCTTGTGTAATGGCAAATTGGCGTGTCTTGTTGTATTCTGTTGAAAGTTCTTTAAGCATTTTGTCGGCGTTACTTGTTGCAGCTGACATCGCTGTCATTCTGCTAGCAAGTTCACTAGCTTGAGCTTCTAGCAACGCTTGGAATATAATATTAGCAATATACATTGGTACAACTTTTTGCAAAATATGGTGCATGTCTGGTGAAAATTCCATCATAGGTTCAATGATATTGTCGTGTAATCTGTCGTGATCATCATTAATACCTTTTAGTGGTAGAACTTCCCAATTCTCGATAAAATAACTCATCATATTTTTAAATCTTGTTGTGATGATTTCAATTTTATCAATTTTTTCATTAACAAAATATTCTGCAATGTCTTCTACAATTGCACTTGCTCTTTCGCCAGTAGGGTTGTTGGCAACAGCGTGGTATGTTTTGGCAATTTCGCAATCAAAATCTTTGCAACGTTTTTTGAGGGTGCTAATCCCTTTTTGACCTACAATAAACAGGATAGTTTTAATGCCTTTATCATTGTAATCTTTGATTGTTTGGATTGTTTTTTTAATAATGTTACTGTTGTAAGCTCCTGCTAAACCTTTGTTTGAAGTAATAACCAAAAGTCCTGCTGTTTTTGTTTCTCTAACTTGCAATAATGCAGGATAATTATCTATGGCAGACTTAATTTTTAGTGTGTGTACAGAGTAAGTGCCTACAGAATTTAATAGTTTTTTAAACATAGCATTTAATTCTGCTGTAAATGGTCGTGACATTTTTACAGTTGTTTCCGCTTTTTTTACTTTTGCAGCTGCAACCATTTTCATTGCACGTGTAATCTTTTTTGTGCTTTGAACACTTTGTATTCTGTTTTTTATATCTTTTAAGTTTGCCATTTTAGTTTTCCATATTATTTAACTTGTAATTTTCTAGCACTGTTTAGTATTGCAAAACCCAATGCCACAAAGATAAGGCTGATTACTAATGTGAAAATATCTCTCATTAATAATGAAACGATAGTTCCAGCAAGCCCTGGAGCAAAGAATAGAAATCCTAGAATAACTGACATAACCTTGTGACTTTTTGAATAAGTTGAACCAATGTTTGAATAAGATATATTAATCAACTTTGAACGGTCTTTGCAAGCTGGATTATTTTTACATTTTACAATATTGCTTGATGCATCAATACATTCAAGGCACAAAGCTTTTCCGCAGGCTTGGCAAACCCCGAAAGCATCTCTGTCATGGTGATTATAGCATTTCATATTTCAAATCTCCTTACTAAAATGATTTTTTAAATTCTTCTATACTGTTTCTTAATTCAGTTTTGTCGTCTTCAGACAAAGCGCTTCCGTCATTCAAATTATCAGAAAGTGCCTTTAGATTTGCACCTAAATGAATGAACCAGTCTTTTTTAAATTTTGCAATTTGATTATTTGGAATATCGTCTAACAACCCTTCGTTTGCTGCAAACAAAATTGAAACTTGTTCTGCAACACTTAAAGGTGCATATTGAGGCTGTTTTAGTACCTCTGTAAGTTTTTGACCTCTCAATAATTGATTTTTGGTTGCTTGGTCAAGGTCTGATGCAAATTGTGCGAATGCTTCCAATTCTCTAAATTGAGCAAGGTCAAGTCTTAATTTACCAGCTACCTGCTTAATCGCTTTAGTTTGAGCGGCACCACCTACACGTGAAACAGAAATACCTGCATTAATAGCAGGTCTTACACCCGCATTGAATAAGTTTGATTCCAAGAAAATTTGTCCGTCAGTAATAGAAATTACGTTAGTTGGAATGTATGCTGATACGTCGCCAGCTTGTGTTTCGATAATAGGAAGTGCTGTAATGCTTCCTCCGCCTAATTCATCGCTTAACTTAACTGCACGTTCAAGAAGTCTTGAGTGAAGATAGAATACGTCTCCAGGGTAAGCTTCACGTCCCGGTGGCCTTTTTAATAACAAACTCATGGCACGGTAAGCTTGTGCGTGTTTGCTCAAGTCGTCATAAATAATCAAGACGTCTTTTCCTTGTTCCATAAATTCTTCACCAATTGCAACACCTGCAAATGGTGCGATATATTGAAGTGGTGCACTTTCGTTAGCTGTCGCTGAAACTATAAGTGAATATTCTAAAGCTCCGTGTTCTTCTAAAGTTTTAGCTAAATGAGCAACGGTTGATGCTTTTTGTCCTATTGCAACGTATATACAAATAACGTTTTGACCTTTTTGATTTAAGATAGTGTCAATTGCAATTGCAGTTTTGCCTGTTTGTCTGTCACCGATAATAAGTTCACGTTGACCTCTACCGATTGGAGTAAGAGCATCAATCGCAGTTAAACCAGTTTGGAGTGGTTGGTGTACAGATTTTCTTGCAACAATACCTGGCGCAACACGTTCAATTGGGCGTGTTTTTTCAGAATATATTTCACCTTTGCCGTCAATAGGTTTACCTGTCGGGTCTACAATTCTACCGATTAAGTTATCACCTACAGGAACAGACGCAATTCTTCCAGTTGTTTTAACTGTCATACCTTCTTTGATGTGAGTATATTCGCCTAAAATTACAATACCAACGTTGTCTTCTTCTAGGTTAAGGGTGATACCTAGCGTATCTTTGCCGTCTTCAAATACAACAAGCTCGTTTGACATAACGTTTCGAAGACCATAAACACGAGCAATACCGTCACCAATCTCGATTACAGTTCCTGTGTTTGCGATTTCTGTTTGAATATCGTAATTTTCAATTTTGCTTTTAATTATTGAACTAATTTCATCAGGTTTTATTAGTGCCATTATTTCCCCTTTATCTAATTATATTTTTACTTAAACTTGTAATTTTATTCAAAATGCTCATGTCAATAATATCATTATGGATTTGAATAAATAGTCCGCCAAGAATTTCACTGTTAATATTCCAAGTCGGTAGTACTTTTTTCTGTAATTTTTTTTCAAGAATTGATGTTATTCTGAATTTTTCGTCTATATCAAGCTCTATTGCTGATGTGATTACTATTTCAATTTCGTTTTTTAATTCTTGAATTTTTAATTTTAGTGCTTCAATTATGTTTTCAAATTCGTTAAAACGTTGTTTATCTATTAATATTTTCAAAATATTAATTTCTTGTTCGCTTAACTCTGATTGAAAAATTGTGTTGATGATTTCAATTTTCTTTTGAAAAGCTATTGATGGGTTATTAAGAACTTCACGCAAATCGTTTGATTGCATTAAGTAATTTTGTATATTTTGCAAATTAAATAATATAGACTCTGCTTTTTGAATATCGCCAGCAGAATAATCTATTATGCCATTTGCGTAAGTTTTTGCAATTGTTGAGATTTGTATGTTCATTAGAAATTAATCCTGTCTAATTCTTCAATGCTTTCATTAATAAATTTTTTGTGTAGTTCCCTGTTATTTTCAAGACGTTGCTTTATATGGTCAGTCGCAAGCGCAATAGCTACTGTCGCTGTTTGCCTTGAAAGTGTTGCCGAAATAGTTTTTTCTTCAGATTCAATTCGTCTTGAAATTCCTTCTTCTATTTTTTTTGCTTTTTTGCCAGCTTCTTTCAATATTTCTTCTGAGATAGCAGTTGAATTTTCTTTAGCCTTATTTATTCTAGAAGATATTTCTTCTTCAAGGTGTTCGACTTCATTTCTAGCACTGGAAAGAATTTTTGCAGCTTCTTCTTTTTTTAGCTGTGCAGATTCAATTGCTTTAATGATATCTTTTTTTAGATTTTCTAATTTTTCATCAATATTTAATTTGCTTGCAACTACTGCAACTAGAATAAGTAAAATTGCAAAATTGAAGGTATTTGATTTAACGATTATGTCCCAGATTTTGATTATTTCGTCCATATTAAACAAGTATCCTGTCAATTAGTTCGTGGTTGATGTTTTCTATGTGAGTTTCCTCTTTTAGTACTTTTGAGGCAATTGTTTCCGCAAGCTCTTTAACTTTTGCTTTTAACTCGGCTTGAGAAGATTCCATTTCAGTTTGCAAATTAGTTTTAGCGTCTTCTACTCTCAATTGAGCTTGGCGTTTTGCTTCGTTTGCAAGCTCTTGGCTTTTTAAATTTGCATCGTTAGTAGCAGAAGTTATTATTTTTCTTGTTTCTTCTGCTGTTTTTTGTAGTGACTCTTCTTTGTTTTTCAAAAGTTCGCTTGCGATATTTTTAGAATTTTCAGCATCACTAATCGCACCTCTTATAAAATCTTCTCTTTCGTCAATGATTTCGGTAAGTGGTTTGTAAAATATTGCATTCATGATTAATGTGAATGCTACAAAACTTATTACAGATACAAAAAATGTTGCGTTAAATTCCATTGGTACCTCAAAAATTTTAAATTATTATTTTCCAAGTAATTGGAATGCGATTACGAATGCGTACAATGCACAAGCTTCTGATAATGCAGCACCTAACAAGAAGAAACCAAATGCTTTACCTGCTACTTCTGGTTGACGAGAAACAGCATCCATCAAACCTTTTGTTGCAAATCCGATACCTAATCCAGCACCAATTGCGCCGAAACCAATAGCGATACCTGCACCTAAATGTGCCATTTGTGAAATTTGTTCAGTTGCTTCAATCATAATTTTCTCCTTTATTTAAACTGTTATTAATTAAATCATTTTAATGAGCTTCACTGCTTGCTGATGAAACGTATGCAATGGTCAGCATCATAAATACTGTTGCTTGAATGAATGATACTAAAATCTCAAACAACATGATTGGTAGTGGCAAAAAATATGCTGCTAAACCAAGTGCTATTGTAACTAGAATTTCGCCAGCAAATACGTTTGCGAAAAGACGTATTGCTAAGCTTAAAGGTCTTGTTACCATCTCTAACAATTCTACAAGTGCCATAACTATACCTGTAAAACTAATTTCGTGTAAAAAGAATTTAGCACCTTTTGCTTTCAACCCTGCTACAACGTAATAAATTAAAACTATTACAGCAAGTGCACCTGTTAGGTTTATGTCATTTGTTGGAGAAGCTAATTCTCCAGATTTTAAATGAATTATGCGTAGTGGTAATTGTCCCATTAAATTTGCAATTAATATAAACAAAAATAGCGATGCAACAAGCGGAACGTGTTGTCTGTTTTTGCAGGGCATCATTGTATCTAGTGTTCCCCAGAAAAATTTCAGAATATTTTCACACAATGCCTGTAATTTATTCGGGAACATTGATAATTTCCTTGTTGCTATAATTGCGAAAATAATGACAACAGCCATTGCAAACCACATTGTAAATATTGTATCTAGGTTGAACGTCAAATCACGTCCAGAAACGCTTAATGTGTATGTCCAATGACCTATTCCACTCATAAATATCTCTCCCCTTGCATATTTATTCTAGCACTATGAAAAAAAAATCGCAAATTTTTTTTGTTTGTAATAAAATTATTCTATATAAAGAAATTTTAGAGAGGGGAATATGGAATTTCTATACCTCGATGAGGTAAATTCTACCAACTTATATGGTAAGAGTAATATTGACTTACTAGCTGATGAAACTGTTATTGTAGCAAATCGTCAATCTGCTGGTAGAGGTAGGCTTTCACGAGCTTGGTTGGATTTGGGTGAAGGTAATTTATTTGTATCAATTGTGTTAAAACCCTCAAACAAATTTGATGAAAAATTCGCAAATCTTACCCAATATTTATCTGTAGTTTTGTGTAAAGTTTTTGAAGAGTATGGATTAAAACCTCAAATCAAATGGCCAAATGATGTTCTTATTAATGGGAAAAAAATCTCTGGCATATTATGTGAAACCGTCATGCAAGGAAGCTCTTTTAAAGGCTTAGTTTTAGGGTTTGGTGTTAATATTACTGCTGGCGGAAATGATGTTGAAAAAGTTGTAGATAAATCAGTAACATCATTGGCTTTGGAAACAAATTTTCAGCACAAAGATAAAGATGAATTTTTGAAAAAAGTTATAAATTTATTTTTTAAGGAGTATAATAAATTTTTGGATAGTGGCTTTGAATTTATAAAGCATGAATATATTAACAGAGCATGCTTCCTTGAAAAAGAAGTTTGTATACAAGTATTTGATGAAGTGAAAACTGGTATAGCAAAATCCGTTAGTGATAGTGGAGCTTTGCTTTTAGAGAATGTTAATGAGAAGTTTGTACTTACAATAGGAGATATATTATGAATCCACAATCAATTCAATTATTGACACAAGGCCTTGGGCTTATGGGAATAGGCATGGGCTTTGTATTTTCATTTTTGGTTATTATGATTTTTTCAATGGGTGGAATGGCAAGAATTATTAAAGTTTTGAATGAGCTGTTCCCTGAAGAGGTTAAAGTGGTTGAAAAACCTGGCAAACGAGCAAATGTTTCTGAAGATGAAGCAATTGCTGTTGCTATTGCGGTTGCTAAATCACGTGGTTAGAAATTTTACTTATTACGAAAGGATATAATTATGGGAAAAAAACTTATCAAGGTTATGGATACCTCATTCAGAGATGGTTTCCAATCAGTTTACGGGGCAAGAGTATTTGTAGATGATTTTATTCCTGCTTTGCAATCAGCAGTTGATGCTGGTATCAGACACTTTGAAGTTGCAGGTGGTGCTAGATTCCAATCACCAATTTTCTATTGCAATGAAAATGCGTTTGAAACAATGGATAAAATCAGAGCTGCAGTTGGCCCAGATATTAACTTACAATCATTAGCTCGTGGGGTTAACGTTGTAGGTCTTGATTCTCAACCAAGAGATATCATCAACTTACATGCTAAAATGTTCAAAAAACATGGCGTTACTACAATTAGAAACTTTGATGCGTTGAACGATGTAAACAACTTAATTTACTCTGGTCAATGCATTCGTGATAATGGTTTGAAACACGAAGTAACTATCACAATGATGGAACTTCCTATCGGTTGTGAAGGCGCTCACGATGTTGATTTCTATGAAAAAGTTTTAAGAAATATTCTTGATGCTGGCATTCCATTTGATAGTCTTGCATTCAAAGATGCTTCTGGTACTTCAAATCCAAGAAAAGTTTACGAAACAATTAAACGTACAAGAGAAATCTTGGGTGCTGATGCTCATATCAGATTCCACTCTCACGAAACAGCAGGTACTGGCTTGGCTGCTTATCTTGCTGCGCTTGATGGTGGTGCTGATGGTATTGACTTGTCTATGAAACCTGTTTCTGGTGGAACTGCTCAACCTGATATCGTTTCTATGTGGCATGCTTTAAAAGGTACTGAATATGATTTGGGTATCGATATTGAAAAAATTCTTGAAACTGAAGAAGTATTTAAAGATTGCATGAAAGATTACTTCTTGCCACCTGAAGCATTAGCAGTTAACCCAATGATTATTCAATCTCCACTTCCTGGTGGTGCTTTGACTGCTAATACTCAAATGCTTCGTGATAATAATTTGATGGATAAATATCCTGAAGTTGTTGCAGCAATGAAAGAAGTTGTAGAAAAAGGTGGTTTCGGTACTTCTGTAACTCCTGTTTCTCAATTCTATTTCCAACAAGCATTCAACAACGTTATGTTTGGTAAATGGAAGAAAATCGCTGAAGGTTATGGCAAAATGGTTCTTGGATATTTCGGTAAAACTCCTTGTGAACCAGATGCAGAAATCGTTAAAATCGCTGCTGAACAACTTAATCTTCAACCAACTACAGAAACTGTTGTTGACTTGAACGACAAAGATCCTAACAAAGGTATTGAAGCTGCTAGAAAAATGCTTAAAGATGCAAATCTTGAAGAAACTGAAGAAAATATCTTTATCGCTGCAGCTTGTAAAGAAAAAGGTATCTTGTTCCTTGAAGGTAAAGCTACAATCGGTGTTAGAAAAAATGAAGCTACTTCTAATGAACCAAAAGAAGAATCTTCAAATGGTTACACAGTAACTGTTAACGGTAAAAAATATGCTGTTGCTTTAGAAGGTAACAAAGCTACTGTAAACGGCAAATTATATGATATTAATGTAAAAGCTGGTATTGAAGCAAATCAAGCTTCTGCTGGTGACGGTGAAGGTACTCCAATCAAAGCAGCGCTTCCTGGTACAGTATTGAAAGTATTAGTTGGTGTTGGTGATAGCATTCAAGAAGGCGATGTTCTTGCTGTTGTTGAAGCTATGAAAATGGAAACTGAAATCAAATCTCCTGTTACTGGTGTTGTTAAATCAGTTGAAATCGAAGTTGGTAACCAAGTTAAAACTGGTCAAGAATTGGTAGTAATTGGTTAGTTGAGGGAGGAATTGTAAATGAGTATTAGTTTAGAACAAGGTTTACAAGAACTTTGGAACTCAACTGGGATTATGGGCTTTGCAAACGCTGCACAAAGAGCATTCTCTCCTGAATCAGGATTGACTGGTGTTGACCAACTTTTGCAAGCTCATGGTCAATGGATAATGATTTTAATTTGTTTATTCCTACTTTGGTTAGGTATTAAAAAACAATTTGAACCATTGCTATTAGTTCCTATTGCGTTTGGTGGATTGTTATCAAACATTCCTATGCCATTAGGTGAAGAAATCGCTGGTCCAAACGGGTTCTTGGGTATTATATTTGAAGCAGGTATTCACAAAGGGTTGTTCCCATTGATTATCTTTATGGGTGTTGGTGCGATGACTGACTTCGGTCCGTTGATTGCTAACCCTAAAACTGCTCTATTAGGTGGTGCGGCTCAATTCGGTATTTTCGGTGCATTATTGATGGCATTCTGTTGTTTTGGTTTTACATTGCCAGAAGCTGGTGCTATCGGTATTATTGGTGGGGCAGATGGTCCTACATCAATCTACGTAACTAATAAATTGGCTTCACACTTGCTTGGACCTATTGCCGTAGCTGCTTATTCTTATATGGCATTGGTTCCTGTAATTCAGCCACCAATTATGAAGTTGTTAACTTCTAAAGCTGAACGTCAAATCGAAATGGTTCAATTGAGAGAAGTAACTAAAAGAGAAAAAATTGTATTCCCATTAATGATTTTAATTCTTTGTATTATTTTCTTACCAAGTGCATGTCCACTTTTAGGTGCGTTATGTTTTGGTAACTTATGTAAAGAATGTGGTGTTGTAGACAGACTTTCAGACACTATGCAAAATGCTTTAATCAATATCGTTACAATTTTCCTTGGACTTTCTGTTGGTTCAAAACTTTCAGCAGAGCAATTCTTAAATGTGCAAACAATATTTATTCTTATATTAGGTATAATTGCATTCTCATTTGCAACTGCTGGTGGTTTATTGATGGCTAAATTGATGAATTTTATCACTAATACAATTAATAAAATTACAGGTTCAAATATTCCACCAATCAACCCATTAATTGGTTCTGCTGGTGTATCTGCTGTACCTATGGCAGCACGTGTTGCTAACAAGGTTGGTTTAGAGGCTAACCCTCAAAACTTCTTGTTAATGCACGCAATGGGACCTAACGTGTCTGGTGTAATCGGTTCTGCGGTTGCGGCTGGTATATTGTTAGCTCTTTGTGGTTAATAGATAATTATTATAAAAAAAGACCACTTTATAAAGTGGTCTTTTTATTTCTTGTAATTAATTAATTTTTTTATTGTAATTTCTTCCCCATACAATTTTTTTGCATTTTCAATGACCTTTTGTTTGTATATTGGGTGTAAATAGTCGGCTTTTTCTATAAATCTTTCTAGTTGAGGAATTTGGCTTAATAAGTGGTTAATTACTTTTTTAGTTTCTTTATTGAATGCAATGTTATCAGGTTGCATTAATGCTTTGTGTTGTTCTTTTGTTATAAAAGATATAGAACGTATAAAGTTTATACTGTCTGCTTTTCGCATGTTGTTCTGTATAATGAAATTTATTACGGTTTCTGTTGAATATCTGTTTGCTTTAAAAGATTGTGTTGAAAAATTTTGTCTAGAATTAATTAGCATAATTACTCCTTTGTTTAATTAAAACTGCTAAAAATATTTTTTGCTATTAAAACTGTAGTTTTTGTATTAATATATTTCAAAATGGAGGAATTGTTATGAAAAAAATAGCAATATTGAGCTCTGATAGAGGTGTAAATCTTGAAGCAATCGTTGAGCATTTCAGGGGTTTAGAAAATTATGAAATTGATATTACATTATTAACAGATAATGTAAATTCTGAAGTCTTGAAGAAAGCTCAAAATTTAGGGTTAAAATTTAGATATTTACCTTATGAAGAAAACTCTGTTTATTTTGCTAGTGCAAATTATGATTTAATTGCTATTGATGATTATAAAAGAGAATTGAAGCCAAATGTTTTAGAATTTGGACGTTTTATAAATATTCATTCTTCATTACTACCAGCTTTTAAGGGGGATGATGCATTAGCAAGAGCTTTTTCTGCGGGTGTAAAAGTTAGTGGTATTACTGTTCATTGGTGTACAAATGAAATTGATGGTGGAAAAATAATTGCACAATATCCGCTTTTAATTGGAAACTTAATGCATTTTGATGAATTTAAAACAGCGATTGAGAATTTGCAAAACCATCTTTATCCAATTGTTATTGAAAAAGTTTTAGATGATAAAGTTTTTGATTTTCAGGATTTGTTTGATTCCTATAAAAAATCTTGTTCAGGGAATTGTGATTCTTGTGGCGGGTGTGAAAATCAATAAATTTTTCTTAATTTACGTGCATTTTTTTATTTTGTGATGTATAATTTTCTAATAGAAATGAAAGTGGGGTTTGTATGTCAATTGATGATGCATTAGTAATGATTTTAGCAGGTGGAGAAGGTAAAAGACTTTATCCTTTAACAAGAGATAGAGCGAAACCTGCAGTTCCTTTTGGTGGTCGTTATCGCATAGTTGACTTTGTTTTGAATAACTTTATAAACTCTGGCTTTTTTAAAATAAAAGTTTTGACACAATATAAATCAGACTCTTTAAATAAACATATTACTAGAGGGTGGGCTTTGTCTCCGTTTTTAAATCAGTATGTTGATTTGGCACCAGCTCAAATGAGGACTGGCTCTGATTGGTATCGAGGAACAGCAGATGCTATTTATCAAAATATTTTCCATATAAACGATGAAAACCCAAAGCATGTTTGTATTTTTGGTGGTGACCATATTTACAAAATGGATGTTACTCAAATGTTGGATTTTCACAAAGTTAATATCGCAGATTTAACTATTTCTGCAATTCCAATCCCAATTGAAGAAGCTCACGAATTTGGTATTATCGAAGTTGACGAAAATTGGAGATTAACTAATTTTGTCGAAAAACCAAAAGAAAAACCAAAATCAATTCCAGGTAATCCAAATTACTGTTTGGCGTCAATGGGAAATTATATTTTCGATAAAGAGGTTTTGTTAAAAGCACTTGAACAAGATGCCGCAATACAAACTTCAAGCCATGATTTTGGTAAAAATGTAATACCGATGCTGTTAGATCAAGGTAAGAGAATTTACATATACAACTTTGCATCTAATACATTCCCAGGTATAACAGATGCTGAAAAAGGTTACTGGAGAGATGTAGGAAGTATTGATGCATATTGGCAAGCTAATATGGACTTGTTAAACAGTAATCCTGAATTGAATTTATATTCTAGAGAATGGCCATTAAGGACATTCAACTACAATTATCCTCCTGCTAAATTTATTTGGTCAGAGGGCGATAGGGTTGGTATGGCAACAAACTCTATGGTATCCGAAGGTTGTGTGGTTTCAGGTGGTGGACTTTCAAAATGTGTATTGTCACCAAGGGTTAGAGTAAACAGTTACTCTCAAATCTCTGAAAGTATCTTGATGGAAAATGTTGAAATTGGACGCTATTCAAGAATTAGACGTGCTATTATTGATAAAAACGTTCACATACCACCTCATACAAGAATTGGTTTCAGTAGAGAAGAAGATGAAAAAAGAGGATTCTATGTTTCTCCAAATGGAGTGACTGTTGTTCCAAAAGGTGCAATTCTCTAATAGTTATATCAAATAAAAATGGCATTCTTAAATTTAAAGAATGCCATTTTAAATTACCCATGTGGGTAATTTTTTGTAAAATTTTTGTAATAATGTTACTTATATGGGCAATTTTACCCCTTGATTGTCTTTATGGATTTGGGTAAGAATCATGTTAGGTATCAATATATCAAATACAGCTTTTTATAGGACCGCCAAAGCGGGCGGACAACGTGTTCAACAAGCTTTTTATGATTGCTTGCCAAATTCTGTTGTAGGAAGTGAGAAATGGCAAAAGAGAATTAAGTGGATTGGGTCTGAAATTTCTTCCCCAGAAAATAGGTTGATTTTAGGTGCTACGGCGCTTATGTCACAACCGTTTATTGATGCCAAAAACAAAGCTGTTGATGAAGATACCCGAAAAGTTTCTGTTTGCAGAACTGTTGCAAAAATTATTGCTGGTACAACTACAGGGTTTCTAATAAGAAAAGGTTGTATTTCTGCTATTAAGAATTGGTCTAAACTACCTTCTTCCGTTGATAAAAATGGAGTAAGAGTTAAACTTACAAAATTGAATACTTTATTCTCACCGTCAAAAGCTGGTTCAGATATTTCTGAAGCTTTCAAACAATATCAAAACGCTATTGGTACTATTTTAGCATTAGTCGTGATGATGTTTACTAACTTCTTAATTGATGCTCCTTTAACAAAATTTCTTACTAATAAATTTGTAAAACATTCAGGAGGTGTAAACAATGAAACCTCTAAATAATGTTGCTGAATTTATGTCAAAACAGTTTATGAATGTAAAGAATTATCTTTACAAAAATTACGGTGAAGCTCCAGGCAAAATGCTTGTTCATACTGGTGTTTTGGGTTGGATTTTGTCTTCTGCTGCGCAGGTTACTGCCGTAATGTTTAATGATAAAATATCTGCAAAGGAAAAATTGTTTTTAATTCCTCAAGAATGTGCTGATGCTGGTGTTAATATTATTTCTTTTTATCTAGTTACAAATACTCTAAAAAATATTGGTTCAAAGTTGGTTTCTACAGGTAAGTTAGTTACTCCAAAAATTAAACAGTATATTAAACAAAACAATTTGACTGAAGAAATTGGGAAAATAACTACTGATATTAAAAAAGGGATGACCGGTGATATCAGAGAACATTATACTGATTTTAAAAATGGTGTTGATGTTATAACTAGCACAACAGGCGCAATCTTGTCTTGCAATATAATTACTCCAGTTTTAAGAAATCAGTATGCTGCAAATAAACAAAAAGAGGTCCTTGCAAAGAAAAATGCTAATATCAAATCACCTAGTCTTGAATATACTTCATTCCATAAGCCTTTGAGAATGACTGATTATCAGTTGAATGCTTATTCAAAATATAGTTCAAATATGAAAATTTAAAGTGGGAAAAAATGGGCGACACCAAGTAAAGTTATTGATATTATAATTGTGAAAAGTATCATTAATAAATAAAAAGGCTCAAGTTTGTGGTTTGTGTTCATCGAATAAATGTCGTTTAGAATATTTCTTGAATAATCATTTTTGATTTCGTTTTTTGTTTTAGAAAATGAGGCGTTAATTAATTTTTTGTATGCGTAAATGTTTTCTAAATCTTTTCTTGCGATTGGATTTGAAATTGTATATTTTTTCATTCTTAAGCTTTCGTCATCATCAAGCTCATTGTCTATATATGCAGATAGTTTTGTTTTAAATTCAATGTATCTTTTGTCGTTAAGAATCTCATCTTTGTTAATGTTACTGTCTTCAGAAATCTTTTTAGCAACATCTGAAAAATTATTCATAAGATTTGTCATTTTTTTAAATTTTCTGTTGCAGTTTGGGCAAATCCTTAAATGATATTCAATATCTTTTGATAATTGTTTGTTTAATTTATTTTCAATGTAATAAGACAAAAGGGATATTACTTGGTTGCATGTTAATTGTTGTTGCATATAGACTCCTTTTCTTAAATATACGCTTTTAATCCATCTTGAAGTTTACATCTTGCACGAGCAATTCTTGATTTTACTGTGCCAATGCTTGAGTGAGTTGCTTTTGCGATTTCTTCATAGCTTAATCCTTGCAATTCACGAAGTACTATTGCTATTCTAAAATGATAAGGAAGATTTTGTATTGCCTCCTTGATTATTTTTTCTAATTCGTTAGAGATACATTTTTCAGCAGGTTTACATTTTTTATCAGGAATAATCTTTGAAAGATTAATCCCTGTATTTTGGCAAATAGCCTCGTCCATAGAAACAGTTTCGATATCTTTTCCTGATTTCCGAAGTTCATCATAAAAAAGGTTTGTTATAATTGTATTTACCCAGCTTTTAAAACTTTTGGGTGATTTTAGTTTTTTTATGTTTTTGGCTATTCTTAACAGTGCTTCTTGAGTTAAGTCTGAAATATTTTCTCTTTTGTTTGTTAGATAAGAAAATGCTGCAAATATATTTTTCTGCTCACGCCTAATTAGTTCTTCTAGCGCTTTAAAATCATCTTGTTGCGAAAGAATAATCAGTTCTTCTAATGACATTTTTTTGTATTGCAACTTAAAACCAGGCATATATTTCTCCTTAACATTATGGTAAGGAATTTTTTGCCTTAATTGCATGTGCAAACGCTTAAAACGAACGGGTTATATTTTTTTTATTAAAACTAGAATTATTTAGCGGAGATGTATCCGTTTAGAGCCGTGTAAGCGGCAACGTATGGGGATGATAAATAAATATCACCTTTTGTGTTACCCATTCTGCCTTGGAAGTTTCTGTTTTGAGTCGCTAAACAAACTTCTCCGTCCGCTAGTGTTCCAGCGTGAACTCCAACGCAAGGACCACAACCCGGTGGTAATATAGCAGCGTTTGCTTCAACAAAAATGTTTATAAGACCTTCATCAAGAGCTTTCAAATAAACTTCTTTAGATGCTGGGCAAATCAACAATCTAACATCAGGGTTTGCAGTTTTGCCTTTTAAAATTTTAGCAACTACTCGCAAGTCTTCTATTCTGCCATTTGTGCATGTTCCGATGAAAACTTGATCAACTTTAATTTTATCCAGTTCGTCAACTGTTTTTGTGTTGTCAACTGTATGCGGGCAAGAAACAGTATGTTTTACATCTTTCGCATCAATTTTTATAACTCTTTCGTAAATCGCATCAGAGTCAGGCTTAAACGAACGGAATTTATCTTCTCTTCCGTGTTCTTTTAAATAAGCTTTTGTCTTATCATCAGCAACAAATAATCCTGCTTTTGCGCCAGCTTCAACTGCCATATTTGCTAATGTGAAACGTTCTGACATTTCCATATTTTCAATAGTTTCACCACAAAACTCTAAAGCCCTATATGTAGCTCCATCAGCTCCGATTAAACCTATTAAATGTAACATCAAATCTTTTGAACAAATGCCTTCGTTGAATTTCCCATTAACTTCTATTTTAAATGTTGAAGGCACTTTTAGCCAAGTTTTTCCTAATGCCATTGCTACTGCTATGTCAGTAGAACCCATACCTGTAGCGAATGCTCCCAATGCACCTGATGTACAAGTGTGAGAGTCTGCTCCAACAAGAATTTCGCAAGGGTTTACAAATGTTTCGATTAATCTCTGGTGACAAACACCTGCGCCAACGTCTGATAGCACTGCGCCGTACTCTTTTGAAAATTCTCTCAATACTGTATGCGTATTTGATAATTCTTTTCTTGGACTTGGAGATGCGTGGTCAATGAATAATATAGTTCTTTCAGGATTGTTTAATTTTTCTTTGCCAAGTTTCTTGAATTCTTGTACAGTAAGAGGCCCTGTGCCATCTTGGACAGCGCAAACATCTACATTTGCTATTACTAATTCACCAGCTTTTACTGCGTGTCCTGCGTGTTCTGAAATAATTTTTTCTGCTAAAGTTTGACCCATGATATCTCCTTTTTGCTATTATTTTAGCATAAAAATATCATGGGTCATTCTTTTTATTATAATTATAAGTTTTTATTAATCTTCTTCTTCTTCTTTTGCTAATGCAATCACTGTATTTATGTTTGCAAGTTTTGAAGTTTCTCCAGTTTTATCTGTAACAATTACAGAATTGCCTGAACCTTTAGAAAATTCACAAGTTTTAGAATATGTGCCATCAGCATTTACGTTGTATTGAGAAATAATTCCATTTTCTTGGGCGAATAACATTGAATATATTTTTTCTTTGTATTCTTTATCGAACACTCTTACAAGAAGCTTGTTGTCTTTTGATGCTGTTAGTTCCCATTTGCATTCATTTAATGAACCATCAGCTAAAATTGTTGATAAATCCATTAATACTTTTCCGTTTTCGTTTCCGTAACCGTTAAGTTTTAGCTGATTAACGGCGCCTGTTTTTTCGTTGCCCCAAGTTATTTGAGCAGGAACTGCATTGTAAGCAAAACTTCTTGATGCTACGTATTCTTTTGTCGCTGTTTCAGTTGTCAGGCCTAATGTTTTTATAAATTCGATAGCAGCTTTTAATTCTGCTGATTTGTGTGAATTCGCAGGAATATGAACTGTACTTTCAGAGAAATTTACTTTTCCTAATTTTGTTGTGTCACCATTTTCGTCTATTGTATAGCGAGGCATTGTGATTTCAGGAAGAACATAAGTTACGCCTGATTTAATTGTATCAGTGGGGTTGTCTCCGCCGTGGATAGGATCATCATATTTGCAGTCGCCACTGTGATTTGGGTGTCCACAGTCTTCGCAAATAATTCCGTCATCTTTATTGCAAGATGTGAGTGCTGGCGTAAAAGCAATTGCTGAAGCTAGAGTCAAAGCTTTTAGTGCATTATTTAATTTTGTTCTATCTACGCTGTTATCATTACCGCTGAAAGCGATTTGAGGGTTTGTCTGCACTTTGTTTTGTTGCATTGAAGAATGTTGAACTTTAAGTGCTGAAACAGGCTGTATATTCATAAAATTCTCCTTATGGTTATGATGTTTCTTTTAAAGTTCTTGAATATTAATTTTTGCGCATATTTTAAGATTTGTTTACAATTATTAAATAATTCTACCAGGAGCTGTAATTAATCTTGAATCAATTCTTTCTTTCATAGCGCCTGTTGGTTCATAGTATGGAGAAACAGTCATTACTTTAGCCGCAATATCTGGGTAATAGTAGATGAATTTTAATTCACTTGTAGTAAGTGGTTGTTGAGTGTGAACGTTAGCGTAGCGAGCAAGTTCAAGAATGTTGCGCGCTTCGTGTTCGTCTTTGAATTCTATTTCAAGGTTTTCATATACGTTTCTGAAACCTTTGATTCCGCCGTATTCGCCAGTTGTAATCATTCTTCCTGTTTCAATGATTTCAGGTTCGCCTCTTCCTAACTCTTCGAAATCATAAAGTTCATAATTCCTTCTATCTTTAAGCGCTCCGTCTGCGTGGATGCCAGATTCGTGCGCAAAAGCATTATCACCAACTGCAGGTTGGTTTATTGGAATCGGTACTCTAAATGCGTATGCTGTATATTTTGCAAGCTTCCAAATTTTGCTCAAGTCAATGTTTTCATCAATCTTGTATTTGCTTCTAAAGCCTGCTGATTTAAGAACTGCTAAAAGACAAGATACTAA
Organism: bacterium; assembly: GCA_017559905.1. Taxonomy (GTDB): domain Bacteria; phylum Cyanobacteriota; class Vampirovibrionia; order Gastranaerophilales; family Gastranaerophilaceae; genus Scatenecus. The sequence continues at coordinate 176,583 of JAFYQF010000015.1, forward strand.
ATCTGCATTTCCAGCTCTTTCGCCCATACCATTAATAGCGGTGTTGATGTATGCATCAACACCTACGTCTATAGCCGCTTTTGCGCCCATAACTGAACAAGCTGTAGCCATACCTAAATCGTTATGGAAATGCATTTCCATAGGCATTTGAACAGCTTTTGCAATTTCAAAAATTCTATCATATGCGGTTTTTGGGTCTTCAAAACCTAATGTGTCGCAATATCTAAATCTATGAGCACCAGCTTTTTTTGCTTCTTGACCATATTTGATAAGGTAGTTTAAATCACTTCTAGATGCGTCTTCTGCGTTTACGCCAATGATTTTAGCGCCGTGTGAAACTGCACATTCAACAGCTTCACAAGTCATATTGATAATGTCTTGAGGGTTTTTCTTGCCCATATATTTGCCATGAATCATTTGTTCTGAAGTTGATTGTGACAGGTTAACATATTGTAGTTTTGGAACGTTTCTAAATGACAAATCAACGTCAGAAGCTATACCTCTCATCCAACCTGAAAGTTTTGTTTTTGAGATAACGTTTCTTTCTACTAGTTCTAGGTTCCCATTAAGATAATTTATTTCGTGACTTGTTGTCGGGAAGCCAAACTCTGACTGTGTAATTCCCATATCATCAAGCATTAAATTGATAATAGTTTTTTGAAGTTTTGCAAGTCCTAATCTTGAAGTTTGAACACCATCTCTGTTTGTTACGTCTACAAAATAAATTCTGTTATCCATTAAAAAGTACTCCTATCTAAATTTTTTCATCATTATACACTAAATAAATCTAAACAACTTGCTTTTTTACATAATCTTAATTAAAATGATAATAGGAACACAGGCTTGGTTTGAAGAGAGATTATGACAACTGATACTAAAATTTTAGAAAAAAAGATTAATAAAGAATACAAAACTGGCAACGTAAAAAATGCTATTGAATTATGTCAGATTGGTTTGCAGGAAAATCCTACAAATGCGGATTTACATTTGCGTCTTGGAGATTTGTATTTGGCATGGCATTTAGATATTTATAATTCAGCTCAATATATTGATGAAGCTATTACTGAGTACCAAAGAGCTTTGGAATCTTATATTGATTCGTCTGAAATCTATTATAAAATAGGACGTGCTCATTTCTACAAAGGTGATTTAGACAAAGCTATCAATTACCTTGATATGGCAATTTCTAAAAATGAAAAGTTTGCAAAAGCTTATTATCTTTTAGCTGAAACTTATACTAAAAAAGCAAGATTTCTTGAGGCTTCTATTAATGCTGAAAAAGCTATTAAATGCAAACCTTTATCAAATTCTTGTGCTCACTTTTTATTAGCAAATTTGTATGATTTAACATCAGCGCGTTCATTCAAAAAATGGTTAAAAGCTAAAGGTGAATATGTTTTGTCTTTGTTGACTTTGCCATTTGATTTTCAAGCTTTGGAAAATGTTGCAAGAACTGTTTCTTATTTCAAATTCTTTCCAATATTGCTAAAAGGCTTTTATATGGTTCATACAAAAAGTGTTGAAGATGCAATCGGAATTTATATAGATGCTATAGAAAAAGCTCCAGGATTTGTTCCATTGTATTGCTTATTAGGTGATATTTATAGAAGTTTAGGCAGATTTGATGATGCTATAACTGAATATAAAATGGCAATATGGCTTGATAGTTTGAATATTCAAGCTTATAGACATCTTTGTCAGGCTTATGAAGAATTAGGTGATTATGATAGTGCTGTTGATATTTACGAAAAACTAATTCAAATTATGCCAAACATGCCTGATGTCCATTCAAATTTAGCAAATATTTTGTATGTTAAAGGTGATATTGAGGGGGCAATTTCTCATTTTCAAACTGCAGTAACGCTAAACCCTCGTAAACAATGGACAAGTATCATTAATCAAACTTTAGGATTTGTTTATCAGGAATCTAAAAATGATATTAATGCAGCGATTACATCTTATCAAAGCGCATATTTGTTAACTCCTGAAGATATTGATATTTATATTAATTTGGGCAGTGCATTTTATGATAAAGAAGATTATGCGAATGCTTTGACTGTGTATAGAAATGCGCTTGATTTAGAACCTAAAAATGCAAAAATTCACTGTAATTTAGGCTTTTTATACTGGGGAAAAGGCGATTTGGACGAAGCTATTAAAGAATATGAAATGTCTATTGAATACGATCCAAATTATGATATTGCATATAATAATTTAGGCGTAATTTACCTTGATGATTTGGGTAGAGTTAGGAATGCTATAGAATTGTTTAAAAAATCAATTGAATGTAATCCTAACTACGCTTTGGCTCATTTTAATTTAGCTCGTGCTATCACAATTACTGGTGATAAGATTGAAGCTGCAAAATTGTATCAAATTGCGCAAGATATAAATAAAGTTACTAACGAAATTGATCCGCAAGATATTATTGATAAAATAAACGGATTGTTTGAATAAATTTTATTTATAAATTTTGTTTCCGATTTGAACGCTTGTGACGAGCATATCTTCACAAGCTCCATAGCCTCTGCTTGTATTATTTTCATCAAATCTTGAAAGGCTAGTTAGGGCTACGGTTTCACCATTTTCTTTGTAGATATCAACTAAATAACCTTCAAGTTTAACTATATCGTAAGGTTTTATTTTTACTAAAGCTTTTGTAACATTTGAATTCGCTGGAATTATGTGCGTGTGGCTTAAGTGAGAGGAAATATAACTCCATTCGTGTGGTAATGTATTATAATTTTTTGCTCTGTATTGAAGTTGTCTTGCAAAACCTAAAGTTTTTACTGAACGGAATTTTAGGTGTCTGTTAACATATTGTTTAGTCGCAATTTCACCCCAAACTATTCCTAAGTCCATAATGCAAATTTCATCAAAATCAGAGTACAAAACATCTCTCAAGAAAAAGTTAGTATTTTTAGCGACAACAAGCCCAGAGAGAATGTATTCAGCTTGAGGTTTTAGTACAAAAATATTGTTTTTATCGCTACTTCTAGTTATTGAAACTTGTTCATCTTTCGGAATATTGTTTTGGATTGGCATTCCTTGTGTATTAATTAGCTCGGTCGCTGTGCTTGTGATTTTGGGGTTTAAGTGTTGGATTTTGAAAATAAAATCTCCCATCATTGAATGAAATATCAATAATATGAGTATCCCTAATGATATATAACAAAGTATCTTGAATTCTTTAAACATTGATTTAAATAGTCATTTCTTCAATTGGTTGAACAGCTTTGATAGGTAACATAAACCCGAAAGTAGAACCTTTTCCTAATTCAGAGTATACAAAAACTTTTCCGCCATGATGTTTTTCGATTGCAGTTTGTACCAAGTTTAGTCCTAGTCCAGTGCCTTTAATTGTATGGGTGTTGTTTTCCACTCTGTAAAATCTGTCGAAAATTTTCTTTTGGTGTTCTGGAGAAATTCCACAACCCTCATCTCTTACCAAAATTTCAACACTGTCGTCTTTATTGTTGATGTTCACGTAAATTGTGCCATTATCAGGTGAGTATTTTATTGCATTTGACATCAAATTGGTAAATGCTCTTTCAATACTTGTTTGGTTTAACTCAACTACAGGAACGTTATCTTCTTTTGATATTTGAATTTTAATGTTTCTTTCTTCAGCTAATACGCTAACTTGATTAGAACAATATTCTACAAGGCTAATTATATCCGAAGGTTCTTTTTCAAGGTATGCATTTGCCTCTAATTTAGAAAAATCAAGGATATCGTTTACCATATTTTGGAGTCTTATGATTTCTTGGTTAAGCGTTCCGATGAACTCTTTTTGAGTTTCTTTGTCGAATTCATCTCCGTAGTTGTGGAGTGTATCAATGTAGCTTCTCAAAACTGTAACAGGAGTTCTTAATTCGTGTGAAACGTTAGAGATGAAATGCGTTCTCATCTGTTCCATTTCAGCTTCTTTTGTCATATCAATAAGCACAATAATATAGCCTACATAATCTTTGTTTCTTGTAAACATTGGCGAAATAATAGACTTAAGAACCCTTTTGCCTATGTTGATATTAAATTCAATAGGACGAGATTCAATTATTTCAAGAGGAGTGTCTTTAAATTCTTCAATCTTGTCTTTGAAACAGAAATTACCTTCTGTGTCTACGTATTGTTGGATTTCAGTATCAAGAAGATTTTCGCTATTAGCTTCAAGTAAGTTTTGGGCATGGTTATTTACAAGTACAACTTTGTCGTTGTTGTCACATACGACAACTCCATTAGCGATACTCATCAAAACAGCTTCTAGTTTGTTTCTTTCTAACGTTAGTTGTTCAATGTTTTGTTCTTCGTAAATGTGTAATCTGTTTGACATGTCATTGAATTCGTTAAAGAGTTCTTTGACTTCTGTTGACACATCTTGACCCTCAATTTTGTAACCAAATTCGCCTGTCGAGATTTTCTTTACACCGTCTTGTAATAGTCTTAATTCTCTTGTAATTAAGTATGTATTTATAAGAATTACAAATGCAAAAACTATCCAAGCGATTGAAAATACAAATAGCAAAGACGCTCTAGTGGTTGTTGAAATTTGGTTGATAACATTTCCTGAAAGAGCTACTGTAACACTGCCAATTGTTGTTTCGTTTCTTGTTTTGAGGTTTGAGTTAACAGGTGATGTTACGGTAATATTCGCACGTTTTGTATTTTTGTGAGAGTTGTTTCTACCTGAATAAACAATATTTCCTTTGTTATCTTTAAATTCCAAAAGCACAATGTCGTTGTGACTTTTTAAAATGCCGTCAAAGTGTAATTGCAAAGCTTCTTGTGCTTGTGTATTATTCAATCCACGAGTCAATTCTATAGTTTCGATTGCAAGAATTTTTGAGATAACCTGTCCGAAACTTTTGTAGCCTTCATTAAGTTTTTTCTGAATATTAAATATTGCAAAAATCGCTATAAATACTATTAAAAATGTACTTAAAATTAATCCCGAAATGATAAGACGATTTTGCGTTGTCAAACTAACCTTATTTCCCATGCTTAAATTATATCATTCAAAAACTATACTATCAAGAATGTATTTACTCTTAATATTAAGTGTAGTTTTACCTCTATTTAGATTTGTAAAAGCTAGACTATGACTACACTTGAGATATTTGTAAAAATATGTTACAATGATAGTAGAGGGGCGATAAAAGCCCTTGAACGTGGACCAATTTACACCCCTTGATGAGTGTTATTCCCCACACCACTCTTAAATAAAAAAGGTATCCGATACTTCTCAACCTTGAGGAACGCTTATGGATACACTTATTGCAATGCGCGCGGATATAGACGCCAAAATACTAAAAAGAGTCGTAACTTTAGCGGTTATAGTAAGTGTTTTGTGTATTCAAGGATTGGGATTATCAAACAAGAGTTTAGCTGACGGAATTAGAATAGCTCATTATTCTGCACCAAAATTTGATGTCGAAACAATTAAACAAAAGGTTTTGATTGAAATTTCTCCAGAAGCTAGAAAGCAGAACTTTGACAATAAAATATCTAAAAAGTATCCCAATGCGATTATTAATGATGTAACTGATGGGGTAAAACATGTGTCTTTAGTAAAGATGTACAAAGGCAAGCCTGTCAGGATTAATCTAATAGAAGTTGACCTGAAGGTAGCGGGAAATCTTGAACTTGCTCCCGCTCTTTCAGGTATGAATTCATTAAGCTCAAAACAAAAAATCTCCAAAATCGCAGAAGAAGAAAATGCGATTGTTGCAGTTAACGGAACATACTTTAAGCCAAAATCAGGTGTTCCTCTTGGTACATTAATGATTGATGGAAAACTTTATACAGGACCTATATATGACAGAGTTGCACTTGGTATTTTTGAAGATGGTTTTGATGTTGCAAGGGTTCAGCTAAATGCAAGTTTAAAAAGCAAAAATTATGAACTAAAAGTTGATAATATTAATCAACCTAGAATGCTTTCAACTTATGTTCTTGTTTATACTCCGGAGTGGGGAAAATTTGCTCCAAAGGCTCCGAAGTATGGTATAAGTTTGAGGGTTGCGGATGGAGTTGTTGAACGTACATCCGCTAACCCGCTCGATATCCCAACTAATGGTTATGTGATATCTGGTCCTAAAAAATTGTTAGAACCTTTATTGAATGAAAAAAATATAGAGCTGAAGATTAAAACGCAACCTGAATGGAAAAACGTCAAACATATCATAAGCGGTGGCCCGTATCTAGTAAAACACGGTGAAGTCTATGTAGATATGACTGCACAAAAACTTAATGCTATCGGTGGTCGAAATCCACGAACCGCAGTCGGTTATACTTCTGCCGATAGCTTTATTTTAGTAACTGTCGATGGCAGAGAAGGGCGTTCTGTAGGAATGACTCTGATGGAATTGGCTAATTTTATGAAGTCAATTGGTTGTATAAATGCCATTAATCTCGATGGTGGAGGTTCAACAGTTATGTATGTTAACGGCAAAGTAGTAAATAACCCGCAAGTTAAAGGCGGAATTCCGATATCAAATGCACTCGTAATATCCAAAGCTCCATAATACACAAAGTAATCCTTATTCTTTTCAAAGCACGTCCCTGCGCCTCACCTCGCAGGGCTTTTTTTATCTAACATTATAGCTAATTATGTCAGATACCCAAGGGATTCTTGTGAATTTACCCATAGCAGATGTTCCTGCAAGATAGAATAATAATAGGTATATTGCTGTTTGTATGATTGAAAATCCAAATATTATTGGAGCATTAAGTACAAGCGCAATCTGTGCTGCAACTAGGTTTATAAATGGAATTAAACTCAAAATGTTTAACAAAAAGCCTAATACATAGCAAATCAAAACATACGCTAATGAAATAAAAATTGATTGAAATATATGGTACTGCAAAAACTTTGTCAGGTGAGATTGTCTAATTAAACCAATAATTAACCAAATAAACCCTACAAATCCCATAGTAAGATAGCTTGTTACGGCGATTATTCTTTCTATTAAAAAGATTTGACGACTATTTTGCATATTTATACGCTTTCTATTTCACCATTGCGTTTTTTGTCGATGTATTCATCAATTACTTGGATGTAAACAAGTTTGTGTTCATCATTATCAGGTTCAATTTTTATAGCAGCTCTGTATGATGCGATAGCTTTTTCGATTTCGCCGTTCAAGTAGTGTGCGTTACCTAAAAGCATGTATGTTTGAGCATCGTTTGGTGCAATTTGTAGTGCTTGTTTATACAAAGCCATTGCTTCTTCAATTCTGCCAATGTTTGTATATAAGTTTGCTAATAATTGATAAGCATTAACTGCTTTTGGATTTGTTTCAATTGCACGTTTGTACATTTCTATAGCAATATCGTTTTCTTTAAATTCAGAAAGTGCAATTGAATAGCAGATGTAAGCTTTGTAATTGTCGCCTTCCATTTTTAAAGCTTTTTCAAAATATGAATATGCTTTTTCTCTTTCTTTCATAAGAGTTAATGTGTTACCAATGCAAATCGCAACGATTTTGTTGTCTGGATTAAGTGCAAAAACTCTTTTGTACAAATCAAGCGCTGTTGCATAATCAAATAGTTTGAAACAAACATTACCCATGTCTACAAGCGCAGTAATGTTTTCAGGGTCTAAAGACAATGCTTTTTCGTAATATGCTCTTGCTTCAATATATTCTTCGAAATCTTGATATAAAAGTGCAATTGCATTGTATATTTCAGGGTTTGAAGAATACAAATCAATAGCTCTGTTATAGTAAAATAAAGCTTTTGAGAAGTTTTTCCATTCAGCAAAGACGTTACCGATATTGTAGTAAATCAGGTAGTTTTTAGGATTGATTTCCAATGCTTTGTTGTAGTAAGAAAGTGATTTTCTAAAATCTCTTTCATAAAACCACATTGTACCCATGCCAACCAACGCTTCAACATCATTTGGTGCAATAGTTAGCAAACTTTCTAATACTGACATTACTTTGTCATAATCTTGTTGTTCAAGATAAAGTCTTGACAAAACGTGATAGTTTTCAGCGTTTTGTGGGTCTTTTGCCATTTTTAGAATAGCTTCTTCAATCTGTTTATTTAAATCTTTATTTTCCATAATCTCACTCTTTCTTTGATTTAATTCTATACCATTACGTTAGTTTTGTAAATCTATTGCGAAATGTAACAGAGCTTAAATATGAAAAAAGCCTGATATTAATCAGGCTTTTTCTGTTATACGTTATATTTTGAAAACTCTTTGGAATGTTCTCTCCATTCACTTTCAGGAATACTGAATGCGTTACTCCAAAATTTTTCAATAGCATAAGTTTCACGTTCGTCTTTGTGCAAAATATGGACAACAACATCGCCATAGTCAAGAAGATTCCAGCGGTTTTTGTTATCATTTTCAAATCGCATTGGTGGTCTGTCTAGTTCTTTTTTTGTACGTTCTTTGACTGTTTCCATCAAAGCTTTTACGTGAGGAGTAGAGTCTCCTGTTACTATAACGAAATAGTCAGCCAAAGATGAAACGTGGCTTATGTTCAAGATTGAAATTTCTTTGCCTAGTTTGTCGTCAAGCATTGCTGCTATAATGCAAGCTAATTTGTGTGAAGTTAATTGTTCCAAAGTGTTCCGTCCTATTCTATAATGTCTACACGGCGTTTGTGTCTTCCGCCTTCAAATCCTGTTTTCAACCAAATGTCAACGATATCAAGCGCCAAGTGTTCTCCAATAACACGTTCACCTAGACAAAGTACATTTGCGTTGTTGTGAGCTCTAGAAACTCTTGCTGAATATGTATCTCCGCATAGTGCAGCTCTAATTCCTCGAACTTTGTTAGCTGCAATTGACATACCGATACCTGTTCCGCAAATCAAGATACCTCTGTTTGATTTGCCTGAAATTACTCTTTCTGCTACTGCACGAGCAATCTCTGGGTAATCACAAGCTTCTCTTGTGTGTGTGCCCAAATCAACGTAAGGAATATTTCTAGATTTTAGATATTCTATAACTTTCTCTTTATAAATAAACCCACCGTGATCAGACCCAATTGCAACTTTCAAATCTTCCATAATAAACACCTTCTTTCCTAAAATGCAGGACTAAATCCTTCTATAATTACAAAAATAATTATATAAGTTTTTCCTGAATCTTGCAAACCTTATACACATTTATGTTACAAATATTTTACTCAACAAAATTGATAAATTATCTGTTTTTGATTCTATCTGCTTCCTCTAATACTCTGTCAATATCATCTAGGCTAGAAAATTCAATAATGTGATTTTTGCCATCTTTGTCTATAAATGGGTAACAATATCTGCCCTTTTCTATTACTACACCGTGCTCTGCACATTTTTTTAAATTTAGTCTAATATTTTTAATTGTTTCTTCTTTTTGTTTTCTTACTTCGTCAGCAGTTTTGCCAGTAAATTTGATTTTGTTGCCAAGTTCATCTATTACACCTGCGTAATAGTTTCCTTTGCTGTCTTTAGTTATGCCTTCTTTTTTCAACGCTTCGATTTCAGCTTTTTCTGCAGCAGCTTTTTTAGCTTCTTCTGCTTCTGCTTTAGCTTTTGCTTCATCAACAGCAGTTGTTTCTGGTTCAACTGGAGTTTCTTCTGTTTGTTCTGTTACAACTTCTTCTTCAACGCCAACAGGATTTGCTGGCGGTGCAGTTGGATCGGTGTCAACTGTTTCTGCTGGATTTTGAATTTCAGGTTGAGCTTGAGCTGCTTGTGCTGCGTTTTTCATAGCTGTTACTTGGTCAACTAATCCTTGAAATTTTGTATTTAATTCTTCAAGTGTTTTTTGGTTTTCTTGATATTGTGCGTTAAAACTTTCGTCATTTGTTGTTTGGGCTTTTGTATCGACCTTTCCTGAGTCACCGCCCCAGAAAGCTTGTGCAAATCCGCCAAATGCAGATAGCGCTGCTAATGCATAGTCACCGAAATTCATTTTATTTTCATGCCCGTGACAGCATCCAGCTCCGAAATCTCCGTACATGCCCATATTTGGCATACCGTACATTCCAGCGCCCATACCATAGTTGCCGTAATTCATACCAAATCCGCCCATTGTGCCATAGTGATTTTGTTCTTTGGCATTAATGTTTAGCATAACAGGTCTTGCGCCCTGTCTGCCTGTTGGGATTATTGGTCTTCCGCCAACCATGTGTACCATTGTTTTTTATACTCCTTTATCAGTAATTGATATTTATTCTGTTTCTGTTTGAGCTTTTGCTGCAGCTTCTTCTGCTGCTTTTTTAGCTTCTTCTTCTGTACTGAATTGACCATCAATTGGTTTTCCATTTACCAAGCCAACCCAGTGGTCATTTTCTTTTGTTGCTGTGCTTGTAAACATCGTTGCATTTTGTGCAAGTTCATATTTTGAAGTTTTTACGTCTTCTTGTTTTGCACCGTCAGCAATTTTGAATGTTTTACCGCCTACATTTATCTCTTTTGGAAGATGAATGTCGCCTTTAGGGAGTGCTTTTCCTTGGAAAATTTCTTCTGCGATTGCTTTAATTTCACTGTGTGTTAGAGCATTACCGTCAGCATCTTTGTATAGTCCTGCAACAATGTTATATCCTGTGTATCCAGTTACAGTGCCGTCTTTGTTCTTCGATGCGCTAACGTTAAATGTAAATGTTGTTGTTTCTCCATCGACTTTTTTAGTGCCAATTTCAGCTTGAGCTTTGTTTTTATCCTCAACGTCTTCAGCTCCTTCAATACCTTCAGCACCCTCGGCTCCATCTGCATATTGTGGAGGTACCTCTCCTGTCGTTACAGGTTGTTGTTTAGCTTTTAGTGCCGCAACTTCATCAACTTCTGCGTTGTGATTATCACTTCTTTTATTTTTTGTTTGTTCTATTAATTGTTTAGTTATTTGCTCCACTTGTTCTTTAAGCGTATCAATGGCTTCTTTTTGTTGTTGTAGCAATTCTTGTTGTTCTGGTGAAAGTTGTGGTTTTGAATCTACTCCACCAGCACCATCTTCGGCACCGCCCCATATAGCACCGGCAATGCCACCTAGTAGTCCTACTCCCATCATGATTTTGCCAAGCGTACCCATTCCACCATTGTCACAACCATAGGCGTGTTGACAATAGTTTGCTTGGTAAAAACCATTCATAGGCATCATACCGTAATAATTCTGTTTTTCGATATTGATGTTCACCATCCTCGGCATTGGAGTTCTGCGAGGGTGTCCAGCTATTAAGTGTTGTCTGCCTGCCATGTACATAATCGTGTACTCCTAATTATACTATCTTATATATATAAAGTATATAAAATGTTATATAATTTCAGTGTTAAGCTTTTTTGTTACAATGCTTAATATATAAGATGTATAAAGTTTATATGCCCAAAAACAAGTCAAAACAATCGTTTGTGTAAAGCTATATATCAAGTCCTGTAAAAAGTTGTAGGCTTGAGGCAGTGTTAAGTTGAGGGTAATCTTCTATTTTGTAATTATTTATAAATTCAATCGCTTCGTGACGAGCTTTTTCAAGGATTTCGGCATCTCTGACGATATCTGAAATTATCAAATCAGGTAAACCTGATTGTCTTGTTCCCAAAAATTCTCCAGGACCACGAAGTTGCAAATCTTTTTCTGCGATTACAAATCCGTCATTAGTTTGTGTCATTATTCCTAGTCGTTCTCGAGTTTCTTGTGAACGGGATGGGCTTACTAGAACGCAATATGACTGCAAGCTATTTCTACCTACTCGTCCTCGCAATTGGTGTAATTGTGAAAGTCCAAATCTTTCTGCGTTTTCAATTACCATTACAGTTGCGTTTGGAACATCCACTCCAACTTCCACAACGGTAGTTGATACTAAAATGTCATATTTTTTATTCTTGAAATCCGCCATTACTTGTTCTTTTTCTTCGTTTTTTAGTTTGCCGTGTAGCAAGCCAATCTTGAATTGCGGAAATATTTCTTCTTGTAATTTTTCAGCTTCTTTTGTGGCAGCTTTTGCTGATAGAGTTTCGCTTTCGTCTATTAGTGGATAAACTACGTAGGCTTGTCTTCCAGCTTCGACTTCCCGTTTGATAAGGTCGTATACACTTTTGTGGGAAGATGTAAGTGCAGTTTTGATTGGTAGTCTTCCTTTTGGCATTTCGTCTATGATTGTTAAATCTAAATCTCCGTGTACCGTTAATGCAAGTGTTCTTGGAATTGGTGTTGCTGTCATTGTAAGCATTTGAGGGTTTTGAGATTTCTTTCTTAAAACGTTACGTTGTTTTACGCCAAACCTGTGCTGTTCATCAACTACTATTGCCCCTAAATTGTTGAAATCAATCGCATCTTGGATTAATGCGTGAGTTCCTACTGCAATGTGTGTTTGTCCATTTCTTAAATCTGTTTGGAATTTTTCTCTCTCTTTTTTCTTTTGGCTTCCTAAAAATAAACCTACGCTCAAGCCTAGTGGTGTTAGCCAATTTACCAAATTGTTGTAATGTTGTTGAGCTAATATTTCAGTCGGTGCCATTATTGCACCTTGATAGCCGTTTTCAACTCCTGCAAGCAACATTATGCAGGCAACAACTGTTTTCCCACTACCTACATCGCCTTGTAATAGTCTTGCCATTGGTTTTTCAGAGTTTAGGTCGTTTAATATCTCGTTAACTGCTCTTTTCTGTCCACCAGTAAGTTCAAAAGGTAGGCTCTTAATAAATTTTTGAACAAGTCCATCCATTTTAACTTCTAGTGCCAATGCCGAATTCTGACTGTTTTCATATCTTAAACGAACCATCTTAAGTTGTACTATAAATAATTCTTCAAAAATCAAGCTAAATCGTGCTCGTTCTAAAAGTTCCATGTTTTCTGGGAAATGGATTTGTTCTATAGCCGTTTTTTTGTCTAGTAAATTGTATTTTTTTCTTAAGTATTCTGGTAAAATGTCTACTATGGTGTCTTTGTATAACTGTATTGCGTTATGTATTGCTCGACGTAGTGTTTTTACGTTAAGGTTTTCGCTGACAGTGTAAATTGGTACAATTCTTGCTAAATTTAGGTTTGAATTTTCGCCGTCTAAAAATTCACCTGTCATAATTGAGTAGCTGGGTTTGTCTATGGTTAACCTGTGGTCAAAATTATTCATTTTGACTGTTCCTGAAACCATAATTCCAGCGTTAACTGGGAATTGTGATTTTGTTCTTTCAAGTGCAAAACGATTGGCTTTTGCTTGGAAAAATCCTAGTTCTATGTAACCTGTTTCATCAGCTATTTTTACTTTTACGACTGATAGATTGTTTTTAGAATTAAAAGCGGACACTGATTTTATATATCCAAAAATCGTTGTGGATTGACCTTCTTGCAGATTTTTTATTAAAGTTCTGCTAGAGTAGTCGATGTGTTTTCTTGGAAGATAAAATATTAAATCTTGTGCAGTGTATATACCTAGTTTATTCAGGCTGTAGGCAACTTTTGGTCCCACACCTTTGACGTAAGTTACATCAGTTTGGGCAGGCGGTTTTGCTTCAAATTTAGAGTTTGGAGATTCAGTATTGGTTGGTTCGTCTTTTTTTAATTCTGATTTTATAACTCTAATTAAGTTATCTATTGATCTTCGTCTTTCAGGAACTGAAGCAAAAGGATAATGTTCAAATGCTTCTGCTATAACTGCCCATTTTGGATTTTTTTTAGAAAGTTTGTAGTATTTGAGAGCTTCAGAACGAATGAATTTCGAAAAAGGTTGCGTTCTGCCGTGAATGTCGATGTATTTGTGTTTTACTTCGACTTCTATGGCAAGTTTAATTTTGTCTAAATTATCAATCATTAGCGTTAATTCTCAATACTTCGTAAATATCCATTTTTTTAGCTTTACCACGAATTTGAACTTCACTTATTTTGATAACGTCTGCAAGTGAGCTAACGTGTGCATATGTTGAACTGCTGATTAGGAAATTAGTTTTGTAAACTTTGTTGTAACTTTCAATTCTGCTTGCAAGGTTAACTGTGTCACCAATAACGGTGTATTCAAGCCTTTTTTCAGAACCAATGTTGCCGACAAAAGCATCTCCTGTGTTAATTCCAACGCCAATTTCAATTTTAGGTTTGCCTTCCATAATCCATTTGTCTTGTAGCATTTCAACTTTTTTAAGCATTGCGTATGCACATTTTACAGCGTTTTCGGGATGGTTTAAGTCAGGAATAGGGTCGCCAAAAACCGCCATTACTGCGTCACCAATAAACTTGTTGATTGTACCGTTGTATTTCGAAATTATTGGTTCTATTTCTGTGAAATATTCATTCAAGATTACAGATACTTCTTCGGCACTCATTTTTTCACTCATGCTTGTAAAACCTCTGATATCTGCAAATAAAACTGTTACGTTTGCACGCTTTCCGCCAAGTTTTACGTCGTCAATGTTCTTAACAACGTTTTTCATAACGTCTTGAGATATGTATCTACCCATTACGTTTTTAATTTTTTCTTTGTTCTTGCCTTCCATTATAAAGTTGTATGAATATGCAAAAATCATTGTAACAAGTTGTATTATTAATGGGCTGACCACGTTAATTGCAAAGTCTAAACTGTAGCAAATTGCACTAAATATTAAATATCCAAATGCAACTGCCACTAACGTTAATATGGATTTGAAGAATGATAGTCTGCTTATGATTGTAAACGTTGCTATTCCTAATATGATGATAACAGTCAAATCAAACCCAAGTGAGGATACCTTTATGAATTCTCTGTTTTTAAGGTTGTCGTAATTTGTTGCCTGAATATCGACCCCTGGATGTGCTTGTAAAACTGGAGTTGGCAATTCGTCGATAACTTTTACCGCAGAAGCCTTTGCATTTGCTCCTACAAAAACCGTCTTTCCGTCAAATTCTTTTGGGTCTATTATTGGTGCTTTACCCTCTTTGAGGCAGTTGTAAGAATCCATTATATCTATTGCTGAATATTTTTTGTGAGAGAATGATGTTGTGTTGTTTACTTTATAAAATTTGATAAAGTTCTGGATACCGTTGAGTGGCGCTTGTATGTTGGTTGGAATTTTTAAGCCTGTTTTGTTGATTAATATATAATTATCAAAAATAGTTATTTCATCAGCTTCGTTTTCTAACATATACATGCGAAGGGATAACGTTGGGTAAATTTTGTCACCTATTACAACAAGTTGGTCTGTGAAAATTAACATCCCGTTTGTATTGTTTCGTGTAAGATTTACTGAACCTGCATGCGAAACTGAATTGAAGTATTCTTTCGGGTACATCGCAAAACTTTTGTATCTTGATGGGTAAATAGTTTTGCGTTTATCAGTTATTTTTATACCAAATTTCCTGTAAAAATTGTTTTGGTATTCTGCAATTGTTTCTTCTGAACTTGGGGCTTCATCTATTAAGCTGAAACCTACAACCAAATTTTTGATTGGCTTAAGCGAGTTGAAAAACTTTTTATCAGATTCAGGGTTTTCTTCATCAAGTGTTATCACAATTGCGTCGTAGCCAATGGATTTCGTTTTTGAGTATTCATTTAGGTAACTGAATATATCGCTGTATAGCTCTCTTTTCCACGGCCATCTGTGTCTAGCTGTTGATTTGTCATCAATAACTATCACTACTGTATCGTCAGATGCTTTTTCTTGCGCTGAAAAACTGTTAACCATGAAGTTGTAAGCGTTTGGTTCTAACAATTGCCAAGATATTAGAAGTAATACAAATGACAAAATTACGTGAATTAATACTGAAAATATAAAAAATGCTTTAGATGTGAATTTTTTCATATCCCAATCAAGTCCCTGTTCTTATTCAAAATTTCCCCTATTTAATTTTATGATATAATAAATTTTAAAAAAAGGATAGATTATGAACGAAAATTTAGTAAACTTATTATCAAATGAAAACTTAATACCAATCATAAGAAGTGCTAATCCCGAAAAAGTTAAGGGTATAGCTAATGCTTTAATTGATGGTGGTGCGAAAATTTTAGAAGTTAATGTGGTAAATAGTGAAATTTATGACATTATTAATGAATTATCTGAACATGCTACAATTTGTGCTGGAGGAATAATTACTTCAATTCAGGCGCAAGCAGCTATTGATTCAGGTGCGAAATTGTTATCTTCGCCTATTTTCCAAATGAATTTGGTTAAATTTTCAAAAGATAAAAGAATACCTTATATTCCAGGAACTTCTACTGCTAATGAGGCATATTCTGCTTGGAAGGCACGTATTCCATTGATTAAAATTTATCCAATTTCTGCTATGGGTGGTGCTAATTACTTGAAAAACTTGTTAAGACCAATGCCTTTCTTGAATGTGATTGCTCAAGGTGAAGTTAAGCTTTCTCAAGTTAAGGATTATGTAAACGCTGGTGCGGTTGCAGTTGGTGTTGGTAGAGATTTGTATGAAGGCTACAGCTATTCTGAAATTACGCAACGTATTAAAACAACTCTTGATGAGTTGAAAGGTTAGTATGAACGAAAAACTTGATATTATTGCTATTGGCGAAAGCTTAATTGAATTATCATCTGATAATCATTTGGGTTCTGCGGATTCTCTAAAAAAATATTATGGTGGGGATGCACTCTCTGTTGCTGTTGCAGCAAGAAGAATGGGTTCTAACGTAGGTTTTGTTTCTAGAGTAGGAGATGACGTTTTTAAAGATTATCTTTTAGATAGTTGGCAGGCTGAAGGACTCGATATTTCTCAAGTCAAAATTGCTCAAGAGCAAAATGGTGTATACTTTATTGCAAGACCAGATGGATGTGCTAAAGAATTTGCTTACTATAGAAAAAAAATTGCACCTTCAAAATTGTCTTTGGATGATATTTCAGAAGATTATATTTCTAGCGCTAAAGTTGTATACGCATCAGGTATTACGCAATCACTTTCATTGTCAGCAAAAGAGGTTGTTGCTGAAAGTTTCAAGATAGCTAAAAAAAATGGTATTATTACAGCTTATGATCCAAATTATTCTTCTTCAATTTCAACTCCTGAAATTGCAAAAGAAGATTTTAATAGGGTTATTAGTGATGTCGATATCCTGTTTATGAGTGCAAAATATGATACTGTGAATATTTTAGAGCTTAATTCAGTTGAAAATCTAATAAAGAAAATGTGGGATTTAGGCGTTGGAACTGTTGTTATTAAAGCTTCTCCTGATGGAGGGTACTATACAGGTTACAATGGAAATATTGTGTTTACTGAATTTTATACTCACGATGTAGTTGACACAACTTGTTCTGGCGATGCTTTTAATGGAGGGTTCTTACACGCAATTACTCACGGTTTAACGCCGATTGAGGCATCAAAATTTGCATCAATAGTAGCGGGGCTACAAGCTAAATCTATTGGTGCTATCAAGTCAATTCCTTACAAAGAGCAAGTTTATGATATCTTTGAAAAAGGAGTTTTAAATGGCTAAAAAAGCTGTATTATCAGGATATTTTGGTTTTGATAATTTTGGTGATGACGCTATATTGGCTGTTCTAACTGAAAAGTTAAAAACTTTGGATACTGATATTACGATTTTTTCTGCTAATCCTGAAAAAACAGAGAAAGATTATCGTGTAAAAGCTGTTAGAAGCTTTGATGTTAAAAATGTTATTAAAACTATCAAAAATTCAGATATTTTGATTTCTGGTGGTGGTAGCCTTTTGCAGGATGTTACAAGTTTAAAAAGTCTTGTCTATTATGCAGGAATAATTTTTTTAGCGCTTTTATTCAAGAAAAAAGTATTAATTTTTGCGCAAGGAATTGGACCTTTAAATAGGAAAATTTCTAGATTTTTAGTTATTAATTTATTAAAAAAGGTTAGTTATATTTCTGTCAGAGACGAAAAAAGTCTAAAATTTTTGGAAGATTATAAGATAATTGCTGATTTAGTGAATGACCCTGTGTATTCGGTGCAAATTTCTGATGTGCCTAAAAATTTTGCTGTTGGAGTTCAACTTCGTGATTTCAAAACTATGAATATCGAATTTTTAGATTCATTGGCAGAAAGTTTGTTATTGAATTTCCCATCAAGAAAATTTGAGCTTTTTGTTTTTCAAAAAGCATATGATGCTGAAGTTTGTTTTCAATTTGAAAAAATTCTAAAGGCAAAAAATCCTGACGTGGATACTGAAATTATATTTTATGATAATAGAAATGAGATTTTTAGAAGAATATCTCAATTAGATTATATGGTTGCAATGCGTTTTCACGCAATTATAGCTTCACTAAAGGCTGGTATTAGGGTCGCAGGTATAAATTATGATGTAAAAGTCGAAAAGCTTGCTAAAGAGGCTTCTATTCCGCTTATTTCATTAAATGCTGTTGATAATAATTATGATGCGGTTTTTGAACGACAAAAATCGCTTAATCCTGCCAGATTAAGCGATTTTGCAAACTCTAAATCTTATGATTGGACAGAGTTTGAAGCATTCTTTTTAAGCTAATATTACGCTTCTTCACTATCCTTTTTAACATATCCAGCCAAGAACCCATCAAAGTCTTCATTTTTGATTATTCCATTTTGGTCTAAATCAATTACGCTAAAGAAATCTTGTGCATTGCTAATTTGTATATACTCTGTTCCTTTTGCTAATTTGTTGAAAATCTTTTCAGCATCTGTTATTGAATATTGATCTCCGTATTTTGTTTTTATATATTCTTGAAATTCGGATAAAGAAATTTTATTATCTTTGTTGCCATGAGTGTTGTCAACGTATTTTACCCATGAGTCACCGACTTTTTCTAAAGCTTTTGAATAACTATCTGCAAGAGCTTTCTTTTCTGCATCTGTACTTTCTGGCTTGCTGTTTAATTCAATCCAGCGTTCAGTGACAAAAGCGTGTTCACCTTTTTCAGTAAGATTTCTTTCGATTTCTTGTCCTTCTTCTGCTGTTCCTTCTTGTAGAGCTGTTTCAGGTGTGTCATCAGTTATTCGTGGTGTGCCTTGAAATTGTTGTCTGATACTTTCGCATAAATTTTGAACATAAGCCTGATTATTCATCATCCCTTGTTGAATTAAATAAGGGTGAGTTTGTCCTGATGAATAAAAAGGGTGTGCAAGGTTTAAAGGTAACATGCTAGGACCGCATTGAGGACCCATCATTTGTGGACCAAAACAACCGCCTTGCCATATACTTGGACCATACATACCTCCGTGATGATGGTGGTTGCATCTGTCGTTTGCTGCCATTAATATTGTACCCTGAAGCATGGTTTTGCTTAATTTTTGCATGCCTTGAGCCAGTTTTCCAAAATCAAAACTCATGTATACTTTCTCTCGTTAGCTATCTATATATTTATAAAGTTGTTATTCCCGTTTTGATTTCAAATAATTTAATTATTTTTACAATGCTTAACAAACAAAAAAACTCACCAACGGTGAGTTTTATAAGATTGCCCTGGGCCAGACTTGAACTGGCACTGAGGTTGAGCCCCAATTGGATTTTAAGTCCAACGCGTCTACCGATTCCGCCACCAGGGCAGGCAATATTTAATTTTCACTGCTTTAGGCGACTCGGTAGACGGCGTCTACTCTTTCCTCCATTTTTGATACTTAATCAAAACCGGAGTCCTTGCCACCAAGGCAGGCAATTTATTTTGTTTTCAGTGACCCACTTGCCACGTTTTTAAGTTTACGCTAAACATAAATGAATGTCAATAATATTTTATACTTTTTCTATGCAAAGATAAGATTGAAGTTCATCTGTTTTTTCTTGAATTTCGGTAATTAAATTGTCTAGCTCTTTTTCAATAGAGTTTTGGTTTTTTAGCATGGTTTTGCCAAATAGTGCAGGATATTGAATTTTTTCAAAGAAATTGTTTTTAAAATTAAGTATTTTTTGATAGTATTTTTCATCAATAAAATCTTTGCTTTCGCACAAATCAATGAACATTTCTGCAATAACTGACTTTGCTTTAGCAATATTTTGTCTTGTTAAATGTTTTTTTATTCTCACTAACTTGTTGTAAATATCAGTGTACATGCCTAATAATTTATTTTTCTTTTCTGGCAAAATTTCGTTAAAGTAATCTATAGTTTGAGAGTAACCAATGTGAATTAGGTTTCTACGTTTTTCTTCTGGTAAGTTGAAATCAACAATGTTTATATCGCCTGTATTGATTACAATGTAGTCATATTTATCTTTTTGACCATACAAATCAACAATAAAATCTGTTGCCATTGATGTTGTGAAAGCATAAATAGCATTAACATATTCGATTGTGTTTTTGTCATTACCCTCAAAATCGCCTTCTAGTCTGAATTCCAATATACGCCCGTTATCCGGTTGCAAAGCTTTTGATAATTTCCACATTGGCCAACTCTTTTGTAAGTCACCATCTACAAGGGTTCTGTTATTGTATTCGATTGGTTTCATTAACCCTGGCATACTGCACGAAATTCTAACTGCAGTTGCTATTTCAAAATCTGGAGTTTCATATCTTGAAAATTCTTTGCACTCAAAGCTTGATAAATCTGTTGTTATTATTACCAAATCTTTGTCGATATCTTTGAATGTAACAGCTTTATGTTTACCTTTTTTGTATTTCTTACCATAATATTTTTTCTCTATTAAATCTCTAATCCAGTCAAGAAAAACTTCACCTTTGCTTAATGCAAAGTTAGCACCTAATGAGAAGTGAACATCTCTAAAAATTTCAAAATTGAATTTTAAAAATAAATCTTCTAACTCTTTTGCGGAATATCCAAGTGCCATTAGTGTTGCAAAAACAGAACCTACAGATGAACCAGCATAAGTTTTTGGGCATATACCTAATTCTTCCATTGCTCGCATTGTACCAGCGTAAGCAGTTCCTCTAATTGCTCCACCACCAAAAAGACATGCGTATTCCATAGATTTATTTTTAGTCATGTTGATAATCTCTCAATTGTATCCAAGTTGATTTTAGCATAAAAAAACAGTCGAAATAATTCGACTGTTTTCTAAATTTATTTCAATTACTATGCAGCAATTCCACCTTTGATTTCACGAATCAAGTATTCAGCAACCCATTCAAAATCTTTGTTTTCTTTAGCAGCATTTTCAAGATATTTGATTGAAGCATCACCTAATCTGATAAGAGTCATTGCTACTACGCCTCTTTTTACACCTTTTACAACTTGTAATTGGTCTACTAATTGTGGCAATGCTGAAGTTCCACATTCAACAAGCATGTTTTCAACTTCATTTTTAACTGTATTATCTGCATTTTCTAATTTTGTAAGAATGTCTTTAACTGATTTCATGATAATCTCCAATTTCTTTCTCAACTTATATTCTTATTATATATGAAATTTTTGAATATCTTGATTTCCTTACATAATCTTTATATCTATAAAGAACATGTAAAGATGCTTGTCAAATCAGGGCTTTAGACTTTAAGCAAATAGTTTAAAATGTCGTTCAACGTTTTTGTCGATTACAGATTTAATTGAATCGTACTCTGTTTGAAGTGAATTATGTTCAGTATCAATATTTTTCAATTCAAGGTCATAGCGTTTGTCTTTTGCTTGAATTTTGTTTGTTTCTCTTTTGTATTCAGCTTCTGCTTTTGTTATTTCAAGTTCGATTGTATCTTCAGTGATATCGCTACAGTTTGTATACATAGTTGATACCCATGCGAATTCATCATTTACTTGAACCATTGATAAAAGTCCACTTTCAAGAGCATATTGAATCCAGTCAGCGTTTGTTGTTAAGCCAAGTTCAATTTTTTGATATCCACTCTCTTGCATTTTTTCAAACAAGTTAGTGTACCATTTAGCTTTAGCATCAGCGTTTTCGTTTGGATTATTAATATCAATCCAAGTGTATTTTGGTGCGCCATATTCTTCAATCATTTGCTCTACAAGGTAGATATCTTTGATTGCTTCAAAGTTAGCTAAATATTGAATATTAGTGAATGTTCCTTCGATATTTTGTTCTATTTCTATGTATGTATTTCCATCCAAGTTTGTAGTTGGAATACCGCTATTGATAATCCATTCGATATCGTCTAAATTTTCATAGTCTTGAGCGCCGATATCATAGCCAAATATGAATTCAGATAATTCTGCGGCTGCTGCATTAAATGCAGCTTGTTGTCCAGGAGCAATACCTGCAAATTTGCTTCTGTCCATATTGTTAGTAATATTTTGTTGGAAATAGCTATAAATATCTCTTACAGCTTCTGCAGTGTCGTACTCGTTACCTAGTTCTGTTGTTGTTGCAGATGGATCTTCAGTAAATCTACATGTTCCATTAGAAGATACAACATTGCCGTTTTCATCAGTATATGAACAATTATATGTGAATGAATATTCACCGTTGTTGTTCGTAACACCTGATGTTAATGTGTATGTATAGCCTTCTTCAGCAGCTTCTTCGGCACCAAGTCCCAAATCTACAGTATAACTACCATTGCCATCTGATGTTACCAAGAACATACCGCCATTAATGTTGAATCCATTATCAGTTGCTTTAATTGAAGCTGGATACTCAATCATTGCAGTTGTGCCATTAACATTAATCATGTCATTTAGGTAGTAGTCCATATTTTCATAGAATTCTGATTTTACAGGGTTACCGAATTCATCAGTTGTTTCATCTTGTATAGTTCCGTTATTTACAAGTTCTGTAAATAATCTGTCCAAATAATTTATTGCAGCTACAGAATCAGCCATTGGTGTTACGGTGTCATCTTTGTTAAAATTCATTACATAAGCATATTGGTCTTCATATTTTTTACTTTGACCATTTGGTGTGTAATTGTATAAGTAATCTTTCATACCGCTAATAACTGCTTTGGTAAAGGCTGTATCCGCTTTCTTGTATTCATCAAGAAGTTTTTCGTAAACCATTACTTCAGTTGATGTTTTTGACAAGTCATAACCATAATGCAAGCCTGATACTCTGTTAGCTTCATCGTCATATATTACATCGCCTTCGTATCTTACTTTCATATCTTCTGGGATATTAGGATTTTGCCAGTATGATGTTGATTCTTTTTCTAAACCGTATTTCAATAAGAATTCTTCTAATGCATCCACTTCTGGATTATTGTTTGCAGCTTGAATAGCTTCTTCAAATTTTGCAGCATCAAGTTCACTTACAACAAGTTCGCCAGATTTGTTAATTAAACCATATTGGTTGTTATAAGGGCTGTATGCAGTTAAGTTGTTGAAATTAAGTTGTTGATACATTTCATTACCCATAGGGTCTTTGTTAGACATCATATATTGTGTTTTGTTTAAAGCACTAATATATTTGTCGCTTGCCTTTTGGGTATCTTCCGTAAGGCGCATTTTGGCATTGTTGATAAGTTGAGCACGTAGCTCATTATCAGCCATACGGGAAGTTATTGATAATAATCTAGCTTGTGACGCTGCCAATCCCATAGTTTTTACGCCTTTTCCTTTCGTTAGTACCTATTCTTATCTATGGTATCGGCTCTATTTGTCTATTTCTTTAATTATTTTGGGGTATTTATTACAATTTGTTACAATCTAGTTAAAACTTTTTTTAATCTTTCTAGCTTTTCATTTGTAGTACCAATTCCGCAAAGTAGCATAACTGATTTTTTGTTAGAACGTTCATCTTCAATTTTGTTTTCAAAAAGTTTGTTAGAAAGCTCTTCGCCAGTAATTTTATCTGATTTTATAAGGATTTTTAATGGGTCATCCCCACCAAAGTTTAGGTTTGGTAAGTCTTTTTTTAGTTCATTTATTGATGAAACTAGCTTTTTAATCTGTTTTTTGCCTTTTTTACTGTTTAAAAATTTGATATTTGCCTCAATTGTTGCTAATAAAGGATATGATGGTGATGTTGTATTTATTAGATTTAATGCTGATTGAGGATTTATCTCGCAGTTTGAATGCAACAATGCTGTTGGGTTTAATCCACCTGCGGTTTTATGCAAGGATTGAATAGTAAAATCTGCAGTCTTTACAGCACTTTCTGGTAATAAATCTGAAAACGGGTATAATGCACCATGCGCTTCATCAACTATCAAGTAAGCGTTATTTTGTTTGCACAATTTTTTTATTGATTTTATGTCGGAAACAAATCCCTCATAAGTAGGTGATGTCACAATTACCGCTTTAATTGTATTAGTTTTGAAGTATGTTTCTAAATTTTCTATACTGTTTCTTTGGTAGCAACCGAACTCATCGTCTTTAGGTAAATCATAAAAAACAGGATTGCATCCTGCAAGTTTAACCGCATTAAGATGTGAGGGGTGCGCATCTTTGTGGATAAGTACATTATCCCCAGTTTTTGTACATGCTAACACAGAGGCAATTATCCCGCTTGTAGATCCATTTGTTAAAAATAATGTATATTTTACCCCGTAAATATCTTTTGCTTGTTCTTGAGCTTTACAAAGGGCTTCTGTTGGATTGTGAGTATCAGTTTCAGAAATGTCACATTTGTAAAATTGTCTGAATTTATTATGTATAAAAAATTTCTGCCCATGAGAAGGGGTAGTAAAGAGAGTATTAATAGATTTCTTTCTCAAAAGTCTAACTAAACTCAAACTGTGCCTCTACTTGTTAGCTATTTCAAGATTACGTTTAGAACAGTATTGGATAAGAGTCAATTTAACTTGGTTATCAGAATATTTGAATTCACCTGACAATGTGTATTTGCCGTCCTTACCTTTTTCAATTCTTATTGGTAAGAATGTGCATTCAACGCTAATTTCATCTGATAAAGGTAATGTAATCTTGTATTCAAGCTCAATGTCAAATTTTTCTTCTGTTGTAAATCTCATACCACCAGCAGAGATATCGAGAGTTGAAATTTTGTGAGTAATGTCGCCTGAAGTCATTTCTAAATCAAGCATGTATTTGATACGTGTAAAACGACGTCTTTGTAAAAATTTATGTTTTGCTGGGCTAGCAATTTTTAGTTGTTTGCCGTTAATTTCTTTTGCGTAAGAATCAAAGTATAAAAGACCGTTTGAAGTATTTGTGTAAAATTCGCAATAATTACTTTTTAAAACACCTTCTGGATCATAATCTAATTCAATAACAAAACTGTCTGGTTCAACCTCAACTATTGTACCTTTGTTAGCGTTTCTAAAATCATATGTAATCATTGTAATGCGTTGGTTTTTTTCTATTAATTCTCTCATTCTATTGCCCTTTCAATTCTATATTTACCGCAATATTACAATATTTTTTTTATTTAAGCAAATTTATTAACAATTTGTGACAATAAGAAAAGCCCCTATAAAGGGGCATAAACTGAGCAATCAGAAGAGTTGAGGATTTACAATTTAATATTAAAAAATTATTTGCCAATTATCATTACTAAAAATGCTTAATTTTTGCATAAAAAAATAGCCTCAAAGTTTATGAGGCTATTTTTTATATATTAGTAAAAATTAATTAGTCTTTTAAGAAAGTTTCATAATTTCTAGCTAACAAGTGAGTTTTTACCTGATTGATTAAATCTAAAGCAACGCCCACCATGATTATCAGTGATGTAGCTCCGATACCTTGCAATGTTTTAATATTAGTGATGTAACTCGCAAACGATGGAACCAATGCGATAATACCAAGTCCTAACGCACCTATAAATGTTGTTTTAGATAAAATTTTATCTAAAGCTTCAGCTGTAGGTTTTCCAGGTTTTATACCGGGAATTGATGAACCGTATTTTTTAAGGTTGTTAGCAATGTCTTTTGGTTGCATATTTGGCATAATTGACGCATAGAAGAATGTTAATATGAAAATTAAGCCAAAGTATAATGCATAATAAACAATGCCGTCAGGGCTCATTATTGTGGATAATTTTGCAATTGCAGTTTTAACAGCAACTGAATTGAAGTTCATTTGGCTAATAATGCTTAATATTGTTGATGGGAATAACAATATTGCAATCGCAAAGATGATTGGCATAACGCCACCAGGATTAAGTTTGAATGGAATGAATGAATTCATACCACCGTAAACTTTGTTTCCTACTTGTCTTTTTGGGTTAACGATGATAACTTTTCTAACTGCTTCTTGCATAATTACGATAAATACCATAGTTAAGAAGAAAATTGCTAACAAAGCTACAAGACCCATTTGCATTGCTGCACTTTTTGAAACGATTTCTGCTGTTTTTGATGCGTAAAGCGGAATTCCTGAAATAATACCAATAAAGATGATTAATGAACCACCGTTGCCGATACCTTTTTCAGTGATAAGTTCTGAAATCCACATTACTAAAACAGAACCTGCGGTAAGAACAGATATTGAACTAACGTAAAACATCAAATGGTTTACATCAGGTGATATTGCTCCTGGCAAATGTTTCATAAATAACATGAAAACAAGTGATTGAAAAAATGCTAATACAACCGTAAATACACGGGTATATTGTGATAATTTTCTTCTACCTGCTTCCCCTTCTTCTTTCTGAAGTTTTTCTAATGATGGAATTACTACAGAAACAAGTTGCATAATGATTGAAGCCGTGATGTAAGGTCCAATACCTAATGCGAAAATAGATACTTTACCTAGTGCACCACCTGAAAACAAGTCCAAGAATCCAATAATATTGTTTCCTTGAGCTAGGTTTGCAAACACTTGGTTGTTAATACCATATAAAGGCATTTGAACACCAAAGCGAAATGCTGCAATCATTAAAAATGTGAAGAGAATCTTCTGTTTCAAGCCTGAGGCTTGCCACATAGAAGCTAAATCTTCAGTTGTAGGCATTTTAATTCCTTGTGCCATTATACTAACTCAACCTTTCCGCCTGCTTTTTCAATTTTTTCTTTTGCTGATGGAGAGAAGTAATTAGCTTTTACTGTAATTGCTTCTGTGATTTCTCCGTTACCCAAAACTCTCAATAAGTCTGAAGAAGGGTGAATTCTTCTAGCTTCTTTAAGAGCTTCAAGAGAAATTTCTTTCATACCTAATTGAGCAAGTCTGCCAACGTTGATTTCCGCAGAAACAGGTTTTTTGTAAACTTGGAAACCTTTCAATTTAGGTAATCTTCTGTAAGCTGGCATTTGACCACCTTCAAAACCTCTTTTAGAAGAGTTGCCTGAACGTTGTCCTTCACCGTTGTGACCACGACAAGAAGTTTTACCGTGACCTGATGATCTGCCTCTACCTACTCTTTTTGTTTTGTGAGTTGAACCTTCTGCAGGTTGCAAGTTGTCTAATTTAATTGTATCTGTCATTTTTGTTTTTCCTTATAAATTTTAGTGTACCGCTCGCGTTAACTTACGCAGTATTACTGACTATTCAGTAACTTCAAGAAGGTGTGGAACTTTGTTTACCATACCCATAATAGTTGCACTGTTGAAGTGTTCTACAACTTGGTCTTTTTTAGTTAAGCCCAATCCTCTTACTACTCTTTTTTGAGATTCAGAAGAACCGATAAGGCTTTTTACTAATTTAATTTTGATTTTTTTATCTGCCATTTTATTAATTCCTTATTATTAACTTGTTTGTCATTCTGAGGCTTTTGAGATTCTTCGCCTTAACAGGCTCAGAATGACTTGCCGAAGAATCTCGTTTTATTATCTGTTATAAAGTTTTAACAGACAATTGGCTAGCTGACTAGTTTAAGAATTCAGCCATTGTTAAGCCACGTTTTTTAGCAACTTCGCTAAATGGAGCCAATTTTTTCAATGCATCAATTGTAGCGTTTGCTGCGTTAAGTGGAGATTTTGAACCTAATGATTTTGAAAGAATGTTTTCAATACCAGCAAGTTCAAGAACTAAACGAACTGCACCACCAGCGATAATACCAGTACCTTGAGAAGCTGGTCTTAACATAACTTCGCCAGCGCCTGAACGACCTACGATTGGGTGAGGAATAGTTGTTTTGAAAATAGGAACTGTAACAAGATTTTTTCTGCCATCAGCGATTGCTTTTTGGATAGCAATAATAACTTCTGCAGCTTTTGCACAACCTACACCAACTTGTCCTTTTTGGTTACCAACGATAACAATTGCACGGAAGCTCAATTTTTTACCACCTTTAACAACTTTAGTTACACGGCTAATTTGAACTACACGTTCTGTCCATTCGCTTTGTGGTTTTTCTTCTACTGTTTCGATTTTTTGTTTTCTGCCACGACCTTTTTTGCCTCTAGCAGGTTTTTCTTCTTCGTTTTCAACAGCTTCTACAACTACTTCTTCAGTAACTTCTGTTGAAATTTCTTTGTTTTCTAAATCCATTGATTTTACCTTTCATTTTAATGTGAATTTTTAACAATTTTTATATATTTACGAATACGCCAAAATTTAAGCTAATTAAAGCTATTGGAATTCGTATTCGTGAGTAACTTTTCTGACATTACATATTCAAACATAAATAAAAAGAAATTGCAAGCCCTAAAATCAACAATAAATTATTTTTTAGCGCTTACGCATCTTACTCCCAAAAGTTTTATTGAATCGTTGAATACATTTGTTGTGCCGTTTATGAAGTTCGCTGAATAATGGCTATTTT
This sequence comes from bacterium, assembly GCA_017559905.1. GTDB lineage: Bacteria > Cyanobacteriota > Vampirovibrionia > Gastranaerophilales > Gastranaerophilaceae > Scatenecus. Next base: position 204,929 of record JAFYQF010000015.1, read on the forward strand.
TGTCAAATTTGTCATTAAGCCAATAGTTGCCATATCTGTATGATTTTTCATCAAGAAATAGTAGGTTAACATCTGTATTGCATTGATATTTAACCTCTTTTGCTTGGGTTGTACACTGAAAATCTTTGTTGTGGCAAGATTTTACAAATGCAGTTTTATCTTTGATTACTTCTTTGTTCAAGATTAATGACATTTTGCAGTTTGCAGACGCTAACCACATGTCCCAAGCTTGTTCTCTAGTTGGAAGTGTCATTCCTTTCATTCTGCAGTAATTTTCTGCTGAATCAAAGTTCATTGGGCCAGCGTTAATGTCGTCAACACGTAACTTTTCGTTTAATTGAGTTGATGAGTTTTCTTGCTCAATTGGTGGATAAAGTTTTTGATATTCTTCAAGTTCTCCAGTGTTCATAAGCATAGTAAATATTATTGAACAAGTAAGTACTGAAATTATAATTAAATTTTTTTTAGTTTCGTTCATAGTTTTATTTCAATAATCCTTCTAGAGTGTTAATCATGCAAGATTTATAACGTTCGCAATCTTCTTTTGTTTTGCCTTCAAAGCGGAGTGTGAATACCGGTTCAGTATTGCTTTGTCTAATCAAAGCAAAGCCACCATCAAAAACTATTCTCATACCGTCAAGAGTAATTACTTCTTTAATATCGCTTCCAAAAAGATTTTTGTTTGCTTCAACACAATTTTTAAATTTCTCTAAAGTTTCTTTTTTCTTGTCATTTGGGCAAGGGAAACGAACTTCATCAGAAGAACAGATTGCATCGAATGGTTTTAGCATATCTTGAAGTTTAAATGCACTATTTTTTGCTTTGTTTTTAGCAATAATTTCGATAATTCTTCCACCAGCATAAATCGCATCGTCAAATCCATAATATCTGTCTTTAAAGAAAGTATGACCGCTCATTTCGCCAGCTAGGATTGCGTTGGTTTCTTTCATTTTATCTTTTATGTATCCGTGACCAGTTTTGCACATTACAGCGTGTCCGCCTGCGTTGTTAATGCTATCAAACAAAACTTGTGAACATTTAACCTCGCTTACAACAGTTAGGTCTGACTTGTTGTCTAATTTGTTGAGAATATCAGTTGCGTAAATTAGTAGTAATTTATCGCCAGTAAGAGGTTTTCCATCTGGTGTTACAACTCCAATACGGTCACTGTCGCCATCGTATGCAATACCAACGTCAGCGCCAGATTTAAGAACTTCGGCTTGCAAGTCTTTTAGAGTTTTTAAATCACTTGGATTTGGGTGGTGGTTAGGGAAATTTCCATCTGGTTTTGAATATAATTCAACAACATCACAACCTAGTTCTTTGTATAATTGAGGTCCAACAACACCACCAGTTGCATTTGCGCTATCAACAACTATTTTAACGCCCTTGCCGATTTGTCCGAAATGGTTTTTCATTTCGCTAATGTAATCAGGTATAATATTGTAATCAACAACTTTGCCAGTTATTTTTGAAGTAGTTTTGTTTTCTAGTTCTTTAAAGGCAAGTTCTTTTACGGCTTGGATTTGTTTTTCGCCAAGAGTTCGTCCTGCGTAAGTCATTTTCATACCGTTGTATTCTTTTGGATTGTGGCTTGCTGTGATAATCATAGCGCCTAAAACTTTTTTACCATCTGTAAGCTTTGATGGAACGCCTACAACTTCACTATAATAACCAATTGGAGTAGGTGCTAATCCAAGGTTAACAACATTAGCTCCAGTTGAAGTAACACCGTCAATCAAAGATTTAGCCAATGATGGAGAGTGTGTTCTTGCATCCATAGTTACTGTAACCCAAATATTTTCAGCAGATTGAGATGTTTCTTTTTTTAGATATTCAATAAAACCACGCCCAGTACTATAGAAAATTTCTTCAGTGATATCTTCTCCATAAATCCCTCTGATATCATTTTTCCCGAATGCGTGTTCATATTTTTTCATTATTGCATCTCCCTTTGTCTTAAAATTATTAGTAATATTATCGCCGACTAATTGACTTTGCTTAATAGTATTGTTAGAGTTTTTACCTTTACGCATATAGTTAATACCGCCAATAACAGTTGCCACAAGTGCTATACTAACTAAACCGATAGTTTCAAAATCTATTTTTTTATGTTTTTCTGATTCCTTAACGGTTGACGATCCAACTTTGGGCTGAAGTATTTGAAGCTTGTTTAAAGTGTTAAAAACATTAAGTTTTTCAACCATAAGAACCTATTAATTATCTGCAAACATATACTTATGTTAAAATAATAGCACAGGAATATTCTATTTACAACGTGTGAGGATTTATGACTAAAAAGTTATTAAATAAATTCTTTAATAATCAATTTTTTGCAGGGTGGATTTTTATTTTACCAGCTTTAATTGGAACACTAATATTTATTATTATTCCTGTTATTTGTTCGTTTGGGTTGAGTTTTGCAAAATGGGATTTGATTAATCCTATAGAATTTGTTGGAATCGAAAATTACAGGCTTATTTTTAGTGAGACGTTGTTTTATAAAATACTTTTAAATACGGTTGTTTTTGCACTTGCCACTTCTGTTTTAGGGGTTATAATTCCGCTAGTTTTAGCAAGTATTTTAAATTCCAAACTTAAAAGTGCAGAATTTTTCAAGACTGCTTATTTCTTGCCGTTTATTACCCCAATGATAGTTATTGGAATTGTTTGGGAATGGATTTTTGACCCTAATATTGGATTATTTGCTAACTTATTTAATATCCATTTAAAATGGCTTTATGATACTAGTTTAGCCATGCCAGCATTGATTATCGTATCTGTATGGAAGTTAATCGGATATAATATGATTATCTTTTTAGCTTCTATGGGCGGAATTTCTAGTAGTTTGTTTGAAGCTGCAAAAATTGATGGTGCAAATAGCTTTCAAACATTTAAAAACGTTACAGTTCCAATGTTATCGCCTACTATATTTTTTGTGGTAATAATAACTGCAATAAGCTCTTTCCAAGTTTTTGATTTGATATATTTAATGACGCAAGGTGGACCTCACGATAGCACGAATGTTCTTGTTTATTCAATATACAAAAATGCTTTTGAATACTTTAATGTGGGTAAAGCAAGCGCTATTGCGTATGTATTATTTGTAATTATTTTAGGTCTAACATTAATCCAATGGAATTTACGTAAAAAACTAGTCTATAACGAAATAGATTAATTTATTTTAAAACTAAAGATTTCCTTGAAAGCCTTGCTAGTTTTATCTTTAAGAGAAAACAATATATTAAAAGAAAGCTCGACTGGATTTGTTATTTTGTTATCCATAACAGTATACTTGTATGGAATATTATCTTTTGAATATGAGATTTCTGTTTTGCAAATCTTATGAGGTTTGCTATAGTGATGTTTTAAACGGAATGAATAGTTTCTGTAGTGTTTTAATTCTTTGTTTAGGCCGTTAATAAAATTGTCATAGCCTAAAGTTTTAGCATACTCATCAACTTCAGTTCTGGCTTTTGATGGCAAGAATTTTGATTGGAAAGTAATTTGATTATTGTAATTTGTATTTATCATACCAGTTTAAAACACAAAAAATAAAAATTTTGCTATTAAATTTTGTAACAATACTTTTTAATCATTAAAGTTTTTTAAAAATCTTCCGATTAGTAATTCATAAGAAGAAGAGGAGTGTGTATCATGGATTTTGATGAATTAAAAAATGAGAATATAATTATTGAGTTAAGAGCTTTGATTGATGCAGGTGAGGACTTGGATGACATCGAAGATTATTGTCAATTTATGAAAGAAATGATGCTTAAAACAACATCAAGCTTAAATTAGACAATTGGTTATTGTGAAAAATACTGACGACATTTAATATGTAATTGTTATGAAAATTATTATATTAGGTGGCGTGGCAGCAGGTGCAAAAGCCGCAGCGAAAGCTCGCAGACTTCTTCCTGATGCAGAAATAAATTTGTATACTGACGATACTCATGTGTCATATTCTTCGTGCGGTTTGCCTTATTATATAGAAGGCAATTTTGCAGATTATCAAATGTTGTTGGTGAGATCTCCAGAAGAATTTGAACAGAGCGGAATTCATATTCATTTAAGAAATCGTGCAATTAAAATCTTGCCTAATTCAAAGCAAGTGTTAATTGAAGATTTAAGTAACTCAAGAGCTTTTTTAGTTGAATATGATAAGCTAATAATTGCGACTGGAGCAAGACCAATTATTCCGCCCATTAAAAATGCAAATCTTAACAATATATTTACTCTACGTAAAATTGAAGATGGTATTGCTATAAGAAAAATAGCCGAAAGGTCTAAAAGAGTTGCAATTGTTGGTGGTGGGTATATTGGCATAGAATTATTAGAGGCTTTTACTCGTCAAAATCTTTATTCAGTTTTGATTGAAAACTCTCCTACAATTATGCAAACCTTTGACGATGATATGTCTGAATTAATTCTTGAACAGTTAAATGTCACTTGCAGTAATCGTTTTGAGATATTTACATCAGAAACAGTTACAGAATTTTCTGGAGATAATACTGGTGTAAAACATATTCGAACATTGTCTGGTAAAGAATTTGATGTTGATTTTGTTGTCTTATGTGCTGGGGCAACTCCAAATGTTGAAATCGCAAAGGATGCAGGAATTGAAATTGGTATAACTGGTGCTATTAAAGTAAACGATAAAATGCAAACCAATTTTGATGATATTTATGCTTGTGGAGATTGTGTTGAAGAAAATAACCTGCTTACAAACACGCAAATGTGGATTCCTCTTGGTACAAATGCCAATAAAGAGGGTAGAGTTGCTGCAATAAATGCGTGTGGCGGAGATGAAAGGTTTGATGGTGTTTTAGGCTCTGCTGTAACACGATGTTTATCGTTAACTATGTCTATGACTGGTTTGAGTGAGAAAAAAGCTAAAAACCTTGGAATTGAAACTGTTTCGGTTAAAGTTACAAAGAATGATAAAGTTGGTTATATGCCTGATGTTAACAATATAACTCTCAAACTCATTGCAGATAAAACGACTGGTAAATTATTAGGGTGTCAAGGAGTTGGTGATGGCGATGCTGACAAACGTGTAAACACTGTAACTAGCGCTCTTTTGGCAGGCTTAGCTGTAGATGAATTTTTTAAAAATGATCTGACTTATTCCCCACCTTTTTCACCTACTATTGATCCATTACTTAACGCTGCGCAGATTTTGAGAAGCAAGTTAAAATCAGTATAGGGTTATCTATTTTTTATAAAGTATTTAGCTAAACCAACGCCCATAGAAAAACAACTTGGTTGCACTCTTAATGCTCCTTGAGCCATAAAATCTGCAGAAATACAACGCCCAACAACGAATAAATTATCGTAATCATCAGACATTAAGCTTTCAAGCGGTAATTGGTATTCTTGTACTTTTTCAAGCGTAGAGCTGTCCTTGTCGCTACTGTGTACATCAACAGGATAATTTGAAATTAATACTGGATTTTTAAATTTTTTCCCTGATTTTAAATCGTCTATAGTGTAAATATATTTCCCTTTTATTCTACGTGAAACCCTTATCCCAAGCGAATCTGCAATGTTTGATATATAAGCATTCTCAAATCCTGGTAAATATTTCTTGCAAAAGTTAGCTAGTCTAATAATGCTCTGACGCCCTTCTTGTAAGGCTTTTGAGGTATCAACTAGAGATAAAGCGTCAAGATTTTCAATAATACGAGGGCAGTTAAACGCAATGCTGGTAGGCATTCCGGCAATACTGAATATCTGGAAATAGTTCCTGTCAGAGTCTTTGAGTATCCCTTTACTAACTGCATCTTCAAATAAAGGCTTTAGTGCCCACTCTTTTGTACTATCCCACGTATAGGCAGTAGATAGGTGAATTTCTCCATTAACGACCTCTGTCGTTGTAGCATCCCTATCTTTGTCATAATCAACAATCCACTCTGCAAAAGTTTTTATATCAACTCCGCTCATAACAAAACGCAAACTCATTGGTTGATTTTTATTTTCATTTTCTAAAAATTTGCAATTTAATTTTTTTGAAAAATCACAATTTCCTGTCGCATCTACATAGTATAACGCCTCGATAGGTTCTGATAAAATATTTGAATTATCTAAAACATTATCTTTATGTATCGTATCGTTAGGTATTGATAACATTTTGTCTAAAATTTCTATAGATTTAATATTTTTGTTATCAATTATAAAATTTGATATATTTGCTTGGTATATTACATCAACATTGGCTTTTTGCATAAGGTTGTCTAGCGCTATTTTAGTGAGTTCTGGGTTAAACCAACCTTTGTTATCCTGATAAGTTATTTGCCCGCCAAGCGCCCGTAATTCTGATATTAACGCCTCAAAAAAATCTGTATTTATTTGATGATTACCGCAATTCATTGCAGGAACAACAAGACCTGATGTTATAGCACCTCCAAGATGTATATTTTTTTCAAGAATCAAAACTTTAAGTCCTGCGATTCCCGCAGTATAAGCAACAGCACAACCCGCAGTGCCACCACCAATAACTACAACATCATATTTCATTTGTTCCTCCTAAAATCTTTTATGAAGCGTGAACTTGAGATTTTATCACTATTTTCTACTTCTAATTCTCTATCAGCTATAATTTTTGAATTTAAGGCGGTTAAATTTTCGTCACGATAAAAAATACCTGCCTTTGAATTAATAAGCCCTAAATCGTATTCTGAAAGCTCGTGTTTTATAAGTGATTTATTTTTTACAGCAATTGTGCCAGTGAATTTTTTATATTCATCGCTATAGACTTTTCCAACATAAAACCCTGCATTTAACATTGCATTTCTTATCGCCGCAGAACTTGAGTAAGTTAATATCATTCCATTATCTTCCAAATGCTCAAAAAGTAGTTTAAAAAATTCTAATGACCAAAGAGCAGGACATTTAGCTGGAGTAAAAGCGTCCAAAAATACAAAATTATACCTATTTTTATCTTGCAAAAGAGATTCTCTAGCATCACCTATAATTGGCTCGAAAATAAAATCGTTTAATATCAAGGGATTTAAACCGCTTTTATAACGATTTGATAGGTACTTATAATATATATTATGTAAGAACGCAAATAAATGCCTTAAATGGGTAGATTTACCCCTCTGTTTTTTTAAAAGCCAATAATAAGTCGATAAATCATTGCTGAAAAAAGGCTTATATTCTTTTTTGTTTAAAAGATTGAGTATAAGCTCATTTTCAAGTTTTTTATCAATTTTATTGATAATATGATTGAATAAAATTAGATTTATTACTGGATTTAGAGCAAATTTTGATTCAAATTTATTATTTAATAATTTTGAGATTTTTTCATAATGAAAATTCAGTTTATTATGTTTTCTATCGCTAGCCTTTCCCTGCTTGAAAAAAGGGGATAAGTAAAATAAATTCTCATCAATGTCTAGCGCTTTAATGTAAATCTTTGGCAGTTGTTCATTAGAAATATCATTACTTAATTTAATTTGATTTACGTGTTCTGTATGCAAGTTAGTTTTGTTAATTTTATTAGAATGTATCTCATCGATATAAGGCGCGCTATTATTGTTTAATGAGTCGGAGTTACATCTTATTGAATTATTATTGCCATATATCTCCTCGTTATAATGCGTTATGTCAATATTATTTACATCTATCGTAGCGTTAGGTAGTGATAATATTTTTTGTTTGTTTTTAAAATTTTTTTTCAAATAAAAAATTTAAAAAACTTTTTGTATTATATCCGATACCATAACAAATATCTAAAACTTTTATTTCGTTATTATTTTTCAAAAAGTTTTCGATATCAGATGGTAAAATGAATTTTTCGTATGCTTCAGTTAGTGCACCATAGGTAGAATGGTAGATATCATCAGCCTCTGGTGAAAATAGTCCTACTGAACCGTCATTTGTAAAATATGGAAATAACTTATACATAACTCCATTATAGCGGTCATTTTAAGCATTTCAACTTCTTCAAATTCCGCAATAATTTGAGAAAATTGTTAAAATTTTGTCTTTGTGGTACTATTTATTAAGAACGCAATGTTCTATAAGTATGAAAAAAGAGGAAATATGAAAGTAAGCGTTAAAGTACCTGCCACTACGGCAAATATAGGTCCTGGCTTTGATTGTATGGGTATGGCACTGCCGATTTATAACACTGTTACTATTGAAGAAACCGTGTTACCAGGAACTGGTATAGAAATTAATGTAATAGCCGAAAATGACACTACAGACGAGTTTTCGCTTGAACATATCCCAATGGATGAAAATAGTATTATCTATAAAGCAGTTGAGCTTTTGTATAATTCAATAGGACAAACCCCAAGTGAATTAAAGATAACAGTACACTCTCAAATACCAATAGCAAGAGGTTTGGGAAGTAGTGCTTCTGTTATTGTCGGTGGCTTATTAGCCGCTAATGAACTTCTTGGAAAACCTGCTGATGAAGCTGCATTGTTGTCTATAGCAACAGAAGTTGAAGGGCATCCTGATAATGTTACCCCTGCTATTGTTGGTGGTTTAGTTGTTACTTCAAGCGAAGATGATGGAAGTATTCTTTATAGAAAATTAGAATGGCCACAAGAGTGGACAATTACAGTTTGTGTGCCTGAATATGAACTGGCGACTGATATTTCACGTTCAGTATTACCAAAAGAAGTTCCAATGGCTGATGCAGTATTTAATGCTAAAAATATGGCAATGTTTGTTCATGCAATACATACTAAAGATTCTGAATTGATGAAAATAGCACTTAAAGATAAGCTTCACCAACCTTATAGAATGAAGCTTGTTCCAGGGTTAGAAAAAATTATTGAAAATCTAAAACACGAAGAAAATGTTTTGGGTTGCGTTTTAAGTGGTGCAGGCCCTTCTATCCTTGTTATAAGTGAGAAAAATAATTTAGATAAAATTCAGTCTATTGTAAGAGATACTTGGGCTGATTTGAATGTAAAAGCTGAAATTTATACTCTCCCTGTTGAAAATAATGGGGCACAAATTATCAGTATTGATTAGTAATTTATATCAATGTAATTTTAATATTTTTAAAAGATACTGTCCTTTAAAGGACGGTATTTTTTATGAAAGTTCGTGTTTCTAATAATTGTATTTGTTGTGGCGCTTGTTTGACAATTAGCCCTGAAGTTTTTGAAATTTACTTGAATTCAGCGATTGTTGATCCAAATAAAATTTTAGGTAGAGAAGAAAGTTGTATTGACGCAGCGTTAAGCTGTCCTGTTAGCGCCATTATTATTGATGAATAAAGTATCAAAAAACCCTCTGAATAATCAGAGGGTTTAAAATTTATTTAATTAACCTTGACCTGGTGCGAAGTCTTTAGCGCCTCTTTGTACCATTTGGTCTGCTAATTTTTCTTTGTTTTCTAGTAATGTATAACTATTTTTAACTGATTGCATTTCTTGAGCTAATGCACTTTCTCTTTGGGTTAATTCAGCCATTGTCATCTCATTAATCATATTAAATTGATTTTGCCATATTGATTGTGCATTTGCAAAGTTATATTGTAGTTGTTGTTGTGCCATTTGGAATTGTTGAAGATTTTGTTGTACTGTTGGGTCTTGGAAGTTTGTACCCATTAGCGCACCTGGGTTGCTTACGTTGACTCCGAAGAAGTTAGCTGCTTGGAATATACCTTGTTGCAACTGATTTCTCATCATCATATTTACGTTATTTTGTTGCGCAGTCATCATACGTTGTTGCTGTTCTTTAGAATTCTTAACTTTGTCAAGTTCAGACTGAATATTTAACATTCGTCTGTCTAATGACGCTCGTTCCTTAATAACGTATTGTTTTAACCATGTGCCTGTTAGTAGACCCATTTTGTACCTCTGTGTTTTTAGTCCTCGTAAATATATAAAGTATATCTTGCGCTAATAATTGCTAAATATTAAATATTATATTTACAAAACTTTACATATCTAGCAAGAATTCGATGTAAACAGCTGTTTAGTTGCCAAAATAATATTTTATTGGTAAAATTTTAGGGTAAAATTAGGGAAGGGATATTATGTTATCAAAATTTTTAACCGTAAAAAATATAGCATTTTTGGCAGGTTTGGCTGTTCTATTGTTTATTATGCCCAAAATTACAGGTATTGTACTACTTTTCTTTGCAGCATATGTTCTTGCATGTGCAATGGACCCATTAGTAGATAAATTACAAGCTAAATTAAAAAATAATAGAATGATTGCATCTGTAATTGTTGTTTTTGGTGGGATATTAGCTTTGTTTGCATTGTTTGCACCTATTGTGTTTATTGCATTTAATGAAATTAAAGCAATTATAAAAATATTTCCTGAAAAAATCCTTGATATAACAGAATATTTAACTGATTTTAAGGTTTACGGTCATAAAATTGCCGATTACATAAGTCTTTCGTCAATAATTGATACAACTCCAGATATTGCACAAAACGTCTTTAGTCAATCTTTAAATATTACAATGGGTATTTTCCAGTTTTTTGTTGTAGCAGTTGCTATTGCAATGATTATATTTTATCTTTTAGTTGATAAAAAATACCTATATGATAAATTCATTGAGTTTTTCCCTGTTGATCTTAAAGAACGTGCAAGTTTTATATTTTCCTCTATAGGAAATAAAGTTGGTGGATATGTACGGGCTCAACTTTTATCAATGGCAACAATTGGTATTATGCAGATGGCAATTCTAATGATATTAGGCGTTCAATATCCATTGTTACTTGGTTTAATCACTGGTGTAGTGGATATTGTACCAGTGTTAGGTCCTGTTGTTGCATTAGCAATAATCTTGCTTGTAGCATCTCCAATGAGTGTTGTTAAGTTGATATTGATTGTTTTGACTTTCTTTATAATTCAACAAGCTTCAAATATATTGATAAGACCACTAGTTTTTGGAAAATTTATGAAATTACATCCTTTAACTATTTTCTTGGCATTATTTATTGCAGAACAGTTTTTAGGCTTCTGGGGTGTTATTTTATCTCCAGCAATAGCTTCAACTGTTTGCGTATTGATTGATGAAGTTTACATTAAACCAATTAATGAAAAACACGAGCTAGAACAGGTGGAAAATGCTTAACACTGACATTTATCTTTACGATAGAGAAATCTCAAAAAATGCAGACTACACTGTCTGGATGGCGTTTCCTGGTGTAAAATCCTTTGCGCTGTCATCTCTTGGTTTTTTATGGATGTTCAGATCTATTGATTTAATGGATGATGTTAATGTTGAAATCGTATGTTCTGATACTAAAAAAACTAAATTTATGCGTGATAACGTTGATTTAATTGGGTTTTCATTTACTTTTGATACCGATTATCTAACTATATTTTCAATGCTTGAAAAAAATAATATTCCCCTAAAAACAAATGAAAGAAATGATGCTTCTCCACTCATTTTTGCTGGTGGACCTGTTGTTACAGCAAATCCTACACCTTATAATGAAATTTTTGATTTTTTTGTTATTGGAGATGGTGAAAATATTAATGCTGAAATAATAAAATTATGCAAAGAAAATCGTGATAAACCCAGATCTGAAGTATTAAAATTACTTTCAGAAATTGAAGGTATTTATGTTCCAAAGTTTAAAAGCAAAGTTAATAAAATAACTAATAAATTAAGTGAATGTGTTTACACACCAATAATTAGCGAAAATGCATTCTTTAAAAACACATTTATATTAGAAATGTCACGTGGATGCGCTAATAGATGCGGTTTTTGCCTTGCATCTTATTGCAATTTACCATTGAGAACAGTTCAGTATGATGATATTATTGATACAATTGAATTAGGTTTAAAATATACAAACAAAATAGCTCTTTTAGGCGCTCAAATTAGCGCACATCCGCAATTTAATGAGGTTTTTGAATGTTTATACAAAAAAATGCAAAATGGCGATAAAATCGAAATGAGCGTTTCTTCATTAAGAGTTGATGCAATCAAACCTGAAATTGTTAAAACACTTGTTTCAGGAGGTCAGAAAAATGTTACTCTAGCTATCGAAGCTGGCAGTGAACGTTTGCGCAAAGTTATAAACAAAAATCTATCTGAAGAACAAATATTTAATGCTGTTAAAATTGCAGTAGATAACGGATTAAAAGGTTTGAAATTCTACGGAATGATAGGTTTACCAACAGAAACTTACGAAGATTTAGACGCTATGATTGACCTTGCAAAGCGCATCAAACAACAATATAAAGGTTTTGATATCACTTTTGGATTTTCAAGTTTTGTGCCAAAACCTAATACACCATTCCAGTGGATTGGACGTGAAGATACGAAATCGTTAGAGAAAAAAGCTCAATATCTGAAAAAAGAAATGCACAAAATTGGTGTTACCGCTAATATTTCAAGTATAAAATGGGATTACTGGCAGGCTGTTCTTTCACGTGGAGATAGCTCTTTTACAGACTTTTTGATTGATGTTTATAAAAGTGGTGGCGCTTTAGGTGCTTATAAAAAATCAGCGCAAAAATTTAACATAAATGCGGATTATTATGCATTAGAAAATTATAATTTTGACCAAAACTTACCTTGGGATTTTATAAATATGAAACCTGCAAAAGAGTTTTTAATTACAGAAAATAAAAAACTACTTTCTCAATAGCAAATTTTTAATACTTTTTGTTTTTATATATCTATGTAGGAAAATGTAGGTATTTTATGGTAGAAAAAGTTGATTTAATTAATGCTCCACAAAAATTTGCTATGCAACAACCTAAAGTGGAAGAAAATAAAGCATCCAAAATAAGCGATAATAAAAAAATAGATTGGAAAACAATAGGTTTAGCGAGTGCAGCAATTGCAGCTACAGTAATTGGTGGTATCTGGTATGCTCGCAGAGGTAAAACACCAGATTCTGTTGAAAAACAAGGGCAAAAATTAGGCAATGAAGTTGTTGATAATATCAATAAAGAGATTGATGAGATTATTGACATTGTACCAGAAATTAAATTAACACCATTCGACCTAGATCCTAACGGAAGTGTTCTAAAATATATAGGAAAGGGTGAAAAAGTAGTCGATGATGTGGATATTTTTGAAGCAGCAACGATAAATTATCCGACAAAACAACAAATTGGATTTAATTATTACTATAAAATAGATGACAAAACTCACTTATATTATGATGATAAAACTGCCAATTTTACAGTTATTGGTGATGATATCGAATGCATTTCATACACTCCTAAAAATAATTATGAAAAAACAAAAAATGTTAATGAGTATACAAATATAATTGAATTTGAAAGTGGTGAGTCTAATAATTTAAGAATTTTTCAAAATGAACAAATCGCTGATATTAAGTTTGGAACTAGCTCCTATAATTTACCGATTAAAATAAGATATGAAAAATGTTCTGGTAAACCTATTTTTATTGAATATGATAATGTAAGATTAGATGAAAAATTTGCACAAGAATTTTTTAAAGACTTTGACACAAACAAATATATTTCAGATACTCAATATAGAAATTATATCAACCAGCGTTTTATTGATAAAGAAAGTATGCTAAAGTTTGCTAGTCGAAATCTTATGAGTTATGAGCAAATAATGAATTTTAAATCTTCTGCTAACTTTCAGGAAATATTAAAACACGGTAAAGAAAATTCAGACTATGTAGAGAGTCCTGCTTGTATAAATGTTATCGAGACTTTAGAAAGAGTCTTTGGTGTTGATAGTTCCTTACAGTTTGAAGAACTAAAACTCGCAAATACTTTTAACGAAAAAGATTTGTTTAAGCGTTTACAGAGTAATATAACTAAGGGATATAAAATAAATACTGGTTCAATTATTGAATATACAGACGGAGCAGGTAATTTTATAAAAGATAAAAATGGTATAATTTTTAGATCACAGCAATTTAAAGTACAAGATGAAACTTTAAGAAAAACTCCATTGAAAGATAAAATTGAAACTACTCTTGATGGCAGATATATTAGATTCTTTGATGATTGGAACTATGAATATAAAATTTATAATCCGGAAAAAATTACTACAACATGTCCTAAAGTAACTTCAGCTTTTGATGGCACGACAAGTATGTCCTTGAAAGAATATCCACATAAAAAAGTGTATGAACTTCAGCCGGATAGTTTTCCGAGTCCAATTAAAATAACTGTTGGAAGTGATGGTAAAATTAATTTTAATGAAACTTATATCCAGTCTCACGACAAACAAAGAAACGTAACATATACAACAAATCTTCAACCTGAAAAAGAAGGACTAATTAAAGAATTAATTGAAATAGTAGACTTTAGTAAAATTTCAAGCCGTGATTGGCAACAAACATTCAAACAAATTGCTAATGATATTCTACCTGAATTACCAAGGAGTGTATCCTGAATAGATTAGACTTTTCCAGCTTTCATAGTAACTAATTTGAGTTGCACTGCCAGTTTTTATGTATATTCTTGAAAATGAGCTGGCTGGAATGTCTAAAGCATCACAAATCGCCGCTCTGATTACGTCAGGGTGAGTTACAATAATAATTCGGTTAGAAATATTTTCTTCAACAACCTTGTTAATTGCTTCAATAGTTCTTGCAATAAAATCAGTGTAAGACTCTGCATCATCTGGCGTACATAGTTCAGGGTGCTGAATTAATCTTGTAAACAATTCAGGATATTTTTCCTCAATTTGTTCGATTGATAACCCTTTGAACGAACCACATTTTCTCGGAGTTAATTCTGAAATTATCTCATAATCTTTTTTGTATAACTTTGCTATAGGCTGTGCACTTTGTATCGCTCTTGTAGCAGGTGAAGTGTAAATCTTGTCGTTTTTAATACCACGTTTTCTTAAAAAGTCTGTTATCTTTTCGATTTCTTCTTGCCCTGCTTCATTAAGAGGTGGATAACTTAATGAATCAGTAAATCTAGCTTCTTCAGTGTAAATTGTTGCTCCGTGGCTTATAAAAGTAATTTTACATTTTCTATTAAAATACATAAATTTTATCCTCATTAAGTTAATCTTTTTGAATTATAACATATATTCTTATATTTTTGTAGTATTATAAGAAAAAATAGGAGGAATATATGAGAGGTAATGCCTTTAAATTCGGAGATAATATATCTACAGACCACATAGCACCTGGAAGATTATTCCACTTGCGCTCTAATTTGCCTGAATTTGCAAAGCACGTATTGGAAGATGCTGATGAAACTTTTGCAAGTCGCATGAAAAAAGGTGATTTTGTTGTTGCTGGTAACAATTTCGGACTAGGTTCTTCAAGAGAACATGCACCACAAATTATTAAAATCGCAGGTGTAGGTGCTGTTATTGCGAAATCTTTTGCAAGGATTTTTTACCGCAATGCTATCAATATTGGGCTTTTGGCTATTGAATGCGATACTGATGCTATTGATGCAGGAGATGAACTAGATGTTGATATTGAAAAAGGTGTAATTACAAACCTTACAAATGGTGCAGTTATTCAAATTGAGCCAATCCCTCCAGTAATGGTTCAAATGCTAAATGATGGTGGGCTTGTTGAACATATCAAAAAACATGGTGAATTCAAACTGAATTAATAAAAAAACGGAGCTTTTTAACTCCGTTTTTTATTTTTACCAATCCATATAATCTTCTAATAATTTTTTGGCAGCATCTATATCCCTGTTTTCAAGTGAAACGTATTTTTTCTTGTCGATATCAATAATGCACATACCTTTTTCACATTCCTTGTAAAACTCTCTGACTGCATCAATATAAGCCCTTTTCTTTAACATTTTTTCTTGATGACTTTTTGAATCTGTTGGTTGTGGCTCATAAAAAGCTTCTTCGCAGTTTTCAAAAAGAGTTTCGTCGTAAACTTTTGCATAATCAACAGTTGTTTTGAAAATTTTATAATTTCCCATATGTACTTTGTGGTAAACATAATCAGTTACTTGTTCATGAAATTTTTCGCTGTCTACAGGGTCAACAGAGCCTTCTCTGTATGCATAAAAAACGATTTTGTTATCAGGGTAAATAAACAAGTATTTGTAAAAATCATATTTATCTGAACCTTTTAATACCATTTCTGGTATGTCTTTTGATTTGTATACTTTAGCATTTTCAGACTTATCTTTTTTGTTTGAAATTGTTGGCAAACTTTTTGGTGACATTTTTTCATCGCCAAACACATATTCTGGCGTCATAAAAAAATTTGCAAAAATTATTACACCAATTAGTACAATAATTAGTAGAAAATAAATTTTATATCTTTTTTTCATATTATATCCCCCTGTATAAATTTAATTATAACTTATGCTAAATTTTATTTCAATAATATTAAGCAAAATCAGCTAATATCTTGACAAAATTATATGTTTGACGTTAGATATAAGTACACTTTGACCGAAATTTTCGTGCTGGAATAATCGGAAAAGTCGGCAAAACAGGACGTAAAGGCAGTCAGCACCTATTGTTAAACGCTTCTAGTCCAGTCATTTTCAGAATGCGTAAGGGTTTTGGAAAATGATTTTGCCAAACGTAGTAAAAATAAAAGGAGAAAAAAATGCCTACAATTAACCAGCTTGTACGTCGTGAACGTAAAAAGCTTATCGACAAAACAAAATCTCCTGCTTTGATGAATTGTCCTCAAAGACGTGGAGTATGTACAAGGGTTTACACAACAACCCCT
This sequence comes from bacterium, assembly GCA_017559905.1. GTDB lineage: Bacteria > Cyanobacteriota > Vampirovibrionia > Gastranaerophilales > Gastranaerophilaceae > Scatenecus. The sequence goes on from JAFYQF010000015.1 coordinate 221,536, forward strand.
AAAAAACCAAACTCAGCGCTTAGAAAAGTTGCCAGAGTACGTTTAACTAACGGATTTGAAGTTACTTCATACATCCCAGGTATCGGTCACAACCTACAAGAGCACAGTGTTGTTCTTATCAGAGGTGGAAGGGTTAAAGACCTTCCTGGTGTACGTTACCACATCGTAAGAGGCACATTGGATACTGCTGGTGTTGCTAACAGAACTCAAAGCAGATCTAAATATGGTGCAAAGAAAAATGCTAAAGGAGGTAAGAAGTAATGTCTAGACGTTCTAAACCAGCAAAACGTATTCCATTAGCAGATCCAGTTTATAATAGTGTTGATATTTCAAAATTCATCAACAGAATTATGAGACGTGGTAAAAAGTCATTAGCTGAAAAAATCTTTTACATGACAATGGAAAGAATTAAAGAAAGAACAAACGCTGATCCAATGGAAACTTTCCAAAAAGCTTTAACAAATGCAACTCCATTATTGGAAGTTAAAGCTAGACGTATCGGTGGTTCTACTTACCAAGTACCTATCGAAGTTAAAGCAGACAGAGGTTTCGCTCTTGCTTCTTCTTGGTTAATCGAATCAGCTAAAAAACGTGGTGGTAAATCTTTCATCGACAAGTTAACTAACGAACTTATGGATGCTTCTAACGGTTCTGGTTCAGCTTGTAAAAAGCGTGAAGATACTCACAAAATGGCAGAAGCTAACAAAGCGTTTGCACACTACAGATACTAATCAAAGTATTATAAAGAAAATCCCGCTTGTATCAGGCGGGATTTTTTTCGTTTAAATAATTAATAATGTCATCAGATTCGTAGAGAGTTATCCCTGATTCATTGTCTATCAAAAAAGGTACTTGAGATTTCCCTCCAATATCAATTAGTGATTGATAGTTATTAGGTTCAGAAACATCCAAAATATTATATGAAATATTCTTGCTATCCATATAATCAATTACTTTTTTACAGAATGGACAGGTCTTTAAAATATACAAATTATACATATATCCTCCTTTTTTCATAACTTAATTTGCAATTGTAGCAATTTCAATAGCCTATTGGGTTATTTGTATAAATATTTTATTTGTTATAGAATTCAGAGTATGGAAAAGAAAAATATATTAGTGGTTTTCGGCACAAGACCCGAAGTTATTAAATTAGCGCCGGTTATTTTGGAACTTAAAAAGTGTCCAGATAGATTTAATGTTATTGTATGCAATACAGAACAACAAAAGGAATTGTCTAATCAGACACTTTCTTATTTTGGCTTAAAAGCTGATATTAATTTAGACTGCATGAAGCCTAATCAATCATTGTTAGAAATTCAAACAAGAATTTTAACGGCTTTGAATACCGTCTTTTTAAGTAATAAGATTGATGCCACAATTGTTCAAGGTGACACAATGACTGTGCTTTGTGGAGCTCTAGCTAGTTTTTATAACAAAATACCAGTGTTTCACGTAGAGGCTGGCTTGCGTTCTTATGATATTTATGAACCGTTCCCAGAAGAAGTTATGCGTCAGATGACCTCTCGTGTTACGGAATTAAACTTTGCTCCTACCGAAAAAAACAGGCAAGCACTACTTAAAGAAGATATAAAAGATGAAAAAATACATGTTGTAGGGAATACAGTTATAGATGCTTTATTCTGCCTTTCAGAAGCTACATTAAGCAAAGCTAATGACTTTTTTGCTAGCAAAGGTATATCTATAAACGATAAATTAGTTCTTATTACAGCGCATAGACGTGAAAATCATGGTGAAAGGATTGACAGAATTATATCTGCTATTGAACATCTTGCAAATAAATATTCGGATCATACATTTGTGATTCCTGTACATCCAAACCCAAATGTTAAAGATAAAATTCATTCTAAATTGAGTAAATATTCTAATATTAATTTATTAGAACCGCTTGATTACCCTAATTTAGTTTATTTAATGAAAAATGCAAAACTAATTCTAACTGACTCAGGTGGAATTCAAGAAGAAGCTCCATCTTTTGGATGCCCAACTCTTGTAATGAGATATGAAACAGAGCGTCAAGAAGGTATCGATGCTGGAGTTTCAGTATTAGTTGGAGCAGATTACGATAAAATAATTAGCGAAAGTGAAAAAGTTTTATCTAGCTCATTTGAACAAACTCGACTTAAAGCGGTAAATCCTTATGGTGATGGTACATCATCTATAAAAATAAAACAGATAATTGATAAATATTTTGAATAATAAAAAAAGCCCTTATCGTTTTAGATAAGGGTTTTTCAAAAGGATTTAATCTATTGTATCATATTGAATTATTTAATATTTATAAAAGGAACAGAGCTTCCCATCATATATTGAGGCATCTTGCCATCCCATTTTTGAACTGCTTCATACTCAACAAGAGCTTTGTTTTGAGTAAGTGCATTTGCTCTGATTCTCATTGATTTAGCTTCTGCTTCAGCAGAAATTAATTTTTGTTTAGCTTCTTCTTCGATTTGAACAGTTTTGTTTTTAGCTTTAAGTGCATCTTGTTCTGCAGTTACTTTGCTTTCAATAGCACGCTCAAATACTTCAGAATAATTAATATCAATTATTTGGAAACCTTTAACGTCAATGTAGCGAGGAGCTAATTGTTCTACCATTTTGAATAGAATGTCTTTAGTTGCAGATTCACGGTTTGCGATTAAATCTTGTGCATTCCATTTCCCAATGATGTCTTTTATTGTACCTTCAGCTACTGGAATAATAATCTTATCAACGTAATCCATACCAACTTCGTTAAGCATTTTATGAGCGTTTGTAGGTTGCAAGTTATAAGTAATTACGTAAGTAATTTTAGCTTGTTGGATGTCCTTTGTATAAACTTCAGTAGGGATGCTTTTCTTTTGAATTTTTACATCCATATTATGAATTCTAGAGATAAAAGGCATTACAAAGTGTACCCCCTCTGATAAGCTTTGTGGAGAAACTTTACCTAAAGTTACTTTAACACCACGTTGACCAACCCCAACAATTGCGATGGGATTGAATGTTGCAAAAAATATAATTACTAATAATAGTATTATCAATGGAAGTGCTAATTTTTCTTTTCCTGTACCTGTTGCTTTGGGTGCCATAAACTTACCTTCTTTCTATCCTAAACTTAATAACGACATAACAATATAACAAACAACTATGAGCAAGATTAAAACTCCAAATCCGCTAGCTATTTGCTTTCCGTATTTTTCATAAACGTTAACATTACAAATATAACCAACAATTACCATAACTAAATTTATGATTACAATAATTGCTAATAATAGTAATAAAACCCTAATTGCCACTTTAACCTCTCTTTTACTGATAAATATTTTGCATTTTCAAATTATTAAGACATTTTTTGTAAGCTTCTTATTGTATCAGCACGTCTTACAGGAGCACTCATATTTCTAGCAGCTCTATACTGTCTTAATCTAGAATCAATTTTAGCTGATGTCATAATGTTAGACTTCATTTCTTTATAAAGCTTGATTTCACGTTCAGTCAAATCTTTTTGTAAAGAAACTCTTTCATCTTTTGCAACTGATTTTTTGAAACTGCCAGCTAGTACTAACATAAATACAAAAGCTGCAACTGTCCATCCAGCTTGTTTTTTAGAAACACCGTCCCCTACTACAACCGGTGGTGCTGCAGGTGTTTCAAAGATTATATCAGCCTTTTCAATTCCTTCAGCTTGTATGTAAACTTTTACCTCGTTGTTGCCATAATTTTCTACAACAACATTATTTACATTCTTGGCATTAACATATCTTGTATCAAGGTTAGTTGACGATGTGATATTTTTAAGGTCAATCAGAAGCGCCCCATCAGCCTGAACGATTTTCTTGGCTTGAGTTACCTTATCAGCTCTTAAAATAACGTTGTAACCGCTGTCAGTGCCCTCTAACACAATTGAATTTAAGTTATTATCGGCTGCATATACGCTAGAAGTTAATAACATTACTGCAAAAATTAAATTTAATAATATCTTTCTCATATTACCTCGATATTTACCCAAACTGGTTTTACACTATAAGGTTAAACTTTTTTTATTAAAAGGGCATCAATCAGGCGGTTTGTATTAATCAATCTTTGGATTGAGTTTTTTGTATTTATTTTGTGTAAACAAATGTTACAAAAAAATACCATGCTGAAATTGAAGAAAATCAAATTTGTTTATATAAGTACCACGAGGCTATAAGGAGTATAAAATGAGTACAAACATTTTTGCACGCACTTCACAACAAACTTCAACACAAGCTGTACAAAACAAAAAGAATGAGACTGCTGAAACTGCAGGTTCACTAGCAATGACAACAGAACCAAGCTTGTTGGCTATGAATTCATACGACACAGTTCAATTTAACAGTCCTTATTCACTAAATATAGATTTTTCAAACTATGCAAATATGGATTATTCAACAGGTGACAACTCATCAGGTTTCTTGGGTGGGTTTGCAAACGCTGTAGCTGTAATTGGAACAGATTGTTCAGGCTTTAGTGCCGGTGGAGTATCTGCAGGATTCTCTTGCGGAGCAAGTTCAGGTTCTTGCGGTGGCGGTGGCGGTTTCACCTCATTTGTATAAAAAGATTTAAGAAGAAAATAAAGAAAATAATTTAAGACGACGATTTCAAGTCGTCTTTTTTATTGTTTAATAAATATTATGGAAAAGAAGCATTTTGTATACATATTAGAAACCGAACATAATATGCTTTATTGTGGTTACACAGACGATGTAGAAAGGCGTTTTCAAGCACATTTGAATGGAACTGGCGCTAAATTTACTCGTGCTCATAAACCAATAAAAATCCTATATACAAAAGAATTTGAAACAAAATCTGGTGCACTAAAAGAAGAATATCGTATAAAAAAGCTTACAAAAGCTGAAAAATTAAAACTTATTAATCCTCAATAGTTGGAATAGATGTACTTACACCTTGTTCTCTTATTTTTTTAATAAGATTTTTGGTTTCTCTTTCTTCTTGTTTTTGTGCTTCTTTCATTTCTTTAAGTTCTCGACGAAGATCATGAACTTCTTCCCAATCTTCTTTTATTTGAATTAAATCATTTTCAGTTGTTGTACCCTCAACTTTTTCCTTTAATTCTTCTAAATCTTTAATATCCTGTTTATAGTTATTTTCAAGTTCTTTAATTTCAGATTTATAATCATCTTTTAATTTTTTAAGTTCTTCTTTTTCTTTTTTACGTTTAGCTTTTTTATCAAGCTTTGCCTCTCGTTCAAGTTGTTTTTGTTCAATATCAGTTATCATTTTAGGAACAACGCCAGATTGAACCATCTTAAAACCATTCATACTAACTTGCACATTTTGTGGAGTAAGTGATATTAGTTTTGATCTTTCACCTCTAATATCAATGCTCCAGTTGCCTAAAAAAATAGGAGTTCCACCAGTATATGCATATGATGCCACAACAATTCTATCGGGTTCAGTTATATCAAACCCTAAAGGATAAATATCCCAGCGATAATCATTCAATTTTAAATCACGATAAGCAGTCCAATAATAAACAATAGCATCACGTAATTCTAATAATTTATACGATGTTTTTGTATCAAAATCATAGATAATAGCATGAGTCTGCCAGATACCATCATCCTTGCTGCCAATTTTTTCTTTGATTAAAAGCTTTCTGCCATCAGCAGAAAAATCAACTGGAGTTAAAGTTCTAAAAGCACCAAAATTATCTAATGATTTTTCAGTTGACAAAATTGGGTCAGGGTCCCTATGCATTGTGTTTGCTTTTTGAATTCTAGCAACAAGATTCCCTTTTGTATCAAGTGGGATTACAAACAAGTCACACGCAACAACACCATTTTTAGGATAATGATAAACTGAAGGATAAACCAAAATACTATAATCAGGTGCAATTATCCCTTGAGCATTCTGCTGTCTTCTAAATCTAAAATTACGACCTAATGAAATTTCTGGGCTTCCAGGCGGATTGTTATACCTAACAATTTCATAAGTAGGTTCAGGTACAAATTGCATTTCATAAGGTTTGTCAGGTTTTGGTATTGGAATTTCTTCTAACCGTTTATCTTTTGGCATAGAAATCATTTCATACTCATCCACAGTCATATAACCTGTCGGATCTCTATCCAATTTTTTCTTAATATAACGGTCTTTTGCTTCTTCTTTTCGTATTTTAAGCAAATATTCTGCTTCTTTTTGGTCTTGATTTTTGAAAGAATTCCAAGGCAACTTATCTTTTACATCTGAAAGAGTTACAGCAGATGCAGAAAGTGTAGAAAACAACATTGCACCTATAAGAAGCGTTGCACGAAACATCTTAAACCAAACCTTCTTTCATAGCCATAGAAATAGCTTTTGAACGTGAATTTACATACAATTTCTGTAAAATACTATGAACGTGAGTTTTTGTAGTAGAAATTGTAATAACTAATTTATCAGCTATTTGTGGGTTTGTAAGACCATCTACAATTAACGCTAAAACTTCCATTTCACGTTCTGTTAAACCATAAAGATTTTTACCTAGTTTATAATTAATTTCTCCACGACGTTCTGTTGAAGAAGAAGTTTTGTTGATGTTAGTCAACACTACCTTTGCAATCGCAGGGTCAAGCCAAGCTGCACCTTCACTTACTGCCAAAACAGCGGACACAGTTTGTTCTGAAGTTGCACCTTTGGTAATATAACCATCAGCACCAGCTTTGAAAGAATCAAATATATCTTCTTCTTCTTCTCTTGAAGTGTACATCAAAACCTTAATATGTGGATTAGATGACTTAATTTTGCGTGTTGCTTCAATGCCGTCGATTGTAGGTAGTCCAATATCCATAATTACAACATCAGGTTCAATCGCTAACGCCTTATCTACGCCGTCTTGTCCATCAGCAGACATATCAACTATTTCAATATTAGGGTTTTTGCTCAAGATAACGGATAAACCCATTCTTGCCATATCGTGATCTTCAACTATTAGTACCCTAACCATTTGTAACCTGTCTTTCTTCTTTATTCTTAACTACATCTGTCAACAAGAAAGTAAATTCACTACCTTCGTTTAATTTACTTTCAACCCAAATTTTTCCACCGTGAGCTTCAATAATTTGTCTTGATAGGTATAAGCCTAAACCTGTTCCTGTTGAACGTTTTTTGCTTGTACCTTGAGAAAATCTCATAAATAAATGAGGGATATCTGCTTGTGGAATACCGTTTCCGTTATCTTCAACTGAAAATATTAAATCTCCAGCTTGAGATTTTAAAAGAACTTTTATTATGCCATCTTTGTTTGTGTAATTAACCGCATTCCCGCAGAGGTTTGTTATTACACGTTTCAATTCACCTTTGTCTGCGTGGATTTCTAATTTTTCATCAAAGTCACATTCGAAAGTTAAATTAATATTTTTCTTTTGAGCCAATGGTAACAATTCTTCAACACTTTGTTCTACCAAAGTTTTTGGTGCAAATACAGTTTTGCAAAGCTCAAGCTTACCACTGTCAAATCTATAAACTTCTAGTAAAGCGTTAACTAAACCTAACAAATCTTCATTACTTTGCAACATTGTTGATAGTAAAACAGCTTGTTTTTCTTCAAGCTCGCCCAAAGACCCATCTAAAAAGAATTTTAATGTTTGAATAGCAGCCAAAAGAGGTGTTCTCAAATCGTGAGTTAATGTTGCAATAAAATCATCTCTCAATCGTTCAATTTCTTTTTGTCTGCTCACATTACGAATTACACCTACATATTTTTCAGGCGTATCTTCATCATCAGCATAAATTGCCGCAAAGTTAATATCAACAGGAGTTTGATTTCCACTTAATGAGTTTACAATTACACAATCTTTTAGCAAAACTTCTGAATTATCAGAATTAATACCAAACAAGCCATCATCACTAGATACCAAATCTATCTTACAGCCTCTTACTATTTGTAAGAAAGGCTTTCCTATCAACCCTGTGTCATTTAAACCAGTTAGGTTTTCGCAAGCTGGATTCACTTGCTCAATTCTTCCACTTCCATCAAGAATAATAATACCATCTGCACTATGATTAATTATGCCTGATAGTTTTTGATTAGCTTGCGACAAATCGTGAGTACGTTCTTGAACTAGTCTTTCCAAATCATTAGAATAAATTTCTAACTGTTTTTTCGCATCCTCTAATTCTGCAATTTTTTCTCTTAACTTTGATAACAAATGACTTCTCTCAATACCATTTTTAATGTTCATTAATAAATCATCGTTATCCCAAGGTTTTTCAATATATTTGTACAAACCGACTTCGTTGATAGCTTTTATAGCATTTTCTTTGTCTGCATATCCAGTCAAAAGAATCATGCTTGTTTCAGGGTAAAGTCTTTTTGCTTCTCTCAAAAACTCTAGTCCATTCATTTCTGGCATCATAAAATCAGAAATAATTAAATCCGGAGTTTGAGTTTTCATATATTCTAAAGCCTCAACTGGCGAATTAAAGAATTCACCACCCTTTATACCCTCGACCGTAAAAAGGGTTTTGAAGGCTAAAGTAACCATTTTTTCATCATCAACTACAATAATCTTACTGCTAATCATAATAATTATATGATAAATTATTTTTTTATTTAGCACAAATTAGTTACAAATTCGCAATATACTTAAGATTTTTTACCATTAATTAACTTGTCAGCTAAAGAAATAATTGAAACGACAAACAATATGCAAAAAGCTTTAAAGATAAATATATCATATCCGTAAAAAACAAATGTATATACTCCCATTAGCAAAGAATATAGTGTAACAAAGAATTCAAATTCTTCGATAAAGCCCCAAAAAGCTCGTTTTTTCTTTTTACGTTCTTCAATAGCTTCTTGTTCAAGTTTTTCTGTACACATTTTATCAATGTTTGATATAAATAGTCCTCGTTCTGCAATCTTAGAAGATATTTTTTTTGATTTTTTAAGTTCAAGCAAAGCTTTTTTATAAGTTTTTTGAACTAATGATTCTGTATTTGACAAAATTATAGACGTATCAACGCCCTTTTCTGTTGCTTCAGTTACATATTCATAAATTTCATATCCTATTTTTTGCAAAATACCTTGAAAAAATTCATCTGGGATTCCAGCTCTACATAAGTCTACGTATTTGTGGAATGTCCATTCTGCAATTATTTGAGAGATAACTTCACATGTTGCATCATCCCTGTAGCAATCATGTTCCCTTTTTACTAGGGCTTCTGCCGCGAGTAAAGTATTGGTGTGTAATGTCTCAACTAAATTCTCTTTATGTTCAGATGACAAATCATCAGGCACTAAATCCTTTGCTTGGTCAGCTAAATTTTGAGCAAATTCTTTTGGTGAAAAATCTCTAGACATTACTTAATTTCTCCAATACATTCAACATTAATATCGGTTATTAATTCAGAAAAAGACAATACTTTTATATTTTCAAAATGCCTTGATAACAAGCCAAATAACGGCAATCGTATTCTTGGTGCTACCAAAAGAACAACGTTATCTGAATGCTTTTTAGTAGCTAAAAGAGCTACTTCAACAGCTTTAATAAGCTTTTCAACTTGAGCTGGTTTTAGCATAAACATAACACCTATTTCAGTATATTGAACAGATTTTTCTAGTAGTTTTTCGTAAGCATTACTCAATGTCAGCGCATAAAGCGTAGGTTTATTTGCATCTTTTTCCAAAACAGAATGACTCAAGCAAATCGCTGCACCTAATTCTGAACGCAAACGTTCATTCAAGACATTTGGTTCTTTGTTAAACCTTGCAAAATCACATAAACGCTCAAAAATTAGAATAATATCTTTGATTGAAACTTGTTCTCTTATAAAATTAACTATTATTCGCCTAAAATCAACAGCAGAAATTAATTCAGGAATTAAATCATTCACTAATGTTGGATCTTGTGTTCTTACAATTTCCATCAATTTTAAAATATCAGTTTTAGATATAATGTCATTTGCATGCTTGATTACTGTATTTCTCAAGTGTTTAACAATAACATCTTCTTTTTCAAGCGCTGATGTTTCGACAAAAAATCTCTCTCTAACAGTATTTCTAATTGAAATAATACACTCATTAGATTTTAATTTAGAATTATCCATTATCCTGATATTTGGGATGATATACCCTAATTCATCAGTTAAATCTTTTCTTAATTTTGCTATTGCAGGAAGTAATTTGTTCTTTTGTTCAGGATCAGCTAAATAAATCAAACCAAAACCGACTTGCATACTAATTACATCAACACCTAAACGTTGATACATAGAGTTTGGGTTAACAGCATCTTCTAGGTTTTCAATTTCAGTTTCCAAATTACATTTTTGCCTATAGCTCATGTTATATAAATTACGAATAATTCGCGCACAAAGAGCAAAAATAAAACAAATTAAAACTATTATAAAAGGAAAAACTGAAAAATAGGTTGTTATAGAAGCAAGAATAATACCAACAATGGCAATAACTATACCAATAATATCAACCGAAAATAAAAATGGAGCAGTAAAAAACAACTCCTTATAAGGGATTTGAGGTTTAGAATTTAAGATAAATTTATCTTCTTTAGCTACACTTGACTCTGTATCAGGTTCTTCATCGTCGATGTGAGATTGAGTCATAGCCCAGGTATAAGTGTCTTTGCAAATTCCTTTATCCGAATATAGTTGTCTTAAAGCGTCTTGATATGTATCTTTTACAACTGATTCTAAAGTTAATAATATATCTGGCTCATTATAGGTTTCCCACGTAAGAGGACACTGGTGGTTTTCGTCAACCAAATAGTCATATATAGCTTCATTAACTTTTGAAATAATGCGTTCATGGAAAACTTCAGGCACTTCTCCGTTTAAAAGGTCAATAATCTTGTGAAAAGTCCATTCAGCTATACTTTGTGTAATTACTTCGCAGGCTTCTGAATTTACTGAATTTTCATCGTGCAAAGCTTTTCCAGCCTTTAAAGAATGAGCGTGAACAAAGCCTCTAATGTATTTTTCTCCATATTCACCAAACTCTTCAGGGCAAACGCCTCCGACTTGAAATCTTAACTTATTTACAAAATCTTTATACTTGAAACTTTTTCCCATAACCTACCAGTCTATATATCCAAATTATAATAAAATTATCTATTTAAGCAACTTGTTACAAAAAATAAATAAATTAGGTGCCAAGTTATTTTGACACCTAAAATTTGATTATGCGTTGTATGTATGTGGTTTGTAAGCTCTTGTCAGTAATTCTTTATCAATATGGTATAACGAAGCTTTGTCAGCACCAAACATTTTTAACTTTTTGATAATATCATCAACATTAGATTCTTCTTCCACTTGTTCAGATATATACCAATTTATAAAATATCTTGTTGCAAGGTCACATTCTTCATCAGTCATATTAGCAACGCCATTTATGCTTTCTGTTACGTATTTTTCGTGTGAGTATATTAATTCAAAAACTTCAAGAGGAGATCCATATCTTGCTTCGGGAGAAGTTATTGGTGTTAGATTTACAGAACCTTGACGTTCAATTATATAGTCAAATAAAATCATCCCGTGATCTACTTCCTCTCTAGCTTGAACACGCGCCCAATTAGAAAAGCCCTTAAGCCCAATTTCATCGAAATATGCAGAAATAGCCAAGTATAAATAAGCGGAATAGAATTCCTTATTAATTTGCTCATTAAGTATGCTCTGAATTTTATCACTAATCACGTTTTCCCTCCCATAATCCATGTAAATTACAGTATTCATATGCTTTATTTATAACAACAGAATTATTAAGCATTTTTTTAGGCTCTTGATTTGGATACAAGAAAGTAATTGAAACCAAATTTTTGTCATCTGACACTGTTTCAATAAACTCAATATAATGCTCATCTGTCATAGGATGCGGAATTGAACCCACCTGTATAAATTCTGAACCGTCTTCACCTAACATAAATTTAGGGACATGTTTTTCTGCCATTTGTTCATCAGTTTTTGCTTGTAAAAGATCCATTTCTTGACCACAGCAGATAAGAGAACCTTCGCCCTCATGTAAAATTTGAACAAGGTTTTTACATATAGGACATCTATAAAATTGAAGTTTAACAGTCATATAACCTCCTTTCTAAAACAGAATAATAAAATTAATAAGAAAATACATTAGACATTAGATTAATAAACAACTAGCCTTTGCATATAATATTTTTCGTGATAGAATTAATTTTAAGCCGTACTCCACGGGGAAGTGCAATCCCTCGACCCGAAGTTTATGCGGGGTGCAGAGCCTGTTGTGAGAGGTCGTTGGACAATGTAGAAGTTAATATTTTTGTTGAGATTTAAGGTTATGGTGGCGTAAAACTCTGAACCGTGTCAGGATGGAAACATAGCAGCACTAAAGTGACCTTTGCGGGTGTCGTAATTTTAAAAGTAGAAAATATTTGCCTATATATTGATTTGACGGTTTCGATAGACAGTGGTACGGCTTTTTTATTTATTAAAAAATATTAACATTAACTCTTATATATTAAAGTTTTCATCCTTTTTAGCCGACTGAAAATACAAATAGGTTAATTACAAAAGGAAACGAAAACAATGGGAATGGCGGCATCACAAGCTAGATTGCTTACTATCACCGCAAGATTGAACAACATCGAACTTCAATCTCAAAACATTTCTAATGCAAAAATTCGTTTAGCTAACGCTACAGACCAAGCTAGTGATAAATACGTTAAAGCTTTAAACAAAACTCAATACCTATTTAACACTTATAACGCTAACGGCGATATCGTAAGTTATGATTTATCTGGTGCAGCTCTTACTCAATATGGTGAATTGAAAAACCAATATGGTCTAATCAATTCTGCTGGTCAAATTCTAGTTTCTGAAAGAGATGCTGCTAACTACCAAAATTCTAACACTCTTGAAGAATTCCTTGATAAATACGGAGTTTTAGCTGATATAGGCGAAGGTATTACTATGGAATACGTAAATCCTGTTTGGATTGAATCAAATGACCAATACCTTGCAGATTTAGAAGAATGGCAAGCTCAAGCTCCTGATAGAAATAATCCTAAATATATAGAACAATATTGGGCACCAATGACACCTGAAGAATATGAAACTGCTCATCAAAGATGGGAAAACGAAGAACCTACCCAAGATGATTTCACTATGGATGACCCCAACTATGTTCCACCACCAGCAGATCCAAATGATGAAACTTGGAGCTTATATGATGCATTTATGAATGGTACTGCTGGAGGATGTTTTACTTGCTCTTCTAACCCAGCTTCATCTGAATACAACATAGTAAGACACTTTAACCATGTTTTGGGACATCTAATTGGAGGCAATGATGATATATGGCAAGGTCGTTGGTGGTGGAATACACCTGAAGGTGGAATAGATGGCACTGAGGGTGATGGTGTAATAATGCGTAAAATTACAGAAGCAATAAGAGGTAAGAATGCTTGTGGCGAAAATTCTTGTTCAGATAGCCACGACCACAACTTTTACGATACTGACGTAAACTTAGATTGTGGAAACGAAGCTTGCGATGGTAATGAATTACTATCAGATAAAATCACAACCCTAATGGAAGATATCGCTACCTATGCAAATGGTGATAACGGTAAAGTTGGTGACGATAGTGACCCTGTATGGATAGCTTTAAAACAAAGATATTATCACATCATTGAACACGATTTAAAAGGTGTTTTGGCAGACATTACAATTCCAAAAGACCCACCTGAAATCCCTCAAGTTCCAGATACAGAAGCTTATGAACGTGCTCTTGAAGAATGGAAAACTAGAGAACCTCAACAACCAGAGCTTAAAGAACGTGTTAACGAAGATGCTTATCAAGCAGATGTTGAAGCTTGGGAAGCTCAAAAGCCTGAAGAATACACTAATATTGAAAAATACCTTTCAAAAACTGTTCGTGTAGCGACTGACCTTGACGAAGCTCAATGGTACGTTAACCTTTGGAACAGAATGAATGGTGTTTCTAACTTCAAAGGTGGTTTCGGAAACAACGGTGCTTACGACCCTGATGCCGGCTGGGCTTCTAAATCTACTACTGAACAAAGCTGGGCTGTACTTAAAGATGGAGATATGAATAGCCCTGAATACCTTAAATACGCTATTGACAACGGTTTGATTACGTTAGAACAAGTGCAATTCAAAAATGTTTCTTCTTCTGAACAAGGTGTTAGAAACGCTGCGTGGACTTCTATTGTATTTACTAATGC